>NZ_JBEDUL010000166.1:0-4780 GCF_040414665.1 Intrasporangium sp.
TCAGACGCGGTTTTGTTCACCTCGCTGTTGGCCGCTAAGACCCATTCTGGGACCCATGGCCGGATTTGGCCGGGTACGGCTGAGCACGAGGTGGCGCTGCTGAGCTCCGAGCTCGGGCCGGGAGTCACGTCAATCGCGGCGGAGCGCGTGACCACCAGATGCGGCTTGCACGACCGCCCACGTCTTCGACATCTCGGACCACTGGTTCCCGCGACGGCCGCCAGTTTGAACAGTTGCGATCGAAGCCGATCTCCGAACTGCGAGCCATGAGCACCGAAGCGTCAAGCGCCGGGATCGCGGCCACGCCCTCAGAGATCTGTGTGACGTCCGCGGGCACGATCCATTACGGTCTCCCGGAATACTTTCATGCAGGCCTACGCCTGGTCCGGCGCGCTGGCGACCGTCATACAGAAGAACGGCAACGACCATACACTCGGCATCGGCTTCAGTTCCACCGGTAGCAATTCGGGGTTTAAGCAGAGTGGCACTCAGTCCACAAATATGGCGCCCAGTGCGTCGCGCAGTGGAGTCGCGGACACGTACGTCTGGAACAAGGTCAACTATCGCGACTACTACAGCAGTTGTAGCCCGTCAGTCACTCGTAAGCCATACAGCGTCAATGCGCTTCTTTCGAACTTCACGTACACGCCGCACGTCACATGGAGCACCTGCACCACGTACAGGGGTGGCACCTACACGAAGTATCAGGGCACGAACGTAACGTATGGTGCGGGCCTGGACATCGGTCCGATCAACGTCAGTGCCCAGAGTGGGTGGAAGTCCAACACCGAGATCGCGTGGACCGTGACCAAGCGGACCACGTTGTGCGCCAACAGCGCGTCCGGCTGGGTCTCATCTTCCTTGGCATCGGCCTCCGCCGGGTGAACACCGCTCCCGAAGATGCGGGCCGACCGGGACGATTGCCCCGGTCGGCCCTGATCCTCGCGGTGTGCGTGGGGCTGGCAACCGCCACCTTCGCAGTGTCCACCACGACGCGGCGACAGGAGCCTTCTCAAGGACGACTGACCACACCGATCACCCTGCCATTCGGGGCGTCCCTTCCAGCGACCACTTCGGCGCGCCCGTACACATTCGGAAGCATTCCGATCTGCCTCGACAAGGTCGGCACCGTCCAGATTGATAGCGTTGCCGCCGTCAATTCCCAAGGTGGACTGTCCGTCAGCGGCTTCGCGGTCCGGCCATTGAGCCCCAGTCTGTTCGGCTCACAAGACCGGGCCCTTGTCGCAACTGGATTCAACGGAACTGACGCCGTCTCCCAGACATGCCGGCAGCCACCTGGCGGCGCCGAACTGGCTGTCGAGTTCCGCAAGGAACGAGACAGCACGGCCCGCGCCGATGGAATATTGGTGTACTGGCACAACGAGTCCGAACGCGGCGAAGTCGAGATCCCTTTTCATATCGTGCTGTGCGAAGGACCCGATGAGACCATCCCAACCTGCCAGGCCTTTCCCCAAGCCGACTCGTGACCTGATCGATGTGTGGTTGGGTTGACTCTTTGCGGAGACGTCCACGTCCCGTCCCGTGGTCACGACGTCATCGCGAATCGCGCCAGCCGACGCCCGAGCGCGTCGCTGCGGGGAAGGGGTTGTTTCGGCGCTTCAGGAGCGTCCGATCATGATCGGCGTTGTCGCGTCCGGATTGTGAGTCAGTTCGTCACTCACCCGGGGGAGCCGGTGGTCTGCTGAACTCGCGCGTCGAGCCGTCGATCAGGCCAGCCGTGAACGAGAACTCCATGCTAAGCGGTGCAGTCGGTGCAGTTGAGACCTCGAAGGTTTCCCCGGGCCACCACGCGGCGAAGTACCCGTTCCGTACCGTCGCCACCACGTCGCCCTGCTCCTTCGTGTGGACGGTGACGCGCTTGACGTTCTCCCCGACCCGGCCCGCAACAATCCGGACGATCGGCTCGCCCGTGTCGTTGCTGAAGGCGCTGCCTCGGTCCGAGACCAACCCATCTGGAGCTGGCTCCGCGGTGAGGCGTGTCATGGACGAACCACCCTTGGGCTCACCTGGCACGCGCTGTTGATGGCACGCGACGAGCAGGCCGTCCGGTCCGCGGAGCGGGGCCAGTGCGTTCTCACCCCGCCGTTCCGAGAGCACCGGATGAGTCGGCTCTCGCGGCAGGGCGAGGCCCGCCCAGTGCTTGGCCGGAAATGGCCGCGTACAGGCGGAGCTGAGGTGGGCCGAGGGGCTGCTGGGGTCACTTCCGGGCTTGCTTCTGCCAGGCAGTGCGGCATTGCGACCCAAGCACCCACGCGCTGATACACCCGACTCGCGGCATGTGAGTGGATGTCACTCCGGCGTGAACAGGACCCTGTGGCTGTCGGGGCAGCTGTCGTCAGGAACCTCTCCAAGCACGTAATCGCATCATCCAAGTCGACCAGGGCAGACCCTGGAGCCTCGGATCATGACCCGAAATAGTCGTAGATCAGAACCCGTGAATCGTGGTCGTCTCCCACGCTGCGGAAGGATTCGCCGAATGAGTCCGTTCACATGACGATTGCGAGCTGCCCGTCGGTACCAACAACCAGCCCAGAACCGTCGGGCCGGGTCACTTCCAACGCGGGGTGACCGCGACCCGATCGGTGCCCGAGCACGGCGTCGATGAGCGCGCGTCCGGCCTCGGCCGGGACGTCCGTCTCGTAGATCGCTTCGCGCGCCGGTTCCCAGTACGCCGCTCGCATCTCTGGATCATGGCATCCGACGCCAGCACAGGCCTTTGTGGCGGCGAAGACGCCCTCGCCGCGGCAGTTGCACGCCTCGGATCAGGGCAGAAGCTCCCAATACTGCCGCCGAGCCGGCATCGCGTGGATGACCATCTCCTCGCCGCTCTGGAAGATCAGCACAACGGTCTCCAGCAGCCGCGCCTACGTGTCGAACCCGAGCCGCAGCTCGCGACGTGGCCACTCCTCTTCCTCGAGGGGCTCGATCCACAGCGACAGGTCGGCAGCCTGGACCGCGTCCTCAGGCAGGACCCCGTGCTTGAGCGCACTGCGGTGGACCTTCACGCGGCGTAGCCGGCCAGGGCCCGTCGGATCGCCTCAGAGCGCGACAGGTGCTCCCGCGCGGCGTAAGCATCGAGCGCCGCGATCTCCTCGGCCGTCAGCCGCACGGCGATGACCTGCGTGGGCTCGGCCCCACGCCCAGGACGTCCTCGCCCGCGGCGCTTCAGCTCCTTGAGGTCATACCCCGCCTCGGCTTCGTCCGCCCACTTCTGGATCTGCTCATCCGTCACCTGGTCATCACCCACCATCACGAAATCGTATAACGAAAACCGAAGGGCAGGGCCCGGCAACGTCCAGCTACGGCTCCGATCACCCACATAACTCCGATCAGCGACTACCGTTCATCGGCATTATGTGGGTGGTCGGTGTCAAGAGGCCTCGGTGGTGCCGAGGCCGGTGATGAGCTGGTCGAAGATCTCGGCGCGGCGGGTTTGGCCTTTGGCGCAGGCGTCCTCGCGTTGGGCCAGCAGGGTGGGTCGGAACTCGATGGTGGTCTGGAAGAACGTGCAGGACTCGCAGATGCTCTCGTACTGGCAGTCAATCGCCTTGGGTCGGACGCAGTAGCCGTTGCCGAGCATCCGATGGTGCTCGCGGCTCAGGCGGGCCATGTTCGGTCCGAGCGCGTCGGCGGGCAGCTGCGCGGGGTGAGAGTAGAGAGCCTCGACCTTCTCGGCGACGGTGAAGTACTCCTCGGCGACAGTGCGGTTGGCAATCTTGGCGTACACGAGGGTCATGTCCAGCGACTTGTGGCCGAGCATCGCGGCGATGGCCTCGATGGACATGCCCGGTTGATCGCTTGGGTGGCCAGGGTGTGCCGAAGCTGGTGGGGGTGGATGTGCGCCAGCCCGGCGGCGGCGCCGGCTCGGTTGATCATTCGGGTCACGGAGTGACGGTCGAGGCCTCTGCCGTTCTCCCTGGGCAGCAGCAGCGGGTGCCCGGGTGGGACGTGCCTGGCGCGGTAGGCGTCGACGAGCCGCACGATGCGTGGGTGCAGCGGCAGGTAGCGGTCCTCGTGGAGCTTGCCGACCGGCATGTGCAGCCAGTGGGTGTCGCCGATGAGCACGACAGCGTCGGCGGTCAGGGCGGTGTACTCCCCGACCCGTAGTCCGGTGCGCAGCAGGAACTCGACGGTGACCCCAACGAGCATCCTTCGGTCTGCTTGGGCGGCGCGTAGCAGCTTGGCCGCGGTCGGGTCGTCCAGGGCCTTGGGCAGGGCGTGCTGCTGGCGGGGCACGTCGCCGAGGAACATCGGCACCCGTGGTGGGGCCTCGTCCCAGCCCCATGCGTCGATCCGGACGAAGAACACCCGCAGGGTGCCGAGGCGGTGGGCGATGGTGGCCGGTGTGACGCAGGCCTTGTTCTGTCCGGGGCGGGCTGCGACCCACGTCTTGAATCCCTCGACCTGAGGGCGTCCGACGTCCCGAACCGTTGTACCGCAGGGTGTTCCGCGGCGAGGTAGGTGGCGAAGGAGCGTAGTGCGAGGTCGGCGCCGGCGACGCTGCCCGGTCGTAGGACGGCGGCGACCTGAGCTAGGTGGGCGCGCATCGTGGCCACGACCTGCGGGTGGGTTGCCTCGAGCTGGGCCCAGGTCGGCAGCAGCAGCGGGCCGCTCACCGTAGTCTCCTGAATCCCGGGATCGGTGCACGATCGCGGTCGCGACCCTCCGCCGCCGGTGTGGGTGGTCGCACCGGCCGTGTGCCCGCACCGCCGGCGAAGACCTGGGCGTCGATGACCTCCGCGGCCCGGCGGTACTGGGA
>NZ_JBEDUL010000167.1:0-54784 GCF_040414665.1 Intrasporangium sp.
CGGCTCATGAGGTCGGGTGACCGCCCCGAGGCAGCGACGACGAGCGCGGCCATGACGATGGCGGCACCTGCCACGACGCCCGCGACCCCTGTCGCCCCCCTGTGAGCCATGGCGTCCATCGTAGTGATGGCCACCGACGATCCCCAGCGCGGGCGAGCCCCGAGTTGGCCGCGAGGCAGTCGCGAGTCAGCCGGAGTGTGACGGCTTCTTGTCGGCCGGGATCAGCTCCGCCTCGCGGACCTCGATGCCGTCGCCCTCACCGTAGGACAGGTCGCCGATCCGACCGGTCGCCCGCAGGTCACCATCGGCCGCGCGGACGTGTGCGAGCTGCTCGGCGGGCCCGACCAACGTCATGGTCCGGACCTCGGCGCGCATCCCCAGCTTGGCCTCCGACTTGACCTTGCGCACGCCGGCCAGGGCCTCGCTCACGGCAGCGAGCACCGCCGGGTCACCCCCGTGCGGCAGCTCCTGCCTCGTCGGCCAGGCCTGGCGGTGGACCGAGCCGCTCTCGAACCACGACCACACCTCCTCCGTGGCGTACGGGATGAAGGGGGCAAAGAGGCGGAGCAGGGTCTCGAGGGCGATCCGCAACGCAGCCCGGGCGCTTGCCCCATCAGCCTCGCCGCGCCCGCCGTAGGCCCGGTCCTTGACGAGCTCGAGGTAGTCGTCGCAGAAGGTCCAGAAGAAGGACTCGGTGACCTCGAGGGAGCGCGTGTAGTCCCATGACTCGAAGCCGTGCGTCGCCTTCTCGACGACGTCACCGAGTGCGGCGAGCATCGACAGGTCGAGGGGATTCGTCACCGCGGCAGGCAGGTCCCCGGACACGTCCCCGAAGCCGAGGGCGAACTTCGAGGCGTTGAGCACCTTGATGGCGAGGCGGCGGCCGACCTTCATCTGGCCGGTGTCGTAGGCGGCGTCCGTCCCGAGCCGGCCGGAGGCCGCCCAGTACCGGACTGCGTCGGCCCCGTGCGCCTTGACGACGTCCTCCGGCGTCTCGGCGTTGCCCTTGGACTTGCTCATCTTCTTCCGGTCCGGGTCGAGGATCCAGCCGCTGATGGCGGCATTGCGCCATGGCACGGTGCCGTGCTCGAAGTGGGCCCGCGTCACCGTCGAGAACAACCAGGTGCGGATGATGTCGTGGGCCTGCGGGCGCATGTCCATCGGGAAGATCGCCTCGAACAGCTTGGCGTCCGACCCCAGCCCGTCGCCCCCGCGCACGGGCCACCCGGCCGCGATCTGCGGCGACAGCGACGACGTCGCCCACGTGTCCATGATGTCGGGGTCCGCGACGAAGCCACCGGGCTTGCCCCGCTGCGTCTCGTCGTAGCCGTCCGGCACGTCGATCTGGGGGTCGACCGGGAGCGCTGACTCCGGCGCGAGGATCGGGTGGTCGTGGTCGGTCTCGCCGTCGGCGGTCACCGGGTACCAGACCGGGAAGGGCACCCCGAAGAAGCGCTGCCGGGAGATGAGCCAGTCGCCGTTGAGGCCCTCGACCCAGTTCCGGTACCGCGCGCGCATGAACGAGGGATGGAAGTCGATCTCCTCGCCACGGGCCACGAGGGCCGCGCGCAGGTCCGCCTCCCGCCCGCCGTTGCGGATGTACCACTGGCGCGACGTGACGATCTCGAGCGGCTTGTCGCCCTTCTCGTAGAAGTTCGCCTTGCGCTGGGTCTTGACCGGCTCCCCGTCGAGGTCACCGGACTCGCGGAGCGCCTTGACCACGGCCTCACGCGCACTGAACGTGGTCTTGGTAGCCAGCTCAGCGGCATACAGCTGCTCTCCGGGGCCACCCGCGATCCACTCGGGCGTCTCCGCCTGGAGGCGGCCGTTGCGGGTGATGAGCGAGCGGATCGGCAGCCGGAGCTCACGCCACCACATGACGTCGGTGAGGTCACCGAACGTGCAGCACATGGCGATGCCGGCGCCCTTGTCCATCTCGGCGGCGTGGTGGGCGAGCACGGGCACCTCGACGCCGAAGAGGGGTGAGGCGACCGTCGTGCCGAAGAGCGGCTGGTACCGCTCGTCGTCAGGGTGGGCGATGAGCGCCACGACCGACGGGATGAGCTCCGGCCGCGTCGTCTCGATGTACACCGGGTCGGCACCATCGCGGTGGAAGGCGACCCGGTGGTACGCACCCGGGTAGTCCCGTGCCTCGAGCTCGGCCTGCGCGACCGCCGTCTGGAACGTCACGTCCCACAGACCGGGCGCCTCGCTCTGGTACGCCTCGCCACGCTCGAGGTTGCGCAGGAACGCCTGTTGCGCCACGGCTCGCGAGCGCTCGTCGATGGTGCGGTAGGAGATGTTCCAGTCGAGGGAGAAGCCGAGGCGCCGGAAGAGCGACTCGAAGGTCACCTCGTCCTTGACGGTGAGGATGTCGCACAGCTCGATGAAGTTCTTGCGGCTGATCGGCTGCTGGTCGGCCGGCTTGATCGCCTTGCCCTTGGCGTCGACGCCCTCGCTGAAGGGCGGCTCGTAGTCCTCGACGTAGGGAAGGGTCGCGTCACCGCGCACGCCGTAGTAGTTCTGCACCCTGCGCTCGGTCGGCAGGCCGTTGTCGTCCCACCCGATCGGGTAGAACACCTCGAGTCCCTGCATCCGCTTGTAGCGCGCCATGCAGTCGGTGTGCGTGTAGGAGAAGACGTGCCCGACGTGGAGTGACCCGGACGCCGTCGGTGGGGGAGTGTCGATCGCGAAGACCTGCTCACGGGGCAGCTCGAGTGCACGGGCCCGGTCGAACGCGTAGGTCTGCTCGTCCCTCCATACCTGCATCCACTTCTCCTCGAGGCCGTCGAGCGTGGGGCGCTCGGGGATCTGCGAGGTCGTGGGTGCAGGTGCGTCAGTCATGCGGCAATCCTTCCAGACCTGGCGGAGTGCCTCGAAACGCATTCCGTATGCCGCTGGGCTCCGTCCCGGTCGAGTGTGCAGTTCGCGCCGCTCAGCCGGGAGATCAGCTCGTCTCGGTGACCCCTTCGTAGAGGCCCATCTGGTTGCCCTCGCTGTCCTCGAAGGCGGCATACCAGCTCGTGTCGGAGATGGGCGTCTTGGCCATCACGACCCGGCCGCCGTTCTCCTCGACCTTCGACAGGGTGTCATCGATCGAGTCGACCTCGATGTAGCTGCGCGGATGCGTCAGGCCGTCCTCGCGGGCGGTCAGTCCGCCGCCGCTGACCTGGTTGGGGGCCCGCCACATCGGATAGCCCTCGTAGCCGGGTACCTCGTCGATGGTCCACCCGATGACGGTCTGGTAGAACCGCCTGGCCCGCTCCACGTCGTCGGCCGGGATGTCGATGTGCGTGATGTCTCCGTGTGCCATGGTTCACACTAGCGCCGCCGATCGAGGGCCTCCTGACGTCTTGCGGCCGCCGACACGGCAGAGTGTGCTCCATGGAACCGGTCTACTCGCCCGTCATCGCGTTTGCCCGGGGCGTCTTCGCCTTGCAGGGACTTCGGTTCACGATCGTGGGCGACGAGAACGTACCGACGTCCGGCGGCGCCGTCATGGTGATCAACCACATCGGCTACATGGACTTCACCTACGCCGGGCTCGCCGCACTGAAGTCAGGGCGGCTGGTCCGGTTCATGGCCAAGGACAGCGTCTTCAGGCACCCGGTCAGCGGTCCGCTCATGAGGGGAATGCACCACATCCCGGTCGACCGGACGGCCGGGGCCACCTCATACCGGGCCGCAGTCGACGCCCTGCGGGCCGGCGAGATCGTCGGAGTCTTCCCCGAGGCGACGATCAGCCGGTCCTTCGAGCTGAAGGCCTTCAAGTCTGGGGCCGCCCGCATGGCGAGGGACGCCCGAGTGCCGATCATCCCTGTCGTCATCTGGGGCTCGCAGCGGGTGTGGACCAAGGGTCACCCGAAGCGGCTGGGCCGCACCAACATCCCGATCTCGATCGCGGTCGGGGAGCCGATCGCGGTGCCGCTCGGCTCGGATCCCGAGCAGGTCACGGTCGAGTACAAGGCCGTGATGCAGCACCTGCTCGACGTGCTGCGGTCCACCTACGAACCACTGACGGGTGCGGACCTCAAGTTCCTCCCCGCCGCGATGGGCGGAACGGCGCCGACCCTGGCCGAGGCCACTCGCCTCGACGACGCCGAGTTCGCGGAGCGCCAACGCAAGGCCGACGCGCGGCGGGCCGACGAACGCACTGACCGCGACGACTGACTCACCGGCGAGCAAGCGCCGCCATGGCAGCGGACCCCGCGAGACCGACGGCGAAGGCTGTCGTCGCCCATCGTTCGCGGTGGCCGGGCCAGAGTGGTGATCCCCGCTCGATCAGGTAGCCGCCGACCATGGCCACGCCCAGTGCCCGCAGGGTCTTGCGGGCGGTTTCGTCCGGACCTCTGAGGAGTCGCCACGTCGCCCAGACCTGCGCGGCGACCATGACGATCGGTGCCGACTGGCCCGTCCCGAGGAGGGCGGAGCTGCGCACCAGGTGGGTGCGGGGGACGTGCAGGTGGACGCCCACCGGATCTGCCGGCAGCCGGCGTCGGTCGGCGATGACGAACCCAGCCACGTCGCTCGTCAGCTGCACGGCCGAGGTGACCGCGAGCCATCGTGAACGCTTCATGAGTCCCATGGTCCGCTCGATGCCGATTGCACGGGTCTGAATGCCCCACTTCGACGGCGTCGCGAGCTTCCACATGCAAACCCGCGGTTGGCCCCGGGATAGCCTGCGCGCATGGGCCGACCTCGTCAGCGCGTCCCCGAGGGCCCCGCTCCCGATCCGGCTGTCCAGAAGCTGCGCGTCCGGTACGCCAAGCGCGGCCGGCTGCGGTTCACGTCGAGTCGTGACTTCCAGCGGGCGCTCGAGCGGGCGTTGCGCCGGGCCGATGTGCCGATGGCCTTCTCGGCCGGCTTCCACCCGCACCCCAAGATCAGCTACGCCAACGCCGCGTCGACCGGCACGGCGAGCGAGGCGGAGTACTTCGAGCTGCAGGTGACCGAACGGGTCGACCCCGAGTCCGTCCGAACCGCCCTCGACGAGGCGCTGCCGGGAGGGATCGACATCATCCAGGTGGTCGAGGCGGGGCCGGGAGCGCTCGCCGACCGCTTGGAGGCGAGCGACTGGCTGGTGGAGGTGAGCGGGATCTCGGTCGAGGTGCTGCGTGCCGCCGTCGAGCGGCTGCTCGAGCGGGAGACGGTCGAGGTGACACGCGTCACGAAGTCGGGTCCGCGGACCTTCGACGTGCGCCGTGCACTCGTCTCGGCGGGGGTCCAGGGGGCCGACGAGGCGGCTCGCACGGCCGCGGCGAATCACGAGATCCGGCCCGACTGTGCGATACTGCGGATGGTCGTACGGCACACCACACCTGCCGTCCGCCCCGACGACATTCTGACCGCGCTGCGTGAGATTGCCGACTTGGCGCCGCCGCGTCCACCCTTGGTGACACGGCTGGCCCAGGGACCGCTCGACACCGCAACCGCGAGGGTGACCGACCCGTTGGACCCAGGCCCTGCCTGACCGGCGAAGCGGCTGCCGACAAGAGCGCCGACGGCATCAGAACATGGGGCCGCGCCCCCGCGCGAACCATTTTCCGGTGTAACAAGACGACTTCCGTCCGCCCCCGCGGCGTGACGACAAACGACAAACGAACCGTGCCCGTGCGGCGTGGCGGCTCCGGCCGAAGGTGTGGGTCACCCCGCACCCGACGGGAGGTTGCCTGATGGCACCCAACGAGACCACCCCCACCGAGTCAGCCGACGAAGCCACGCCGTATGCCGCTGAGCTCGCTCCCGACGCCGCTGCCCACCCAACGGGGCCGGCTCCGCGCAAGCGCGCCACGCGCCGCAGCACGAAGAAGGCGGGCCCGGTCGTCGATGCGCAGGTGAGCTCGGAGGTGCCGACCTCCGACTCGGCCGACCCGGCCAAAGCCGCCGACGCGGAGGACGAGACGGTTGCGCCGGTGCGCAAGCGCGCGCCGCGCAAGGCGGCAGCACCCCGCAAGCGGGCGACCAAGAAGGCCGCCGTGGAGCCGAGCGTCGAGGTCGTGACGGGGGACGAGGCCGCGACACGTGATGATGCCGCGACACGTGATGAGGTCGTGACGAGCGAGGCGCTCGAGTCGGTCGCCCGCACCGAGGCCAGCGCCGGTGACGAGGCGACCGCAACAATCGTGGCCGAGACCAGCGAGGACGAGGCCACCGAGGATGGGGTCACCGAGGCCGAGCGGCCGGTCGTTCCCAGCTTCAGCGTGCTGTTCCAGGCCCCGGACACCGAGGCCGCACTCTCCGCTCCCCGACGCCGTCGCCGTGCCGTGGCGCCAGCGGCCGCGGTGCCCCCACGGGCACCGGCGGCCCGGGATCTCGAGGAGCCCGAGGAGCCCGAGGACCAGGCAGACGAGGCCCGCTCCGAGGAGGAGGTGTCCGGCGAGGAGGATGCGACCCCACGCCGGTCGCGCCGTCGTCGCGGCGGCAAGGGTCGACGCGGCCGGGCAGCCTCTGAAGGCGACGATGCAGGGTCGGAGGACGAGGCCGAGGCCGCTGGGGAGGCGGGCCAGGCACCTTCCGACGACGAACGACCGGCCCGGAGTGCCGGCCAGGAGCCGGGCGGGGACGCCGAGGCGGAGGCCGAGGACGACGAGGACGGCGGTGACGAGGAGGGCGTCTCGACCCGCCGCCGCCGTCGTCGGCGCCGGGCTGGGGCCGCCACCGGTGACGCCGGTGAGGATGCCCCGAACGTCTCGACCCGGATCCGCCAGCCCCGTGGGCAGAGCGAGGAGCCGGTCGGGGTCAAGGGCTCCACGCGCCTCGAGGCCAAGAAGCAGCGCCGTCGCGAGGGCCGGGAGGCCGGGCGGCGCCGCACGATCATCACGGAGGCCGAGTTCCTCGCCCGACGCGAGGCGGTCGACCGCCTCATGGTCGTGCGGAACAAGGACGGCCGCACCCAGATGGGCGTCCTGGAGGACGGCGTCCTCGTCGAGCACTACATCGACCAGGCGACCACGGTCTCGATGGCCGGCAACATCTACCTGGGTCGGATCCAGAACGTCCTGCCCTCGATGGAGGCGGCCTTCGTCGACATCGGCAAGGGGCGCAACGCCGTGCTCTACGCAGGCGAGGTGAACTGGGATGCTGCCGGCCTCGACGCCAACGAGCCGAAGCGGATCGAGAACGCCCTGACCTCGGGCCAGACGGTGCTCGTCCAGGTGACGAAGGACCCCATCGGCCACAAGGGCGCACGCCTGACCTCGCAGATCTCGCTGCCGGGCCGCTACCTCGTCTACGTCCCCAACTCCTCGATGACCGGCATCAGCCGAAAGCTGCCCGACACCGAGCGTGCGCGGCTGAAGAAGATCCTGCGCGACGTCGTGCCCGACTCGGCAGGCGTCATCGTGCGCACTGCCGCTGAGGGCGCGAGCGAGGAGGAGCTGCGCGCCGACGTCGAGCGGCTGACCAAGACGTGGGAGGACATCCAGGCGCGTGCCGAGGCCGCGGCCGCTCCCAAGGGCAAGTCCAAGGGCCGGAAGAAGAACGGCGGAAGTGGGTCGAGCACCTCGGGCTCGGCGCCGCTGCTCCTGCACGGCGAGCCGGATCTGACCATCAGGGTGATCCGTGACGTCTTCAACGAGGACTTCAAGCAGCTCGTGGTCTCCGGTGAGCAGGCGTGGAACGAGATCCAGCCGTACATCACGTCCGTGGCACCGGACCTCGCCGACCGGGTCACGAAGTGGACGTCCGAGCAGGACCTCTTCACTCACCACCGGGTGGACGAGCAGCTCGCGAAGGCCATGGATCGCAAGGTGTGGCTGCCGTCCGGCGGGTCGCTCGTCATCGACCGCACCGAGGCGATGACCGTCGTCGACGTCAACACGGGCAAGTTCGTCGGCTCGGGGGGCAACCTCGAGGAGACGGTGACGAAGAACAACCTCGAGGCCGCGGAGGAGATCGTTCGCCAGCTGCGGCTGCGCGACATCGGCGGCATCATCGTCATCGACTTCATCGACATGGTCCTCGAGAGCAACCGCGAGCTCGTCGTGCGGCGACTCCTCGAGTGCCTCGGTCGTGACCGCACCAAGCACCAGGTCGCCGAGGTGACCTCACTCGGCCTCGTCCAGATGACGCGCAAGCGGGTCGGGTCCGGCCTCATCGAGGTTTTCTCGGAGACGTGCGAGCACTGCAACGGCCGCGGCTTCATCATCCACTCCGACCCGGTGGACAAGGGTGCAGCGAGCACCGAGCCCGATCAGGGCGGAGCCCGGTCGGGCCGGCGCGGCCGCCGTGGCACGTCCGCGGGCGGGAACGGCGGCAATGGCCAACCCCAGCCGGAGCAGACCCGGCCGATGGGGCCGACGGCCGCGCAGATCGCCGCCGCGGCCCACGCCGCTGCGCTGAAGAGTGCGGCAGGTGTCACGACCACGGCCGTCATGACGGCTGCCGACACCGAGCCAACCGACACCGAGCCAACCGGCACCGAGCCAACCGGCACCGAGCCAACCGACACCGAGTCAGTGGAATCACGCTCCCCGAGCGGCGCTTCCGAGCCGGCCCACCTGGACGGTGAGGTTGCGCCTCAGCCCCTGCCCGAGGACCCGGACGCCGAGGCCGGTCCGGGCGAGCCCATCGCCGAGGATCACTCGGACACGGACGCTGATGGCGCCGAGCCGGAGTCGGACGTCCCCGTGTCCACCCCCGACGCCGCCTCCGCCGCATCCGCAGTCGATTCGTCGGCATCGCGCCCGCGCCGTCGCCGCGGGCGGGTCGTCGCGCCGGCCGGCCCGCCCCGGATCAGCTCGACGGACGAGTGACGTCGGTTTGGTTCGGAGAGCTCGGAGCCGGTAGCCTAGATCCTCGGTGCGCCCACCGGGCTCGTGTTGACGGGCCGGTGTCGAAAGCGGCGCCCCAATCCTGATTCAGAGAGTGAGTTTCACTGTGTACGCGATTGTTCGCGCTGGCGGTCGCCAGGAGAAGGTCTCGGTGGGCGACGTCCTGCTCATCGACAAGGTGACGGGTCAGCCCGGCGACGCCGTCGAGCTCACGCCGCTGCTCCTCGTCGACGGCACCACGGTGACCTCGGACGCCGACAAGCTGTCGAAGGCGTCGGTCAAGGCCGAGGTCGTCAAGGCGGCCAAGGGTCCCAAGATCGTCATCATGAAGTACAAGAACAAGACCGGCTACCGCAAGCGTCAGGGTCACCGCCAGCCGCTGACCCAGGTCAAGATCACCTCGATCGACTCCTGATCGCACTGGTACACGGACTCACAAGGAGCAACTGACATGGCACACAAGAAGGGTGCGTCCTCGACCCGCAACGGTCGCGACTCGAACGCACAGCGACTCGGCGTCAAGCGATTCGGCGGCCAGCAGGTCAACGCCGGCGAGATCCTGGTCCGCCAGCGCGGGACCCACTTCCACCCGGGTGACGGTGTCGGCCGTGGCGGCGACGACACGCTCTTCGCCCTCGTTGCCGGCGCCGTCCGCTTCGGCAGCAAGCGCGGCCGCAAGACGGTGAACGTCGACAGTGTCGAAGCCGTCGCTGCCGAGTGATCAACTGATCACCAGCTGAACCTCGTGGAAGGGCGGGCCCGCGCGGCCCGCCCTTCCATCTATGTGAACTGGAAGAGTGAACTCCCATGGCCGTGAACTTCGTCGACCGCGTCGTGCTGCACCTCAGCGCGGGCGCTGGCGGGCACGGCGTCGCCTCCGTCCACCGCGAGAAGTTCAAGCCTCTCGGCGGCCCCGACGGCGGCAACGGCGGGCACGGAGGTTCGGTCATCCTGCGGGTCGACCCGCAGTCGACGACCCTGCTCGACTACCACCGCCACCCGCACCGCAAGGCCGAGAACGGCAAACCCGGAGCCGGTGACGAGCGCAATGGCGCCGACGGCGCCGACCTCGTGCTGCCGGTGCCCGAGGGGACCGTGGTCAAGGACGCGGACGGGAGCATCGTCGTCGACCTCGTCGGGATGGGCACCGAGCACGTCATCGCACGCGGGGGCCGTGGCGGCCTGGGCAACAAGGCGCTCGCGTCCGCGCGACGCAAGGCACCAGGTTTCGCGCTGCTCGGTGAGCCGGGGGAAGATCTCGACGTCGTCCTCGAGCTGAAGACGCTCGCCGACGTCGCCCTCATCGGCTTCCCCAGCGCGGGCAAGTCGTCGCTCGTGTCGGTTCTCTCGGCGGCGCGGCCGAAGATCGCCGACTACCCCTTCACGACGCTCGTCCCTAACCTCGGCGTGGTCACCGCCGGGTCGAGCCGGTTCACCGTGGCAGACGTGCCCGGGCTCATCCCCGGCGCCCACGAGGGCAAGGGCCTCGGGCTCGAGTTCCTCCGGCACGTCGAGCGGTGCTCCGTGCTCGTCCACGTCATCGACTGCGCCACCCTCGAGCCGGGTCGTGACCCGCTGACCGACCTCGACGTCATCGAGCGCGAGCTGTCGCTCTACGTTCCCGATGCGGACCTCGGCGGGCGGCCGCTCTCCGAGCGCACGCGTCTCGTCGTGCTCAACAAGGCCGACGTCCCGGAGGCCCGGGAGCTGGCCGAGCTGGTCAAGCCAGATCTGGAGGCACGCGGCCACGAGGTCTTCATCGTGTCGGCCGTGGCGCACCTGGGCCTCAAGGAGCTGACCTACGCGATGGCCCGGCACGTCGAGGCCGCACGCGCCGAGGTCGCGGCAGTCGTGCCCAAGCGCGTCGTCCTCCGGCCCAGGTCGGTCGACGACCGGGGCTTCGCGGTGACCCGGGAACACGGCTCCGACGGGGACTTCTTCCGCGTCACCGGGGAGCGGCCGATCCGGTGGGTTCGCCAGACCGACTTCAGCAACGACGAGGCGGTCGGCTACCTCGCCGACCGGCTCGCCCGGCTCGGTGTCGAGGAGGAGCTCTTCAAGGTCGGCGCCGTGGCCGGGGACACCGTCGTCATCGGTTCCACCGACGACGCGGTCGTCTTCGACTGGGAGCCGACGCTCCAGTCCGGAGCCGAGCTGCTCGGGTCCCGGGGCACCGACCTGCGCCTCGACGAGTCATCACGGCCCACGCGTGACCAGAAGCGTGAGGCGATGCGGGACCGCTACGCCGCCCGGGCGGCGACGCAGGAGGAGCTCGACGCCGAGCGCCGCGCCGGCCTGTGGCACCTGCCCGAAGACGACGCCTGACCGATCGAGTGAACGGCTTCTGTGCCCGACGTTGTTCACTCGATCAGGGGAGGTCGTGCGTGTCCTAGGGTGACTGCATGAGCTCGTGGGGCGCGCTGTTGCGTCGTGGTCACCTCGGCACCGAGGCCGACCGTGCGACCTTCCGCACCCTGCACACCGCGGCTCAGGCGTCGCCCCCGCTCCGTGCCGGGCTCAACGCCACCTCCGCGGAGCGGTCCCTGAAGTACCTGCGGGCGTTGCTCGGGACCCCGGCCGTGGCGATGACCGACACGAGCGGGCTGCTCGCCTGGGAGGGCAGCCACAACCACCACTCGAGGCAGCCGCCGGTCATTGCTGCCGGCACGCTCGACAACGGTCGCACGGTTGTCCTCGACGGGGCCGACATCGCCTGTGCCGAGCCGTCCTGCCTCGTCCGGCAGGCCATCGTCGCCCCGCTCGAGGTCGAGGAGAAGGTTGTCGGGACCCTCCAGGTCTTCACCGGCCTCGCCTCGGCGGGCCTGGTCCGGGCGACGGGCGAGGTGGCTCGCTGGGTCTCGGGCCAGCTCGAGCTCGCCGAGCTCGACGCGTCGCGGACCCGCCTCATGGAGGCCGAGGTCCGGGCCCTGCGTGCCCAGATCAGTCCGCACTTCATCTACAACTCGCTCACGGCCATCGCCTCGTTCACCCGGACCGACCCCGACCGCGCCCGCGAGCTGCTGCTCGACCTGGCCGAGTTCACGAGGTACTCGTTCCGCCGGCACGGCGAGTTCACCACCCTCGCCGAGGAGCTGCGGTCCATCGAGGCCTATCTCGTCATCGAGAAGGCCCGCTTCGGGGACCGCATGCGCGTCACGCTCCGCGTCGCGCCCGAGGTGCTGCCCGTCGTCGTGCCGTTCCTCTGCCTCCAGCCTCTCGTCGAGAATGCCGTGCAGCACGGACTCGAGGGCAAGGTCGGGGACGGGGAGATCACCATCCTGGCGCAGGACGCCGACCACGAGTGCCTCGTGACGATCGAGGACAACGGCGTGGGCGAGGACCCGGAGCGGGTGCGCCGGGCGCTCGCCGGGGAAGGGAGCACCGACTCCGTGGGGCTGGCCAACGTCGACGAGCGGCTCCGCGCTGCCTTCGGCGACGACTACGGACTCCTCGTGGAGACGGCCGAGGGAGCCGGCACCAAGGTCACCGTCCGCCTGCCGAAGTTCCGCCCCGGGGTGCACGTATGAGCAGGACGCCCTCGTGAGCAGCCCCACGCCGGCCGCCGCACCCGGCACCGCACCTGAGCGGCTGCGGGTGCTCGCCCTCGACGACGAGGAGCCGGCCCTGGACGAGCTGGTCTGGCTGCTGCGCCAGGAGGAGCGGATCGGCGAGGTCATCGCCTCGGACTCCGCCGCCGAGGCGCTGCGGATCCTCCATGAGCGGCCCGTCGACGCCATCTTCATGGACGTCCAGATGCCCGGGCTGACCGGTCTCGACCTCGCGCGCGTCCTGTCCCGCTTCACGACCAAGCCGCCTGTCGTCTTTGTCACCGCGCACGAGCAGCATGCGGTCGACGCCTTCGAGCTCAACGTCGTCGACTACGTCCTCAAGCCGGTTCGCGACGAGCGGCTCGCCGAGGCGGTGCGGCGCGTCGTCAGCCGGATCGAGGGACGGGAGTCGCTGCCGACGGCCGAGGACGAGAGCATCCTCGTCGAGCTCGGTGGGGTGAGTCGACTCGTCCCGCGGGCCGACGTCCTCTACGTCGAGGCGCAGGGAGACTATGCACGGCTGCACACCGCGAACGGGAGCCACCTCGTGCGCGTTCCCCTGACCACCCTCGCTGACCAGTGGGGGGATGCCGGTTTCGTCCGGATCCACCGCTCGCTGCTCGTCGCTCTGGGCCACATCTCCGAGTGGCGCACCGAGGGCGGCCGGACGACCGTCGTCGTCGGTGGGAACGAGCTCGGGGTCAGCCGGCGCCACACCCGCGCGCTACGAGACCTGCTCGTCAACCGCGCCCAGCCCGGCAGGGAGCGCCGATGAGCCGGGAGCCAGCCCAGCGGCATACGGCGCAGAAGGTGGCCCAGCCAGCCACGCGGGTCACGGTGACCTCGCCTCGCACCCGGGCGGCCCGAGCGCGGCGCGTGTCGATCGCCTCCGAGATCGATGCGCAGAGCCGGCTGGGCGAGGTCTACGTCGACTCCCTCATGCGCAGCCAGCTGCGCCTGTCACTCGCCGTGCTCGGGGCGCTCGCGTTCACGCTCGGCCTCGTGCCGCTCGTCCTTCACCTCGTGCCCGCAGTGGGGCGCGTCGTCGTCCTCGGCGTCCCCGTGCCCTGGGTCATCCTCACCGTGGTCGCCTTCATCGAGATCGTCCTGCTGGGCGTGTTCTACGTGCGACGGGCCGAGCGCAACGAGGCGGCCTTCAGCGACCTGCTGGACAACCGGTGAGCCCCGCAGCCAGCGTCGTCGCCGTCGTCGTCGTCGCTCTCGCGTCACTGCTCGTCGGCGCCTTCGGCCTGCGCGTCTCCCGGACGATGAGCGACTTCTACGTCGCGTCCCGCGTCATCGGGCCGGTCCTCAACGCGTCGGCGATCAGCGGGGAGTACCTGTCGGCCGCCTCCTTCCTCGGCGTCGCCGGGCTCATCCTCGCCCGTGGTGTCGACATGCTCTGGCTGCCGGTCGGGTGGACCGCCGGCTACCTCCTGCTGCTCGTCTTCGTCGCGGCTCCGCTCCGGCGCTCGGGTGCCTACACGCTGCCCGACTTCGCCCAGCTGCGCGTCGAGTCGACCCACGCGCGTCAGGTGGCCAGCCTGCTCGTCGTCGTCATCGGCATGCTCTACCTCATCCCGCAGTTCCAGGGGGCGGGCCTCACGCTACGCACCCTGACCGGCGCGCCGCTCTGGGTGGGCCAGGTCGTCGTCGCCGTCATCGTCGTGCTCAACGTCCTGCCCGGTGGGATGCGCAGCGTCACCCTGGTGCAGGCGTTCCACTACTGGCTCAAGCTGGCCGCCCTGCTCACCCCGATCTTCTTCCTCGTCGGGGTCACCATGACCGGCGGTGCACCAGCGGCGATCACTCGCCTGGACGCGGTCGACTGGGCCGAGCCGCTCAGCGGGGACTACGCCCTCTACCTCACCTACTCGCTCGTCCTCGCCACCTTCCTCGGCACGATGGGGCTGCCCCACGTCGTGGTCCGCTTCTACACCAACCCGGACGGGCGGGCGGCGCGGCGGACGACCCTCGTCGTGCTCGGCCTGCTCGGCGCCTTCTACCTGCTCCCGGTGACCTACGGCATCCTCGGCCGGATCCACGCGTCGGACCTCGTGACGTCGGGGCGGACTGACTCCGTGGTGCTCGAGCTCCCCGGACGGATCTTCTCGGGAATGCTCGGCGACCTGCTCACCGCCCTCATCGCGGCCGGCGCGTTCGCCGCCTTCCTCTCGACGTCGATGGGCCTGGTCGTCTCCGTCGCCGGCGTCCTCAGCCAGGACGTGCTGCGGCGCCGCACCGAGCTCGGCCAGGGCGTCAGCGCCTTCCGTCTCGCGACCCTCATTGCCGTGGGCCTGGCGCTCGTCCTCACCTTCGTGTCTGCACGTCTCCCGGTCGCCCACGCCGTCGAGCTCGCCTTCGCCGTCGCCGCCTCGACCTTCTGCCCCATGCTCGTGCTCGGGATCTGGTGGCGTCGCCTCACCGCCATCGGCGTCATGGCCGGGCTCGCGGTCGGGGGCTCGCTGTCGATGACCGCGGTGCTCGCGACGATGGTCGGGGTCCACGCCGACGGCATGCTAGGTGCCATCCTCACGCAGCCCGCTGCCGTGACCGTGCCGGCCGCCTTCGCCACGATGATCGGTGCGTCGATCGCGACCCGTCATCGGCAACCGGCGCACGTCGCTCAGACGATGGTGCGCCTCCACGCGCCCGAACACCTGACCCTCAACCGAGGGCCGTTCAACCCCGAGGGACACGCCGACCAGCGACCCGATCGGGTAACCGCTCATCGTTGATCACCGACCGTTCGTCGCAGCCGTTTCTCGCGCACGGCGACCCATGGACACCGTTCACCGACGTGCGCTCGTCTCCTGGTCCCGTTACCTGGGTCACACCTCCTAGCGTGTCCCCACCCCCACACCACCAACGGAGGTGGCTTCCAGTGAGCAACGAAGCTCAAGCACCGGTCACCGAGGACCGGAACATAGAGATGCAGAACTCGGCGGAGTTCGCAGAGCTCCGGAGCAAGTTCCGCAAGTTCGTCTTCCCCATGACCATCGCCTTCCTGGCGTGGTACTTCCTCTACGTCCTGCTGTCCGTCTTCGCCAAGGGCTTCATGGGCACGCGGGTCTTCGGGAACATCACGTGGGGCCTGATCCTCGGGCTCCTCCAGTTCGTCACGACCTTCGCCATCACGATGTACTACGCCCGCTGGGCCGACCGCGAGTTCGACCCGCGGGCCGAGGCCCTCGCCGAGAAGATGGGAGGTCACCACCGATGAGCGCCCTCGTCAACCTTGTCCCGACCGAGACCTCGGTCGGCAACCCGACCCTCAACATCGCCATCTTCATCGTCTTCGTCCTCATCACCCTCGCCATCGTCATCAAGGTCTCGCGGGGCAACAAGGGTGCTGCCGAGTACTACGCCGGCGGCCGCGCCTTCACCGGCCGCCAGAACGGCATCGCCATCGCAGGTGACTACCTCTCGGCAGCGTCGTTCCTCGGCATCGCCGGCGCCATCGCCCTGAACGGCTATGACGGCTTCCTCTACTCGATCGGCTTCCTCGTCGCCTGGCTTGTCGCGCTGCTTTTGGTGGCCGAGCTGCTGCGCAACGTCGGCAAGTACACGATGGCCGACGTCCTCAGCTTCCGGCTGCGCCAGCGACCGGTCCGGATCGCCGCGGCGATCTCGACCCTGGCCGTCTCGTTCTTCTACCTGCTCGCCCAGATGGCCGGTGCCGGTGGCCTCGTCGCGCTCCTGCTCGGCATCGACAGCTCCGTCGGCCAGCGGGTCGTCGTCGGCATCGTCGGCGTCATCATGATCTTCTACGTCATCTACGGCGGCATGAAGGGCACGACGTGGGTCCAGATCATCAAGGCCGTCCTCCTCATTGCGGGTGCCGCCCTGATGTTCATCTGGGTGCTCAGCATGTTCGGCTTCAACCTGTCCAGCCTCATCGGTGCTGCCAACGAGACGACCGCCTCCGACCTGGGCACCGCGCGGGACCTGACTCAGCCGGGCCTGCAGTACAAGAACCCGATCGACTTCATCTCGCTGTCGATGGCCCTGGTTCTCGGCACCGCCGGCCTGCCGCACGTGCTCATGCGCTTCTACACGGTGCCGACCTCGCGCGAGGCGCGTCGCTCGGTCGTCTGGGCCATCTGGCTCATCGGCCTGTTCTACCTGTTCACGCTCGTCCTCGGCTTCGGCGCCGCCCAGATGCTCGGCCCGAGCGAGATCAAGAACGCCCCCGGTGGCGCCAACTCGGCCGCTCCGCTGCTCGCCTTCGAGCTCGGCGGCGAGATCTTCCTCGGCATCATCTCCGGTATCGCCTTCGCGACGATCCTCGCGGTCGTCGCTGGCCTGACGATCACTGCGTCGGCGAGCCTGTCGCACGACGTCTACAACACCGTCGTCAAGGACGGGAAGGCCACGCCCGAGGAGGAGGTGAGGGTCGCTCGGATCGCCGCCCTCATCCTCGGCGCGATCGCGATCATCGGCGGCATCTTCGCCATGGGACAGAACATCGCGTTCCTCGTCGCCCTCGCCTTCGCCATCGCGGCGAGTGCGAACCTGCCGACGATCCTGTACTCGCTGTTCTGGAAGCGGTTCAACACCCGCGGCGCGCTGTGGAGCATCTACGGCGGCCTGATCAGCGCGATCACGCTGATCATCTTCAGCCCGGTCGTGTCCGGCAAGCCGATCGACCCTGTCACGGGCAAGAGCCCGTCGATGCTCCAGGGCGTCGACTTCCACATCTTCCCGCTCGACAACCCCGGCATCGTGTCGATCCCGCTCGGCTTCATCCTCGGGTACATCGGCACGGTGACGAGCAAGGAGTACAACGCGGCGAAGTACGCCGAGATGGAGGTCCGCTCGCTCACCGGCGTCGGTGCGGAGAGGGCCGTCCAGCACTGACCGCCACCTACCAGCGCACGCGAGCCCAGCGGCATACGGCATGGTCCGTATGCCGCTGGGCTCGTTTCGCGGGCCCCCTCAGACCCGCTGGGGCTGGGCCCTGGAGCCGAGCGGTTGACTCGCGATGTGCGTCTGGTCGCCGCTCGTTCGAGGATGGGTCAGAGGATGACGAGGTCGTCGCGGTGGATGACCTCGCGCTCGTAGGCGGGGCCGAGCACCTTGGCCAGCTCCTTCGTGGAGTGCCCCAGCAGTGCGGGTAGCTCGTTCGAGGCGTAGTTGACCAGGCCCCGCGCGATCACGGTGCCATCGGGCGCGCACACGTCCACCGGATCGCCGTCGTGGAACATGCCCTCGACGCCGGTGATGCCTGCCGGCAGGAGCGACGTCTTGCGGTGCACGAGCGCGTGGACGGCGCCGTCGTCCACGAGGAGCCGACCGCGGGCCGAGGTGGCGTGCTCGAGCCAGAGCCGTCGCCTGCGCCCCCTCCGGCCGACGGGCAGGAAGACGGTCCCGACGTCGTCGCCCCTCAGCACCTCGATGACGCGGTCCGCCGCGGTGATCGACGTCGTCACGCCGGCGGCCGTGGCGATCCTCGCGGCCTCGATCTTCGTCACCATGCCGCCGGTGCCGACCTTGGAGCCGGTCCGTCCGATCTCGACGGCCGCGAGGTCCTCGGGGCCCCTGACGACGGGAATTCGGTGCGCGCCAGCGCGATGCGGTGGCGCGTCATAGAGCGCGTCGACATCGGACAGCAGGATGAGCGCATCCGCGTCGATGAGGTGGGCGACGAGGGCCGCAAGCCGGTCGTTGTCACCGAAGCGGATCTCGGACGTCGCGACCGTGTCGTTCTCGTTGACGATCGGTAGGACGCGCAGGTCGAGCAGGCGCTCGAGGGTACGGCGAGCATTGGCGTAGTGCGTGCGCCGAGTGACGTCGTCGGCAGTGAGGAGCACCTGGCCCACGGTGACGTCGTGGATCGCGAACGACTGGGTGTACGCGGCGAGCAGCGCGCCCTGGCCCACGCTGGCCGCGGCCTGCTGTGTCGCGAGATCGCGGGGACGTGACGCGAGACCGAGGGGGTGGATCCCGGCAGCGATGGCGCCGGAGCTGACGAGGACGATCTGGGTGCCGCGCCCGTGCTGGTGGGACAGGGCGTTGACCAGGGCGACGAGGCGCGCGTGGTCGATCCCACCGTCCGTGCCGGTCAGCGAGCTCGATCCGACCTTGACGACCAGGCGGCGAGCGCTGCTGATGACGGACCGGGGCGACACGACGTCAGCCTAGTGAGCCTGCCCTGAGCCGCGCGGCGCCGCTCACCATCCGATCGAGTGGACACACCATCTGTGCCAGAAGCTGTTCACTCGATCGTGGGAGGATCCCGTTGGGGGCCGGCTTGGGCGCACGACCTACCCTTGGAGCATGTCCCAGACGATCGACTCCACCGTCGTCGAGCAGGTCAACGAGCTCGCCGACCGCGCCCGCGTGGCCTCCCGCCGACTGGCGCTGCTGTCCCGGGCAGAGAAGGACGCCGCGCTGCACCAGCTCGCCGAGGCCATCGTCGCGGCGACGCCGCGAATCCTCGAGGCCAATGCGCGCGACCTCGAGCGCGGTCGGGCGAAGGGCATGCCGGAGGGCCTCCAGGACCGGCTGCGCCTCGACGCCGACCGCGTCGCCGGCGTGGCCCAGGCCTTGCGCGATGTCGCGGCACTCCCTGACCCGGTCGGAGAGATCGTCCGCGGGTCCACCTTGGCCAATGGTCTGCAGATCCGCCAGGTCCGCGTCCCCATGGGGGTCGTCGGAATGATCTACGAGGCGCGCCCCAACGTCACTGTCGACGCCGCGGGCCTCGGCCTGAAGTCGGGCAACGCCGTCATCCTGCGCGGGGGGTCCGCGGCGGGCGAGACCAACCAGGCGATCGTGGAGGCGATGCGCGACTCCCTTGCGGCACAAGGACTCCCCGCCGACGCAGTGACCAACCTCGTCGAGGGCGGGCACGACGCTGCCCGCGCCCTCATGACGGCGCGCGGCCGGGTCGACCTCGTCATCCCGCGCGGCGGCGCCGACCTCATCCAGACCGTGGTCCGCGAGTCGACCGTCCCCGTCATCGAGACCGGCGTGGGGGTGTGCCACGTCTATGTCGACAAGTCCGCCGACCTCGACAAGGCCGTGGCCATCGCCTTCAACGCCAAGACCCACCGCCCGAGCGTCTGCAACGCGGCAGAGTCCCTGCTCGTCCACCGCGCTGTCGCCGCCGACTTCCTCCCCAAGGCACTCACCGACCTCACCAACGCGGGGGTGAAACTGCACATCACGCCCGACGTGACGCCATATGCGGAAGCGAGCTCAGCGGCATACGACATCGCGTCCGAGAAGGACTTCGACACGGAGTGGCTCGCCCTCGAGCTCAACGTCGCCGTCGTCGACGACCTCGACGCGGCGATGGACCACATCCGCCGACACGGGTCCGGACACACCGAGGCGATCGTCACCGAGGACCGCGCGGCGGCCCGTCGCTTCACCCAGGAGGTCGACGCAGCGGCCGTCATGGTCAACGCGAGCACACGCTTCACGGACGGCGGGGAGTTCGGCTTCGGGGCAGAGATCGGCATCTCGACGCAGAAGCTGCATGCCCGCGGTCCGATGGCGCTGCCCGAGCTGACGACAACCAAGTGGATCGTCGAGGGGGACGGCCAGACCCGGTGACCCGGGCCGGTCCGCACCGGCGATTCCGTCGGGCCATGCGCGGTGCACCCCTCGCGAACTGGCATGATGGCGCGCCATGGAGGGCACTGAAGTCCGCAAGCTCGCTGCGCTCGAGGCGCGGCATTGGTGGTACCAGGAGCGTCGGCACCTGCTTGCCCAGGCGATCCGGGGGCTCGAACCGGGCACGGCCATCGACATCGGTGCCGCTGGCGGTGGCAACACGATGGTGCTGCACCAGGCGGGCTGGCGGGCGACCGCCCTGGAGTACAGCACCGAAGGTGCCGAGGTGGCTCACGAGCGCGGACTGCCGGTGCTCCGATCCGATGCGACCAAGCTGCCGCTCGCGGATGACTCCATTGACCTGGTGGTTGCCTTCGACCTCCTCGAGCACCTCGAGGACGACGACGCGGCGGTCCGGGAGGTCCACCGCGTCCTGCGGCCGACCGGCACGTATCTCATCGCCGTGCCGGCGGACCCCCGACTGTGGTCGGCCCACGACGAAGCCGTCGATCACGTGCGGCGCTACACCCGCGCTGAGCTGCTCGCGCTGCTCGACCGCGGGGGTTTCGAGGCGGCGGACGTCCGGTCGTGGAACGTGCTGCTGCGGCCCGTCGTCGCCATGCGCCGGCGCGCTTCGACCGGGTCGGATCTGGACGACCTGCATCCGGCCGTCAACGCCGCGTTGCGAGGCATCATCGTGGCCGAGCGTTACCTGCCCGTCCGCCGGCTGCCCGGGGTGAGCCTGCTCGTCAGGGCGCGGCCGCGAGCGTGAGCTCAGGCGGTCCGGTCGACACCCTCGTGCAAGGACGGCTGCGTCACCGGGGCGCCATCGTTGGGCATCGGCACGACGTGCGTCTCGATGAGCTGCTCGCGCGGCGTCGCCGGCAGGGGAGTGTCAGTTGGACCGTGCTTGGGCGAGCTCTCCGTGAGCGAGTCGTAGGCGATGAAGTAGGTGGGGCGGCCCTGCAGCTGGGCATACATCCGGCCGATGTACTCACCGAGGATGCCGACGCAGACAAGCTGCACGGCGCCGACCCCCGCAACGATCGCGACGGTGGACGTCCAGCCGGCGACGGTGTGCCCCTGGGCACGAGCGACGAGCGTGTAGACGATGAGGAGCACCGCGAGGAGGGCACCGAAGAAGCCTGCGAACGACGCCAGGCGCAGCGGTGCGATCGAGATCCCGGTCAGGGAGTCGACGGACAGCCGGAGCATCTTGAGCAGCGGATATTTCGTCGACCCGGCCGCCCGCTCCTCGCGCTTGTACTGCACCGTGTCGGAAGGGAAGCCCAAGGCCGGCACGACGAACCGGAGCACCCGGTTGTGCTCGGGCAGGTTGTTGACCGCATCGACGGTCGCCCGCGACATGAGCCGGAAGTCACCGGCGTCCGCGTGTGCGGACGTGCCGGACATGAGGCGGATGAACGAGTAGAACGACCGCGCGGAGACGCGCTTGAACCACGAGTCAGTGGACCGGTCGTTGCGCACGCCGTAGACGACGTCGACGTTGTCGCGTCTGGCCGCCTCGAGCATTTCCACGATGACCTCCGGCGGGTCCTGGAGGTCGGCGTCGAGCGTCACCACGTAGTCGCCGCGTGCGCTTGAGAGCCCTGCTGAGATGGCGGCCTGGTGGCCGGCATTGGCCCGGAGGCGCAGCACGCGCAACGCCGGCCACTCGCGGTGGTACCGGTGGAGCAGCGCCGGTGTCAGGTCCCGACTGCCGTCGTCGACGGCGACCACCTCGTAGGTCACACCCATGCCGTCGAGGAGGGGCCGCAGCCGCTCCACGAGCAGTGGCAGCACGTCCTCCTCGTTGTACATGGGGATGACGACGGAAAGCTCGGGCACCATGGGCTCCACCTTACGGCGCTTTGCCTGTTGGCCGCTGTGCGGCACCTTTTGACCGGATGTGCCCTGGATGGCACCCATCTGCTGGCCTACCTTCATCATATGAACCCGGTACTCATCCCACCTCGCCGGCCACGTCACGAGCCGCTGCGCTTCCGTCCCTCGTCCACCATCGTGTCCCTGCTCGTTGCCACGGGCGCCGTCCTCGCGGGGTGCGCCGGTGAGGACGGCCGTCCGGGAGCCGGCGCAACGACGTCCCGCGCGACCGCATGCGCCACGAACGGGAACGGGGCATTCTCGGAGAGCACCTTTCTGTTGAGCATGGGCTCTGCGCTCGGCTACTTCCGCGCAGGCATCTGGGAGCCCTACCAGTCCGGGCAGCTCGAACCGACCCGACCGAGCCGCGCGGCCTTGGTCGGCGTGGGGCTCGCGGCGACGCAGTCGAGCCGGGATGTCGAGAACGCAGCGGACAACATTGCTCGAGACGCCGTGCTCTGTGACGCGCTGGCCGCACCGTTGGCCGAGCTGGGTGAGCTGCTCGCCAGTCTCGGCGCGGCCACCGACTCCGACAAGGTCTTCTCCGACGCGGTCGATCCGGAGGCGTTGACTGCCGTGGCCAAGGCACAGGCGCTGTTCAACACGGTGGTCGAGGTGAGTCGAGAGCACGGCATGACGATCACGCCGACCAAGCCCAACCTTTTCTGAGTGCTCACCCGCGCCGGGCCTCGCGGGCAGGACGTTCCCGTGGGCTCTGCCTGATCTGTGCCGTCGATGACTGACCGTCGTGCGTGAGTCGGCGGGCGCGGGCGCTAGGCTGGCCGCATGTCTGATCGTGTCCTGACTCTGGCGGCGCAGGGCGAGGAAGCCACGCGCGAGCTTCCCATGCCGTTCGTGATGTACTTCATCATCACCTTCGCCCTGTTCCTGGTGGCGCTCGCCGTCACGTGGTCCTTCCGCAACACCGCCCACAAGGTGCCCGCGTCGACTCACGTCGACCAGCACGGCCGGATCCAGATCGAGGGCCACCCGAGCCACGTGGACGGGGCGAAGCACTGACCGGGCGCCGCCGCATCGGGGTCATGGGTGGGACCTTCGACCCCATCCATCACGGCCACCTTGTGGCGGCCAGCGAGGTCCAGTCGCTCTTCGGCCTCGAGCAGGTCGTCTTCGTCCCGACGGGGCAGCCGTGGCAGAAGTCACAGACGGAGGTCTCGCCGGCCGAACACCGGTACCTCATGACCGTCATCGCCACCGCCTCCAACCCTCGCTTCACGGTGAGCCGGGTGGACATCGACCGACCCGGCCCGACGTACACCATCGACACGCTGCGGGACCTGCGCGCGGAGCGCCCGGATGACGAGCTGTTCTTCATCACCGGCGCCGACGCCCTCGCCGACATCCTGTCGTGGAAGGACGCCGATGCCCTCTGGGAGCTCGCACACTTCGTCGGCGTGACGCGGCCGGGCCACGTCCTGTCCGACAAGGGCCTCCCGGAGGATCGCGTCACCCTCCAGGAGGTGCCCGCGATGTCCATCAGCTCGACGGACTGCCGGGCGAGGGTGGCCGGCGGCGAGCCCGTCTGGTACCTCGTCCCCGACGGGGTCGTCCAGTACATCAACAAGTACTGCCTCTACACCGGTGGGCCGTGCGGGGCACCTCCGGTCGAGCCGCTCGTGCGCCGGGTCGCGATACCGGCACCGACTGCCTCCGCCCCACAAGGAGACAAGTGACAGCAACAGCCCACGCGCTCCAGCTCGCCAAGGCCGCCGCGAACGCCGCCGAGGAGAAGATCGCCGAGAAGGTCACGGCGATCGATGTCAGCGACCAGATGCCGCTGACCGACATCTTCGTCATCGCGTCCGCCGCCTCCGAGCGGCAGATCGGGTCCATCGTCGACGAGGTCGAGGACCGCCTGCGCGAGCTCGGCTCCAAGCCGATCCGGCGTGAGGGTCAGCGGGAGGGTCGCTGGGTCCTCATCGACTTCGGCGACATCATCGTCCACATCCAGCACGAGGACGAGCGGGAGTACTACGCGCTCGAGCGGCTGTGGAAGGACTGCCCCGAGATCGACCTTGGGACGGTCGAGGCCCCGACACCGCCCGTGGCGGGAAGCAGCGCTGATGCTGGAGCGGACCCGGCGTCGTGAGCGTCGGATCGACCAGATCGGTGGGTCCGCGACGGATCGTCATCATGCGCCATGCCGAGACCGTCGACAACGCCGCTCGAATCTGGCAGGGCCACAAGGACTCAGAGCTGTCGGCGAGCGGTCGCGCCCAGGTGCTCGACGCCGCGCCGCACCTGGCTGCGTACCAGCCTGCCCTGCTCGTCTCGAGCGACCTGCAACGCGCCGCCGCGACGGCCGATGCCATCGCGCAGCTGACCGGGCTGGAGGTCAGGCTCGACAGCCGACTGCGAGAGGTGCACGTCGGTGAGTGGCAGGGCCTGCACGCCGACGAGGTGCGGGCCCGGTACCCGGAGGCCATCGCCGCTCTGGATCGAGGCGAGGACGTCCCCCGGGGCGTCACCGGTGAGACCCGGGAGGACGTGGCCCGCCGGGTGGGCGAGTCCGTCCGCGAGATCGAGCGGGAGCTGCTCGATGGCGAGACGGCCATCATCGTGACCCATGGGGTCTCCGGCCGGGTCGGCGCGACCGATCTCGTCGGGCTCGACCAGGACGTGGCGGACGCGATCTTCCGGGGTCTGGACAACTGCCACTGGATCGAGCTCGTCGAGGGCCGGAAGAGCTTCAGCGAGCGGGTGAGATGGCGCATCTCCGGGTGGAACCTGGGCCCGTGGAAGGCTTGAGCCGGATTTGGGCTCGGGCCTGTTCTTTGGCTAGAGTGACGCAGTCGCTTCACGGAAGTGGCGTCCAACTGGGGCTGTGGCGCAGCTGGTAGCGCACCTCCATGGCATGGAGGGGGTCAGGGGTTCGAGTCCCCTCAGCTCCACCAGACGACGAAGGGCCGGACCGGAAAGTCCGGCCCTTCGTCGTGCTCGCAGGACGCGGGAGCGCTGGCCGACCAGGGGCTGGTTCAATGGGTGGCGGCCCGGAGCCTCGCTGCCGGGTGCTGTTCGAGGAGGTCCCATGACGCGGCTGATCCGGCCGGACGAGCACGACGACCCGGTGGCCGCGGTGCTCTCCGCGCACCGTTCGGGCGCCCGGATCGCCCTGGCAACCTCGGGCACGACGGGTCCCGGCCCCCGCCACGTGGTGCGCACGACCCGGTCTTGGTGGGACTCGTTCCCTGCCTACTCGGAGCTGACCGGTGTGGCCGACGGTGCCCGGGTCTGGGTGCCTGGGCCGCTTCGGTCGACGATGAACCTCTTTGCGGCGGTGCACGCTGCGTGGGCCGGTGCCGTGCTCGTCGACGACCCGGCCCAGGCAGATCACGCATGCCTCACGCCGGCCGTGCTGGAACGCCGGGGCGAGGAGCTGCCTCGCGGGGCCCGGGTGGTCGTGGCGGGCGCCCATCTGCCGGACCGGTCGTCGGCCGCGGCCCGGCAGCGCGGGCTGCGGATCTCGCACTACTACGGTGCTGCAGAACTGAGCTTCGTCGCGGCGGCGGCCAGCGGGGGTGACGGCGCGCTCCGGGCGTTCCCGCGCGTCGAGATCGAGATCCGTGACGAGCCCGCACCGGGGACGATCTGGGTTCGCTCGCCGTGGGTGTGCGATGGCCAGACCGGTCCGCCGGGGTCTTTGGTCCGCGCTGAGGAGGGCTGGGCGACGGTGGGGGACGTCGGGTCGTTCGAGTCCGGCGTCCTCGTCGTGCGCGGTCGACCCGACGCCATCGTCACGGCGGGCGCCACCGTGCTCGTCGCCGACGTCGAGTCCGTGCTCGCTCCCGCCGCGCGGGGCGCTGTTGCCGTTCATGCCGTGCCGCACCCGACGCTGGGACAGCTCGTCGCCGCCACGCTGACTCTGGACGCGGACCGCGAGACCCTCGAGCGGCTCGCCCGGGACCGCCTGCCCGTGACGCACCGGCCGCGGGTGTGGCACGTGGTGTCGCACCTCCCGCTGACCGATGGCGGCAAGGTGGACCGTGCCGCGCTGGCTCGGTGAGCCGATGACCGACGCCCTCATCGTCGCAGCGCGCCGAACCCCGATCGGCACCGCGGGACGTCGTCTCGCCGGCGTCACGGCCGCCGAGCTCGCGGCGACAGTGGTGCGCGCCGCGGCCGACGACGTCGGGCAGGCGCCGAGCGAGGTCATTCTCGGCAACTGCATGGGTCCGGGAGGCAACGTCGCACGCGTGGCCGCACTGGCCGCCGGGCTGCCCGTCGACGTGGCCGCCCTCACGGTCGACCGGCAGTGCGCGAGCGGCTTGGCGGCCATCGAGCTCGGTGCCCGGCTGGTCTCAGCCGGATCAGGACCGGTGGTCGCCGGGGGAGTCGAGAGCGCATCGACCGCACCGTGGCGATTCTGGCCCCCACGGGGCGACAGCCCACCGCTCCGCTACGAGCGGGCCCCCTTCGCGCCACGGGCGGACGACGTGGACATGGGCCTCTCCGCGGACCTCCTCGCGCAGGAGTGCGGAGTCACGCGTCAACGACAGGATGCGTATGCCGCTGAGTCCCACGCGCGGGCCGTGCTGGCCGCCGCACGTGGCGAGTTCGCCGAAGAGATCGTTCCCGTGGACGGCGTGGCCGCCGACGAGCGGCCGCGGGCCGGCCTGACGGCCGAACGGCTGGCACGGTTCCCGGCCGCGTTCAGGTCGGGCGGGTCGGTGACCGTCGGCAACTCCTGCGGGATCAACGACGGGGCAGCAGCGGTTGGCATCCTTCCCGGCTCCGCACCGGAGGCGATCGGTCGCCCTGCACTCCGCGTGATCGGAGCCGCCTCCGTGGGAGTGGCCCCGGGACGACCGGGCCTCGCCCTCGTGCCCGCCGTGCGCGCCGCGATGTCCGAGGCGGGCGTGAGTGTGGCGGACCTCGACGTCATCGAGTTCAACGAAGCCTTCGCCGGTCAGGTCCTCGCCTGCTACGACGCCTTGGCCATCGACCCGAGCCGGGCCTGCACTGCCGGGGGTGCACTGGCCCTGGGCCACCCCTGGGGCGCGAGTGGGGCCGTGCTCGTGGTGCGGCTCTTCACGCAGCTCGTCCGTCAGGGGCGAGGTCGCTATGGTCTGGCTGCGATCGCTGCCGGCGGGGGGCAGGGGACGGCCTTGGTGGTGGAAACGTGCCGCTGATCGAGTTCGACGCCGTGGGGCACACCTACACCACGTCCGGCGTCGAGCGGACCGTGCTGCACGACGTCTCCCTCCGGCTCACCGAGAGGCGGGTCGGCGTCATCGGGGCAAACGGGTCGGGCAAGTCGACCTTTGCGCGGATGCTCAACGCCCTCGTCGTCCCGACCGCTGGGGTGGTCCGGATCGACGGCCTCGACACGGCCCGGGACGCCCGTTCGATCCGGCGCCGGGTCGGCTTCTGCTTCACCGATCCCGATGCCCAGATCGTCATGCCGACCGTTGCAGAGGACGTCGCCTTCGGGCTGCGGCGACACCGTCTGTCCAAGCCCGAGGTTGCGGCGCGGGTCGACTCTGCCCTCACGGCCTACGGTCTCGACGGGCACCGGGACCATCCGGCTCACCTGCTGTCCGGGGGCCAGAAGCAGCTGCTCGCCCTCGCATCGGTCCTGGTCACGCGGCCGGACCTCGTCGTCATGGACGAGCCGACGACGCTGCTCGACCTCGTGAACACGCGCCGAGTCCGCGAGGTGGTCCGCCAGCTCGACCAGCAGGTCGTGGTCGTCACCCACGACCTCGACCTCCTCGACGACTTCGACCGGGTCCTCGTCTTCCACGATGCCCGGTTGGCCTTCGATGGCGCGCCGGAGGCGGCCGTCGACGCGTACCTGCGGCTCGTGTCGTGAGCGCGCTCGCCGTCTACGTGCCGCGCGACTCCATCGTGCATCGCCTGTCTGCCGGCGCCAAGCTGGTCATCCTCGTCCTCGCCGCGATCGGGGTCGTGGCTCTGCGGCAGCCGTGGCAGGTCGCGGTGGTCCTCGCGGTCATCGCCGTGCTCTACGCCGCGGCGCGGATCCCGTGGCGCACCACGTTCGATCAGGTCCGTCCACTGCTGTGGTTCCTCCTCGCGCTCGGGCTCTTCCAGCTCGTCGTCGCCGGATGGCAGCGGTCAGTGGTCGTCGTGGGGACGATGCTGGCGCTCGTCCTGCTGGCCACCCTCGTCAGCCTCACCACCCGCACGACCGCACTGGTCGAGGTCGTCGTGCGGTGGCTCCGACCGTTCCGGCGTCTCGGCGTCGACCCCGAGCGGGTGGGCCTGCTCGTCGCACTCGGTGTCCGGTCGGTCGCCGTCATCATCGAGCTGTCCCGCGAGGTGCGGCAGGCGCAGCTGGCCCGGGGCGCCTCGGCGAGCCCGCTCGCCTTCATCGTGCCGCTCGTGGTCCGGACCCTCCGGCATGCCGATCGGCTGGCCGACGCGCTCCTCGCCCGCGGCATCGAGGACTGACACTGACGACTCGCGTCAGCGCACCGCCGTCTCCGGGGCCCGCTGCCCGACAGGGCGGTGGGGGAGCAGGCCCGGGTAGCCGCGGTGCACGGCAGCGGCGACAAGTGTGGCGATGACGGCCTTGGCAAGATCGCCGACGAGGAAGAGCGAGCTGCCCACCATGGCGGCAGGAAGACTGATGCCTGCGCGCCACGCCGTGGCAGGGACGCCGATGGCGTAGAGGACGATGATGCCGCCCAGGACGATCGCGACGAGCCCGTAGCCGGTGCTGTACGGGGCACCGCGCCGGAAGATGAGCGCCCCGATGACGAAGGCCGCGATGGGGAAGCCGATGAGGTAGCCCACGCTCGGGCCCGCGAAGACCCCGAGCCCGCCTCGTCCACCGGACAGGAGGGGGAGGCCCAGGGCGACGAGGAAGAGGAAGAGAAGCACGGCCGACGCGCCCCGACGGGCGCCGAGCACGGCTCCGGCGAGCATGATCCCGAGCGACTGCAGAGTGATCGGCACGGGGAAGCCAAACGGCGAGACTGCCGGCACGAGACCCAACCCGGCGATGAGGCCGGCGAAGGTCGCGATCAGCGCGAGATCTCGGGTGCGGCCGTGGGTCGAGCTCATGGGTCTCCTCGGCGAGGGTCGGGCGTCGCAGGTCAGCGTGGCCCACCGTACGGCGCCTGCGCGCAGCATGGCGAACCCGATCGCTGGGTGGGCACCGGCCGAGCAGCGGGTTCGTCAGGGGGTTGGCGGGCGAGTCGTCACGACGTAGAGGTCGTCCGTGCGCCAGTCGGCGATGGCCCTGGGCGTCTCGGACGGGGGCGCCTCTCGCGTCGTGAGCCGCGTGAGGAGCCGGTCGAGAGTGGAGTGCGCTGCTCGACCTCCTCGCAGGACGGGCGCCGAATCGACGAGGTCGACCTCCAGCTCGGGTTGCTCCAGCGACCGCGGGTCGAACTCGATGGTGCTGGTGACGATCTTCAGGTGGTCGGTCATGGCCACCGTTCCCGCTCGCCACAGCGCATCCGAGAGCTGGCCGGTGAGCGCCACGTCGATGCCGGCTCCGGCGTCGAGCAGGGTCGCGCCGGACGGGAAGGCGTCCGTGAAGATGCCGTACGTCTCGGTCAGGTCCAGCAGGGCACACCAGAGCGGCCGGGTCGTCGTGTTGGTCAGCGTCACGGTGAAGGTCGGGGCGTGGTCATCGACGTAGGCCAGCTCGAGCCGGCCATCGGGGCCCATCGCGCCGGAGGTCGACGTCACGTCGATGCCGATCGAGCCCGGAGGCAGCTGGGTTGCAGGATTGCCCAGCGACGAGAGTCGCAGCCAGCGCGCCACGCGCTCGAGGGCGAGGATCGTGCGCTCTTCGCGGTGGTGCCCGGCGACCACCGGGACGAGCGGACGGGTCACTCCCGGGCGGGTGATCTCGAAGCCGTCAGGTCGCGCTCGGACGATGAGGTCGGCGGCAGCCGGGTCCGCGGTCAGCCGGATCAGGGTCGTGTCGGCCGAGGCGGCCGCCTGCTGCAGCGCCGTGGTCACGTCATGCTCCCCGACGATGGCGACGTCGAGCGGCTTGAGCGGGATGGTCTTGACCACGGCGCGGTAGACGAACCCGGTGTCGAGCGCAGGTGTGAGGGCGACGATCGACCGGTCGGGCAGGACCGTGGTGACCTTGGCCTCGGCAAGCGGTGCACCGTCCGTGTCGTCATCCAGGGCATAGATCGCGAGCTCGGTCGTGTCATCCCCGATCGGCTCCGGGACGCCGTGGACCGCCCCCGCATCGATGCTCCAGCCGTCGGGCAACCGGCTCAGCCGCAGCTGCATCGGCCGCGCAGGCAGGGCCCCGCCGAGAAAGGCGCGGTCGAGGTCGGACGCATCCGCGGTCTCGAGCTGGGGGTGCTGGTCCTCGACCCGTGCGAGGACGCCCGCCGTGACGAACCGGTGGATGTCCCGGTAGCTGAGCAGCCCGCTGTTGTCCCGGAGGGCGCGCTCTAGTGCCGCCGAGAGGGCCCCTCGCCCGCGACCACCGATCGTCAGCTCCTTGGCCGTCTCGGAGGAGCGGCACGCGGCGATGAGGACGTGAGTCATCGTCGCCACCGGGCTCCACGCCGATCGCCTTCGGCGATCGTCTGCACGCTCGGGCGGCTGGGGTCCCATCGATGTCTCGGGGAGGAAGGAGCTGAAGGGCCGCGGCCTGCCGTCCTCAGGAGCGAGCCGCAGCCGCACCCACGCGGGAGCGTCGCGAGTGCCGTCACCGGAGTGGCAGCAGTCCAGGACGACGAGCAGGTGCCCGACCGAGCCACTCACGCCGGCCAGCAGTCCACTCAGCTCCTTGTCCGCCAGATCCCAGCCTCCGGTCGAGCGGCTGTCGACGAGCACGACGGTCTCGTTGCGTCGGTCCGGCTCCCGGGGCCACAGCTCCGGAGGGGCCTCCTGCTGCGAGCCGTGGCCGCTGAAGTAGAACAGCGCCGTGGAGTCGGGGCCACTCCCGCGCAGGTGGCATCGGATCGCCTCGGTCACGGCGTGGCGGGTCGCCTGCTCGTTCGTCAGCACGAGCAGGCTGAGGTCGGGCTCGGGGATCCGCAGGGCAAGGGTCTCTGCCATGGCCGTCACGTCGTTGACGCACCCCATGAGTGGCGGGACCGGCGGCGGGTAGGCATCGATGCCGACGAGCAGGGCGCGGAGCTCCGGCACCGGATCAGCCCTCGTCCCAGAGGAGGACCGTCTGCCAGCGACCAGGGTGGGGCTGGGCGCTGGCGACCCGGCCGGGGTTGGTGCTCAGCATCGTCCTGAGCTGTCCTGTCCGCTCGGCATCGCTGACGTTCAGGTTCATTCCGACGACGGTGCCGCGTGCCGGTGGGATCGTCAGCCCGAGGGCACTCCAGGGGACCCGGGCCTCCAGCTCGTATCCATCTGCCGTGGGGCGGCGGGCGACCTCGATGGAGGGGGCGAGGTCACCCGACACGAAGGTTCCCTTGCTCGCCGGGTTGATGGCGGCGACGCCACCCCGGTCGCCGTCCTCGACGACGCCGATCATCACGTGCAGGTCCTGACCCGTCCGGAGCTTGTCGTTGGGATCGAGGGCGCGGGGGTCCGGCCCGAACTCGAACGAGATGCCGTCACCGGTCCAGAAGGTCCCCGGGCTCGATGTTCGGACGGGGGTGATCTCGGAGTCGGTGACCGCGGCGTGGACGAAGAGCGCGTCCTTGTCCCACAGCAGTTGGACGGCGCCCGACAGACCGGCTCGGACACCACCGCGCTTGTCGACGACCGCGGTCACGGGGTGACTGGTCACGGACCGCCAGTCGTCGAACTCGCCGTCGACGACCGGGGCCACCGGGGCACATCCGACGACGAAGGTCGTCTTCGGGGGAGACGACTGCGACGGCGAACCACACGCGATGCCGACGATCGGCTCGGCCCGCTGCAGGAGGCTCGGCAGGAAACGCCAAGCGAGGAAAGCCACCGCGACCACCGCGACCAATGCGACCAGCTTGACCGTGCGCGTTGGCCGTCTGCGCGGTTTGCCGCCGGCCGCGCGATCATGCGGCTCCGGCCGATCGAGGTCACGCTGCGGTTCCGCCTCGACGTCGGGCTGGGCTCCTCCCTCGGGTTCGGCCTTGACCCGATCGAGCAGCTGCGTCACGTCCGCGTAGTCCGGGCGCTCTGTCGCGATCCGTTCCAGGATCGGCACCGCGGCCTGCGGCGTAGCTGACGCGAGCGACGACTTCGCCGCGGCGTAGAGCGACTCCCAACGTCCCTCCGGCGCAGGCTCGGCGAGACTGCTGAGCGCGGAGACGTCGAAGGGCTGGTCCGATCCGGACCGCACGAGCACGGGGGTTCCCCACTCGGAGACCTCGTCGGAGGTCGCCATCGCCTTGCGCACCTCGCAGATCGCGGCGTCGATCGGCAGGCCCCGCGTCAGGAAGTAGTAGAACTCGTGGCTGAAGACGAGCGCCGCCCGGTCAGAGATCTCGGTCTGCATGGCAACCACCGCGGGCAGCCCCTGGCGCACCAGCGCCTGCGCCACCCCTGAGAAGGCGTCCCGTCCGCTCGTCCGTGCTCCCTCGCACGCATTGAGCACCACCAGCTGCATGCCGCTGGCGTCGTGCAGGAGGGTACCGAGGCGCGAGGCGCCGACGCGGTGCGCCGTGCCGTCCGGTCGCTCGAGGACGAGGACGCCCTCACCGGCGGTCTCGTCGAAACCGCCGTGTCCAATGAAGTGGAAGACGTGGAACGTGTCGAGCAGCGCCCGTTGCAGAGCGCTCAGCGTCGCATCGGTGAGCACGACGAGCTCGAGCCGCCCGCTCGAGACGAGGTCGGCAGTCGTCGCCCGGAGGAGCTCCTCCTCGTGGGCGACCGCGAGCTCGGGAACGTCCGACGGGCTCGAGATGAGGACGAGCACGCGCAGCGGTGCCGTCACCCGGACGGGCGCCGGGACGTCCAGCGCGTCGAAGGACCGGACGATCGGTGTCTGGGTGGACAGCGTGAGGAACCGTCCCAGCTCGCTGTCGTAGAGGTACTCCCACGGAACCGGCTCCAGGTCCGGAGAGCCCGCGAGGGACAGCCGCAGCCGCAGCCCCGCGCCCTGCCCCTTCGCCGTCGACAGGCTCTCGCGGAACAGCCGGCCGACCTCGCCCGCGAGCAACGCGCCACCGAGACGGGCGCCGTAGTCCTTGACCTCCCGCACAGGTGCCTCCGCGGGGACCAGGCGCCGGGAGGAGACCCGGGGCGGCCCGACCGCGGTCATGAACTGGGCGAGCTCGACCGGCTTGAAGGGCAGGGAGAAGGCCGCATCGCCCGTGCCGACGGGGGAGCTCGTCACGCGGGCCATCTGTCCGGCCGCGGTGGTCTCGATCGAGACCTCGAAGTCGAGATAGTCGCGTTCCACGGAGACCCCCTCACACAGGGACCCATTCGGATCGGTGCGTCACCCTGACCCTGAGTAGAGGCTAGTCCCGAACGGGGTGATACTCACGGATTCGCCCGATCCGCGTCGGGGCCGTACCATCGCCCCGAGAGCGGCCGGAAGGCCCTCGCGGACGAGGGAGCCGTACCCGCCCAGCGACAAGACGGCCGCACTGGAGTCATCGTGCACTGGTTCGTGCTCATCCTCTCGGGGGTCCTCGAGGCCGTCTGGGCCACGGCTCTGGCAACCTCCGACCGTTTCCGTCGCCCTCTGCCGACCGTTGTCTTCGCGGTGGCCCTTGCCGCGAGCATGGGCGGACTCGCCTACGCGATGACGGGCCTGCCCACTGGGACCGCCTACGCCGTATGGGTCGGCATCGGCGCCGTCTGCACCGTGCTGCTCTCGGTGGCGCGCGGCCGCGAGCGCTTGGATGCGCGCCGCGCCGCGCTCCTCCTCCTGCTCGTCGGCAGCGTCATCGGCCTCAAGGCGGTGGCCTGATGCCCTGGGTGATCCTGCTGGCCAGCGCCGTGCTCGAGGCGGTCTGGGCCAGCGCGCTCGGAGCGTCTGACGGATTGTCCCGGCTCGTGCCCACCGTCGTCTTCTTTGTCGCCCTGGCGGCCAGCATGGTCGGCCTGGGCATGGCAGCGGAGTCCATCCCCATCGGCACGGCCTACGCCGTCTGGACGGGAGTCGGTGCCGCCCTCACGGTCACGTGGGCCATCGTGGTAGGCGGTGAGTCCTCCTCCGTCCCAAAGGTTCTGCTTCTCGGCGGGATCGTTCTGGCCGTCGTCGGACTGCGGTTCGTCGGCTCCACGGGAGGCGAGAGTGACGTGGGGTGACGCCGCCCACCTTCTGCCTTCGCGCCGCGGCGACCGGCCTACGCTGGACGTGGGAGCCGAGCGCGTGGCGCGAGGCGGCCCGCGAAGGAGTAGTGACGATCATGACCGCGAACCTGATCCCGGTCACCCCGTCCGCCGACCCACAACCCACCCCCCGCGTCGACCGCACCGGCGCTGACGCCGAGCTGCACGACCGTGCCGTCAAGCGGCTCAAGGCGAAGGCAGAGTTCCGCGTCCACCTGCTGATCTACGCGCTCTTCAACGGCATGTTCGTGCTCATCTGGGCGATGACCGGCGCGAACTTCTTCTGGCCTGTCTTCCCCATCGGCATCTGGGGCATCGGCCTCGTTGCGCACGCGATGGACGTGTACTGGCGGCACGAGCCCACCGAGTCCGAGATCGCCTCGGAGATGGATCGGTTGCGCAGCAGGTGACCCCACGGCGCCGTTGTCGCCACTAGGCTCCGGTGGATGGACGGTTGGTGGCTCGAAGCTGTCGGCTGGATCGGCTCCGCCGTACTCGTTTGGTCACTGCTGCAGACCGAGCTGCACCGGCTCCGGATCATCAACCTCATCGGCTGCCTCGTCCTGATCATCTACAACGGCGTGGTCGGCGTGTGGCCCATGGTCGGGCTCAACATCGTGCTCGCCGTCATCAACGTCGTGCACCTGTTGCGCATGTCGAGGGAACGCCACGACTCGGGCGTCTACGAGGTCATCGAGGTTGCCGGTGACGACGAGTTCCTGCGGCATGGCCTGCGGGTGCACGAGGCGGACATCCGCCGCCACAACCCCGGGTTCGTCCACGACCCGTTCACGGGCGACCCGTGCTACCTCATCGTCAAGGGCGACACGGCGGTCGGCGTCGTGCTCATGCGCGATCTCGGCGACGGGCGGGCGCAGCTGCTGCTCGACTACGTGACCCCGCCCTATCGCGACCTCTCACCAGGCGAGTTCGTCTTCGGGCCCGAGGGCCCCTTCCGCAGCCGCGGCTACCGCGAGATCCTCACCCCGGCAGGGATGGTGGACCCGTACTACGAGCGGCTGGGCTTCCGGAAGCACGGCGACGCCTACGTCCTGTGAGGGGCGCCGGCGGTACCCGCGTAGAGAAGCCAGCACAGCGGCATACGGCACACTCGTCTTCTTCCGTATGCCGCTGAGCTGGCTCGTGCCGGCGAAGTGGCCGTGCGCTCCGGCGGGCTCCCAGCCGGCTCAGATGAGCTTGCGGCACTTGGTCATGAACCGCTCCGGGTTGACGATGGCGCGGTGGAGCTCACCGCTCCCCAGATCGTCCCCGTCGGCATCCCTGACCCGGACGAAGCAGACCAGCCGCCGTCCGTCGTTGATCGGCTCGGCGCATTCGATCGTCACTTCCGTCCCGACCGGGCTGCCCTTGGTGTGCTCGAACTTCACCATCGTCCCGACCGTCGTGTGGTCCTCGTCGACGGACTTCTGGCAGACCTGGAAGGCAGCGACCTCACACCAGGTGATGAGGCGTGGCGTTGCGAGGACGTCGAGGTCCCCTGTACCCAGCTTCACCGCCGTGTCGTCTGGCGTCACGGTGTGCTGGAACTGGCGCATTGGCATTACTCGAGTCTCCCATGGATCGTTGGCGGCTCCGCTTCGGGTCCATGATGGTGACCTCGTCGTCGCCGCGTGTCCGCGCCGTTCTCGCGCACTGTGCTGCCAACCTTGGCGGTGTGGACACCCATGTCATGGTGCTCGCGGTGGCTCTCGCGTTCACGGCGGTGCTCAACTGGGTCGCCGTCGCACGCGGCGACCATGTGGTGGACCTCATCACGAGGCCGACCTTCCTGCTCCTGCTCGGCGGACTGGCGTGGTCGGTCGCGGCGGTGCCGGGGTCAGCCCAAGGGGCTGCTGAGCGGGTCCTTCCCCCGGTCATCGGTGCGCTCGGCCTCTCCCTGGCGACCGATCTGCTGCTCCTGACGGCGACCGAGGCGAGGTACCTGCTCGGCCTCTCGACCTCCCTGCTCGGGCACGTCGCGTGGGGCTGGGCGGTGGTGTCCGCGCCTCGCCAGGCCGGTCCGTGGTGGGTGTTGGCGGCGGTGCCGCTCGTCGTCGTCCTGCACGGCCGTTGGGGGCGCGACGTCATCCGCTTCGCCGGGCGGCAGCGAGGCATCGTGTTCCTCCACGTCATGTCGCTCGTCGGCCTGGTCCTCGTGGCGGCCTGGCAGGGCGACGTGGTCGTCCTCGGGGGTAGCACGCTCCTGCTCGTGTCGTGGCTCGTCCTGGGGCACGACCGGTTCTGTCTCGAACGGCGCTGGGCTCCCGCGCTGGTCATGGTCACCTACCACGCCGCCCTGGTGCTCCTCGTCGTCGGGCTGATCGGCGATGGGACGTTCCGGCCATAAGGGACGAACGCGCGAGGGAATCCGCCATTCGGCTGAAGTCCTGCTCGACCGGTCCTTCAATGATCTGAAGGCAGGTTTACCTGACCTGCTGCTCCCGGCAATCGAACCCGACGAGAAACGGGGCCCTCACCCATGAGTTCATCATCCACACCGCGGACCACGCAGCCGTTCACGAGAGTTGGGGGGAGGTCTCGCCTCGTCGGCACGGTCGTCGGCGCCCTTGCGGTGTTGGGACTGATCGCGTCCCCCGCTGTTGCGGCCAAGCCCGATCCCACGCCACCGCCCGTGGTGTCGGTCTCTGTGTCCACGCCCGGCCTCGGACTGGACGGCGCCGTCCCTCCGGTGCTCGCCAAGGCGGGCGATCCGATCGACTTGACCCTGACCTCTTCACAGGCGTTCAACCAGGACGTGACCTTCAACCTCGGCGTCACCGTTGAGGACGGTCACCCCGACGGTGTGCTCAGCCCCAACCAGGTCACGCTGCTGGCCACCCAGACCGAGGCTCATGCCACGGTGTCGTACTCCGCAGTGGAGAACGGCGTCGTCATCACGCCTGCGGTCGGAGGCAAGGGCAAGCCGATCAGCTTCACGCCAGTTTCTTCGTCGCCCTTCGACAGTCTGCGGACGCTGCAGCTCGCCAACCAGGGGACGACCGTCTTCGGGGCCGACACGTGCACGACGACGACCCCGGAGACCAACTGCGGCATCGCCATGCTGCCGCTGAGCTTCGCATCCCAGCGGGCCGCCCTGTCGACCGGTGCCACGGCGCAGCAGTGCGCCGGGGGACCCTGCAAGGCTGGCTCCACCGTCGTGCAGTTCATCGCCGCGCTGGAGGGATACACCGCACAGTCGCCCGCAACACTGATCTTCCGCTGCGACAAGACGCAGTGCGGCAACGGCGGCGTGAACAAGTTCAAGGTGTACTTCACGTACGCGTTCTCCGGGCCCCTCGACACCGTCGCCCCGGCGTGCCTGCTCAAGGGCCAGGCCAACGTCGACCCGGTGACGGGCGAAGCGGTGGCCTGCGTCGACTACGTCAACAGCTCGCGCGACAACGCCGGCGACACGCTGCTCTACTTCAACTTCACCCACGACGTGCGGGGTACCGGCTACTGATCGGGGGCACTCCCTCGACCTAGCCCCTGGCTGCCTGGCCGATCTGGCCGCTCAGGTCGGTCGCAGCCAGGTCCGTGGTGTCGAACGGCGGCGGCAGGCGCACCACTCCGAGCTGAGCGAGGCATTCCTGTGCCTCGGTGAGCTCGGCAGTGCGGTCGTGGCCGGTGCGTGGCGAGACCAGGGCCAGCCCCATGAGGTTGAGCGCACGCACGTGCCCTCCGTCATGCCGCGTCGTCACGTCTCGGCCCATCTCGAAGGCGGTCTCCGCTGCCTCCCAGTCCCCGGTGAAGGCCAACGCGGCGCCCCTGATCAGGTGCAGCCTCGCCTCGAGGTCGTCGACGGCTGCGGCCTGGGCCTTGGGCAGCAGTGCGGCGGCTTCGGCCAGGGCTCCGGTGAAGTCATGCTCGACGAGGCGGCAGTGCGCCAGCGAGACGGCGGCGTCGACGGCTTCGTGCTCGAGCCCGAGGCGCTCGAGCGCGGACCGCGCCTGCTCAAGCAGCTCCCTGGCATCGTCGATTCGGCCCTGGCCGAGGCGCACCTTGCCGAGCTCGCGGTCCACGAGGGCCACGAGCTCAGGGTCGTCGGTGACGAGGGCGCCGCGGCGAGCTGCGGCGAGGAGTGGTGCGGCTTCGTCGTAGCGGGCCTGGCGCTGGAGGACGTCGGACCGGTTGTAGAGAGAGTTGGCCTCGTTGGCTGCGTCGCCGACCCTGCGGAAGAGCTCGGTTGCCTCGTCGAACCTGGCGTCGGCGGTGTCCCAGTCGCCGTCGGCCAGCGAGCGGATCGCGAGGGTGGTGAGGGAGTGGCCTTGGCCGAGCAGGTCGCCCGCTGCGGTGTAGGCGGCCAGGGACAGCTCGCCGTACGGCTCGTCCGGCTGCTCGCCCGCGGCGGTGCTGATGAGCTCCCGGTAGTTGTACGCCAGGGCGAGGGCACTCGAGTCGTTCGACTCGCGGGCCTCCTCCACGGCGACTCGGCTCCAGCGGAGGGCGTCGTCGTGACGCGACCGCAGGTGGTGCACGACGGCGAGGCGGCTGGCCAGTCGTGAGCGCTCCGCTGCTGCCAGCGGTCCGTCGAGGCTCTGGAGCCGGGCCCGGGCGTTGCTGGCGATTCGGCTCGCGGTGCCGAACGCGCCGAGGCGCTGGTGGATTCTCGTCTCCTTCACCGTCAGGCTGGCAACAGCCAGGGGATCCTGCCGCAGGAGCGTCTTGGCCCTGCGGTAGGCATCGATGGCCTCCCGCGACAGGCCGGCAAGGTCTGCCACGTCGCCCTTCGCCTCGAGCACCTGGGCCTGCTCCTCGGTCGCAACGTCCCTCACGTTGCGGGAGGCGGCCAGCGCCTTGTCATAGAGCGCCATGGCCTCGGGATAGCTCAAGGAGTGGCGAGCGCGGTCACCGGCGATGCGGGAGTAGGACCAGGCTCGCGTGTAGTCGCCGGCCTCGAAGAAGTGGGTGGCGAGGCGCTCACTCACCGCCTCGCGGTCCTCCGTGCGCTCGAGGACCTCACCGACGCGGAGGTGCATGCTCCGCCGCAGCCGATAGGGCAGCCCGGCGTAGGCGACGTCCCGGATCAGGGGGTTGTGGAAGCGGAACCAGCTCTGGACCGGCCCGTCCGGTTCGATGAAGCCGCGAAGGTCCCGGATGTCCGCATCGTCGATCGACCATCCCTGCGAGGCAACCATCTCCTGGAGGTCCTCGACGTCGAACCGCTCACCAAGCACTGCAGCGAAGCGCAGCAGGGTCCGGCACCGAGGCGCGAGCCGGTCGATCTGGCCCCCGATGAGTGAGTCGATCGTGTCGGGCAGGTCCTCGTCGGAGGACGCCCCGACGGTGTCGATGAGAGCACGCAGGAACAATGGGTTGCCGGCCGCCTTGGCCGCGACGCGTCGGAGCAGGTGGGCGCTGACCGGGCGATCCGCCGTGATGGCCTCCAGGAACGACACGGACGCCGCCTCGTCGAGCGGTGCGAGCTCGATCCGCGTCGCGGCGTCCTCCTCGGTCGACTCCAGCCCGCCGGGATCGGGTCGGCGTCCCGTGAGGACGAGCCACGGCTGGTCCGGCACCTCCCGGAGCAGCTCCCGGATGACGTCCGCACTGGACTCGTCCATCCGGTCCGCGCCCTCGAAGAGGAACAGCGTGGGTCCCTTGTGTGCCGAGCGGATCAGGGACACCACCACCTGCGAGAGCCGCGCCGGACGGAACCGCTCGTCGAGATCGCGGAGCTCAGGCGTCTCGGGCAGCGTGAAGCCGAGGACGGCTGCGAGCAGGGGCGTCCACGCCTCGAGGTCCGGAGCGTGCAGGCGGATCGCCTTCATCAGGGCGGCCTCGTGCTCCTCCGGGCTTGCGGCGGGGCTGGCGCCGATGACGTCGCGGACCAGGCGCCGGGTCGCCTGGTGGGAGCTCGCCCCACCGAAGCGCCCACTTGTGCCGCGAAGGACGGTGAAGTCGGGCGCCGAGTCGCACAACCAGGCGATGAGCGACGACTTGCCCAGACCGGCATCGGCGACCAGCTCGACCCAGCCACCGTGGCCGTGCCGCGCGTCGCCGAGAGCGGCGGCCAGGACGCCGATCTCGTGGTTCCGACCGTGCAGCCCGACGGTGCCCGAGGCCAAGGTGCGCAGGTGGTCGCCGGTCGCTGTCACGAGCGCGGCCTGGATCGGATGTGACTTGCCCTTGACGAGGAAGGGCGGCACCTCCGTTGCGACGATGCCTCCACCCGCGCGGCTCACGACATCGCGGACGGCCAGGACCTGACCAGGGCTGGACTTGCCCATGACCCGGGCAGCCACATTGATGGCATCGCCCTTGATCGAATATGTCCGGCGGAACGACGGTCCGAAGTCAGAGGCGAAGACCCGCCCCCGGTTGACGCCGACGCGCAGCGGCAGGCGCCCCGCACAGTCGACGACCCGCCGCGTGGCAGCGAGCATGCGCCGCTCGAGGTCCTCACCGCCGCGCGGGGCGCCGGCAGCGAGCATGATCTTGCCTCCGTCCCGGTTGATGTCGCTCTCGAGGAACGTCACTCCCTCGGACTCGCACGCGGACTGGACGTTGCGCACGACCTCGTCGAGAGCCGTCGCGAGCGCCTCGGGGCCTTCGCGTTCGATGAGGTCGTCCGTGCCCGAGAACTGGATGAAGGCGACGGCGATCGTGCGGTGCTCTGCCTCGCCAGCGGCCGCCAAGAGGTGGGTGCGAACCGGTGGTGGAAGGAGGACGGCGATCCCGGGTGCCGTCCTCGCGGCCGGACGAGGGGACACCGGCGTGGCGTTGCGCGCGGAGCGGGCGGGGGCACGTCGGACGAGGAGCAGTCCGTCGTCGTTCTGCTCGACCGCGGACCTGGGCAGGCCGGCGGCCGTCTCCGGGCTGACGGCGATCTGGCCCGCGGTGGCGGCACCCTCGAGCTCGGCGGTACGGCTGGCTGCGGGGCCGCTGACGATGAGCTCCAGGTGCACGTTCGGGTCGCCGACGAGGAAGAAGTCGAAGTCGCCGCTGTGGATGCCCGTGGACATCCGGAGGGTCACCTTGCCTGCCGATGAGCCGGTCCGCCCGACGGAGTAGAGCGCCCGGCGCATCGCGGCGGTCGCGCGGACCGCCCGCGCTGCATGGTCTTGCCCACGGAAGAGCAACAGGACGGCGTCGCCACCCCACTTGACCAGGTCCGCGTCCTCCCGGCGGGCCTGCTCGAGCAGCGCCGTGAAGGTCGAGTCGAGGATGTCGCTCAGCTCCTCGGAGCCGACCTTGCCCATCCGCGTGAGGCGCTCCGTGAGCGAGGTGAAGCCCGAGATGTCGACGAACGCCATGCTCCCCGAGATCCGCCGATGCCGGGTGGTCCGGTCCTCCGCGAGCCATTCAGCCGCCAGTGCCGGGACATACGGGACGAGTGCCTCGTCGCCGGCCGGTTCAGGGGCAGGATCCATCTGGGGGTTGCGGGCGGGCATGGTTCTCAGTCCCGAGTTCCCACCGACAGCGTCATGCCCTCTCGGGCCACCGTCACCTTCATCGGGCCGCGGAGGCCGCGCTCCATCGACCTCAGCTGGCTGTCGGTGCGGTTCGGTGCGTGGTGGAAGAGCACGACGTGACGAGCACCCACCTCCATGCCCAGCTCGATGCTGTCGGACACCGTCGCATGGCCGAAGCGCGCCGCGACCTCGCGCTCCGCGCGGAAGAACTGAGAGTCGTGGATGAGCAGGTCGACGTCCCGAAGCGAGGCGGCCAGGCTCGCGGGGCGTGAGACTGCCGCGTGGTCGGGGACGTACGCGATCGACCCGGAGTCGTCCGTGATGCGGTAGCCGAACGTCCGGCCGCCCTTGTGCTCGACATCGAACGCCCTGACCTCGAAGCCGTCGACGGGCACGGCGCCGGCGCCGATCGCGTGGAAGCGCCACTGTCCCTGCAACCCCTCCGGGAGGATCGGAAAGCCGGGGGGCGAGAGGAACCGGGCGAGCAGGTCTCGGCCGCCGAGGCCGTCCTGCGCCGGAAGGAACAGGTCGACCTCGCTCGTGGGCTGGTCACCCTTGACGAAGAAGGGAAGTCCCTGGACGTGGTCCCAGTGCATGTGGGTGATGAGGATGACACCGGTGAAGTCGCGCCCCGGAAGGCGATCGCTCAGCAGGCGGATGCCCGTGCCGGCGTCGAGCACGATGGTCGGTGCGTCGGCGTGATCGTGCGCGACGGCCACACAGGATGTGTGACCGCCATAGTGGACGAACGCGGCGCCGGGAGCCGGCGTGGATCCCCGCACCCCGAGGAACAGCAACCTCATGGCCTCACCCCTCTGGCAATCTACCGGAGGCGTCCATCCCATGGGCAGAATGGCGGAGGAGGAGGCTGTCGGGGGACGCGTCGACAGGCCATGACTCGTTGCTCACACGTGCCGGTCGTCGGGCTCTCGCGCGCGTATCGTCCGAGCTATGAAGCACAGGGGGTGGACGTTCCTCACGAATCACGGACACGTGCTGGTCTGTGTGTCACGGGATCCGGACGCGACGATCCGCGAGATCGCCAGCTGCGTCGGGATCACGGAGCGTGCAGTGCAGGCGATCGTGTCCGACCTGGAGGCCAACGAGACCATCGCCCGCTTCCGCGTCGGTCGTCGCAACCGGTACGTCGTGCGCCGCGACGCCTCTTTCCGCCACCCCGTGGAGCGCGAACTTCTGGTAGGTCAGTTCGTCGAGCTCCTGGCGACGGAGGACCGGGAGCCTGCCACCGCAACCACGGCCTCCTGACGAGCCACCTGCGCAGGTTGGGCCGGGACGACTGTGCCGTGTCGTTGCAGGCAGCGACGCGAGTGCTCGAGTTGTCCTCGACGAAGCCAACCCGCCGCACGACCGCACCTTCACTCGGGAGCGGGCTCGGCGGCATACGACGGCCGTATGCCGCTGGGCTGGGTCCCCGGACGCGTCACGCGGTCCAGCCATGCTGGGATCTGCGCAAGAACCGCGGCGCCGAGCATGACGGTGGGGCCCGCCGGAGCGGACCCCACCGTCTGCATTTCAGTGCCGGCTAGGGCGCGGCCGCCACTGAGACGGGTGCGGACCACGTGGTTCCGCTGAGGTTGACCGAACCGATCCGGAAGTACCACGCCTGACGGGCGATGGAGCCGGTCGTGTAGGTCGTGGCCGCGCTGCCCACCGGGGCCGAGCCGGAGACCGTGGCGAACGTGCTGCTGGTGCTCCACTGGATGGTGTAGCCGGTCAGGCCCGGCACGCCATTCCACGTGAGCGTCACGCGTTCACCTCCGCCTTGCCGGACGGCCGTCCCGGCCACGCCGGTGGGAGCCGCTGGCAACGCCGGCACCGTGAGGTTGGTGCTGGGGCTCGAGTACGCCGAGGAGCCAGCCCCGTTGACCGCCTTGACACGGTAGGTGTACGTGGCGCCAGGGCGCACGGTCTTGTCCACATAGGTGACGCTGCCCGTGTTGCTCCGTGCAGGTGCCGTCGCGACCGGTGTGAACGTGCCGACGACACCCGAGACGACGAGGGCGCGCTCGACGACGAAGCCGGTCTCGTTGGTGGCGTTGTCTCGCCACGTCAGGCTCGCCTGCGGGCCGGCCTGCAACGTCGTGGCCAGGGTGGTCGGTGCCGCAGGGACCGGCACTCCGGTCGGCCCGACGAGCACCGGCGTCGAGACGGAGTCACCGGCGGCGTTCCAGGCCACCACGCGGTAGCTGTAGAGCGCCGTGCTTCCGGCAGCGGTGTCGTTGAAGCCGGTCACGTTGGCGAGCGTGGTGCCGATCGGCACGTAGGCGCCCACCTTGCCGTTGGCAGCCACCGGAGCCCGTTCGATGCGGTAGCCCACCTCGTTCGCTGCGCTACCCCACGTCGTCAGGTCTGTCAGGCTGGTTGGGGTGCCGTCGGTCCAGACGAGGTTGACTCCTCCGTTGCGGATGTAGGTGATGACCGGCGGATCCGGCAGCCTCCGGTCGGCGTGAACCGTGACCGGGCGCATCATGTCCATCTCCTCGTGGCTGAGGATGTGGCAGTGCCACACGTATTCCCAGCCGAAGTCGGTCATGACGTTCTCGATGGGTGCGATCGGGTTGCCGTTGGCGTCGGTGTTGTTGAACCCGGCCTCGGTGCCGTTCGGGCCGTTCACTGAACCCTTGGCGCCGATGGGCATCATCGGGTTGAGCGGCCGTTTGCTGTCCGGGACGCCGAAGGGCAGGACCGGCACGATGGGTCGCACCGCAACGATCGTGTCCTCGAGCGGGCTGACCCGGACGGTGTCCTTCCAGCCGAGCTCGTTCGGGTCTGGCGGGATGATGATGTTGTCCCAGGTGACCCTGTTGAGGACCTGGACGTCGTACAGGTGGAAGTGCAGCGGGTGGGTGTCCACACCGTTGTGCGTGATCTTCCAGATCTGTGTCCCGTCGGCTGCGGAGCTGATCGGCGTGACGTCGAGACTGCTCGGCAACCCCGTGGCGTCCAGCGTCTCCGTGGCCGGATTGACGAACGGGTACAGGATGATGTTCTGCAGCAGCGGGGTCGCCCCGGGCGCCTCCAGTCCCATGTTCGCGGTCATCCGACCCCACTCGTCGAAGCTGGCCGAGTTCATTTCGTCATGGATACCTTTGGGTTGCAAGGGAATCCCAAGTTGTGCGCCGGTTCCGTCCTTGTTCGGACCGAGGGTGTCGAACTTGAAGACGTCGCCACCCTGCTGGTTGATCCGGGCGTAGCCGTCACACCTGGCCGTCGGGGTCGTCGGGCTGTTGCAGTTGCCGCTGCCCACGAAGTTGCTCCCGTAGGCGGTGTCGTAGGCGTCCTGCCCGACGATGATCGGGTCCGAACCGGACTCGAACACGCCGGCTGCCTTGCCAGTCGCGGAATCGGTGTGGTGCGTGAACGCTGCCACGAGCGCGCCCATCCGGTCGGCCGTGGTGTTCGGCCGGTCGAACGCAAGTGCCGGATCGGCCGTTGACACCTTCACCTGCATGATGGTGCGGGTGTTCGGCCCGAAGCCGGGCAGCGTCGACGGTGCGCCAGCAGGGGTCAGGTCCGGGCCTCCGGTGTAGTAGTCGTAGCCGGGGACTCGGGCCGGGAACGCCGCTGGGGCGTCGTTGTAGAGGATCAGGGTCTTGCCGCGGTACTGGGAGAAGTCGACGACGACGTCGGCCCGCTCCGCGGGTGCGAGCAGCAGGGAGTGCTGGTCCACGTTGCCGACGTCGAACCGGGTCGGGTCGGTGATCCACGTGGTCTCGTGCGCTGGGACCACGACGGGGGACGGCAGGAACCCGCCCTCGGTGCCGATCTGGATCCAGTCCGGTCCCTTGGGGCTCTTGGTCGTGTCCGGTGTCGGGAAGACGACCGGGTCCGTCTGGGCGGCCGCGACCTCCGCTGGCTTCAGCGCGACCTCGGTGCCCGTCGAGTCGGCGACGTACCACGACAGGTTCCAGAAGCGGTCATTGGCCGCGTTGAGGACCCGGTAGCGGTAGGCCTTGGGATCGACCGTGGTCGTCGGGTAGGCGGTGCCGTTGACGATGGGTGTGTCGTTGAACGCCTCCATGCCCACCGAGACGTTCGGCGTCGACGGGATCTCCGGCGGCTCGCAGAACGCCTGCACGTCGGGGTCACAGTTCGGGTCGAAGTACGGGTTGGCGATGGGTGGGTACTTGGCGTTCTTGGCAGGCGGCCAGAACCAGGGGCCGTACATCCACCGGCCGAAGGCGCTCATGCCGGACGGGTCGCCGGGGTTCTGTGCCGGCATGTACACGTGCGGCGTCCACAGGTTGCCCTCGCCGCCCCACTTGGAGTAGTTCCACGTCGGGTCGACCTTCGCCATCGTGGCCGAGTCCGGCACGAACGTCTTGTCCTGGATGACCAGCGGGTCGCCGTGGCCGAGGCCCTCGAGGGCGCCGCCGGCGCCGATGAGCTTCGCCTCGGTGTCATCGGTGAGCAGGTACGGTGCGGCTTCGCCCGCGTACACGTTGAGGCGGGTGATGCCCCAGGCGTGGTCGTGGTAGAACATCAGCCGCGCGCTCTGCTGGTTGGTGTAGAAGAACGTCTCCGCGCCGGGCCCGGGGTCGGGCATGTCGGGCACGTTGCTCACACTGACGCCCTTCGGATACGCGGTGGCCTCACCGTCGGGGGTGACCCACTGGTGCGGCGTACCGTCGCTGATCCACGGCGTGATGCCTCCGTGCAGGTGGAGCGTGGCCCGGTTCTCCGTGAAGCAGGTCGCCGGCTTCGGGGTCTCGGCGCACGCGGGATTGCGCACTCCGTCGGTGACCAGACCCTCGTCGGTCGCCATGTCCATCGGCACCTTCGTCACCGGGTCGAGCGTGACGCCGTTGGGACCCATGCCGGATCCCATGAGGGAGGTGTCGACGGGGAGGAACAGGTCGCCGGACTCACCCTTGGGCAGCAGGTTCCGGAAGGTGATCCGGACGGGCTTGTTCTTCGTCGCGACGATCGTCGGGCCGAGATAGTGCGGCGTGTCCACTCCGGTGTAGCCCGTGATCGGGGTGGGCGCGACGGCGGGATCGAGATTCGCATTGCTCAGCGGTTCCTGCTTGCCCTTCACTACCGGGGTGGACAGCTGGACATACCCGCGGAGCAGGGTCGCAGGCAGCTGCGAGCTGAACTGCTGCCGGTACTGCACCAACCCGATCTCGTAGTAGTCCGTCCCGGGATAGGTCGTCGTGTCGGGGACGGCCGTGGGAATGTACTGGCCGAGGCTGTTGGCCTTTTCGGGACCCATGCCCGCCAAGGTGTCGACGAACTTCCTCAGGCCTGGCGTGAGGTAGCCCGCGCCGGGGTCGGTGACGGTGATCGCAGTGACCGAGCCCTTGACGGCCACGGTCGCGGTAGCGCTGGCACCCTTGTCCGCGACGCCGACGGTGTCGTTGATGGCGACGCTCGGCGCCGAGTCGTAGCCGCTGCCGCCATCCGTGACGTCGATCCGGCCGATCCCGATGGTGGCCTCCACGGTGGCCCCAGTCGCGTTGACCTGGTTGCCGTCGAGGATCTCGACCGTCGGGGCCTTCGTGTAGCCGGAGCCGGCCTCCACCACCTCAACGGTGGTGACGACGCCATTCGCGTCCATCGTGGCCTTGCCGGTCGCCTGGACGCCGTCTGGCAGGTCTGGCAGCGAAATCTTCACGATCGGCTGGACCGTGTAGCCAGTTCCGCCATCAGTCAGCTTCAGCTTGTCGACGCCACCACTGGCGACACCGGTGGCCGGCGTCGTGGGGTTGCCGCCCGTGAAGGTCACCTCCGGGGCCGAGAATCCGAAGCCTGCTTCGTTCACGGTGACACTGGAGATCACGCCGGTAGCGATCTGTGCGGTCGCCGCCGCAGGGGTCGTCGGAGTGATGCCGGGCGACTCGAACGTGACGTTCGGCGGGTTGAGGTAGCCGCTGCCCGGATTGGTGACATCGACGCTCAGGATGCCGCCCGTCTTCGGGTCGACGGTGGCGGTTGCCTCTGCACCGGTTCCCGGGTCGGTGACGGTCGGCGTGACGAGCGCACCGAACGAGTAGTTCCGGTCCTGCGTCGGGTAGAGCGGGAAGGCGGCCCCGCCGACGGTCACGGTGGCATCGACGGCGGGGGGCACGTTGGTCGCCGGCGTCGTGCTGCTGTCCACACCCGCCGGATAGCTGAACAGGTCGGTATTGGTGGCAACCCCGGTGTCGACCGGGATCCCCTGACCGTAGAAGCCGATGACGTCGCCCGCCTGGACCGCCACCCCGGTTCCGGCCGGGAACGTCGCGACCTCGCCCACGCCCGCCACGCCGGTGGCAGGAACGGTCAGCTGGCCGCTGTCGTACACGACGGTGTACTCGTTGGTCGTCGCTGTGGGGCGCAGCACGTAGGCGTGGAACAGGCCGCCCGCCGAAGGCGTGGGACTCCCGGCAGCATTCGCCTGGTTCCACGTCTGGAAGCTGTTGAGCGTGCCCGCCGGCAGCGTCGAGCCGGGAAGCACGACGAAGACCGGGCCGAGCTCGCCGGGTGGCGTCGCATAGTCGGTCGCGTTGGCGCGCTCGACCAGCGCGTTGCCGAAGGCCACCGGGGTCGGGGTGCCAAGGCTGAGCTTGACGACTGCGTCCGCGAGCACCTGCGGGCTGTTCGCCCAGTTCGGGTACGGCCCGAAGTAGTGCGGGACCTTCGACTCGTCCCGTGGGTCGGTCACGGCCGCCGGAGCGGTCGGGGTAGCCGCAGCGAGGGATGTGCCAGTCATATATCGGCCGCTCCCCAGCACGGAGGCCAAGGAGGCTCTGCCGGGCGCCACCACCGAAACCATCAAGGCGGCCAGGGCCGCTACCAGCACCAACAGTTTGCGTGAACGAGGCGCCATGATGAACCCCTTAGATTTGGACGGCGCTATCGCACCGCATTACCAAACTGAAGCACTCGCAGCGCCACGCGTTCACGAAATGAGGTGAATGGCAAGGCAATTGACCCGAATGTTATCTCCATCACATTCGAAACAGGCGGTTTTCAGCGGATCCGCTCTATTTGCGCTGCGCGCTCCCCAAGTTGTTGGGAAGAGAAAGTCACGAATTGCCTTTCGCCTTTCTTTGAACAATGACCGGATATGTCGGATCAGGATAGCCAAACCTTATTCTTGAAAGAAGTCGCCGGACCTGTGGAGACAGCCGGCCGCGGCGTCACGGGTACGACCCGCGCAACCCGGCTCAGCGGCATACGACGGCCGTATGCCGCTGGGCTGGGTCGCGGCACGCGTCTCCCGGCCCAGCCGTGCTGGGACCTGCGCTAACCTTGGGCACATGGCTGGTCTGCTGCTCCTTCCGCAGCCGCGTTGACCAAAGCCGGGAGCATCCCGGCATCAACGCGGCTCCCCCTCCTGTGCGAGGGGTTTTTTCTTGTCTGAAGCGCCCAGGGCGCACGGCCACCCACGACGTGATGAGAGAGAAGACATGAGCGAACAGACCAACGAGACGCCGTTCCGCTACACAGCGGCCATGGCTGGGGACATCGAAGTCGCCTGGCAGGACCGGTGGGAGGAGGAGGGCACGTTCAACGCGCCCAACCCCGCGGGGCCGTGGGCCGACCCCGAGACCGTCGGGCAACGCGGCAAGAAGCTCGTCGTCCTCGACATGTTCCCGTATCCGAGCGGCGCGGGCCTGCACGTCGGGCACCCGCTCGGCTACATCGCGACCGACGTCTACTCGCGCTTCCACCGCATGCTCGGGCGGAACGTCCTGCACGCGCTCGGCTACGACGCGTTCGGCCTGCCCGCCGAGCAGTACGCCGTGCAGACCGGGCAGCACCCTCGGAAGACCACCGAGGAGAACATGACCGTCATGAGGCGCCAGCTGCGGCGGCTCGGGCTGGGCTTCGACAACCGGCGCACCTTCGCGACGATCGACGAGGACTACTACCGCTGGACCCAGTGGATCTTCCTGCAGATCTGGGACGCCTGGTACGACGAGACCGCCGTGCGCGAGGACGGTGGCCGAGGGAAGGCCCGACCGATCAGCGAGCTCGTCGAGGAGTTCGAGGCGGGCCGTCGGGCCGTGCTCACCGAGGACGGTCGCCCCTGGGCGGAGCTGACCGTGACCGAGCAGGCGAAGGCGCTCGACGCCTTCCGCCTCGCCTACCAGTCGGAGGCCCCGGTCAACTGGTGCCCGGGTCTGGGGACGGTCCTGTCCAACGAGGAGGTCACCAACGAGGGACGGTCCGAGCGCGGCAACTTCCCGGTCTTCCGGCGCAACCTGTCCCAGTGGATGATGCGGATCACCGCCTACGCCGACCGGCTCGCCGACGACCTGGACCGCGTGGACTGGCCAGAGAACGTCAAGCTGATGCAGCGCAACTGGATCGGGCGCTCGCAGGGTGCCCGCGTGCGCTTCCCCGTGGCGACCGTGGCGGGGGAGCGGGCCGACATCGAGGTCTTCACGACTCGTCCCGACACGCTCTTCGGCGCGACCTTCATGGTGCTCGCCCCCGAGCACCCGCTCGTCGGCGCCCTTGTCCCTGAAGGCGACTGGCCCGAGGGGACGAAGGACGTCTGGACGGGCGACGACGCCACTGCGCAGTCCAGCCCCAGGGCTGCCGTCGCGGCCTACCAGCTCGCCGCGTCCCGCAAGGGCGACGTCGAGAGGCAGACCGAGGGCAAGGACAAGACCGGGGTCTTCACCGGCAGCTGGGCGACGAACCCCGTGACGGGAGAGTCGATTCCGGTGTTCGTCGCCGACTACGTGCTGATGGGCTACGGCACTGGCGCCATCATGGCCGTACCCGGCCAGGACACCCGTGACTGGGAGTACGCCGAGAAGTTCGAGCTGCCCATCATCCGCACCGTCCAGCCGATCGAAGGCCACCCGGACGACGAGCCGTTCACCGGTGAGGGGCCCGCGATCAACTCCGCCACCGCCGAGGTCTCGCTCAACGGCCTGGGCGTGGCTGAGGCGAAGTCACGCATCATCGCCCACCTGGAGAGCAGGGGCCTCGGGGAGGGTGCGATCACCTACCGGATCCGCGACTGGCTCTTCAGCCGGCAGCGCTACTGGGGCGAGCCGTTCCCCATCATGTTCGACGAGGACGGTGTCAGCTACCCGGTGCCGGACGACCAGCTGCCGCTGACCCTGCCGGACGTGCCGGACTACAGCCCCAAGACGTTCGACCCGAACGACGCCGAGAGCAGCCCGGAGCCGCCGCTGTCGCGCGTCCCCGAGTGGGTCAACGTCGAGCTCGACCTGGGGGACGGCCGCGGTCGGCGCAGCTTCCACCGCGAGACGAACACCATGCCCAACTGGGCCGGGTCCTGCTGGTACTACTTCCGCTACCTCGACCCGGCGAACCACGAGGCATTCGTCGACCCCGCCAACGAGGCGTACTGGATGGCCAAGCAGGCGACGCCCGTCGAGGGCGCGCCGAAGGGTACGCGCGACCCGGGCGGCGTCGACCTCTACGTCGGCGGCGTCGAGCACGCGGTGCTCCACCTGCTCTATGCGCGGTTCTGGCACAAGGTCCTCTTCGACCTCGGCCACGTGCAGAGCGAGGAGCCGTTCCGTACGTACTTCGCGCAGGGCTACATCCAGGCCTACGCGTACACCGACAGGCGCGGTCAGTACGTCCCCGCGGCGGACGTCGTCGAGGAGCCGGGCAAGGATGGCCAGCCGACGTACGTCTGGGACGGCCAGCTCGTCAACCGCGAGTACGGCAAGATCGGCAAGTCCCTGAAGAACATGGTCAGCCCGGACGACATGTACGACAGCTTCGGTGCGGACACGTTCCGCGTCTACGAGATGTCGATGGGGCCGCTCGAGGTGTCCAAGCCCTGGGAGACGCGTGCCGTCGTCGGGTCGCAGCGGTTCCTGCAGCGCGTGTGGCGCAACGTCGTCGACGAGGTGACCGGCGAGCTGCGCGTCGGTGACACGGCGGACGCCGAGCCGGACCAGGGGCTGACCACCCAGCTGCACAAGACGATTGCGGGGGTTCGCGAGGACTACGAGGGGCTGCGCTTCAACACCGCCATCGCCAAGCTCATCGAGCTGAACAACGCCGTCACCAAGCTCGAGGTGCCGCCCCGCGAGGTGATGGAGGCCCTCGTCCTCATGATCGCGCCGATCGCGCCGCACATCGCGGAGGAGCTGTGGGCGCGGCTGGGCCACGCCGGCGGCGTCTCGTACGTGCCGTTCCCGGTGAGCGACCCGTCGAAGATCGTCGAGGAGCAGGTGACCTGCGTCATCCAGATCAAGGGCAAGGTGCGCGATCGCATCGAGGTGGCTCCCGACATCTCGGAGGACGAGCTGCGCGGGCTCGTGCTCGCCCGGGACAAGGTCAAGGCGGCCACGGTGGACGGGGTCCGCACCGTCATCGTGCGGGCGCCCAAGCTCGTCAACGTCGTCCCGGCGTGAGGCACGACGACCATGCCGTATGCCGCTGACCTGGCCGGGTGCCCACGGTGACCGCCGCGGGCCCACCGTTGGGTGACAAGCTCAATGACCGGCTGGGTGACCGGCTGCGCCGCTGGCGAAGGACCCGCGCGACGGAGCTGGTCCAGCAGGAGGCCGCCGGCGCGCGCGTCGACGTGCGAGTGGTCACCGACTCGACGGCGTACCTGCCGGAGTCCTTCGTCGAGCGGCACGGCATCGAGGTGATCCCGCTCCATGTCGTCGTCGGCGGTCAGGAGCTCGTCGAGGGCCGCGACATCAGCGCAGCGGAGGTCGCGGCGGCCCTGCGTGAGTACACCATCGTCACGACCTCGCGCCCGAGCCCGGCCATGTTCGCCGAGGTCTATGCCCGGCTGGTGGACGAGGGCGCGACGCACATCGTGTCGGTGCACCTGTCGAGCCAGATGTCCGGGACCTACGAGGCGGCCGCCCTCGCAGCCACCGAGGCGTCCGTTCCGGTCGAGGTCATCGACAGCGAGACCATCGGGATGGCGATGGGCTTCTCGGTCGTCGCGGGGGCGGAGGTCGCCGCTGCCGGTGGCGAGCTCGACGCGGTCACGGAGGCGATCCACGCGCGGCTCCGGCCGTCCGGCGTCCTCTTCTACGTCGACACCCTGGAGCACCTGAGGCGCGGGGGGCGCATCGGTGCCGCCTCGGCCCTGCTCGGGTCCGCCCTCGCGATCAAACCGATCCTGGCGGTTCGCAGCGGGCGCATCATGCCGGTCGAGAAGGTCCGGACCTCGTCCCGCGCTGTCGCCCGCATCGAGGCCATGGTGCTCGAGTACGTCACGAAGGGCGGGGTGAACGTCGACCTGGCCGTCCATCACCTCGATGCGGCAGCGCGGGCCGAGCAGATCGCGGCGCACCTCGAGGGCCGCCTACCCGGGTCGCCCGAGGTGCTCGTCGTCGAGCTCGGGGCCGTCGTCGGGGCGCACGTCGGGCCGGGCACCGTTGCCATCGCGATCTCGCCGCGTCCGGGTGAGCCACTCCCTGCATCGGCCGCGTCCCCGAGACCATGAACGCCGGCACCGTCGCGGCCTGGGTCGGAGGAGTGCTGGGAGCCTTCCTCCTCGGGTCCGTGAACCCTGCGACGATCATCGCCCGGCTCCTCGGCAAGGACCTGTCCGCCTCGGGGTCGGGGAACCCGGGTGCGACCAACGCGGGGCGTGTCCTCGGCCGCAAGTGGGGGGTCCTCGTCGGGGTCCTCGACGTCCTCAAGGGGCTGGTCCCCACCTTCCTCGCAGGGCAGTGGTTCGGCGCGCACGCCGCCTACGCCGTCGGTCTGGCCGCGATCCTGGGCCACGTCTGGTCGCCCTTCCTCCGGGGGCGGGGCGGGAAGGGCGTGGCCACCACACTGGGGGCGATCCTCGGCGTCCACCCCTGGGTGGCGCTCGTCTCGGTCGCCGTCTTCGCGGTTGCCGTGATCACGACCCGATGGGTGGCCGCCGGCTCGATCTTCGGCGCCCTCGCGATGATCGTCATGGCCGTCCTCGTGCTGGCCGGCCGGGCGCCCGGGGACCTGTGGACCGGCCTCTGGCTCATCGGCATCGCCCTGGTCGTGCTCTGGCGGCACCGGAACAACGTCATCGGCTGGTGGCGCCAGCGCCGCCTCCGCTGACCTGCGTTCTCGTCGACTGTGCAGTTCGCGCCGGGCTGGCCCCGTCGAGTGTGCACTCCGCGCCACCTCGGGCTGGCCCCGTCGAGTGTGCACTTCCCGCCCGCCCCCCGTCTGGTCGAGTGTGCACTCCGGGCCATCTCGGGCTGCGCTCGTGTGACGGCGTAGTGGATGGGTCGAGGGGATGGCGCCCGCAGCTTCCCGAGCATGCGCGCCAAGACGCCGCGCCCCAGTCGTGCGCCCTGAACTCGGCCCGGCGCGTACTGCACAGTCGACGAGAACATAGCCCGGCGCGGAGTGCACAGTCGACGAAAACTCAGCCCGGCGCTTACTGCACAGTCGACGAGCACTCAGCTCGGCGCGGAGTGCACACTCGACGGGGCCAGCCCGGCGCGGAGTGCACAGTCGACGAAAACTCAGCCCGGCGGCATACGGCCCGGGCGCAGCCCTCAGAAGACGATCGTGCGGCGCCCCGACAGGAAGACCCGGCTCTCGGCGTGGTCGCGCACCGCTCGGGACAGCACGCGCCGCTCGACGTCGCGGCCGATGGCGACGAGCCGCTGCGGTGTCTCGGCGTGGGTGACGCGCACGACGTCCTGCTCGATGATCGGTCCCTCGTCGAGGTCCGCGGTGACGTAGTGAGCCGACGCCCCGATGAGCTTCACTCCGCGGTCGTGGGCCTGGTGATAGGGCTTGGCGCCCTTGAAACCCGGGAGGAACGAGTGGTGGATGTTGATCGCCCGGCCGGCGAGAGCCCGGCACAACGAGTCCGACAGGATCTGCATGTAGCGGGCGAGGACGACGAGTCCGACGTCCTCGGCCTCGACGATCTTGAGCAGCTGCGCCTCGGCGTCGGCCTTGGTGTCCTCCGTGACCGGGATGTGCAGGAACGGCAGGCCGTAGTACTCGACGAGTCCGCGGGTGTCCTCGTGGTTGGAGACGACGCCGACGATGTCGATGGGCAGGTCTCCGGACTTCCACCGGTAGAGCAGGTCGAGCAGGCAGTGGTCGAACTTGCTGACAAGGATGAGCGTGCGGCAGCGTTCCTCGGCGGGCCGGACGGCGAGGTGCTGGTGCTTGATGGCGGGGGAGGCGTCGATGGCGTCGAGCACCTTCTGCACGCCGGCCGTGTCGGCGTCGAAGACGGTCCGCATGAAGAACAGGTTGGTGTCCTCGTCGGAGTACTGCTGGTTCTCCAGGATGTTCGCGTTGACGTCGAGGAGTGCGGCTGAGACGGCGGCCACGATGCCGGGACGGTCGTCGCAGGTCAGGGTCATGATGTGCCGGGCCATCCGAGGATTGTTGCTCAGCCCGCGGGTCCGTTCCCAATCGGGGTGGCGCCGTCTCGGGGAGTGACCGTCCACATCCGCTCGGGTGGCGAGCCGTCGTCCACAGTTCCGCA
>NZ_JBEDUL010000168.1:0-85523 GCF_040414665.1 Intrasporangium sp.
TGGGACCTCGCGGGCCTGTTCGCGGTGCTGGTCCAGGTCATGGTCGTGCTCGTCATCCTCGGGGTGCTCATCCTCCTCGTCCTGGCCGTGCGCGACCTGCTGCACCGGGTCGCGCCGCGGCTCGCCAGTGAGGAGGAGGCTGACTTCGACAGCCCCCAGGTGCCCGAGGAGGTCCTGGCAGGCGCGGACCATGGCCTCGAGGCGCTCGAGCGGGGGGCGCCTCGCAACGCCATCGTCGCTGCCTGGGTGGCCCTCGAGGATGCCGCCGGCGCAGCCGGTCTCCCCCGGCACCCTGCCGAGACCTCGACCGAGTACGTCGTCCGGGTCCTGCGCGTCTGGGACGTCGACCCGCGCAGCCTCGCGGAGCTGGCCGGGCTCTACCGTGAGGCCCGCTTCTCCACCCACCCGCTGGCCGAGGACCATCGGCGGCGCGCCGTCACCGCGCTGGCCACGATCCGGAACGATCTCGGGCGTCAGCCGATCGGCGCAGACGACGTCGCGGCCCGTCCCGACCCGGCCCACGCGGAAGGCCACCGGCGGTGAACCCCCAGCCCAGCGGCATACGGACGGTGGCGGTTGCCCTGCGTCCCTGGCGCCGCCGCGTCGGGGCCATCGTCGTGCTCTGGGTGGCCCTCACCCTGTTCACCGGGCTGATCGGCCTGCGCCCCGACGTCCCGCGGCTCGCGGCCATCCTCGTCGCCTCTGGCGCGCTGGCGTGGTTTGCCGTCGACCACCTCGCCAGCCAGCAAGTGGTCGTCTGGCCGCTCACGGACACCGAGCTCTCCGCAGGCAACCGGGGCAACGACTACCACGTCGTGGGTCTCGCCACGCGGCTCGAGGGCGCCAACGCACGCCCGGAGGGCCGCGCCGAGCTGGTGCACCAGCTGCACACCCGCCTGAGCGAGATCATCCGTGAGCGCCTCTTCGCCAAGCACGGCATCGTCATCGAGGAGGAGCCCAGGTGGGCCGAGGGCGTCATGCCCCGGGAGCTGTGGGACTTCCTCGTGACCATTCCGCCCCCGGACCTGTACCGCCCCGACCGACTTGACCAGATCCTCCGACGAATCGAGCAGTGGTGACGATGACCAACCTCAGTGCCCCCGATGCCGGCAACCTCGATCTCGGTCGCGTCAGCGACCTCAGCAACGCGGTACTCACCGAGGTCGAGCGTGCCATCGTCGGCAAGCGCGAGCCGCTGCGCCTCGTCCTGGCCGGCGTGCTCGCCGGTGGCCACGTCCTCATGGAGGACTTCCCCGGGCTGGGCAAGACGCTGGCCGCCCGCAGCTTCGCGCAGACCCTCGGCCTGACCTTCAAGCGGGCCCAGTTCACCCCTGACCTGCTGCCCGGTGACATCACGGGCTCCTTCGTCTTCGACCAGCGGTCCGGGGACTTCGAGTTCCGCCAAGGCCCGATCTTCGCCGGGCTGCTGCTTGCGGACGAGATCAACCGCACCCCGCCCAAGACCCAGGCCGCACTCCTCGAGGCCATGCAGGAGAAGCAGGTGACCGTCGAGGGGCGCACCTTCCCGCTCCCCCGCCCGTTCCACGTGCTTGCCACGGCCAACCCGGTCGAGTACGAGGGCACGTACCCGCTCCCGGAGGCACAGCTCGACCGCTTCATCATGCGCGTGTCCTTCGGCTATCCGTCCGTCGACGAGGAGTGGCAGATCCTGGCCAACCGCATGGAGCGCCAACAGGAGGAGCAGACCCTGGACGCCGTGGTCACACCCGACGAACTGCTCGCCATGCAGGCGGCCGTGGAGCGCGTGGTCGTCGACGAGTCGGTCGGCCGGTACTGCGTCGCCCTGACGGCAGCAACCCGGACCCACAGCGACGTCCTCATGGGAGCCTCGCCGCGCGGGGCGCTCGGCCTGCTGCTCTGCTCGCGCGCCTACGCGATCATCGACGGACGGGACTACGTCACCCCCGAGGACGTCAAGGCCGTCGCCAAGCCGGTTCTCGCCCACCGCGTCACGGTCAAGCCCGAGCTGTGGATGAGCGACGTCAGCGGAAGCAACGTCGTGACCCGGCTGCTCCGGTCGGTGCCAACCCCGGCGCCGACCCAGCGAGAGCCGCGCGGTGCCGCGAGCATGACTGGCACGACGGGCACCCTGGGCAGTCTCGAGGCCTGACGTGCCGATCCTGCTGCCCCAGACGACGTCCAGCCGCCCGCTCGGCCGGTGGACCGCGTCGGCGGCGCACGTGCGGGCGGTGATCCTGGCCGCCGGAGCGGCCGTGGCGGCCGTCGTGGGCAGCCGTCCCGACTTGCTCGTGATCGCCGCCCCGCTGGTGGTCGCCGCCATCTGGGGTCAGCTGACCCGACCTCGAGGGGCCGCCGTCGCGGAGGTCACGCTGAGCAACGGGACGCTACGCGAGGGTGACATCGCGTCTCTCGTCGTCCGGGTCAACGGGGCGCCCGGCGCCGACGGCGTCTTCACCCTCGCCTCGTCCCGATGGGTCGAGCGCAAGCCGCGCAGCGGCGTGGCCCCCATCGAGAACGGCGTCGGCTCGCTCGCGCTGCGCACCACCCGATGGGGGCGGCGCGAGGTCGGCACCGTCAGCGTCTCGATGTCGAGCGACTGGGGGGCCTACCATGTCGGCCCCACCGACGTGCCGGATCTCGCCACGGCGACGCTGCCGGTCCCGGCTGCGTTCGACGCCAGCGCCCCGACCCCGCACCCGCGTGGCCTCATCGGCCTCAACCGCTCGGCCCGGCCCGGGTCGGGCAGCGAGTTCAACACGATCCGACAGTTCCACCCCGGCGACCGCCTCCGCCGGATCCACTGGCCGGTGTCGCTGCGCACCGGCGAGCTGCACGTCACCTCGACCTACGCAGACGAGGACGCCCATGTCCTGCTGCTCGTCGACGCCTTCAGCGATCTCGGGCCACGTGAGGGGATCGACGGTCGACCGACGAGCCTGGACCTCACCGTCCGGGCAGCGGGGGCCATCAGCGAGCACTTCCTCAGCAGCGGCGATCGCCTCACACTGCGGACGGTCGGGGCGGCCAACGTCCCCCGTCTCGGAGCGGGATCCGGCGCCAGACACCTGCGGCGAGTCCTCGAGACCCTGGCCTCGATCTCCCCCGCGAGCGAGCGCCGGGACGACGGCGAGCGGGCCGTTCGCGGCGTGGACGCCAACGCCCTCTGTCTCGTCCTGACCCCGCTCGTCGACCAGACCATGGTGGGTTTGGCCCATACGTTGGCCTCCCGGGGCATGACGACAGTCGTCGTCGACACCTTTCCAGAGCATCTGACCGACAACCCCGGGAACGTCTACGAGGCGCTGGCCTGGCGCATCCGCCTCCTCTCCCGTCAGGCCCAGGTGCACTCGCTCGTCACACGCGGCGTCCCCGTCGTGCCCTGGCGCGGGCCCGGGTCGCTGGACCACGTCCTGCGCGACATCGCTCGGCGGGCCTCGGCGCCGCGGATGGGAAGGCGACGATGACGACCGAGCCGACGCCGCCCACCGGCCACACCTCCACTGGTGCCGAATCCACGAGCCGGACCTGGCGGACTGTCAGCTTCGGCCGCGGTCGCCAGTGGTCGCTCCCGCAGCTGGGCCTCGCGCTGCTGGGGACGGCCAGCGCAGCGGTCTTCCTCCAGTCCCTGTGGCAGGCCTCGGGCGGCTTCGACCCCGTCTGGTGGTCCCTCGTCCTCGTCCCCCTCGTCACCCTCAGCTACACCGGGTCCGGTGTACCGCTCGCCTACTGGGGCCTGATGCTGGTCGGCTGGTTCGTCCTCACCCCGTCCGGCAGCTTCTCCCTGTGGTCGGTGCCGGCCGCCCTCGCGCTCCTCGTCGGTCACTCGGCCGCAGCCCTGGCGGCGACAACCCCGCCGACCGGCGACTTCTCGACTCGGACGCTGCGCCGGTGGCTTCGCCTGGTGCTGGTCGCAGCCCTCGCTGCTCCCGCTGTTGCGCTCCTGGCCAACACGCTCCGAGGCGGTGGGCTGGAAGCCGGCCCGGCGGCATACGTCATCGGTTTGGGAGGGCTGTCGATCGGGATCTTCCTGCTGCGCAGTGAGCCACCCGCCCAAGGCAGCTGAACGCCTGACGGCTGGTCACGAAGGGGCGTCGTCCCAGACCGCGCCCCACGGCATGTCCCAGCCGGCAATCCGGAGGCGGCGCTCGACGAACCCGACCTTCGGCAGGTCGATGACCCGCCCGATGGACGGCTCGTACACGTCGAGTTCCTGGCCGCGCGTCGCCGGCATGACGAGCACGACATGGCGGGGCAGCCAGGCATTGCCGATGTAGAGCAGTGCGGGCCGACCGTCGCGCACTCGCCGCTGGAGAGACGCGTAGGACTCCTCGAGGGTGCTGCGCCGGACGAACCGGAACCACTCGATGTCGTAGTCCGCCCAGGGCACCGCCGCACCGTACTCGAGCTCCCCGATGGCGCCCCACGGCGGTGTCCCGAGGGCCCGCGGCCATGGGAACTGGATTCGGCCGCCCGCTCCGACCAGCGCATTGGTTCGCCGGGCGACGACCTGCTCGTGGGCAGCGAAACGCTGCTCGACCGTGTGCGCGTCGGGGACGTCGTCGTCCTTGGCGTCCTTGTCCACGCCGAGGCGGATCCACCGCGCGAAGGCCGGGTCGACGAGCATGCGTGCGACCGTGAGGGACGCCGACCCGCACGTCGTCGTGGACTGCTGCACGGGCACCCGGTCACCGGCCTGCAGGCGGAAGGGTGCGATCATTCCCTCCCCCTCTGCTGCTCAGGCCCTGACGGTCAGGCGGATTCCTTGCGTTGGCGCTTGGCTCGCGGCTCCGCTTCACGCCGCACGATCGTCGGGTTGACGTTGTCGAGGACGACCTCGCGGGTCACGACGACCCGGGCGATGCCGTCGTCGCTCGGCACGTCGAACATGACCGGGAGGAGGACCTCCTCCATGATCGCGCGCAGTCCACGCGCACCGGTGCCGCGCAGCAGGGCCTGGTCGGCGACGGACTCGAGGGCGTCCTCGGTGAACTCGAGCTCGACACCATCGATCTCGAACATCTTCTGGTACTGCTTGACGAGCGCGTTCCGAGGCTGCGTCAGGATGTTGACGAGCGCCTGTTGGTCGAGCGGCGCGAGGGTGGTGAGGACGGGCAGGCGACCGATGAACTCGGGGATGAGGCCGAACTTGAGCAGGTCCTCGGGCATGACGTCGGCGAAGCTGTCCGCGTGGTCCTTCGGGGTGTGCAGCGGTTGGCCGAAGCCGAGCCCCTTGCGACCCGCCCGGCTCTCGATGATCCGTTCCAGGCCGGCGAAGGCGCCACCGACGATGAAGAGCACGTTCGTCGTGTCGATCTGGATGAACTCCTGGTGCGGATGCTTGCGTCCGCCCTGGGGTGGCACCGACGCCGTGGTCCCCTCGAGGATCTTCAGCAGCGCCTGCTGGACACCCTCGCCGGAGACGTCGCGCGTGATGGACGGGTTCTCCGACTTGCGGGCGATCTTGTCGACCTCGTCGATGTAGATGATCCCGGTCTCGGCCTTCTTGACGTCGTAGTCGGCGGCCTGGATGAGCTTGAGCAGGATGTTCTCGACGTCCTCGCCGACGTAGCCCGCCTCGGTCAACGCTGTCGCGTCGGCGATGGCGAACGGGACGTTGAGCATCTTGGCGAGGGTCTGGGCCAAGTAGGTCTTGCCGGAGCCGGTCGGCCCGATGAGCAGGATGTTCGACTTGGCGATGTCGACGTGGTCCTCGTCCCGCTTGGGGCCCTCCCCGGCCTGGATCCGCTTGTAGTGGTTGTAGACGGCGACGGCCAGGGACTTCTTGGCGTTGTCCTGGCCGACGACGTAGTGCTCGAGGAACTCGAAGATCTCCCGCGGCTTCGGCAGGTGGTCGAGCCCGAGCTCGCTCGACTCGGCGAGCTCCTCCTCGATGATCTCGTTGCACAGGTCGATGCACTCGTCGCAGATGTAGACACCGGGGCCCGCGATGAGCTTCTTGACCTGCTTCTGGCTCTTCCCACAGAAAGAGCACTTGAGCAGGTCTCCGCCTTCTCCGATCCGTGCCACCGATTTGCTCCTGACGTCGACAACGACCCCAATCTAAGGGGTCGACTCCTATTAGACGACGGAGCGACCCACCCGTGCTCGTGCAACGCCGTTTGTCCGCTGTCGGCTGACAAACCACGTACGTGTCACTCACACGGGTGTCAGGCTGGCTCGGCCACGTCCTCGGGCAGGCTCGGGAAGTGCTCTCGCCACTCGTCCGACAGTCGAGGCACGCCCATCCCCTTGTCCCGCATGGCGCCCATGATCCGCGACAGGGTCAGTGCCGGCGTGCGGTAGATGTCCTTGGACCGGACGACGACGAGCCGCCAGCTCTTGCCATCCATCCACTCTCGTCGGTCGACGTCGATGTCCCACTGCCTGCCCTCAGCGTGTTGGCGCCCGTCGTACTCGATGATGAGCCGATGGTCCGGGTAGCTGAGGTCGAACCGGAACCGTACGATCCCGTTCGGCCACCGGATCGTGTGGTTGACGACAGGCTCGGGTAGCCCGGCCAGGATCATGAGCATGCGCAGTCGCGACTCCATCGGGGAGTCAACCTCTGCCCTGACGAGCGACGCAGCCCGTCTCGCGAGGCGTCGGGACCGGCCACGGAGCGAGGCGGCTGCCTCGACGAGCTGCTCGGGCGTGATCAGCTCGGCCTTGACCAGGGAATCGCCGAGGACGACCAGGTCGACGAGGCCGAGGTGGCCGGCCAGGTCGACGAAGGTCTGCCGCGGAGTGGTTACCCGGACTCCGTCGACGTTGGTGTACTCCTGACCGTTTCGGCTGATCCGATGCGCGACGAGGCGAGCCACCTGCGGACGCCGACCGACGCACGAGATGTGCGTGCGGCCGTCATCGGGAACGATCCCGCCCCAGATCCGAGCGGCTGTCTGGTGCGATGCCACGGACGTGGGGGACGCAAGGAGCAGCGCCGCACGGGCGAGCAGTCGGGGAGTGACCGTCGCCGATGCCTCGACGTAGACGCCGTTGAACAGGCGTCGGTAGCGCGAGGTGCGCAAGTCCCACGGCGTGATCCCCTCCGGCAGCACCCACTCCTGACGTCCGGTGTCGGGATTCCTGGCCTTGCGGGCCCGGAACGGATTCGGTTGGGGCGATGGCATGCTCGATAGTGACGGTCCGCGGTCATTGCGCGCGGCACTGATCCACAGGGCCGGCTCGGGCCGCCGCACTATCCCAGCCGCTGCGGGAATAGTGCGGCTGTCACCCGACGAGCGCCGCACTATCCCAGCCACGGCGGGAAAGGTGCGGCCCGGGTGCTGCGGAACTGGGTCAGGGGGCGGTGAGGTCCTTGACGATCGCGATGTACTGGCTCTCGGCGTCCTCGGCGGCGGTCCCGGACAGCTTGGCCCATGCGTCGTACTTGGCCCGCCCGACGAAGTCCGTGAATCCCGGCCGCTTGCCCGACACGTCGCCCTCGGTCGCCTGCTTGTAGAGCGCGTACAGCCTCAGCTTGACGTCGTTGCCGGGGTCCTCGGTCAGGTCCTTGACGGAGGCAACGGCCGACTCGAACTCAGTGCTCGCCATGGACCCAAACTTAGCCGTATGCCGCCCAGCTCAGCCCCAGCGGATGGTCACCTTCCGCGCGGGGCCGGCTGAGCGGCATACGGACTCGGTTTGAAAGGAGGCTCAGACCTCGAGGGAGGCCTTGCGCGAGGCGAGCACCTCGTCGATGAGGCCGTAGTCCTTGGCGTCCTCGGCGGAGAGGATCTTGTCGCGCTCGATGTCGTCGCGGACCGTCTCGGACGTCCGGCCGGTGTGCTTGGCCAGGGTGTCCTCGAGCCACGTGCGCATGCGCAGCACCTCGTTGGCCTGGATCTCGATGTCGGACGCCTGGCCGTAGTCGCCGCCCTGGAGCGCGGGCTGGTGGATGAGGATCCGGGAGTTCGGCAACGCGAACCGCTTGCCCTCCGCACCCGCACCGAGCAGCACTGCCGCCGCCGACGCCGCCTGCCCGATGCAGAACGTCTGGATGTCCGGCCGGACGAACTGCATCGTGTCGTAGATGGCGGTCATCGCCGTGAATGAGCCGCCGGGGCTGTTGATGTACATGAGGATGTCGCGATCCGGGTCGAGCGACTCGAGGACGAGCAGCTGCGCGATGATGTCGTCGGCGGACGCGTCGTCGACCTGGACGCCGAGGAAGATGATGCGGTCCTCGAAGAGCTTGTTGTAGGGGTCGGACCGCTTCATGCCGTAGGAGGTGCGCTCCTCGAACTGCGGCAGGATGTAGCGGCTCTGCGGAGCCGGGACGGCGAGGCGGTTCGTCGGGTTGATCATCATCGTTTCTCTCACTTCTCGTCGGTCTTCGCGTCCGCCTGGCCGATGCTCTCGCCCTCGGTGGCCTGACCGGAGCTGGTGAACACGTGGTCGACGAAGCCGTAATCCTTGGCCTCCTCGGCGCTGAACCAGCGGTCCCGGTCGGAGTCCTTGGTGATCTGCTCGATCGTCTGGCCGGTGTGCTCGGCGATGAGCTGGGCCATCTGGTTCTTGATGTAGAGCATCTGCTCGGCCTGGATCTTGATGTCCGTCGCCGTGCCACCGATGCCGCCCGACGGCTGGTGCATCATGACTCGGGCGTGCGGGGTGGCGTAGCGCTTGCCCTGCGTGCCGGCGGAGAGCAGGAACTGGCCCATCGACGCGGCCATGCCCATCGCGACGGTGGCGACGTCGTTGGGGATCCAGTTCATCGTGTCGTAGATCGCCATGCCGGCCGAGATCGAGCCGCCGGGGCTGTTGATGTAGAGCCAGATGTCCTTGTCCGGGTCCTCCGCCGAGAGCAGCAGCAGCTGTGCGCAGATGGCGTTCGCGTTCTCGTCGCGCACGTCTGAGCCGAGGAAGATGATCCGTTCCTTGAGCAGGCGGTTGTAGATGTGGTCGTCGAGACCGCCCAGGCCGTTGGCGCCGTTGGCGGAGATGTCCGAAGTCACCGTGTCTCCATCGTCGAAGGTGTACCCGCCAGGCCGGAGTTTCGCCCGGTCGGCTGGCTCGTCACTGACCCTAACGCCCGGGGGTGGGGTGCGATTTCCCGGACCACGCCGTGTTCGCCCTGAGCGCACAAACCGCGAAAATGCGGGCCGGCTCCCGGGGGCTGCGTATGCCCGGGAACCGGCCCTGGTCGAGAAGCGGTCAGCCAGCCGCGGGGTCCTCTTCAGTGTGGGTCGGCCGGCCCGCGATGTCACCTGCCTGGTCGAGCGACTCCTCCAGGGATGGCTTCGCGGGGGTGCTGCCGTCCGCGTCGCCACCGGCGCGGTTCGCATGGTTCTCCGAGCCGGTGTCCGGGTCGGTGTCCCCCTCGGTGATCGCTGGATCGGCGGGTCGGTTGTCGAAGTCGGTCACGGGTCCTCCTCCGGTCGCGGTGTACCGGTGCTCCTACCCATCCGTCGGTGATCGTCGCGCTGCTCCCGAAGCCGGAGCGGCCGAGAGCCGCATCGCCGACACCTCCCCCGCGAGCGCCTCCTGGACGTCTGCCACGGTGGTCCGCAGCTGTCGCAGCCAGCTCTGCAGCTCTGTCGGGTCGTAACGGACGGTCGGCATCGCGATGGTCACCGCACTCGGCGTCACCCCGGGTACCACGACCGGGACCCCGACGGCCGAGACACCGGCCTCGCTGCGGTTGCGCTGCACCGCGGCCCCGACCCGGCGAACGCGGGCCAGCTCGCGGTGCAGCTCGACCACGTCGGGCCGCTGCTCCGGGCGACCGGCCCAGCGCTCATCCGAATAGAGGTCGGCCACGGCGTCGTCGGACAGCTGGGAGAGCAGCACGAGGCCGCCGGACGTCAGGTGGGCCGGGAAGGTCATCCCCTCCCGGCTGCCGACCCGCAGCGGCTTGGTGCTCTCCCACGAGGCGATGAAGTGCACGAACGCGCCGACGAGCACCACCATGTTGACCGACTCACCGGTCCGGCGCGCCAGCGCCTCGAGGTGGGGCGCTGCCACGTCGCGAAGCAGTCCCGTGCCCAGCCCGCGGTGAGCCTCGAGGGCGAAGGCAGGGCCGGGGCGGTAGCGCCGGGACGAGTCGCGGACCGCGAAGTCGCGGTAGACGAGCATCGCGAGGAGCCGATGGGCCGTCGACAGTGCCACGCCGAGGCGGCTGGCCGCCTCCGTCACGGAGAGGGAGCCCTCGGTCCGCAGGACTGTCGCGAGCACCAGCGCGTTGTCCACGCTGGCCAGCGGATAGGGAGGCTTCTTCCTCATAGCAGAAGATGGTAGTCGCCCATGTGGAAAGCAGTGTTTCGTTGGATCGACGCCAGACAGAAGGAGACACCCATGCCCGAGGAGTTGGTGAACCCGGTCAGCGGGCGCCCCGTGTCGCCCGTGCGGATCTCGGCGAGCGACGCGCCTGACCAACCCACGCCGAGCCCCGAGCTCGATGTGCTCTACCGCGGTTTCGAGAAGGAGCTGCTCGTCCCGTTGTGGACGGAGATCGGCGATCTCATGCCCCCGCACCCGCAGTCGAAGGCGACCGCGCACCTCTGGCGCTGGGACACCCTGCTCGACCTCGCCAGCCAGGCCGGACACCTCGTCCCCGTCGGCCGCGGCGGTGAGCGACGCGCCATCGCGCTGGCGAACCCCTCCCTCGACGGCAAGCCCTACGCCACTCCGACGCTGTGGGCGGCGATCCAGTACCTCATGCCGGGAGAGGACGCCCCGGAGCACCGGCACACCCAGAACGCCTTCCGGTTCGTCGTCGAGGGCGAGGGCGTGTGGACCGTCGTCGGCGAGGACCCCATCCCCATGACGCGAGGAGACTTCCTGCCGCAGGCGGGTTGGCACTGGCACGCCCACCACAACGGGGCAAGCGAGCCGATGGCATGGATCGACGGGCTCGACATCCCGTTCCAGTACGTCACCGAGAGTCAGTTCTTCGAGTTCGGCCGCGATGAGATCAGCGAGGCCGAGCACGCCACGCCCGAGCGCTCCAGGTCGGAGCGACTGTGGGGCCACCCGGGCCTGCGCCCGGTGTCGATGCTGGATGAGCGCCAGGGCAGCCCGCTGCTGCGCTACCCCTGGGCCGACACCGACGCGGCGCTCACGGACCAGCTCGAGCTGGAGGCCGACGGCTTCCCCGGCACCCTCGAACCCGGCCATGCGGCCATCCGCTTCACCAACCCGACGAACGCCAGGGACGTGTTGCCCACGATCCGCACCGAGTTCCACCGGATCGTCAAGGGCACCGAGACCGCGCCGGTGCGCGAGGTCGGTTCCTCCGTCTACCAGGTGTTCGACGGAACCGGAACGGTGACCGTCGGCGAGCGCTCCTGGACCGTGCAGCGCGGGGACCTGTTCGTCGTGCCCTCGTGGCAGCCGCTGTCGATCAGGTCCGAGGCCAGCGCCTCCGACTCCGACTCCGGCGCCCTGGACCTGTTCCGCTTCTCGGACGCCCCGATCTTCGAGAAGCTCAACCTCTACCGGATGGAGACCACCCGATGAAACTGGCCACCCTGCGCACCGCTGGCGGCACCCGCGCCGCACGGATAGACGAGGCTGCGAAACAGGCGGTCCTGCTCGGGGCTACTGACGTCGGAGCGCTCCTGGCCGCCGGCGACCTGAGGGCGGCCGCATCCGCTGGCGGCGAGACGGTGCCGCTGAAGGAGGTGGACTACGCCCCCCTCGTCGCCCAGCCCGGCAAGATCCTTTGCATCGGCCTGAACTACCGCAACCACATCCTCGAGATGGGTCGCGACCTGCCCGAGTACCCGACGGTCTTCTCCAAGTTCGCCGACACCCTCATCGGCGCCAGCGACGACATCCGCCGCCCGGTCGAGACCGAGGAGTTCGACTGGGAGTGCGAGCTCGCGATCGTCCTCGGCAGCACTGTGCGGCGCGCCGACGAGGCAGCTGCCGCTGCCGCGATCGCCGGGTTCGCCGTCCTCAATGACATCACCTGCCGCGACTGGCAGTTCCGCACCCGAGAGTGGCTACAGGGCAAGAACTGGGAGGCCACCACCCCGCTCGGCCCCTGGCTCGTCACCCCCGACGAGGTCGGTGGACCGCGTCCGGCTCTGGCGATCCGCACCCTCGTCGACGGCGAGGTCAGGCAGGAGGACAACACCGGCGACCTCCTCTTCGACCCGGTCGCCCTCGTCGCCTACCTCTCGACGATGATCACGCTGCGCCCGGGGGACGTCATCGCCAGCGGCACCCCGGGCGGCGTCGGCCACGCACGCAAGCCTCCGGTCTATCTCCAGCCGGGCCAGCGGGTCGTCACCGAGATCGACGGCCTGGGCCGGTGTGACAACCTCGTCGTCGCCGATGGCGCTTCGGAGGCGGCCGCCTGATGGCTCCGCCGCTCGACCGCTCGCGCGCCTGGCTGGACGAGGGCACGGTGATCTTCGACCGCGCCCTTGCCGCGGCCAGCGACAAGCTGCTCGCGGGACCCACCGAACTGGCCGGCTGGACCGGACGGCATCTGGTCGCCCATGTCTCGGCGAACGCGGATGCGCTGCGCAACCTCGTGGCCTGGGCACGCACCGGCATGGAGACGCCGATGTACGCATCCCCCGGGCAACGCGACGCCGACATCGAGGTCGGCTCGACCCGGCCGGTCAGTGACCTGCGTGCCTGGTACAACAGATCGGCCGCGGCGCTGCGTGCAGACCTGGACGGACTGACAGGCGAGCAGTGGGAGGAGCCGGTCCGCACCGCCCAGGGTCGCACCGTTCCGGCCTCCGAGGTGCCCTGGATGCGAGCGCGCGAGGTCATGGTCCACGCAGTCGACCTCGGCAGCGGGACCACCTTCGCGGACCTGCCCGACGGGTTCCTGCGCGACCTGCTGGACGACATCACGGTCAAGCGGTCCGGTACGGCCAACCACCCGGCGCTGACGCTCCATGAGGCGGACGGCCCTGGCACCTGGTCGGTCGGGCATCGGGGCCCCGTTGCGCTCGAGGTGACGGGCCCGCTCGCCGAGCTCGCGGCCTATCTCGCCGGTCGCAGCGACGGCTCGACGCTCGCGGCCAGCGACGGCACCCGGTCACCCACGCTCCCCCGCTGGCTGTGAGCCGGCGCCGCACGAACAGGAAGACCCCAATGACAGATCGAGACAAGGCCGTCATCGTCGTCGGTGGCGGTATCGGTGGACTGGCCGCGGCCCTGCGCCTCACCCAGCTCGGCCTCACCGTTCGCGTGCTGGAGCAGGCGGCGGAGTTCGGTGAGGTCGGCGCCGGCCTGCAGATCGCCCCGAACTGCACGCGCATCCTCGACCAGCTCGGCCTCCTCGACGAGGTGATCAGCCTCGGGGTCCTGCCCGACCACATGGTCATGAAGGACGCCGTCGACGGCAGCGAGCTGACCCGCCTCGACCTGCGCGACCTCCACGACCGGTACGGGTACCCGTACATGGTCATCCACCGCAGCGACCTCCACGGCACGCTGCTGCGCGCCTGTCAGCGATCCGGCGTCGAACTCGTCACGAGCACGATGGTGACTGCCTACGAGGACGTCGAGGACGGGGCTGCCGTCATCACCTCGCGTGGCCGTCAGGAGGCGCGCCTCGTCGTGGCGGCCGACGGGATCCGCTCGGTCGCCCGCGCGCTGCTCAGTGACGACGAGCCGGTCAGCTCCACCTACGTCGCCTACCGCGGCGCCGTGCCGATCCAGGCCGTGGCCGAGCTCAACGTGATGACCGACGCTGTCGTCGTCTACGTGGGTCCCGGCTGCCACTTCGTGCAGTACCCGCTGCGTCAGGGCGAGATGTTCAACCAGGTCGCCGTCTTCCAGTCGCCCAAGGCCGTCGCCGGTGACGAGGACTGGGGCACTCCGGATGAGCTGGACGCTGCCTTCGAGGGCATGCACGAGAACATCCAGGCGGGGCTGCCGCTCATGTGGCGTGACCGTTGGTGGCGCATGTTCGACCGCGAGCCGCTGCCGAACTGGGTGGCGGGGCGCGTCATCCTCCTCGGCGACTCGGCGCATGCCCCGCTCCAGTACATCGCCCAAGGCGCGATCATGGCGATCGAGGACGCCTGGGTGCTCGGCTCCCACGCCGAGAAGGCTCTCGGGGCTGGTGCCACCGGCACGACCATCGACTGGGACCCGGTCGTGCGGGCCTACAGCGACGTCCGGACGAAGCACACGGCCCGGGTGCTCGGGACCAGCCGGACATGGGGTGAGCTCTGGCACCTCGAGGGCGAGAAGCGGGAGATCCGCAACGAGATCCTCCGCCAGCGCAGCACCCACGACTACGCCTTCGTGGACTGGCTCTACGGCCCGACCGCGCTGAGCCCAGAGGAACTGTCCCCGATGTTCAGCACTGTTCCGGTGACGCGCGATTCGGTCGACGCGATGGCTGCCCACCACGGCTGAACCGAGGCTCCAGGGCAGCGGCCCCGCCCCTACCGTTCGGCGGCAGGCTGCTGAGTGGCACGATTCTGGGTCGCGAGAGCTACTGCGTCTCCGTCGGCCGGGTCGTGAACGGCAGGACCAGCCGCGACCGGTGCGCGGCGTCCCGGTAGATCTTGTGGGTGACGGGTCGGCCCACCGGAAGATGGAAGGCATCCGGCGGCAGGAGCGCGTTGTGCTCGTCGGCCAGCGGCTCACAGTTGGACAGCTCCACGACGAGGCGGTGCCCCTTCTTGAACACATTCGCGAACGGGTACAGGCGGAGCACGTACTCCTCGATCCTGCCCGGCTCGACCGGCTCAGTGCGGGTGTGCGGGTGGTACGGGTTGCCCTCGGTCGTGCGCTCGTCGAGCTCGCGGTGCGAGGCCTTGAGGTAGCCGGTGGTGATGAGCTGGCGCTTGCCGGCCGGGGCGGCGTCCCAGAGGCGCAGGATGAAGTTGGTGTCCTCCTGGTCGATCTCGGCGAAGAGATGGGCCGCACCCGCGCCGATCATCTCGGCGTCCTCGTCGAACGGCGCGGTGCTCCAGCTGAGCAGTTGGACCTGGTCGGTCACCGTGAGCGGCGCCTGGTAGAACCCGTCGGGTGCGGCGAACTCCGTGCCCATCGGCTCCGGCTCGGGAGACAGCTGGTGGCGCGGGCGCAGGTAGAGCGGCCGGTACTCCACGGGCTTCGGCGGCCACTGCTGCGAGGTCACCCTCTCGCGGGTGCCCTCCACGAAGACGGTCACGGGCGGTTCGTCCATCACCCCGTTGTCGATGCCCTTGAGCCAGTACTCGTACCAGCGGAACATCGTGTCGTGCTCCTCGATGAAGGGGCGTGACTGCATGGGCGGGTACGGCCCGATGTCCAGCTTCTTGGGCCCCTTGAGTGCGTTGAACAGCTCGATCGTGCCGTCGAGGGTCCACCCGCGGCCGTGGTCGAGCTGTAGCCACACCGGGATGTCGATGGTGGCGGCCAAGGTGATCGGGTTGCGCTCCTCGTACCATTCCCCGTCGAGCTCGTTCAGGATGATGTCGAACCACGCCTCGTGGTTCTTCGGGTAGTGGAGCACGTGCACGAGGTTGGGCCACGCGGCGATGTCCGGGTCCTGCAGTCGCGCCGCGACCCGCTCCTTGACCTGCTCCGGGGAGTAGGCCTCGAGCATTCGGGACTTCACCCGGTCCGTGAACGCCCACCCCGAGTCCCCTCCGCGACCCTCGCGGGCGGCGCGCGGCATGAGCCACATGATGCCGCCGTGATAGGTGGTCTCGTAGAAGTCGTAGTGGCCACCGGAGACGAAGATCGCCTTGAGGCTCGGCGGACGCTCAGCGGCGGCCAACACCTGCATCGAGCCGAAGTACGAGATGCCGATCATGCCGACGTTCCCGTCGCACCACGGCTGCGCGGCGACCCACTCGATGACGTCGTAGGCGTCCTGGCCGAGCGGGATGCCCCCCGCGTTGTAGTTGCCGATGTGCTGGCCGCCGGAGTCGCCTGTTCCCCGCAGGTCACCGATGACGTGCACGTAGTCCTCGGCGACGACCCGGGCGATGTCACCGGCCTCGATGCAGCCGTCCCACATCGGGCTGGGGCGACGCTGCGGTGGTGTGGTCAGGGCCAGAGCCTGGAGTTCCTTGCCGTACGGGCTCAGCGCCACGAGGGCCGGGCGCGGCTTGTCCTCGACACCCTCGTACGCGTCGGCGGCAAGCTGGACGCCATCCCGCATGGGGACCCGCAGGTCCTTCCTGATGCGGATGGTCTGTCCGCCCGCGTCCCATGTCCGGAGGTCAGCCATGGCCTGGTAGCTCCTTGTCCTGTCTCAAGACTCTCCCAAGAGGGTCCGGGTGTACTGCGTGAGGTAGCCGTGCATCGTCGTGAAGAACGGCGACGGCTCCAGGGTCGGATCTCCGTGGTAGCCGAGCTCCTGCGCCACCAACGCGAACGGTGAGCAGGCCGACTCCGTCACCCGGACGCCCTCGTCCAGGTACCGCTGGGTTGCCGCGCTGATCCGTGCCTCGATGTCCAGGCTCTCCTGGAGCGCCCGCTGCGCTTGTTCGTCGTCAAGCTCCACGCCGTAGGGGTCCCCGCCGCCGGTGCGGTACGGATGTCCGAGATAGAGATGCTGTGGACGGACCTCGTCGCGCAGGTACCTCAGGCTCGTGCGGTAGCGCACTGGATCCGCGTAGCCGGGGAACCCGTTGGCGGCTCCGTGCACCTGGACCGCGTCACCGACGAAGACGGACCGCTGCCCGTCGAGCACGTAGGCGACCGAGCCGGGCGTGTGGCCGGGAATGGGGTGGACGGAGACCGTCACGTCACCGCCGAGGGTCAGGGTCTCGCCGCCCGTGACGAGCAGAGCCGGCTCCATCTCGCCGGAGATGACGGCGTCAGCTGCAGCAGCCACCTTCGCCTCGCCCTCGGGGTCATCGAGGAATCGGCCCCGGCCGGCGAGGTACTCCTCGACGTGGGCACGGCGCGAACGCAGCATCGTCGCGTCGTCCTCGTGGATGACAACCCGCGCCTTCCGGCCGGTCAGCTCCCACAGGGCGTGGGCACCGCCGACGTGGTCGATGTGGCCGTGAGTGAGCAGGATCCAGCGCACGTCCTCGATCCGGCGCCCGAGGGCCTCCAGTGCCGGAGCCATGCCCTCAGCCGGGGACGAGGCGATCCCCGTGTCGACGATGGCCGGCTCCGGCGCATCGATGAAGAAGCTGTAGAGGCCGAAGCGCCCCCACGGCGAGACGAGGGGGTGGACGGTGACCTCGCGCGTCATGGCTCTCTGCTCAGGAAGTCGGCGGTCTCGTCGAAGGCGCGGTGGAACTCCGGGATCCAGGAGAAGTTCGCCACGAACCCGTGGTTGGCACCTGCGTAGCGGCTGACGGTCGCGTCCACCCCGGACTCCCTCAGCCTCTGGCCATAGCGCTCTCCCTCGTCACGCAGCGGGTCGAACTCCGCCGTGATGACAAGGGCGCGTGGCAAGCCGGAGAGGTCCGCGCGCTTGATCGGCGACACGAGGGGATCGGCCGGGTCCGCCCCACTCTCGAGGTAGAAGGCGTTGAAGGGCTTCAGTCCCGCGGTCTCGAGGCCGTACCCTTCGGCGTTCTCCCGCAAGGAGGGATAGCGGTCGACGTCGAAGTCCAGGTCCAGCGAGGGGTAGAACAGCACCTGGTGCGTGATCCGGTCGAACCCTTCGTCGCGGGCCCTGGCGGCGACGGCCGCGACGAAGGTGCCTCCCGAGCTGTCGCCGGCGACGGCCAGGATCCCCCCATCCCACTGCAGGCTCTCGCCGTTCTCCGCCGCCCAGCGGACCGCCTCGTAGCAGTCCTGCAGCCCGGCCGGATAGGCGACCTCGGGCGCCAGGCGGTAGCCGACGGAGACGACCTTGAGCCCGGTCGCCTTCGCCAGCGACCGTGCGACGTGGTCGTGCGTCTCCAGGCTCCCGAGGAAGAACGCGCCGCCGTGGAAATACACCAGCAGGCCGTATGCCGCTGAGCCCCTTGGCGTGTACACCCGGAGGGGCACGTCCCCCACTGCGGTGGATGCGGTCAGGTTCTCAACGGCGTACACGGGCAGGCGCTCGTCCATGGGAGGCACCTGTGCCTCCTCGGCCGCCCGCATGGCGGCCGGGTCGAGCGGCCCGCCGGCAGGCGTCGGCAGGGCGGCCAGGACCTTGGCGATCTCCGGGTGCAACGGCACGGCGTCAGGCCTGCGGCTGCTGCGACCCGGGCTTCTGCCCCGGGAAGACGTCGTTGACCTCGTCCTCGCGCCACCCCTGACGCGAGATGCGTTGCAGCTCGTCCGTCACCGGCTTGCGGACCAGCTGATACTGCGCCAGCGCGTCCTTGACGGAGTCGGCGTCGGCCAGGGCGTCACCGAGCGCGCCCGCGTCGAGGATCGCCGAGTTCGCGCCCTGGCCCTGGTGGTGCAGCATCGAGTGAGCCGCATCGCCGACGAGCGCGACGGAGTCGGAGTGCCAGGTGTCCACCGGGTCGATGTCGTAGACCGCGCGAACGTTGACGCTGTCCATGTCGAGGTCACGGGTGATGTCGACGATCCGCTGGTCGAAGCCCTCGACCTCGGCGAGCAGCTCGTCCTTCGTCACCGCGGGCGTCCACGTGCTGTCCGGGCACAGGCTGGTCACATCGAATGACACCTGGTTGCGGTGGCGCAGCGGCAGGACGTACACCTTCGTGCCGTGACCGAGGTACATCCGCAGATTGTCGTCCACCGCAAGCCCATGCGCGTCCGCGACGTCGATCACCGCGCGGTAGGCACGCTCACCGGAGAACACCGGACCCGCGTCGCTGAACAGCTGCTGGCGCACCACGGACTTGATGCCGTCCGCCCCGACGACCAGGTCGGCCTCGACGACGGTGCCGTTGGCGAAGGTGAGGACCGAGCGGTCCCCCTTGTCCTCGATGGACTCGAGCTTGTGGCCGCACTGCACCATCCCCTCGGGGAGGACACCGACCAGGGCGTCGATGAAGTCACCGCGGTGGATCAGGTGGGTCTTCGCGCCGTAGGCCTCGATCTCCGGCCACCCCTCCTTCATGATCGGCTCGCCCGTGGCGGTGAGGATCTCGAAGTAGTCGCTCGGGGAGCTCACCGTGGCGATGGCATCGAAGATCCCCCACTGGCGGAACCGGCCCATCGTGGAGGGACGCAGGCCGATGCCGGCGCCGACCTCACGGATCTGGGTCGCCTGCTCGTAGACCGTGACGTCGGCGCCGAGCAGGCTCAGGGCCTTGGCCGTGGCCGCGCCGGCGTACCCGGCGCCCACGATGGCGACGGTCAGGTTCTTGAGGTCTGAATGCTTCATTGGATCTGTCCTCGTGTCAGTTCTTGATGGTCAGGAAGTCGGCCGGGTTGTCGACGAACAGCCTCGTGATCAGGGCCTCGCCGACACCGGCCGAGCGCAGATCCGGGATGAGGTCCTCGAAGATGTAGTTGACGGTGTGGCCCTTGACGCCCGGCCAGCCCAAGGGGCTGCAGTTGGCATCGGCCGACGCGAGCGCCTTGTCCGGGTGCTGCTCGATGAAGCGGAGGAAGTGGTCCAGCCGCTCCTTGCGCGGGCGGGCCCAGAACGGCGGGTCCTCGAGCTCGGTCTCGTAGCCGAAGGTGTCGAACCCGACCCGACCTCCCCGCTCAGCGATCCAGGTGTCGCGCGTCTTCTGGGCGTTCACGCCGTCGTCGGCGTGCCCGAACAGCACCCGGTCGAGCGGCAGACCCTCCTCGCCGAAGATGGCGATCGCCGTCTCGGCGTCGATGGCCAGGTGGGTCAGGATGGGGACGCCTGTGCGGAGGGCGGCGCGAGCCGCAGCCCGGTAGATGCGCTTGTCCAGGTCGGTCATGCGTCCACCGCGGCTCACGCCGACCTTGATGACACCGGCGCGCCTGCGGGTGTCCCCGATGCCCACGGTGATCTCGTGGATGAACTGCTGGGCCAGGTACTCGACGCTGGCCCGGGCGAAGAACGGCAACGCGGTGTCGCCGCCGACGAAGCCGGTGCAGGCAACGATGTGGACGCCGGTCTTGGCGGACAACGACGCGTAGTAGTCGACGTCCCGGCCGTTGCAGATGCCCGTCGCGTCGACGAAGGTCCCACCCCCGTACTCATGGAAGGCACGCAGTTTGGGGACGGTCTCCTCGTACCGCTCCTCCGGGGTCTTCCACCATCTCGAGTCCAGCTCGGAGCCGGGCATGCCGTAGCCGATGTGCTCGTGGACCGCCACGATCCCCAGCTCTTCAGCCGGGATCGCTCCCAGCACGGTGTTCACTCTCGACACAACACTCACCTTTGAGACATCGTCAGCAGGGCGCGCGGGCTCTCGACCAGGATGCGCTGGAGGTCCTCGTCGCTGACCCCGTGGGACCTGAGGAACGGGACGAACGTCGACAGGACCTGGCCGAACGACAGGGCGGCGCCGGGATCGCCGGGGGCATGGCCCTTGGCCACCCCGATCGCGTTGCTGGACAGGACGACCCGGTCCGCGTGGCCCGCCGCGACCAGCTCGAGGACCAGCCCGGCGCGCTCGCGGTCCGTGACGTGGACAGCGTCCTCCAGACCCACGTGGTCGAGGGCCACGAAGGCTCCCCGGCCGGCGATCTCCAGCACCGCGCCGTCAGCGACAGCATCCCTGCGGTCGAGCCCGCCGACGACGACGCGGTCCGCCGGCAGCTGCTCGTCGAGGACGACCTCGAGGTCGTGCACGGCGTCCTTCCCGTAGCGGACGGAGACCGGGACGCCGGTCCGCAGGGCCGCTCGCGCAGCCCCGCGGAAGAGGCTCTCCTCGGTGGCGGTCATGCCCTCGGGGCTCGCAGCAGTGGCCACGAGGCCAGCGGCGGCTCGCCGTTCGACGCGGGGGACAACCATGCCCTCGACGACCTCCTGGGTGAACAGGTCGGCGAACTTCTCGGCCGGCCACGGGGTCGGCGGGTTGGTCTGTGGGGTGAGGAAGTAGCCGCCGAGCATCTCCTCCGGGCCCATCCCCGTGGAGGCGACGATGTGCACGCCCGTCGACCGCGAGAGCGCCTCGTACAGCGTCAGGTCCCGGCCGTGGAACATGCCGGTGCTGTCGACGATCGTCCTGCCACCCTGCTCACGGAAGTCCGCCAGCTGCCGCCTCAGGCTCTCGAAGATCTCAGCACGGTCCATGGTGACGTCGAACCCGTGCTCGGCTCCGGGGACCACCGACAAGAGTGCCTCGTGAACCGCGACGACGCCCAGGTCCTGAGCGGAGACCGGACCCAGGACGGTGTTGATGGTTCCACCACCGGCAGTCACCGGGTCCGTCATGGCAGGCCTTTCGTCAGCGTCACGTCATCGTGGCCGTCACCGGCCATCCTGACCGACATGCTGTCTTTTCGATTGACATGATGTCAAGCGACTGTCCGGAATCCGGTAAACCTCCGCCGAACGCACGTGGCCCCCGACCGGAAGTCCGGTCGGGGGCCAGGCGGAGATCAGCCAGGCTCTCAGGCCTGAGTCTTCTCGACCTTCGAGTCTGCCGAGTCCGCCGAGTCAGTCGAGTCGAGCGACTCCACGGAGTCGGGCGACTCGGCGGAGGCCTCCGCCTCGTCGCCCTCGATGTCGACCTCGACGCCAGGCATGGCTTCGTTGAGGTCGATGACGTTGCCAGCGGTGTCCTTGACGGACACCTTCTCGAGCACCGACGCCAGCGCCTTGCGGCGGGCGACCTCCGCGACCATGGCCGGGATCTGGCCCTCCTGGTCGAGCGACTGGGCGAAGGCGTTCGGGTCCATGCCGTACTGCTGGGCGTTCATGACGAGGAACTCGATGAGCTCGGCCTGCTGGACCTGCACCTCCTCCTTCTCGGCGATCGCGTCGAGCAGGAGCTGGGTCTTCAGGCCCTTGCGGGTGTTCTCGTCGACCTCGGCGCGGTGCTCGTCGTCCTCGAGCCGTCCCTCGCCCTCGAGGTGCGAGTGCACCTCGGCCTCGATGACGCCCTCGGGCACCGGCACCTCGACCCGCTCGAGGATGGCCTCGAGCAGCTTGTCGCGGGCGGCCACACCCTGCGCGAACTTGGCGTCGGTCCCGGCCTTCTCGGTGAGGTCGGCCTTCAGCTCCTCGAGCGTGTCGAACTCCGAGGCGAGCTGGGCGAACTCGTCGTCGAGCTCGGGGAGCTCTCGCTCCTTGACCGACAGCACGGTCACGGTGCAGTTGGCGTCCTGGCCCTCCCGATCGCCGCCGGCGAGCGGTGCGGTGAACGTCTTCGTCTCGTCGGCCTGCATGCCGATGAGGGCCTCGTCCATCCCGTCGAGCATGTTCTTGCTGCCCACCTCGTAGGAGACGCCCTTGACCGCGTCGATCTCCTCACCCTCCACCTCGGCCGAGAGGTCGATGGACACGAAGTCGCCGTCCTGGACGGGCCGGTCGACGCCCTTGAGGGTGCCGAAGCGGGCACGGAGCGCGTCGAGGCGCTCCTCCACGTCGTCGTCGGAGACGCTGGCCTCGTCGACCGTCAGCTCCAGGTCCGAGAAGTCGGGCAGCTCGATGTCGGGACGCCGGTCAACCTCCGCGATGAAGCTCAAGTCCTCACCATCGGTCGCCGGAACCTTGAGGTCGGTGATCTCGGGCTGGCCGAGCGGACGGACGGCGTTCTCCTCGAGGGCCTTGCCGTAGAGCTCCGGCAGCGCGTTGTTGACGGCCTCCTCGAGCACGGCGGCGCGACCGACGCGCTGCTCGATGATCCGTGCCGGGACCTTGCCTCGACGGAAGCCCGGCACCTGGATGTGCTCGCCAATGTGCTTGATGGCCGCATCGAGGCTCGGCTTGAGCTCCTCGAAAGGGACCTCGACGGTCAACTTGACCCGGGTCGGGCTGAGGGTCTCGAGCGCACTCTTCACTGCGGGTACTCCAAGGGGCTGTGAACGGGGATGTGGACAGGGATGGCGCAACGGCTGACGCCCGCCGGGCGCACCGACGCACCATGCTATAGGTCGACGTGTCCGCGCACTAAATGCGCTCCTCCTATGCTCTGCCCCATGCCCCCGCCTCTCCCGTCGCCGACCCCCGACGATGCGCCGGCCGCACTCGCCGCGCTTCGGCCGCTCCAGCTGCTCAGTGCCGCGATCGGGATGGGAGCCCTGATGCTCACGGCGACGCGGATCCTCGTCGACCTGCCCGTCCACACAGAACCGGTCCCGCCCTCCTGGCTGGCGGTCAGCATCGTCCTCGCATCGGTCGTCGTGGCGACCGGGGTCATCGTCGTCTTCGGCTATTCCGTTCCGTCCCTTCCCACGGGCCTTCCCCGGGAGAACGCCGCCCGGACGAGCCTGCACTACTTCGGGTCGACCACGGTCCTGCGCTCCGCCGTCGCCGAGCTGCCCGTCCTCGTCGCCTTCGCCGTGTCCTTCCTCGCGACCCCGCACTCCTGGCTGCCGCTGCTCGTGGCCCTCCCGGTCTCGGCGGCGCTCTTCTGGTGGCACGCCTGGCCGTCACCGCGGACCGCCGCCGCTGTCGAGAAGGGACTGGAGGCGGAGGGCGCCGAGAGCCACCTCAGCGAGACCCTCGGCTTCCGTGGGGAGTGAGCTCAGCGGCATACGACAGCATGGGCAGCATTGGCCGTATGCCGCTGGGCCTGGTCAGTCGACCGAGCCGCCAGAGCGCCAGTACAGTCCGTCGGCCCGGTCGAGAAAGCCCTCGTCCACGAGGTAGCGGCGCAGGGCCGCGACGTCCGGGTGGAAGGCACGCAGCCGGTTGTTCACGGCCGTCTCGTCGAACTTCTGCCCCGGCTCGAACTCCTGGGCGAGGTGGTCGAGGATGACCAGGCGCTTGCGCAACCGGGTCGGGATGTCGGTGAGCGAACCGTCAGGTGCCAGGAAGGCGCGGAGCACCGCATCCCTGTCCTGCAGGGCGGTGTGGAGGGGAGTTCGGTGCACGCCACCACGGTAGGCAGATGGTGCGACTGAGCCCAAGCGAATTTGGAGCGGGCGACGAGAATCGAACTCGCGTAATCAGTTTGGAAGACTGAGGCTCTACCATTGAGCTACGCCCGCAGGGCCGCTGGTTGGTCCGGCGATCCGAGGCGCTAGCCTACTGGTTCGCGTCCGGTCATCACGAATCGACCCGCACCCGCGGGTCTCATCGTGTCCACCGGGGCGCGACGGGGCATGGCGCAGCTTGGTAGCGCGTCCGCTTTGGGAGCGGAAGGTCGCAGGTTCAAATCCTGTTGCCCCGACAGAGTCTTCACAGGTCCATGGCAGGTTCCGGTCAGGTGCCGGTTCCCGTGCCGGCGGGTCGATTCGAGGACGTTCGGCCCTACCGGTGGCCAGCTCCCGGGCCTTGGCTCGAGACATCGGGTACGCCGCCAAGCGGTGGAAGGAGCCGGTCATGTCCCGGGTCTCGAGAAGTGCAGCAGCCCTGGCCGCCCTGGCGGCAGCTCTGGTGATGGCGATGATGTCGCCCGGCGTCGCCGGGGCCGGACTGACGGGAGGACCGCACACCGACGGCACGATCGTGTCGACCTTCGAGCCGGGCAGCTTCCCCGAGTCGGTCGCCCTCGCGGACGGCATACCGTTCGTGTCCTTGGGCTTCGCCGGTGAGATCCGGCGCGTGACGAACGGGTCCACGATGGTCGTCGGCACCGTCGACCTGGGCGGCAGCTCCCTGCTGACCGGTGTCACCGTCGTCGGCGACCGGCTGTACTTCGCGAGGGCCTCGTTCGACGGCGACGGCTGGCTGTACTCGTTGCCGGTCGCGGCCGAGAACGCGACTCCGACGCTCGTGACCACCTTCCCGGACAGCTTCCCCAACGGCCTGGCCGTGCGCGACGGACTCCTGTACGTCTCGGACAGCCGGGGCGGGCGCGTCTTCACCGTGGACCCCGTCAGCGGGGAGACAGCGACGTGGTGCCAGGATCCGGCGCTGGCGGGTGGCAAGGCGCTCGGGATCAACGGCATCACCTTCCACAATGGACAGCTGTATGCCGTCGTGGCCGCCACCGGCGAAATCATGACCATCGCCGGCGGCGTGGACGGCTGCACCGTCTCGACCGTGGTCCGCTCGAACCAGCTGGTCACCGGTGACGGCATCGCGTTCGGCCCGGACGGCCTGCTCTACGTCACCGTCAACCAGTCCAACAAGCTCGTGGCCGTGGACGTCGCGACCGGCGCGCTGCGCACCATCGCGGGACGCACCAATGGCCTGTCCTACCCGACGCAGACGGTCTTCGGCACCGGAGTCATGTACCTGACCAACGGCGCCCTCGCCAACGGGGCCGCGACGCTCATGCGGTTCCCGCTCGACTCAGCATCACGCTGACTGGTCCTGGAAGCGGCGATTGGGCCGCGCGCACTCCCCAGGTGCCTGCCGACAGGTCGGTAGTAACCATGCCGCGAGCGGCGGTTTCGCGTGGTGCGGCCGTTCTCGTTCCCGGCGGAAGGAGATGGTCTACACTTCGCTTGTTCGTATTGCGCACAATCGTTCGCATTCCGACCAACGGAAGGAAACCACGGATGCCGAGCCACGCGTTTGTCTACGACGCCGTTCGCACGCCGTTCGGGCGGTTCGGCGGCGCCCTCGCCGGGGAGCGTCCGGACGACCTCGCGGCGCTCGTCTTGCGGCGGATCGTCGAGCGCGCACCGGGGTTGGAAGGTGACGGTGCCGGGGAGCACATCGACGAGGTGGTGTTCGGCAACGCCAACGGCGCCGGCGAGGAGAACCGCAACGTCGCGCGCATGGCGGCCCTCCTCGCGGGCCTTCCGACGAGCGTGCCGGGCTCCACGGTGAACCGGCTGTGCGGTTCGAGCCTGGACGCGGCCATGGTCGCGTCGCGGTCCATCGAGACCGGTGACGCGGAGGTGGTGCTCACCGGTGGCGTCGAGTCGATGACCCGAGCGCCCTGGGTGCTGCCCAAGACCGAGAAGCCATATCCGGCCGGCAACCTGAGCCTGGCCTCGACGACGCTCGGGTGGCGCCTGGTCAACCCCACGATGCCGGCCGAGTGGACGGTGTCGCTCGGCGAGGCAACCGAGCAGCTCCGCGAGAAGTACGACATCACGCGGGACCGTCAGGACGCCTTCGCGGAGCGGTCCCACCGCTTGGCCGACCGGGCGTGGTCCGACGGGTTCTACGACGACCTGGTCGTCGCGGTGCCCGGTGTGGAGCTCTCGCGCGATGAGGCGATCCGGCCCGATACGACGGTGGAGAGGCTGGCCGGCCTCGCGACGTCCTTCCGGAAGGAGGGGGGCACGGTGACCGCCGGCAACGCGTCGCCGCTCAACGACGGCGCCTCCGCAGTGCTCCTCGGCAGCGAGCGGGCCCAGGACGAGCTGGGCCTCGACCCGATCGCGCGGATCGCTGGTCGTGGCGCGAGCGCGAACGAGCCGCAGTTCTTCGGCTACGCGCCGGTCGAGGCTGCCAACCGGGCGCTGGCCCGGGCCGGCATCACGTGGGACGACGTGTCGGCGGTCGAGCTGAACGAGGCCTTCGCCGCCCAGTCGCTGGCCTGCATCGACGCGTGGCCCATCGACGCCGAGATCGTCAACCGGCACGGCGGCGCGATCGCCATCGGGCACCCACTCGGCGCCTCCGGCGGTCGGATCCTCGGCACCCTCGCGCGGGACCTGCAGCGCACCGGGGAGCGATGGGGCGTCGCCTGCATCTGCATCGGCGTGGGCCAGGGCCTCGCGGTGGTGCTCGAGAACGTCACCTCCCACTGAGTGAGCCAGACCGCGTGAACGAGCTCAGCGGCATACGGAAACGCTTGAAGGAGAAAGAAATCCACATGCTCACGATCTCTGAGAGCGCCAGGGAAGCGGTTGCCGACATCCCTGATGGCGCGACGGTCCTCATCGGCGGCTTCGGCACGGCCGGTCAGCCCGTCGAGCTCATCGAGGCCCTCGTCCAGAGCGGCGCCGGCGACCTCACCGTGGTCAACAACAACGCCGGGAACGGTGACACCGGGCTGGCAGCCCTCATCGCGGCCGGCCGCGTGCGCAAGATCATCTGCTCCTTCCCGAGACAGCACGACAGCCACCACTTCGATGCGAAGTACCGGGCCGGCGAGATCGACCTCGAGCTGGTGCCGCAGGGCAACCTCGCCGAGAGGATTCGCGCGGCCGGCGCTGGTATCGGCGCCTTCTTCACGCCGACCGGTTACGGCACGCAGCTGGCCGAAGGTCGGGAGGTCCGCGAGATCGACGGCCGCCACTACGTGCTCGAGTACCCCATCCGGGGCGACTACGCCCTCGTCAAGGCGCACCGAGCCGACGGGGTCGGCAACCTCACCTACCGCAAGACCGCCCGGAACTTCGGGCCCATCATGGCCGCCGCGGCGACGACGACGATCGTCCAGGTACACGAGCTCGTGCCGGTCGGCGGCATCGACCCCGAGATCGTGGTGACCCCGGGCATCCACGTCGACCGGGTCGTCGTCGTCCCGACCGAGGCGACCCCGCAACCGGAGGAGGGCCAATGAGTGCTGGGACGAACCCGGTACGCACGTTCAGCGAGGGGCCCGACCGCCTCGGCAAGCACGCGCTTGCCGCGCTCGTGGCGGCCGACATCCCGACCGGGGCGTACGTCAACCTCGGCATCGGCCAGCCCACCCTCGTCGCCGACCACCTCTCACCCGAGCAGCACGTCACGCTGCACACGGAGAACGGCATGCTCGGCATGGGTCCCGCTGCGCAGGGCGATGAGATCGACCTCGACCTGATCAACGCCGGCAAGATCCCCGTGACCGAGCTGCCGGGGGCGTCCTACTTCCACCACGCCGACTCGTTCGCGATGATGCGCGGCGGACACCTGGACATCTGCGTCCTCGGCGCCTACCAGGTCGCCGCCAACGGGGACCTGGCCAACTGGCACACCGGCCACCCGGACGACATCCCGGCCGTCGGCGGGGCCATGGACCTGGCCTTGGGCGCGAAGGAGACCTACGTCATGATGAGCCTTCTCACCCGAGACGGTGAGAGCAAGCTCGTCGAGCGGTGCACCTATCCCCTGACGGGAGTCGGCTGTGTCACCCGGGTCTACACCGACGTCGCGGTGTTCCTCATCCGTCCCGAAGGCGTCCGCGTCCGCGAGACGCATGGGATGACGTTCGAGCAGCTGCAGGCCGTTGTACCCGTGCCCCTGACCCGGGCCTGAGGAGCTGTCTCCGCGGCCGGAGCGGTCGATCGACGCGTCGCCTGCCCACTCGGAGAGCTGACCTGCTGAGTCGCCAGAGGACTCACCGGGTCAGCCTCACCCGACGAGGTCGAGGCGCAGCTCGTGGATCTCGCGGCCGACCGCCCTCCCCTTGGCCTCGAAGCCGGCCTCGGGCCGCCAGCGCGGACGCTCGCTCCGGCTCGCGCGAAAGCGCGGATGCGCGGCCGCCTCCGCGAGGACGTGCTCGGCGTAGAAGTCCTGGTCGGTGGCGATCAGGACATAACCGCCAGGCTTCAGGACCCGGGCGAGCAGGTCGAGGTTCGTGGGCGACACGAACCTGCGTTTGGTGTGCTTCTTCTTGCGCCATGGGTCCGGGAAGAAGAGGTGGATCGCGTCGAAGGTCTGGTCCGCGACGCGTTCCTCGAGGAAGACGACCGCGTCCGCCTGCTCGACGCGAAGGTTCGGCACTCCCGCCTCGTCTGCGGAGGCGAGCATCCGGGCCAGGCCCGGGGTGTGCACGTCAATGGCCAGCACGTCCCAGGAGGGAAACTCGGCGGCATGGGCAATGGCGGCGTGACCGTGCCCACAGCCGATCTCGAGCACGACCGGCGCGATCCGCCCGAAGGCCCGCTCCGGCTCGAATCGCCCGGCCGGCAGCGCCCGCGCCGGCCCGAACCGCTCGAGTCGATCGAGGGTGAGGCTGGACAGCCGACCCCGCCTGACGAAGCTGCGCACCCGCGCGGGCGTCACGCCCTCGGGCAGGTCGGGCACGTCATGGGGTTGGCGTCGCGCTCTCGCGAGCTCGCGCTCCTGGGCCGGTTCGGTCACGCAGGCATCGTAGTGACGTCGCGTGCCGCCGGTCAGCGCCGCCAGATCGTGACGACGGCCCTGTCATCGCCGTGGCCCGCGAGCGCATGGTCGCAGAGGCGTTGGGCGAGGCCCTCGAACCCCTTCGTGACGAAGGACTCCGCGCGTCCGAGCATCCGGTCGATGCCGTCGATGAGCGCCTTGTCCCGCGCCTCGATGACGCCGTCGCTGTAGAGGACGAGGGCGTCGCCGCGTCGAATGGTTCCGGTCTCGCGCGGGAACTCGGCGCTCTCGATGACGCCGAGGAGCGGGCCACGGCCGCCGGAGAGCATCCGCCACCGGCCCGACCCCGCGGCGAACTGCGCCGCGGCCGGGTGCCCGGCGTAGCCGATGGAGAAGTCACCGGTGCCGAGATCGATCGCGACATGGACCGCCGTGGCGAAGCCCTCGGCCCACCGCAGACGCAGCAGGTGGTTGTTGGCCGCGTGGAGGAAGCCGTTCTCGCTCATCTCGCCGAGCAGTCCGCCCAGGGCGCCGGAGAGCAGCAGCGACCGGGTGCCCGCCTGACGGCCCTTGCCCGAGACGTCGACCAGGGCGATCTCGAGCATCCTGCCGTCGGTGGAGCGCCCCGCGACGACGAAGTCACCCGCGAAGCCGTCGCCGTATGCCGACTCGAGGGCCATCTCCGCCGACCAGTCCGGGGGCAGCTCCGGCAGCTCCCCCTGGGCACGGAGGCGGTCGCGCATGTCGACGAGCATCGACTCGCCACTCACGCCCACGACACCGACCTGGGCCCGGGCGTGCGCCAGCCAGATCATGAGCAGCATGATCGCCAACGTGACGACCTCGGTGCCGAAGGTCGCTCCCTTGCGGTCACCGAGAGCCGCCCCGACCACCGCCAATGTCGTGAACAGGGTGATGTAGACGACGACCAGGTGCCGGGGCTCGAGGAAGAGGCCGGCGACGACGACGAGGAACGAGAAGATGCCCCAGGGCATGTGCTCGGGCCACGTGGCGATCGCCCAACCCGCGGCCAGTCCGGCCAGGATGAGAGCGATGACGAGAACCCAGGGGGAACGCGACATCCAGGGCATGAGCATGCGGGCTCGGCGGATCGTGCCAGTGGCGATGGCGGGGCGTTGAGAGACGAAGCTCTCGTTGACGGCCACAGGCCTCCATCCATGGATCGAAGGGGCCGTGGAAGGTCCGGCGGGCAGCGATCCTCGTCGTTTCAGTTGGTCGTTCAGTCGGTCGTGTCGGGCGGCGCGGGGAGGGTCCGATCGCTCTCGTACGCCGAAACCATACCCACGCGGCGACGGTGCCGCGCCTCATCGGAGAATTCTGTGGCCAAGAAGGTATCGACGATGCTCGTGGCCTCGTCCACGCTCGTGAACCGCGCTCCGATGGAGAGGACTTGGGCGTCGTTGTGCTCTCGCGCGAGAGCGGCCAGCTCGGACGACGAGCACAGGGCGGCGCGGATGCCGCGCACCTTGTTCGCCGCCATCTGCTCACCGTTCCCTGAGCCGCCGAGCACCACACCACGAGAACCGGACTCGGCAGCCACGGCCTCCGCGGCCCGCAGCACGTAGACGGGATAGTCGTCCTGCTCGTCATAGTGGAACGGGCCGTGGTTGATGACCTCGTGGCCAGCCCCCTCGAGGTGCGCGATGAGGGCCTGCTGGAGCTCGTAGGCCGCATGGTCGCCGGCGATGTGGATGCGCATGTCCGTCCTTGCGTCGGGTTGGCGGGGAGGAAGGGTGGCTCAGGTGAGGATAGGGCCCTGAGTCCTCGTTCGCTTCAGCTCGTAGAACCCCGGAGTGCTGGCGACGAGCACGCACCCGTCCCAGAGCCGTGCAGCGTCCTCGCCCTTGGGAGCCGGGGTCACGACCGGTCCGAAGAAGGCGATGCCCTCGACCGAGATGATCGGCGTGCCGACGTCCGTGCCGACGAGGCTGATCCCCCTCTTGTGACTGCGTCGCAGCGCCGCGTCGTGGGTCTTGTGGTGCGCCGCGGACGCGAGTCGCTCGGGCAGGCCGACGTCGGCCAGCGACTCCCGGATGACCTGGTCGAAGTCCTTGACCTTGCGCAGGTGGATGCGGGTCCCCATCGCGTCGTAGAGCGGTTTGACGACGTCGGGGCCGTGCTCCTCGGCAGCCGCGATGATGGTCCGGACGGGACCCCAGGCGTTGTCCATGAGGGAGCGGTACGCGGCGTCGAGGTCCCGGTGCTCGTTGAGCACGGCCAAGCTCATCACCGACCACGTGACCTCGAGGTCTCGCAGCGTCTCGACCTCCATGAGCCAGCGAGAGGTCATCCACGCCCACGGACAGATCGGGTCGAACCACATCTCCACATGCTTGTGCTCGGTGACCATGACCTCATCCTCGCACCCGCCCGGGGCCTCCCCGCGGCCAGTGGCCACTGACCGATCCGGCCCACATCCGTGCGAGGATGTCCCCCGCGACGGAGCCGTCCCCACCTGCGGACGACCGTGCCCGACCCGTCCCCCAGAGGAGGCCTTCGTGCCCGGCAAGAACCTGACCCGCGACGAGGCGGCGCTGCGCGCCAGCCTGCTCCGGGTTGAGAGCTACGACGTCCAGCTCGACCTGACGACGGGACCACAGACGTTCCGGACGGTCTCCACCGTGCGTTTCTCCTGCTCCGAGCCGGGAGCCGCGACGTTCATCGACCTCATCGCTGAGTCCGTCCAGCGCGTGACGCTCAACGGCAGGGAGCTCGATCCCGCCGAGGTCTTCGTCGACTCCCGGGTGACGCTGCCCGACCTCGCCGCAGTCAACGAGCTGACGGTCGACGCGACCGGTCGCTACACCAACACCGGTGAGGGGCTGCACCGGTTCGTCGACCCCATCGACAACGAGGTCTACCTCTACACCCAGTTCGAGGTGCCCGACTCGCGTCGGATGTACGCCGTCTTCGAGCAACCCGACCTCAAGGCGTCCTTCCGGTTCACCGTGACGGCCCCGGCACACTGGAAGGTCATCTCCAACTCCCCCACCCCGGAGCCGAACCCGGCCGGCGTCGTCGACCACACCGAGGTGGCCACGTGGTCCTTCGCGCCGACGAAGCGCATCTCCTCGTACATCACCGCGCTCATCGCCGGCCCGTACGACGAGGTCCGCGACGAGGTGCAGACCCGTGGCGGCACCGTCCCCCTCGGCGTCTTCTGCCGCAGGTCGCTGACGCAGCACCTCGATGCGGACAACATCTTCGACTGCACGAAGAAGGGCTTCGCCTTCTTCGAGGCGGAGTTCGACCAGCCCTACCCCTTCGAGAAGTACGACCAGGTCTTCACGCCCGAGTACAACATGGGCGCGATGGAGAACGCCGGGGCGGTCACCTTCACGGAGGTCTACGTCTTCCGGTCGAAGGTCTCCGAGGCGAAGATCGAGCGCCGCGCGCTGACGATCCTCCACGAGCTGGCCCACATGTGGTTCGGCAACCTCGTGACGATGAAGTGGTGGGACGACCTCTGGCTCAACGAGTCGTTCGCCGAGTGGGCCTCGACGACCTGTCAGGCGGAGGCCACCGAGTGGACGAGCGCCTGGACGACCTTCGGGACCGCCGAGAAGGCCTGGGCCTACACCCAGGACCAGCTCAGCTCGACGCACCCCATCGCCGCGGACATGCGCCATCTCGAGGACGTCGAGGTGAACTTCGACGGCATCACCTACGCCAAGGGCGCCTCCGTCCTCAAGCAGCTCGTCGCCTACGTCGGACGAGAGCCCTTCGTCGCCGCCCTGAGGGAGTACTTCAGGGCGCACGCCTGGGGCAACACGACCCTCGCCGACCTGCTCGGAGAGCTCGAGAAGGCATCCGGGCGCGACCTGGCGTCGTGGGCCAAGCTCTGGCTCGAGACCGCCGGCGTCAACACGCTCCGGCCGGTCTTCGAGGTCGCCGAGGACGGCACGTACCGCTCCTTCGCCGTCGCCCAGACCGCACCGGGCGAGTACCCCACGCTGCGCCCGCACCGCCTCGGCATCGGCCTGTACGACCGGGTCGGTGACACGCTCGTCCGGTCCCAGTACCTCGAGGTCGACATCGACGGGTCGCGCACCGACCTGCCCGACCTCGTCGGCCGCGCCCAGCCCGACCTGCTCCTGCTCAACGACGACGACCTGGCCTACGCGAAGATCCGCCTCGACGAGCGGTCGCTGCGCACCGCTCTCGACCTGCCCCGTGGTTTCCAGGGCTCCCTGCCGCGGTCCCTCGTGCTCGGAGCGACCTGGGACATGACCCGCGACGCGGAGATGCCGGCCCGTGACTTCGTCCGCCTCGTGCTCGACTCGCTGCCGGGTGAACACGACTCGACCCTGCTGCGGGTGCTGCTCACCCAGATCACCACGGCGACGCGCCTCTACACGGCGCCGGCCCACCGCGCGGAGACCGCGGCGCTGCTCTCGTCGACCTTGCGTGGCCTGGCGGAGGCAGCCGAGCCCGGCAGCGACGCCCAGTTCCAGCTCATCGAGGGCTGGGCGAACACCACGGTCGACCCCGCCGACGAGGCGCCCCTGCGGGCGCTGCTCACCGGAGCCGAGTCACTGCCGGGGCTCACCGTCGACACGGAGCTGCGCTGGACCTTCACCCTGGCCCTGGCCGCACTCGGCGTGGCGGAGTCGGACGAGATCCAGGCCGAGCTCGACCGGGACCCCACCGCGACCGGCAAGGAGCGTGCCGCGGAGGCCTTGGCCGCTCGCCCGACCGCTGCGGCCAAGGCGGACGCGTGGGCCAAGGCGGTGGAGCGCAACGACCTGTCCAACCAGATGGTCCAGGCCATCGGCAACGGCTTCCGCCGCAGCACCGACCTCACGCTCCTGGAGCCGTACGTCGAGAAGTACCACGCCATGCTCGTCGACGCCTGGGCCTCGCGCAGCGTCGCCATCGGTGAGCGGGTCGTCGGCGGCTTCTACCCGTTCAGCCTCGCGAGCAAGGAGCTCAAGGCCGCCTCGGACGCGTGGCTCGACTCCCACCAGGACGCCCCGGCGGGTCTCGTGCGCACCGTGGCGGAGAACCGCGACACGATCACCCGCGCGCTGAGCGCGCAGGCCAAGGACGCCGAGCGCCAGTGAGCCTCGCCACTCGAGTCAGCTGAGCGGCATACACAATGGTCCGTATGCCGCTGAGCTCGCTTCCATCGCTCACGTGGGCCCAGGTGGGTGAGTGGTTTGTGGGGACTCCGCTCCAGATCATCGTCACCGTCGCGCTGGCGGTCGTCGCTCTGCGACTGCTGCACCACCTCATCGACCGGGTCGTCGCGGGAGCGACGACTCGACACACCCAGCGCGCCGCCCAGCCGGGTGCGGGGCGGGCACTGGCGCAGGCGATCGGCCTCGCCAACGAGCGACACCTGCAGCGGACCCGCACGATGGGTTCGCTGCTGCACAACGTCGTCACGATCGTCGTCCTGACGGTCGCCACGCTCACGGTCATGGCGCTGCTCGAGATCCCGCTCGGGCCGCTGCTGGCTTCGGTCGGCGTCGGCGGAGTCGCACTGGGCTTCGGGGCGCAGAGCCTCGTCAAGGACTTCCTGTCGGGGATCTTCATGATCGTCGAGGACCAGTACGGCGTCGGTGACGTCATCGACACGGGTGAGGCCGTGGGAACGGTGGAGACCGTGTCGCTGCGGGTGACCCAGCTACGCGACGCGAACGGCGTGACGTGGTACGTCCGCAACGGCGAGATCATCCGGATCGGCAACCGCTCCCAGGGCTGGTCCATCGCCGTCGTCGATCTTCCAGTCCCCTACGACGAGGACGTCGAGCGGGTCAAGGGACTGATCCAGGCCGTTGCCGACGAGCTGCGCGACATCTCGCCCTGGGACAAGAAGCTGCTCGGGCCGCCGACGGTGGGCGTGGAGTCGATGACGGGCGGGGTCGTCACCGTGCGGGTCTCGGTCCGGACCGTTGCCCAGGAGCACTTCTCGGTGCAACGGGAGCTGCGGGAGCGGATCAAGAACGCCTTCGACCGGGAGGGGGTCCGGTCGCCCACCGTCCTCCCGGCCGTCCCGCCCTACGGAGGCCAGGCCTGAGCGCCGTTGCCCGTCTGGGACAATCGGCGCCGTGACGTACTACGACGACTTCGGTGGCCACCAGACCTTCGCGAAGCTCGTCGGGGAGTTCTACCGGGGCGTGGCGCAGGACGACGAGCTCCGGGCGCTCTACCCCGAGCAGGACCTGGGCCCGGCCGAGGACCGGCTCCGCATGTTCTTCGAGCAGTACTGGGGTGGCCCGACGACGTACTCCGACCAGCGCGGGCACCCCCGCCTGCGGATGCGCCACGTGCCGTTCCGCGTGACCCCTGACATGCGGGATCGCTGGCTGCTCCACATGATGAACGCCGTCGACACGCTGGGCCTCGAGCCGGACCTGGACGACCGACTGCGCGACTACCTCACTCGGGCCGCGTACTCACTGGTCAACACCCCGGGACCGGACGGAGCCTATTGATCCGCGCCGTTCCCGGCGTCCCACGAACTCACAGGGACTCACAGCACGTTGACCGGGCGCAGCCATCCTTCCTGGTGTTGGCTGATGGCAAGGGCCACGCGTTGGCTGCGGAAGGCATGAAGGGAACGCGACGTGACAGCGATCAACAAGAAGATGGCCGGCATCGCGGCGGTGGGTGCGGCTGCGCTGGCGATCGGATTCGGCATCTCGTCCGGAGCCCAGGCTGACCAGGCCACCCCCACGCCGTCGCCCACGACCCAGAGCGGGTCCAGTGGCAGCAACGGCGATGGCAACGGTCAGGGCTGGGGTGCGGGCGGCCGGCACGGCATGGGTGGCATGGGCGCCCTCCGAGGGGACCTCTCCGAGCTCGCCTCGAAGCTGGGGGTCGACCAGGCCAAGCTGCGGGACGCCCTGACCGCAGTGCGGAGCGACCTCAAGGCCGAGCTGAAGGACCTCCGGGCCAAGGCCAAGGGTGACGCGACGGCCGACCGCCAGGCCCTCCGCGACCAGATGCAGCAGAAGCTCGCGGATGCCCTCGCGAAGGAGCTCGGGATCGACTCGAGCAAGGTCAGCAGCGCCCTTACGGACCTCGAAGCGGCTCACCAGGCCGAGCGCGACAAGGCCCTGACGGACCGGCTCGACCAGGCCGTCAAGGACGGCAAGCTCACCCAGGCCGAGGCAGACGCGGTCAAGAAGGCCGTGGACGCCGGTGTCATCGGTGGCGGGCGGGGGCTGGGCCTGCACCTGGGCCGCGGCCAGCGCTGAGCCCGCCGCGACGCGTCGCTCAGGGACGCGGCGGGCCCGCCTCGACCCGGCGTCGGACCTCCGCAAGGCCGTCCGGACCTTCGGGCAGGTCCCACCAGCTCTCGATCCACCAGGTCGCGCCAGCCTGCTCCCAGACGCCGGGCTCGGCAGGCTCGAGCGTGGTGAACGAGCCGTGCGAGTCGGCCTCGATGACCGCGTCGTAGCCGTCCATGGCCAGCCCCGCCGCGGCCCGCAGCTCCCGGACCGAGTCCATGACGGCGCCGAAGTCCTCGACCGACTTTGCGCCCTCACCGGACGGCGGATGGATCGCCGGGATGACCCCCTGCCAGCGCGCCGCCCGCTCGAGGGATCGTTGGCGACCGTCGCGGCCGACGGTCGCGGCACCGACGACCCAAACCGGCGGATGTGGGCGTTGCGGGGTGGGCGGTGGCTTGGGGAAGTCGTTGTGACCGGCGGAGTAGTGCCTGCCCTCGTAGGTGAAGTCCGGGTCGCCACCGAGCAGCCCGGCATAGATGGCCAGCGACTCGTCGAGCTTCCTCGCCCGGACGGCGCGACCCTCGTCAGCCTCGAAGGCCAGCCACCCGGGATGCAGGGCGCCGAGCCCGACCGACATGACGGCCCGCCCGCCGCTGATCCGGTCGACCGAGCCGACCTTCGAGGCGAGGTCCCACGGCCGGTGTCGCGATGCCGGCGTCAGCAGGGTGCCCAGCCGGATCGAGGAGGTGACCATCGCGGCGGCGCCGAGCTCGACCCACGCGTCGACGCCGTAGAGCGCCTCCCACGTGAAGACCCCGTCCCACCCTCGCCCCTCGCCCAGCCGGGCCAGGTCTGCGAAAGCGAGCTCAGCGGCATACGGCACGACGAATCCGAAGTTCATCGGTCCTGCCTACCAGCGGACACCGACACAACCCCAGTGCAGGTCGGCGCGTCTGGCGCGTTGCTTGACGATGGTGTTGCAGCGCGGACTCGTCGGGCCGGCGCGACCAGGTCGGGGGGCGTGTCAAGCCGGACGTGGCGCTGTGCAGGCTTGCGGCGACTGGCCCACTGATTCGCCGCGCGAATCAGTGGGCCAGTGTCGCAGGCCCGAGCGTGTCCGCCTTGGCTTCGCATGCAAGAACTTGCAGGTCTTGCTTGGTCTTTGCGGCCGGATGGTCGATGATGGGCCCGGTGACCTCGACGCAAACCCCGTCCCGTCCCACGCTGCGCGTCTCTCCCGTGATCCATGCCGCCGATCAGCGCGAGTCCGCATGGTGGCGCCACGCCGTGATCTACCAGGTCTACCCGCGGTCGTGGGCCGACTCGAACGGTGATGGCATCGGCGACCTGCCCGGCATCACGGCACGACTCGGACACCTCCGAACCCTCGGCGTGGACGCGCTCTGGCTGTCGCCGTTCTACCCGAGCCCGCAGGCCGACGCGGGCTACGACGTGGCGGACTACCGCGACGTCGACCCCCTCTTCGGTCGGCTCGCGGACGCCGACGAGCTCATCGGGCGGGCCCACGACCTCGGCCTGCGCGTCATCGTCGACCTCGTGCCGAACCACAGCTCCGACGCCCACGCGTGGTTCCGGGCCGCACTCGCGGCCGGCCCGGGCTCCCCCGAGCGCGAGCGCTACGTCTTCCGCGACGGCCGCGGGGCCGGAGGTGTACTGCCCCCGAACAACTGGGAGTCGGTCTTCGGTGGGCCGGCGTGGACCCGACTGACAGAGCCGGACGGCACGCCCGGCCAGTGGTACCTGCACCTGTTCGACTCCACCCAGCCGGACTTCAACTGGGACCACCACGAGGTTCGGGCGGAGTTCGAGTCCGTCCTGCGGTTCTGGCTCGACCGAGGCGTGGACGGATTCCGCGTCGACGTCGCGCACGGCCTCGTCAAGAAGGACGGCCTTCCCGATCACCGGGCCCGCACCCACATGCTCGGTGACACCGAGGAGGCGGCGGCGCACGTGCTCGACGGCCACGCGCCTGAGCCGACGCACCACATCCCGTACTGGGACCAGGACGGTGTCCACGAGATCTACCGGTCCTGGCGCGGGGTGCTGAACTCGTACGGCGAGCCGGACCGCATCCTGTGCGCCGAGGCCTGGGTCGAGCCGCAGGAGCGGGCCGTGCTCTACACGCGTCCGAACGAGATGCACCAGGCCTTCAACTTCGACTTCCTCGGCACGCCGTGGATCGGCGAGGACCTCGTGGCGGTCATCGAGCGGTCCCTGCTCGCCGCGGACTCCGTCGGCGCACCCTCGACGTGGGTGCTGTCCAACCACGACGTGGTCCGCCACGCCACGCGGCTCGGTTACGAGCCGGGCACGAGGCGCCCCAACGGGATCGGCGCCGAGGACCCGCAGCCCAACCACGAGCTCGGCCTCCGGCGCGCCCGAGCCGCCACGACGCTGATGCTCGCGCTGCCCGGCAGCGCCTACCTCTACCAGGGCGAGGAGCTCGGCCTGCCCGAGTCCACCGACCTGCCCGACGAGCTGCGCCAGGACCCGACGTTCGTGCGGAGCGGCGGCGAGGAGAAGGGACGCGACGGCTGCCGGGTGCCGATGCCCTGGACCAAGGACGCGCCGGGCCACGGCTTCGGACCCAGCCCGGCCACGTGGTTGCCCCAACCGAGCAGCTACGGCCGCTACGCCGTGGACCAGCAGGACCGGGTCGCCGGCTCGACGCTCGAGCTCTATCGGACCCTGCTGCGCCGGCGCCGCGAACTCTCGCTCGGGTCCGGCTCGCTGGCCTTCGTCCGGGGCTACGGTCCGGACGTCGTCGCCTTCGTCAACGGCAGCGCCGACGGGGACCGCGTCCTCGTCGTCGCCAACCTCGGCGCCGAGCCGGTGCCGCTGCCGGACGGGGCCGAGGTGATAGCCGCATCGGCGCCGCTCGACGCAGGCCTGGTGCCGACGGACGCCACCGTATGGGCGAGGTGGCCGTGACCAACCGGCCGCCGGGCAACGGATAGCCTCAGACCCATGAGCACGAGGCCGTACCTGGCTCGAACGCCCGTCGCCCTCGCGCACCGCGGGGGCGCCCTGTACGAGCCGAACCTCGGCATCGAGAACACGATGACCGCCTTCCGCAACGCCGTCGACCTCGGCTACACCCACATCGAGACCGACGTCCACGCCACGCGCGACGGCCGCCTCGTCGCCTTCCACGACGACCGGCTCGACCGCGTGTCGGACCAGCAGGGCCGGATCCGGAGCCTGGACTGGGACGAGGTCCGTTGGGCCCGGGTCGGTCACGGCGAGCACGTGCCGCTCCTCAGCGAGGTCATCGAGACCTTTCCCGAGATCAAGCTCAACATCGACCTCAAGGCACCGCGGACGGGCGAGCTGCTCTGGGAGCTGATCGAGCACCGCGGCCTGTACGACTCGGTGTGCGTCGGATCGTTCTACCAGCGGGAGATCACGACCTTCCGGAAGGTGTCCGCCGGTCGGGTCGCGACGGCAGCGTCCCATGCCGGCACGATCCTCATGCGGTTCGGACCGCGTGCCCTGTCGCGCATGCTCCGGTCCCCGGCCGATGTCTTCCAGGTCCCGCCGACGTACCTGCTCGGGCGCCGGGAGGTGACCGTCGTGACGCGCAAGCTCGTCGACGCCGCCCATCACTTCGGCAAGCAGGTCCACGTGTGGACGGTCGACGACCCCGACGAGATGCACCGCCTGCTCGACCTCGGCGTCGACGGTCTCGTCAGCGACCGCATCGATGTCCTCAAGGACGTGCTCACCGACCGCAACGTGTGGACGGGAGCCGGCTGAGCGGCATACGCCCTGCCGTGCGGTGCGAAGACCGAGGGCTCAGCGCACGAGGACGTGACCCCGCGACGTGCTGAGCCGGGTCCACCGTCCGCACGTCGCGACGGCGGTCGGCTCCCCCTCCCGCACGAACCCGAGGACATGCGCCCCGAAGGCGAGCCCGGCCGCGATCGGCGGGACGGTCCGCGTCATCGCCCCCCAGACCCGGCGTCGCAGCGCCGCCACCACAGCGCCGCCCGCTCCGTCCGGAGTGCCCTCCGCCACGTCGGCGATGCCCCGTTCGGCGGCCCTCGTGACGTCGGCCGCCTCGAGCGCCCCGACGCGCTCCCAGCCCTCCCGCGGTGGCGTCAGCCCGGCCCAGGGCGGTGACACCGTCGTCGGGGGCACGCTCAACGTCGTCTCGGTGCCATGGTGTCGGGCCAGGCGGTCGGTGATCGACGCGAAGGCCACCGTCGCGTCGATCCCGGGCGTGGCGGCCCGGACCTCGACCGCTCGGAGGCCGAGCACGGTCCCGTCCCCCAGGACGCCCGAGCCCTCGAGCACGGCCACCGTGACGACGAGCAGTCCCCGTCCGGGCACCTGGAGCCGGATGGCGCCGTCAGGGAGAGCGACTCGCGCCCTGCTGATGAAGGTCGCGAGGTCACTCAGGCCGGACGGGTCCCCGAAGTCGATCTGCTCCGTGACGGCGCTCACCGCCGCCGCCTCCGGAACGGTGCAGGGTCGCCGAAGAGCTGCTCGAGGATCTGTCGCTCCTCCGGCCGCATCCGCCTCGGGGACGCGGAGGCGAAGTCGTAGAGCGCGAGCTCGGTCTCGGCAACGGCGTAGACGGTGCGCTGCCCGCCCGCTCCGTCACCTCCCGCATCACCTCCCGCAGCACGGACGCCGTCGGGGTCGGTGACGACGTAGGCCACGTCGAACCCTGCCCCGCCGATCCGCGAGACCCACATCTGGATCTCGACCGGCTCGTGGCGGAAGCCGAGCGGTTGGCGGTACTCGATCTCGTGCCGCGCCACGAGCACGCCCTCGTCGAGGAGGGACCGCTCCTGGCCGAACCAGTCCCGGAAGCCGATGACCCGAGCATCCTCGAGCAGGCGGAGAAACTGGACGTTGTTGATGTGCGCGTAGGCGTCCATGTCGGACCACCGCAGGGACACGTGGGCGGCGTACGGCTCCATGGGTCCATCCTTGCAGGGCCGTCCACAGCCCTCCCTTCGCGGTACCCGTCGTCCACAGCCCATGCCGTATGCCGCTGAGCTCGGTCACCAGCGGCCCGTACGGTGGGTGCCATGCCGAGCTCACCGACCGCCCCGCCAGCGACCGACCTTCGCGAGCGCGCCACCGTCGCGCTCCGACGCCTCGTCGGGCGCGACGAGGTCGGCTTCCGCGAGGGACAGCTCGAGGCGATCGAGGCGCTCGTCACGTCCCGGCGCCGCGTGCTCGTCGTCCAGCGGACCGGGTGGGGGAAGTCGGCCGTCTACTTCGTGTCGACGGCGCTTCGACGAGCGGAGGGTGCCGGGCCCACCGTCATCGTCAGCCCGCTGCTGGCCCTGATGCGGGACCAGATCGCCGCAGCCGAGCGGGCCGGCATCCGCGCCGTCACGCTCAACTCGACGAACGCCGACGAGTGGGCTGCCGTCTCAGGGGCGTTGGCCCGGGGCGAGGTGGATGTGCTGCTCGTGAGCCCGGAGCGGCTCAACAACCCGCGATTTCGCGACGAGCAGCTCCCCGCCCTCGCTGCCACGTGCGGCCTGCTCGTCGTCGACGAGGCGCACTGCATCAGCGACTGGGGTCACGACTTCCGGCCCGACTACCGACGGATCCGGGACCTGCTGACCACCCTGCCCGACGAGACACCGGTCCTGGCGACGACGGCGACGGCGAATGCGCGCGTCGTGACCGACGTCGTCGAGCAGCTGTCGGCCGGTGGACGCGATGACGACGGCTCGCGTGGCGGCCGGGACGTGCTGACGCTCCGGGGCCCGCTCGCCCGAGCGTCGCTGCGCCTCGGGGTGCTTCCCCTCGCCTCCCCCGAGCAGCGGCTCGCGTGGCTCATCGCGCATCTCGCCGACCTGCCGGGCTCCGGCATCGTCTACACGCTGACCGTGGCTGCCGCCGAGGACGTCGCCACTGCCCTGCGCGACGCCGGCCACGACGTTGCCGCCTACACCGGGCGGACGGAGCCGGCGGAGCGCATCCGGCTCGAGGAGGCGTTGCGGGACAACGAGATCAAGGCGCTCGTGGCGACCTCGGCCCTTGGCATGGGCTTCGACAAGCCGGACCTCGGCTTCGTGCTGCACCTCGGGGCGCCGTCCTCCCCGGTCGCCTACTACCAGCAGGTCGGGCGTGCGGGCCGTGCGACCGAGCGGGCCGACGTCCTGCTCATGCCGGGCCCCGAGGACAAGGACATCTGGCGCTACTTCGCGTCCGCGTCGATGCCTCGCCAGGACCAGGCCGATGCGGTCCTGCGCGCCCTCGTCGAGAGCGGCCGGGCATTGTCGACGGTGGCGCTCGAGTCCATCGTCGATGTGCGCCGGACGAGGCTCGAGCTGCTGCTCAAGGTGCTCGATGTCGACGGCGCGGTGCAGCGGGTCCCGGGTGGCTGGGCCGCGACGGGCCAGCCGTGGACCTACGACGCGGAGCGCTACCAGCGGGTCTCCGAGGCACGGGACCGGGAGCAGCAGCTCATGGTGGACTACGAGCGGACCGACAGCTGCCGGATGGCCTTCCTCCAGCGCTGCCTCGACGACGACACGGCACAGGACTGCGGTCGGTGCGACGGGTGCGCCGGTGCGTGGTTCGCCACCGCCATACCGGATGCCGCGATCAACACGGCTCGCTCCCGTCTCGAGCAGCCCGGCGTCGTCCTCGAGCCCCGCGCACAATGGCCGACCGGGATGGACCGGCTCGGCGTCCCGGTCAAGGGACGCATCGCGCCCGAGGTCGCCCTTGCCCAGGGCCGCGCGGTCGCGCGCCTCAGCGACCTCGGGTGGGGCCAACGGCTGCGCGAGCTGCTCCGGGCCACGGCCGGCGAGGGAGGCGACCGGCCGGTGCCCCACGAGGTGCTCCGGGCCGTCGTGGACGTGCTGCGGACCTGGGACTGGGCCGAGCGGCCGGTCGCCATCGCCTCCGTGCCCTCCCGCCGACGACCCGAGCTCGTGTCGTCCCTCGCCGCCGGCATCGGGGAGCTCGGCCGGCTCCCCTACCTCGGGCCACTCGACCTCGTCGACGGCGGACCGGTCGGAGAGCCCGGCGGGAACAGCGCCTTTCGCCTCGCGAACACGTGGGGACGGCTGGGGCTGGGCGATGACCTGCGACGCCGGCTCAGCGGCATACCGGGGCCACTGCTCCTCGTCGACGACGTCGCCGACTCGCGGTGGACGCTGACGGTCGCCGGCGCGCTCCTTCGCGAGGCAGGTGCACCAGCTGTTCTGCCACTCGTGCTCGCCCTCGAGGCCTGACGCCTGCTGAGCTGCGGTGCCTCGCTGCCTGCGCGGCGTGTCTGCGCTGCCACGGCACTAGGGTCGAGGCTGTGACCGACGACCTCACCCCGACGCTGTCGCCCATCGAGGACCTCATCGACGTGCTCACCCTGCGGGAGCTCGGCACGGCGCACATCTCCGTCACGGGGATCGCCGGCCAGAGCGCTGCGTCCTCGATCGGCGCGACGGAGGCGCGGGTGTTCGAGGGTCGCAGCCAGCGGATGCCACACCAGCGGGTGTTCGGCGGTCAGGTGCTGGCCCAGTGCGTCATGGCAGCCGGCCTGACCCTCAAGGCGGTCGAGGAGCGCGAGGGGCCCCGCCCGATCCACTCGCTGCACGGCTACTTCATGCGGCCCGGGGACGACACCCAGCCGATCCGCTTCGCGGTCGAGGAGATGCGGGACGGGAGGTCGTTCTCGACCCGGCGCGTCCACGCGATCCAGAACGACGCGCCGATCATGTCGTTCACGGGATCGTTCCAGGCGCACGCCCCCGGCCTCGAGCACCAGCTGACGATGCCCGAGCTGCCCGGTCCCGAGGGGCTGCGCTCGCTCGCCGACCTGCTCGGTCACATCGACCATCCGGCCGCCCAGCACATCGCCCATGAGCGCCCGATCGAGCAGCGTCCGGTCGAGGAGGCCACCTTCCTCATGCCGTCGGCCGACGCGGTGGCCGAGCAGCAGGTGTGGATGCGGGCCCTCGGCGAGCTCCCCGACGACCCGCTCATCCATGCCGCCGTCCTCGCGTACGCGAGCGACTACTCCCTCCTCGACCCGGTGCTGCGCCGACACGGCCTCCTGTGGGGCGACCGCCGCCTCCGGGTGGCGAGCCTCGATCACTCGATGTGGTTCCACCGCCCCGTCGCTGCCGACCGGTGGTTCCTCTACGTCCAGGAGTCCCCGTCCGCCTCGAACGGCCGTGGTCTGGGGATCGGCCAGATGTTCCAGGAGGGCCAGCTCGTCGCGACGACCGCGCAGGAGGGCATGGTCCGCGTCAAGGACGCCTGACCCGGCGAGCGTCGTCGAGGCCCTGACCCCCGTGCCGGGCCGATTGAGTCCGGATCGGTCAGGTGGTCCGCCAGCGACGCGCGATGGTCGGAGGACAGGAGGGCGCGGTCCGCGTCAAGGACGCCTGACCCGGCGAGCGTCGTCGGGACCACGGCTCCCGGGGATCCGACGGGCCGATGGACTACCACGACGAGCCCCGGCAGCACGCGCCCGAACTCGAAAGCCTGTCAGAGCCACCGGTCGCGGTCGTCCGTCGGGCCCGGCCCCCGAGCCTGGTGCGGCCCAGCCACGTCGGTCAGCGGGTGCGGATGACCGCGACGTCATGTCCGTCGAGGCGGACGCCCGACTCGTCGACGACGGGCGCCCGGCCCCACGACACGAGGACCCGGTCGACGAGGTGTCCCTTGAGAGGCACGACCTGTGACCTCGACCGGAAGTTGCAGACGACGTGGACGTGGCCCCGGTGCATGACGAGCCAGCCGTCCTCGTCATCGACGTCCACCGCGGTCGCACGCAGGTCCCCCGACCTGGCGTCCGGCTCGCCTCGACGGGTCTTGATCAGCTCCCGATAGAAGTCGAGCATCTCGGTGTGGCCCGGCTGCCTGAGCTGCGTCCAGTCGAGGACACTCGCGCTCCGCGTCGCGGGATCCTGCGGGTCGGGGATGTCCGCCGCGGTCCACCCGTGCGCAGCGAACTCCTCGCGCCGTCCCTTGCGCACTGCATCGGCGAGCCACTGGTCGTCGAACGAGGTGAAGAACTGGAAGGGCGTGCTGGCCCGCCACTCCTCGCCCATGAAGACCATCGGGGTGTACGGCGAGAGCAGGTAGAGCGCGGCGCCGATCGCCTGCTGGCCGGGAGAGATCGTCTCGCTGATCCGGTCGCCCAGGGCGCGGTTGCCGATCTGGTCGTGGTTCTGAAGGTAGGCGACGAACCGATGACCGGACGTGGTTGTCCGGTCGACCGGGGCTCCCCATACCCTCCCCCGGAACGTCGACATCCGCCCGTCATGGAAGAACCCCTCGGTGAGCGTCTTGGCCAGGATCCGCAGCGGGGTTCCCTCCGGCCAGGCCTCGGTGCCTCCGGCGAAGTCGGCGTAGTACCCCTGCCGCTCGCGGGTCAGCACGACATGCAGGGCATGGTGGACATCGTCGTCCCACTGGGCCGTCATGCCGCGTCCGCCCGCTGCCGTCGGCACCACCATGACGGGGTCGTTGAGGTCGCTCTCCGCGACGAGCTCGAGGGGACGGCCGAGGCGGGCCGACAGGGCGGCCGTCTCGTCGCTCAGCTCGGCGAGGACGTGGTGGGGTGAGTCGTCGTGCAGCGCATGGACGGCGTCGAGGCGAAGGGCATCGACATGGAAGTCGCGGAACCATCGCAGCGCGTTGTCGATGACCCAGCGACGCACCTCGTCACTGCCCGGTCCGTCGAAGTTGAGCGCCGGCCCCCACGGCGTGGAGTGACGGTCGGTGAAGTACGGTCCGAAGGCCTGCAGGTAGTTGCCGACCGGACCGACGTGGTTGTAGACGACGTCGAGGCACACGGCCAGGCCGCGGGCATGGCACTCGTTGACGAACTCCTGGAGGGCTTCCGGTCCTCCGTAGGGCTGGTGGACGGCGTACGGCTGCACCCCGTCGTAGCCCCAACCGTGAGGCCCACCGAAGGCCGCGACGGGCATCACCTCGACGACGTCCACGCCGAGGTCGACGAGGTGGTCGAGGCCGGCGATCGCCCCGGCGAAGGTGCCGGCCCGGGTGAACGTGCCGATGTGCAGCTCGTAGAACACGGCGCCCAGGGCGCCCTCGCCGCCCCGGGCGCCCCGCCAGTCGCCGTCGGTCCACGCAAAGGCACCCTCGTCGAAGGTCCGCGTGGGGCCGTGCACACCGTGCGGCAACCAGGGGCTGCGTGGGTCCGGGATCGGGTCGCGAGCGTCGAGCGCGAAGAGGTAGTCGACGGGGCCGTCGCAGGTCGGTGTCCACGACCACCAGCCACCCTCCTCAGTCGACATCGCGTGACGGTCCCCCCCGACCACGACGCACTCGACGACCTGGGCGTCCGGGGCCCACACCCTGATCGGCGACATCATCGCGTCCTCCTCACGTCGTCCCGCACGAGGATGGCCACCGGCAGGCCATCGAGCGGCACGACGTCGCGGAGCATCGCCGAACCACCGGCAACACCATTGTCGGACAACAGGTTCCGCCACGAGCCCGCTGGAAGCGTGACAACCGCCTCACTCCACCCACCGCGGCTCGCGAGTCGTCCCGCACCCCGCGTGGCGAGGACGAGCACGTCGTCCGGACCACCCGATCCGCGACGGAAGCCGACGGCGTGCTCACTCGAGGTGGCAAGCGGTGCATAGCCGGCCCCGGCCCCGGCGAAGACCTCGGGCCGCGCACGCCGCAGCCGCAGGGCCGTTGCCGTGACCAGGAGCTTCTCGTCGGACAGGTCTCGCGGCGGCTCACCGGCATCGAGCCGCTCAAGGCGCCGAGCCCGGTCGTCGTCGTCGACCGGGCGCCGGTTGTCCGGGTCGACGAGTGACAGGTCGACGATGTCGGACCCTTGGTAGAGGTCGGGGACTCCTGGCATGAGCAGCTGGACCACTTTCTGGCCCAACGTGTTTGCTCGAATCGCGGGCGCACCGGCGGCGAGCCAGTCCTCGATGTGCCGGGTGACCTCGGCGTCTGTCGCAATGCCCGTACAGAACCTGGCCACGGCGGCTTCGTAGCGCGCGTCGCCGTCGACCCACGCAGTGTGCAGCTTCGCCTCACGCACCGCCTTGGTGGCATAGCCGACGAGCCGCTCGGCGCTGATGGGCCAGGCCCCGACCAGCGTCTGCCACAGGAAGTACTCCGTGAGCGGATCGACCCGTTCGTCGCGGTGAGCCGCGGCCATCGCCCACGCCTCGCGAACCCAGGCGGACCACTCAGCCGGGCGCTCGGAGAGCACGGCAAGGCGCGCGCGAACGTCCTCCGACCGTTTCGTGTCGTGCGTCGACAGGGTCGTCATCGTCAGCGGCCAGTCCGCTGCCACGCGTTCAGCGAAGGCGTGGAACTCTGGCACCGCGACGCCGAAGCGCATGGGGTCGCCCCCGACCTCGTTCAGCCCGACGAGCCGCACGTGGCGGTAGAACACGGTGTCCTCCACCGCCTTCGCCATCACTGGGCCACACGTCTGCTGGAACCGGACGACGAACTCGCGACCGGCATCCTCCTCCCCCACCGTCGCGCGGGGCAGCCACCCGCCCCTGGCGAGGTGTGCCACGACAGCGACGGCGCCACGGTCGTCCGGTGCGACCAGGCTGCTGGCCCGCCGCTCCGCGCCGTCGAGCGCCTCCGCCGCCTCCGGGCTCATCGACCCCCCGGGCTCGACGTAGGCGCGGTACCGGTCCATCGAGACGAGAAGTGCCTCCAGGGCGCGGCGCAGCGACGCCTGGTCGTCGTCCGGCAGCAGGCGTGCCACCAGCCGCATGAGGCGGGAGACCTCGGCCGGCAACACCCGCTCGACGACGTGCCGTTTGGCCACGCACGTCATCGCGTGCGGGTCCTGCGCCTCCCCGAGGAGCTCCTCCGCCAGGCTCGCGAGCGGCTCGGCCCCGTCCGGGTCGACGAAGAGGCCGCCCACGCGAAGGAGCGCGTCGTAGCCCGTCGTCCCGCCGCAGGCCCAGTCGTCGGGGAGCCGCTCCTGCCCCTCGAGGATCTTCTCGACGACGGTCCAGCACCCACCCGTCGCTGCCGCCAGCCGGTCCAGGTAACCGCGCGGATCGGCCAGGCCGTCGGGATGGTCGATGCGCAGCCCATCGACGTCGCCGGACACCACGGCGTCGACGACGACCCGGTGCGTCGCCGCGAAGACGGACGGGTCCTCCACGCGCACCCCGATGAGGGACGTCACGTCGAAGAACCGCCGATAGTTCAGGTCCGTCGCGGCGTCTCGCCAGGAGGCCAAGCGGTAGTGCTGGTCCGCGAGAAGCGAGCTCAGCGGCATACGGCCTGCGTCTGGTCCCAGCGACAGCGGGAGGACGTGGTCGACATAGCGCACCACGTCCTGACCCTCGATCCGGTCGACGGTGAGCTCAGCCGCTGCGATGGCCTCCTCCACCGACGAACCGAGCACGGGCCAGAGCACCCTGCCCCCGAGTGCGTCCCAGTCGATGTCGAACCAGTGCGCGTAGGGCGACGCCCGTCCCTCGCGGAGCACGGACCACAGCGGCTCGCTGAGCGACACGGGCACCGGGGTCGCCATGTGGTTGGGCACGACGTCGACGACGAGGCCGAGTCCCGCGTCATGCGCGGCGTTCACGAGTCGGCGGAAGCCCGCCTCCCCGCCCAGGCCCTCGTCGAGCCGCGAGTGGTCGACGACGTCGTAGCCGTGCGTCGACCCGGCCGTGGCCTGGAGGATCGGCGACAGGTAGAGGTGGGACACGCCGAGCCGAGCCAGGTGCCCCGCCTGCGCCGCCGCGTCCTCGAAGGTCAGCTCCGGACCGAGCTGGAGCCGGTAGGTCGAGAGGATGCGGCGGCCTGCGCTCACTCGTCGGCCCCCCGCGGGCTGCGCAGGACGACGACGCTGCGGGCGTCCACCTGGATCTGCCAGCCGGACTCGAGCTCCTCCGCGTCGATCTCGCGGGCGGCCGTGTCCACCTCCGGGATCCACACGCGCCCGTACTCCTCGTCGGGCAGGGTGAACGTCATCGGCTCATGGTGGGCGTTGAACATGACGAGGAACGAGTCGCCGACCGTCCTCTCACCGCGCTTGTCCGGCTCGGGGATCGCCGAGCCGTTGAGGAAGACCATGACGGATCGGGCCGACGGTTCCCGCCAGGCCGGCTCGTCCATGTGGTCGCCGCTCGGCGTGAACCAGGCGATGTCGCCCAGGTCGCTCTCGCCGCCGTGGTCGGGACTGCCGGCGAAGAACCGGCGGCGCCGGAAGACCGGGTTCTCCATCCGGAGCCTGATGATCGACTGGGTGAAGGCGAGCAGCCGCTCCTCGTCGTGCTGCAGGTCCCAGTCGACCCAGGTGATCTCGTTGTCCTGGCAGTAGCCGTTGTTGTTGCCGAGCTGGGTGCGACCGAGCTCGTCCCCGTGGCTGATCATCGGCACGCCCTGCGAGAGCAGGAGAGTCGTCAGGAAGTTGCGCTGCTGCCTGGCGCGCAGCGCCAGGACCTCCGGGTCCGTCGTCGGCCCCTCGACGCCGCAGTTCCAGGAGCGGTTGTGACTCTCGCCGTCGACGCCCCCCTCGCCATTGGCCTCGTTGTGCTTCTCGTTGTAGGAGACGAGGTCGCGCAGCGTGAAGCCGTCATGGCAGGTGACGAAGTTGACGGACGCGATCGGCTTGCGGCCGGTGTGCTCGTAGAGGTCGCTGGAGCCGGTGAAGCGTGACGCGAACTCGGCCAGTGCGCCTCCTGCACCACGCCAGTAGTCGCGGACCGTGTCGCGGTACTTGCCGTTCCACTCGGTCCACAGCGGTGGGAAGCCGCCGACCTGGTAGCCGCCCTCGCCGACGTCCCACGGCTCCGCGATGAGCTTGACCTGGCTGACGACGGGGTCCTGCTGGATGAGGTCGAAGAAGGCGGACAGCTTGTCGACCTCATGGAACTGCCTCGCGAGCGTCGCGGCGAGATCGAAGCGGAAGCCGTCGACGTGCATCTCGGTCACCCAGTAGCGCAGCGAGTCCATGATGAGCTGCAGCACATGCGGGTGGCGCATGAGCAGGGAGTTTCCCGTGCCCGTCGTGTCGTAGTAATGGGCGAGATCGTCACTGACGAGCCGGTAGTAGCTGTGGTTGTCGAGACCTCGGAACGCCAATGTCGGGCCGAAGTGGTTGCCCTCGGCGGTGTGGTTGTAGACAACGTCGAGGATCACCTCGATGTCGGCTTCGTGGAGCGCCTTGACCATGCCCTTGAACTCGAGCACCTGCTGGCCGCGCTGCCCGCCGGCCGCATAGCCGTTGTGCGGCGCGAGGAAGCCAATGGTGTTGTAGCCCCAGTAGTTCGACAGCCCCCGGTCGAGCAGGTGCGAGTCCTGGACGAACTGGTGGACCGGCATGAGCTCGATCGCGGTCACTCCCAGCGCCTTGAGGTGCGCGATGGTGGCGGGGTGGGCGACGCCGGCGTACGTGCCGCGAATCCCCTCGGGGATCTCCGGGTGCAGTTGGGTCAGGCCCTTGACGTGGGCCTCGTAGATCACGGTGTCGTGGTACTCGTGGCGCGGCGGCCGGTCGGTGGACCAGTCGAAGAACGGGTTGGTGACGACCGAGAGCATCGTGTGTCCGAGGCTGTCGTCGGTGTTGACCTGCGTCGTCGATGCCGCGTCGGGGTCGCCGAAGGTGTAGGAGAAGAGCGCCTGGCTCTGCTCCGCCTGGCCCTCGATCGCCTTCGCGTAGGGGTCGAGGAGCAGCTTGGCCGGGTTGCACCGGTGGCCGCGGGCCGGGTCATATGGCCCGTGGACCCGGAAGCCGTACCGCTGCCCGGGCTGGAGATACGGGACGTACCCGTGCCAGACGAAGCCGTCGACCTCGGGCAGGTCGATGCGGGTCTCGGTGAGGTCGTCCCCCTCGCCGTCGATGAGGCACAGCTCGACGCGCTCGGCCACCTCCGAGAACACGGCGAAGTTGACACCGGACCCGTCGTAGGTTGCCCCCAAGGGGTACGTCTGTCCGGGCCAGATCTCCATGATGGGTCATTCTTGCCTGTCATGACGCCCTCCGCCCAACCGGCAGTTCGGCGCGTGCCCGGGCGCTCCATCGTGGCCGTATGCCGCTGGGCTCGCTCCCAGCCCAGCGTTCGCTCGGTGCCCGTCCTCCCCTGCTCAACCCCCGTCGCGCGGGTCGCTCTTGACTGTCCTACCCTTGGCCCGCCCGGTGCCGCAGGCACCCCCACGTGAAAGAGCACGATGAACTCGAGACTCCGACGCGCCTGCGTCATTCCGTTGACCACGGCCATGCTCGCTGCCGGACTGTTCGTGGCGGGTCCAGCCCGCGCGGACGACCCCAGCCCGACCTTCACGAAGCGCACGACGACACGCACCCCCACGGCTCAGCTGCCGCGCTCCACAGCGACGAGCGGGGCCGGCTCCTCCGCCGCGGCCCCCGTCGTCCGCCTCTTCGGGCCAAACCGGATCCAGACGGCACTCGACGCCTCGTCCTTCGCCTGGGACGACGCCGGGACAGAAGGTGGAAACGTCGCGATGTCCGTCGTCCTGACCCGGTCCGACGCGTTCGCCGACGCCCTCGGCGGCGCGGCGCTGGCCGGCGCGGCTCAGGGGCCGCTTCTCATGACGCCGCCGACCTCGCTCCATGCCGATGTCCGCGCCGAGATCCGACGGGTGCTCGGCGGTCAGGGCGACGTGTACCTGCTTGGCGGGATCGGTGCGATCTCGTCCGCCACGGAGGCGACGTTGAAGCGTGACGGGTACCGGGTCGTACGAGTCGCCGGCAGTGACCGTTACGCGACGTCGGTCAAGATCGCCGAGCAGGTCAGTGCCTCGATCCCCCCGGATGGCGAGCCGCAGTTCGTCATGGTCACAACCGGGCAGGACTTCCCGGACGGACTGGCCGCAGGCGCGACAGCGGGAGGATTCCAGGCCACGGTCGTGCTGACGAAGGGCTCGACGGTGCCGGGGGTCGTCTCCAGCTACCTCTACTGGCGCCGGAAGGCCGGCGTCCCGCTCCTTGCGGTCGGCGGTCCAACCGCCGCGGCGTCCTACCGGTGGGACGGCGAGTTCGCGGGCCGTGATCGCTACGAGACCGCGGCCATCCTGGCCGAGGCCTTCTGGGGCGCCGAAACCGGGAACTCTCCGGTGGCGATCGGACTCTCCACCGGCCTGAACTGGCCCGATGCCCTCGCCGGTGGCGCCTTCATGGCAGGCCTCGGCCCGCTCCTGCTCGCACGGACCGACTCCCTGCCCGTCGCCACCTCGGACGTCACGACGTCGCTGGTTCACCGCACTGATCCCTCATCGATCGAAGCCGGCTTCGTCTTCGGCGGTGAGTCCGTCGTGGGGCCCGCGCCGGTGAGCCGGTTCGCCAGCATCCTCGGCAACTGAACCCCTCGCCCTTGTCGGGTGGGGCCGAACCGGCCCGCCCCACGGGGGTGGATCACGGGAGAGCCGAGTCTGAACTAGCCCGCTGGGCCGGGTCCGCGCATGCGCGCGGACCCGGCCCAGCGGCATACGACCGCTTGTTCTGCTAGAGGGCCCCGCCGAGCGTGACGCCTCCGTCGATCGTCAGCGTCTGGCCGGTGATCCACGCGGCGTCCGTGCCGAGCAGGAAGCTCACGGCCCCGGCGATGTCGTCAGGGGTGCCGAGGCGCTTCATCGGGTACGCACGGATCACCTTCTCCTCGCGGCCCTCGTAGAGAGCCTCGGCGAACCTGGTCTTGACCACGGCCGGCGCGACCGCGTTGACCCGGACGTCGGGGCCGAGCTGGTAGCCGAGCTCCGTCGTCAGGTGGATCAGGGCCGCCTTGGAGACGCCGTACCAGCCGATGACGCCCGAAGCGCCCTGCCCGGCCACCGAGGCGAGGTTGACGACGGCGCCGGGGTGGGCGTCGTCCCCCAGCCCGGCGGCGACGGCCTTCTTGATCCACGAGAAGGCCGCGACGACGTTGACGTCGAGCACCTTGCGGGCGATGGTGACGTCGCTGTCGAGCATCGGGCCGTAGGCCGGGTTGATCCCGGTGTTGTTGACGAGGTAGTGCAGTCCCCCGAACGTCTCGCGGGCGGCCGCGATGACCTCGTCCTGGTGGGACTCCTCGGCGGCGTTGCCGGCGATGCCGAGCGCATGCTCGGGCCCTCCGAGCGACTCCACCGCCTCGGCGAGCGCCTCCGGTTTGCGGGCCGTGATGACCACCTTGGCACCCTCGGCCACGAGCCGGCTGGCGATGCCGAGGCCGATACCGCGGCTCGCCCCGGTGACGATGGCGACGGCGCCCTGGTGCACGCCCGTCACAGGCCGAGGTCCCGGCCGATGAGCTCCTTCATGATCTCGTTGGAGCCCGCCCAGATCTTCGTCACCCGGGCATCACGCCAGGCCCGCGCGACACGGTACTCGTTCATGAAGCCGTAGCCGCCGTGGAGCTGGACGCACGCGTCGAGGACCTCGTTCTGCACCTGAGAGCTCCACCACTTGGCCTTGGCCGCGTCGATGGCGGTCAGCTCGCCCTTCGAGTGGGCGAGGACGCAGTCGTCGACGTACGCCTCCGTGACCTCGATCTTCGTCACGAGCTCGGCGAGGAGGAACTTGTTGTGCTGGAACGCGCCGATCGACTGGCCGAAGGCCTTGCGGTCCTTGGCGTACTCGATGGTCTCCTCGAGGATCGCCTTGGCGTGGGCGACATTGGCGATACCCGAGCCGACCCGCTCCTGCGGGAGCCGCTGCATCATCGCGATGAAGCCCCTGCCCTCGTCGCCGAGCCGGTTCTCGTCGGGGACCCGGACGTTGTCGAAGAACAGCTCGGCCGTGTCGGACTCGTCCATGCCGACCTTGTCGAGCTTGCGCCCGTTGACGAAGCCCTCCATGCCGCGCTCGACCATGAAGAGCGTGATCCCCTTGGCGCCCTTGGACGCGTCGGTCCGGGCGGCGACGATGACGAGGTCGGCCTGGTAGCCGTTGGTGATGAAGGTCTTGGAGCCGTTGATGATCCAGTCGTCGCCATCACGCACGGCCGTGGTCTTGAGGGCAGCGAGGTCCGAGCCGCCGGAGGGCTCGGTCATGCCGATGCCGATGATGAGGTCGCCGCTCGCGATCCCCGGGAGCCAGCGTTGCTTCTGCTCCTCGGTGCCGAGGTCGACGATGTAGGGCGGGCACACGTCGGCATGGATCCCGAAGCACGAGCTCGTCGCCATGTTGAACCGGGCCCACTCCTCGGCGACGACGGCGTTGAAGCGGTAGTCGTCGACGCCGGCGCCACCGTAGGCCTCCGGGATGTCGAAGCCGAAGAAGCCCTGCTTGCCGGCCTCCTGCCAGATGTCGCGCGGGATCGACTTGAGCTCGATCATCTCCTCGGCGCGAGGTCGCATGACGCGGTCGATGAACTCGCGGGCCGAGGCTCGCAGCGCCTCGTGGTCCTCGTCGTAGATGTTGCGCGGCATGCTGGCCTCCGGCTGTGACTCATGGGTAACTAAGCGCTTGCTTAGTCTCGCGTCTCTCGGGCATGCTGTCAACGTGCCGCACACCAGCAAGGGGCCCCCGCCGCCCAGCCTCGCAGCCAGCCAGGCGAGCGACACCTCCACGGTCGATCGGCTCATGCGTGCGGCAGCGCAAGCCTTCGCCGAGAAGGGCTTCCATGCGACGACGACCCGCGACATCGCCTCCGGCGCCGGACTGTCCCCGGCGGGCGTCTACGTCCACTTCGGGTCCAAGGAGGAGCTGCTCTTCAACCTCAGCCGGAGCGGGCACGAGTCGGCCCTGGGACTGCTGCGCGCCGCGCTGGAAGGGATCGAGCATCCTGCCGAGCGGCTGGCGGTCGCGATGAACCGGTTCTCCGCCTGGCACGCCGAGCAGTACCAGCTCGCCAAGGTCGTCCAGTACGAGCACCAGCACCTCACGCCGGAGCACCGGGCCGTGGTGCTGGCGCTGCGCAAGGACATCGACGCCGTGCTCCAGCAGGTCCTCGAGTGCGGCGTCGCCGATGGTGTCTTCGAGGTCGCGGACATCGGTGACACCGCCCTCGCGCTGTCGTCGATGGCGGTCGACGTGGCCCGGTGGTACTCACCAGCCATCAAGCGCACGCCAGCCCAGATCGGCGCGACCAACGCAGCCCTGGCCCTGCGACTCGTCGGGTCGCGCTCGTGACCGGTGGCCACACCGTTCTGCAGATCCCCGTCCCCGAGCTCGAGCCGTTCGTACGACAGCGGCACGAGCACTACGACCCGGACTTCGTCTCGGCGGACCCCGCGTTCGTCCACGCGCACATCACCGTGCTCGGGCCCTTCCTCCCACCGGCGGACATCGATGACCGAGTCGTGTCGACCATCGACGAGATCGCTCGCGGCATGGGCGGGTTCGGCTATCGGCTCGAGCAGGTCGACGTCTTCCCAAACGGTGTCATCCACCTGGTCCCGGACCCCGTCGAGCCCTTTCGCTCGCTGACCGCCGAGCTGTTCACGGAGTTCCCGTCATGTCCACCCTATGGCGGGGCGTTTCCGGACGTCCGGCCGCACCTGACCCTGGACGCGCGCACTGCCGGCTCGGACGGCGTGACCGTCGAGTCGACCCGGCGCCTGCTCGGGTCGCTCGTGCCGGCCCAGTGCAGGGCGGAGCGGCTCGACCTTGCCTGGTGGGGCAACCGCGCGTGCCGGGTCCTCGACTCGTGGCCGCTCGCCGGGCCTCAGCGTCCGGCGGCCGTGATCCCGGAGACCTGACGGACGACCTCGGCAACGAGCGGGTAGGCGTCCGGATCCGTCGTGTTGCCCATGCCGAGGATCGCGTCGTCGATGCCGGCGTCGGCAAGCGCCCCGAGCTTGTCGACGGCTGCCGCGACGGACACGGTCGGCTCTCCCGACGGGGCCGGCGCGCCCGACTCGGACAGGCTCAGGCGCGTCAGGACCGTCTTGGTGATGTCGTCGTAGTCGCGGCCCACGTCGGCGCAGTGGCCGCGAAGGACCTCGCACGTGGACTTGAGCTGGCTCGCCCCGACGTCGAAGAAGTTGGAGGCATCGGCGTATTTCGCGACCAGCCGCAGCGTCTTCTTCTCCCCCATTCCTCCGATGAGGATCGGCGGATGCGGGCGACGGATGGCTTGGGGGCTGTTGAGCGTCCGCTCGAGCGAGTAGTGCGCGCCCTGGTACGGGCCCTCGTCCTCCGACCACATCTGGAGCATGATCTGGAGGGTCTCTTCGAGCCGCTCGAAGCGCTCGCGCACAGGCGGGAACGGCACCCCCAGCCCTCGGTGCTCCTGCTCGTTCCAGGCCGCGCCGATCCCGAGCCAGGCGCGACCGCCCGACAGGACGTCGAGGGTCGTCACCGTCTTGGCAAGGATGCCGGGATGGCGGTAGGTCACTCCGGTCACCAGCGTGCCGAGCTCGATCCTCGAGGTCTGCCCGGCCGCGAAGGCGAGCGCCGTATAGCCCTCGAGCATCTCGAGCTCCGGCGGTCCGATCACGCGGATCTGGAAGAAGTGGTCCATGACCCACAGCGACACCATCCCCGCTTCCTCCGCGTCGCGGGCGATCCGCCCGAACGTCGGCCCGAGGGAGGCCGGGCTTCCCGGCCAGCTGAAGTGCGAGACCTGCAGTCCGAGGCGCATTGGTCAAGCCTAGGACTCGGTCGTCGTCTCATACAGGGTTGACGGCACGAGAAGGCGCCCGGCGTTGCGCCGGGGCCTCGAGGGACACGGTCACGCGGGGCAGGAAGAACTGGACGAGAGGGCCGATCGTCATCGCGTAGAGCACCGTGCCGAGGCCGACCGGGCCGCCGAGCAGCCAGCCGACCGCGAGGACCGTCAGCTCCAGTCCGGTGCGGACGAGGCGGATGCTGAGCCCGGTTCGAAGGGCGAGCCCGGTCATGAGCCCGTCCCGTGGGCCCGGTCCGAGCTGGCTGCCGATGTAGAGCCCGCCGGCGAGGCCGTTGAGCACGAGACCGGCGACCAACAGCGCCAGCTGTGCCGGGAGCCCCGACGGCGAGTCCATCACGGCCAGCGCGGCGTCCACGGCGAGGCCGATGACGACGACGTTGGCGATGGTGCCGAGCCCCGGCCACTGTCGGAGCGGGATCCAGAGCAGGAGGACGAGCGAGCCGACGATGATGGTCACCTGGCCGAAGGTGATCGGGACGCGACCCGTCAGGCCGGCGTGGAAGACGTCCCAGGGGTTCAGGCCCAGGGTGGCGCGCAGCATCATCGCCATGGAGACGCCATAGAGGATGAGGCCCACGAGCAGCTGGACGAGGCGACGCGGCAGCTTGCCGGCACGCAACTGGTCACGGGGCGAGAGGTTGAGCAGGGGGACAGAGCGGCGCATGTGCCCATCCTGCTCGGCAAGTGGACCGCTTTTCCATGGCCAGTTCTGGGATACTGGACCGGTGCGCACCATCTCCGCCCGCAATGTCGGGCAGCTGCTCGGGCCGGCGCCCCTGGCGCGACCTGCCTATCGCAGCCTGGCCACGGGGATCCGGAGACTGGTCTCCGACGGGCGGATCCTCGTCGACACGCGGCTGCCCAGCGAGCGGGCGCTGATGTCAGAGCTCGGGCTCAGCCGGACGACGGTCGGGGCCGCCCTCGACCTGCTCCGCGAGGACGGCTTCGTCGTGACGCGGCGGGGGTCCGGCAGCGTGACCGCGATCCCCGAGGACCGGTCCGGGCTCGCCCTGTCGGGGGCCGGTCTCGTGCCCAGCGACCTTCCCGACGACGTCATCGACCTCACCTACGCGGTGCTGCCCGCGGCTCCTGGCCTCACCGGCGCGTACGAGCGCGCTCTCGAGCACCTGCCCCGGCATCTCGCCACGCCGGGCTACCACCCTCGAGGCCTGCCGGAGCTGCGCCGGGCCCTGGCGGCCTGGTACGACGCTCGTGGCCTGCCGACCGACCCGGGTGACGTCATCGTCACGTCCGGTGCCCACGCGGCGCTGTCGGCGGTGCTCAGGGCGGCCCTCGATCCGGGTGACAGGGTGCTGCTCGAGACTCCGACCTACCCCAACGCCATCGTGGGGGTGCGGCGCTCGGGACTGCGGCCGGTGGCCTTGCCCATCGACCCGCTGGGCTGGGACCCGGAGCACCTCGAGCTCACCCTGAGGCAGGCAGGCGCCCGCGTGGCCTACCTCGTGCCCGACTTCCAGAACCCGACCGGACGACTCATGACCGCCGACGAGCGGGCCACCGTCGCCGAGGTCCTGCGTCGGACCAGGACCGTCCCCGTCATCGACGAGACCTTCGTCGAGCTCGGCCTGGACGCCCGACCACCGGCGCCCTTCGCCGCGAGCTCCCGCGGAGCACTCACCCTCGGCAGTTCCGGGAAGGCCTGGTGGGGCGGGCTCCGAGTCGGGTGGGTCCGCGCGCCCCACGCGCTCGCCTCGCCGATCCTCGAGGCCCGACACAGCCTCGACCTCGGAACGGCAGTGCTCGAGCAGCTCGTGCTCGTCGAGCTGCTGGAGGCCGGCGAGCCCCTTCTCGACGAACGGCGGGCCGAGGCGCGCAGGCGGCGCGACGCGATGGTTGCGTCCCTCCGCAAGCACGTTCCGGACTGGCGCTTCACCGTGCCGCCCGGCGGGCTCAACCTGTGGTGCGAGCTGCCGGTCGACCGCGGCGAGGCGCTGTCGCACGTTGCGGAGTCGGCGGGCGTCCGGCTGGCGCGGGGCACCCAGTTCGGCACGGACGGCGGGATGGACCGATTCGTGCGGATTCCGTTCAGCGTGCCCGCCGACGAGACCGACGAAGTGGCCCGACGCCTCGCCGTGGCGTGGAGACGAGCGCTCGACAGCCGGTCGTCTCAGGTGCCGAGCACCCCCCTCATCGCCTGACCGCCGAACTCCCCGAAACCGCGGGCTCGGACCGGCGTGCGAGCGTACCGTCGTCACTGAGGGGTGGTGACGCCACACCACCTCCAGCGCCTCCTACGCGCCCCGCACCGACAGGAGTCGACATGACCCGACCCCTCCTCCTCGCCGTCGATCCGGATCCCGAGAGCCTGTCACGGATCGAGCACGAGCTGTCTCGGCGGTTCGGGATCGACTTCCGCGTCCGCGGTGAGTCGGACGGCCATGCGGCCCTGGCGACCCTCGAGAAGGCCGCCGAGCGGGGCGATCCCGTTGCTCTCGTGCTCGCCGACCCGTGGCTGGAGGACGTGCCGGGCACGGAGCTGCTCGGGAGGGTCCGCTCGCTGCACCCCGACGCGGGCCGCGCCCTGCTCGTGCCCTGGGGCGCCTGGGCGGACCGTCGCACCGCCGATGCGATCCTCAAGGCCATGGCGCACGGCGAGATCAACTACTACGTCCTCAAGCCGTGGACCTCCCCCGACGAGCTGTTCCACCGGACGGTGGCGGAGTTCGTCCAGGGCTGGTCACGCACTGTCGTCGACGGCAGACGCGAGGTCGTCGTGGTCGGAGCTGCCCGAAGCAGCCGGGGACATGAGGTGCGCAGCCTGCTGAGCCGCAACGGGATCCCGCACGCCTACCTCGACCGCGGGACACCCGAGGCCAGACAGGTCCTCGACACCATCACCGCTCCGGACCCCGACGAGTCCTCCGGGCCCCTGGTCGTGTGGTTCGCCTCGTTGGGCGGCAAGGTGCTTGTCGACCCGACCGACCAGGAGATCCTGACCGCGTGGGGCATCCGGACCGACCTCGAGCCCGAGGACCGCGATGTCGACGTCGTCGTCGTCGGCGCCGGGCCCGCGGGTCTGGCGGCGGCGGTGTACGGCTCCTCCGAGGGACTGAAGGTGCTCTGCCTCGAGGAGCACTCCCTTGGCGGACAGGCCGGAACGAGCTCGCTCATCCGCAACTACCTCGGCTTCTCCAGGGGCCTCAGCGGCGCCGAGCTCGCACAGCGGGGGTTCCAGCAGGCCTGGGTCTTCGGGGCCAGGTTCGTGCTCACCCGACGGGTGACCGGCCTCGTCGCGAACGACCCAGTGGGCAGTGGTTTCCGGGTGGACATCGGGGATGCCGGCAGCGTGCAGGCCAAGTCGGTCATCCTCGCGAGCGGCGTTGCCTACCGCCGGCTGGGCGTGCCCTCGCTCGAGGCCCTGACGGGCTCAGGCGTGTACTACGGCGCCAACGTGTCCGAGGCGCACGGGTTGACCGGCGCTCACGCCGTCATTGTCGGTGGTGGGAACTCCGCGGGTCAGGCTGCGCTGCACCTGCACCGATACGCAGCGGACGTCACCATCGTCGTGCGGACGCCGGACCTCTCCGCGAGCATGTCGCAGTACCTCATCGACGAGATCGAGGCGAGTCCTGACATCACCGTGGTCCCCAACGCCGAAGTCGTGGGCGGCGGCGGCGAGGGCTGGCTCAGTCACGTGGTGGTGTCCGACCGTACCTCCGGTGAGCAGCGCGATCTCCCCGCGGACGGGCTCTTCGTCATGATCGGCGCCGCACCACACACGGACTGGCTACCCGAGGCGGTCCTCCGTGACAAGTGGGGTTTCGTCGTCACCGGCGCCGGTGTCGACGACGCCGGTTGGACCCTGCCCCGGCCGCCGCTGCCACACGAGTCCAGCGTGCCGGGCCTGTTCGCCGTCGGCGACGTCCGGAGCGACTCCGTGAAGCGGGTTGCCTCAGCCGTGGGTGAGGGTTCTGTCGTCGTGTCGGAGGTGCACCGCTACCTCGCCCTCTCCCCTGCGCCGGCCGGGAGGTGAGGTTGGCCGAGACGATCCGGACTGCAGGCCCGGCTGCTCCACGCGCACGGACCGGGCGCTTCGTCGGCGTGCTGCTGCTGGCGATCCCGCTCGCGGGCCTCATCCTGCTGCGCAGCCGACCGGCGCTGGACTCCAAGATCGAGCACGACCCGGCCCATTTCTGGATCGTCCTCGCCGCGGCCGTGCTCAGCGCCATCACCGCCTATGGCACCGGGTCGGCAGCAGCACGCCGCGGTGACGTCCGGGTCATGTACCTGTCCCTCACCTTCCTGTCGGCCTCCGGCTTTCTCGCCCTGCACGCCTTGGCAACTCCACACGTGCTGCTGCCCGCCGCCAGCGCCGGCTTCAACATCTCGACACCGGTCGGGATCATCATCGGCTCGGCCTTCGCGGTCGCCTCGGTCGTCGAGGTGCCGCCGGAGCGGAACGCCCAAGCGCTGCGCACCGCCCGCATCCTGCGGCTCGGCCTCCTCCTGCTCATGGTGGTCTGGGCCGCACTCTCACTGTGGCGGCTGCCACCCTTCGACGAGGGCATCGGTCCCGAGCGGGCCAGCGGTGCCTTGCTCGTTGCCGCGATCGTGGGCACCGGGCTCTACCTCGGCGCAGCCGTGTTCTACTTCCGGCTGTGGAGCCGGCGCGGTGGCCTGCTTCCCGCCGCCATGACCGCCGCCCTCGTCCTCCTCGCCGAGGCACTGGTCGCGGTCACGGTGGCGCCGAACTGGTTCCTCAGCTGGTGGGAGTGGCACCTGCTCCTGCTCGCGGCCTTCGTCCTGGTTGCGTGGGGCGCGCAGCAGTCCTGGCACGAGGAGCGCTTCGCCGGGCTGTACGAGGAGGCAACCGTCGCAGGTCGTCGCGTGATGAGCATCCTGTTTGCCGACCTCAAGGGCTTCACCAGCTATTCGGAGAGCCACACTCCTGCCGAGGTGACCCAGATGCTCAACGAGTACTTCAACGTGGCGATCCCGGCCGTGGCCAAGAGGCACGGCGGTCAGGTCGACCGGATCATCGGTGACGCCCTGATGGTCACCTTCAACCGGATCGGCGACCAGGACGACCACGCGCGGCGGGCGGCCCTCGCCGGTCTGGAGCTCCAGGCGGAGACCGGGCGGATCGCGGCCCAGCACCCTGGATGGCCCCGGTTCCGCGTCGGCATCAACACCGGCGAGGTGCTCGTCAGCGTGCTCGGCGGCGAGGGCGGCCGGACCCACACCGTCATCGGCGACGCCGTCAACGTCGCGTCCCGCATCGAGGGCCAGGCACCCGTCGGCGGGGTGGCCGTCACGGCAGACACCTTGGCATTGCTGCCCGACGCGGTCACCGAGCCCCTCGGTCCGCTCGAGCTCAAGGGCAAGGACGAACCCGTCGAGGCGCACGTCCTCCTCGCCCTCTCGCGCTGACTCCGCGTGGCTCGGCAGACTGGGGCCATGAGCCTCATGTCGATCCTCCCGGTGACTCCTGAGCGCTTCGAGGACGTGGTCGAGCTCTTCGGCACCCGCGGGGACCCGTCGTGGTGTTGGTGCCAGTACTTCGTCACGTCGGGCAGCTCGTATGAGCGGTCGGCGACGCACAACAAACGCCGCCTCCGCGACCAGGTGCAGTCGGCAACGCGTCCCGTCGGACTGATCGCGTATGCCGCTGAGCCGGGTTCCGGACGACCCGCTGGTCCCAGCGGGGCTGGGTCCACGACCCCTGTTGGCTGGGTCCGTGTCGGACCCCGACCTTCGTTCGTCCGGGTCACCGGGAATCGCGCACTGCGCGCCGTGGCCGAGGCGCAGAACGATGACCTCGGTGATGAGTCGGTCTGGGCGGTGACGTGTTTCGTCGTGAAGGTCGGATGGCGCCGCCGCGGGATCGCCGCTGGCCTGCTCGGCGCTGCGGTCGAGCTGGCCCGCGAGTCAGGAGCATCCGCCGTCGTGGGCCACCCCGTCGACGTCGCGGCCAGGTCGACGCGGGTGGGTGGGAGCGAGCTCTACCACGGAGCGGCCTCGACCTTTGCAGCCGCCGGTTTCGAGGTTGTCGGCAGCACCGGCGCGACCCGGCCGGTCATGCGCCTCGACCTGACACACTGAGCTCGTGTCCACCCCGGCGGCCGTCGACGTGCTCGTCATCGGAGCGGGCCAGGCCGGGCTCTCCGCCGCCTACCACCTCCGCCGGCGCGGCTTCGCACCGAGCGGCACCCGGGACCGGGAGCAGTACGTCGTCCTCGACGACGAGGTTGGCCCCGGAGGGGCGTGGCGGCATCGGTGGCAGTCTCTGCGGATGGCGACCGTGAACGACATCAGCGACCTGCCTGGCGTCCCGCAGCCGGACGTCGACCCCTGCGAGCCGAGCTCCGAGTTCCTGACGCGCTACTTCGGCGACTACGAACGGGAGCTCGGCCTGCACGTCCTGCGGCCCGTCCGGGTCTCGGCAGTCCGTCGGGAGGACGACGACCCGCACGGGCGACTCCTCGTCGAGTCGAGCCGGGGCGTCTGGTCCGCCCGCGGGCTGGTCAACGCAACCGGCACGTGGACCAAGCCGTTCTGGCCGATCTACCCGGGGCAGGCCAGCTTCCGGGGGCGACAGCTGCACGTCGCCGACTACGTGTCGGCTGAGGAGTTCGGGGGCATGCATGTCATCGTCGTCGGCGGAGGGATCTCTGCGGTGCAGCTGCTCGACGAGATCTCCCAGGTGACGACCACGTCGTGGTTCACGCGCCGCGAACCGGTCTGGCGCGAGGACGAGTTCACGCCACAGGCTGGCCACGACGCGGTCGCGCTCGTCGAGGAGCGGGTGCGACGGGGCCTGCCACCGCAGAGCGTCGTCTCGGTCACCGGCCTCATCTGGACTCCCGCGCTGCGCGCGGCCGCCGAGCGGGGGGTCCTCGAGCGACAGCAGATGTTCGTCGCCATCGAGCCCGATGGGGTGCGCCAGGCCGACGGCAGGTTGGTGCGAGCCGACGTCATACTCTGGGCCACCGGCTTCCGAGCCGCCTTGGACCACCTCGCGCCACTCAAGCTGCGCGCCCGCGGCGGTGGCATCGTCATGGACGGCACCCAGGTCGCCGCCGAGCCCCGAGTGCACCTCATCGGCTACGGCCCCTCTTCCTCGACGATCGGCGCGAACCGAGCCGGACGGGCCGCCGTCGCCTCCCTGGTGAAGTGGCTCCACGCCGACGACGCGGCCCACACCCCCTGATCGAGTGGACAGGAAATGCGCGAACGCGGACTGCACACTCGACGAGGACCCAGCCCGCCCGACCCTTCTGATCGAGTGTGCAGAACACGCCGCGCGCGGACTGCACACTCGGGATAGCCGGCCCGCCCAACCCTCCTGATCGAGTGTGCAGAACACGCCGGGCGCGAACTGCACACTCGACGAGGACCCAGCCCGGCGCGGACTGCACACTCGACGAGGGCCCAGCCCGGCGCGGACTGCACACTCGACGAGGAGTCGGCCCAGCGGCATACGGACAGGTTGCTGAGACCGTGGGTGGGACGGGTCAGATGCCGGTCCCTGAGCGCCACTCGTCCGAGAGGATGGCGTAGGTGTAGCCGTCCACCCAGCCCAGCTCGCCGTGCCACGCGTCCTTGACGCTGTGCTCCTCCCGTCGCATCCCGAGCTTCTCCATGACCTTCCACGAAGCCACGTTGTCGGCGAAGCACCCCGCCGTGACGCGGTGCAACCGCAGCTCGTGGAAGGCGAGGTCGAGCAGGGCGGTAGCGATGTCGGTGGCGTAGCCCCGGCCGGCGTGGGCCGGGTTGACCATGTAGCCGAGGTCACCCTGGGCCGAGCGCCACGGGCCGTCGGCGAGGTGGGACTGGGTCATCGCATCGAGGACCCTGAGCGAGCCCGTTCCGACGACGAGGTCTCCGGACGGGTCGGCCAGGACGGCCACCACGGAGTGGTCGCTGGGGTCCTCGACGGCGGCGAGCCAGATCGCACGGAAGGTGTCCGGCTCGATCTCCGTGCGCAGCAGCCACCGAGCGACCTCGGGCCGGTTCCGCCAGGTGAGGACCTGGTCGAGATCAGCTCGGGTCGGCGGTCGCAGGGTCAGGCGACCGGCCCGTCGGGGCCACGGGATCTTCGGCGTGGTCACGGCAGCGCCTGCCCGCCGGTGGCTGCCCGGCTGATTCGGTAGACGGGATACTGGTCCGCAACAGCCTCGAAGTCGGCCAGGGGCGCGTTCCAGCGGACCGCCAGGTGTGGCCGCGCAGACCACGCCGTCAGCAGGTAGCGGCGCAGGATCGGCGCGCGCTGTTCGACCGGGACCGGGACGAGGGTCACGTGCCGCCGGGTGCCCTGCTCCCAGACGGCGCGACCGCCCGACGCCTCGACGTTGCGGACCCAGTTCGTCGAGGGGCCGAGCATCGCGACGAGGTACCGGTGTCCGCCATACCACGCCACCGCGAGCGGCAGTCGCGACACGGTGCCGGTCCGACGGCCGACGACCTCGAGGACCCCGGCGATGGGCACGATCCCGAGTCGCGCGATCCGCATGAAGCGCGCCTGGATTGCCTTGGCCCGGTCGTTGGGGCGACCGCCTCGGTAGAGGTCGCGAAGCTCGTCGGGTCGCACGATGTCGCGCCGCTCGACCGCTCGGTCAGTCGCGGGTCAGCTTGCGGTAGGTGACCCGGTGGGGGCGCGCTGCCTCAGGGCCGAGACGCTCGACCTTGTTCTCCTCATAGGACGCGTAGTTGCCCTCGAACCAGTACCACTTGGCCGGGTTCTCCTCATCGCCTTCGTAGGCGAGGATGTGGGTGGCCACCCGGTCGAGGAACCACCTGTCGTGCGAGATGACGACGGCGCAGCCGGGGAACTCGAGCAGCGCGTTCTCCAGCGAGCCGAGGGTCTCGACGTCCAGGTCGTTGGTCGGCTCGTCGAGCAGGAGCAGGTTGCCGCCCTGCTTGAGCGTGAGGGCCAGGTTGAGGCGGTTGCGCTCGCCTCCCGAGAGCACGCCTGCGGGCTTCTGCTGGTCGGGACCCTTGAACCCGAACTGCGACACGTACGCGCGCGAGGGGATCTCCACGTTGCCGACCTTGATGTGGTCGAGCCCGTCGGAGACGACCTCCCACAGCGTCTTGTTCGGGTCGATGCCCGCCCGCGCCTGGTCGACGTACGCGATCTTGACGGTGTCGCCGATCTTCACCTCACCGGCGTCGGGGTGCTCGAGGCCGACGATGGTCTTGAAGAGGGTCGTCTTGCCGACACCGTTCGGGCCGATGACGCCGACGATGCCGTTGCGCGGCAGGGTGAAGGAGAGGTCGTCGATGAGCAGGCGGTCGCCGAAACCCTTGCGCAGGTTCTTGACCTCGATGACGACCGAGCCGAGGCGGGGGCCCGGCGGGATCTGAATCTCTTCGAAGTCGAGCTTCCTCGTCCGCTCGGCCTCGGCCGCCATCTCCTCGTAACGCGCCAGACGGGCCTTCGACTTGGCCTGGCGTCCCTTGGCGTTGGAGCGCACCCACTCGAGCTCGCTCTTGAGGCGCTTGGCGAGCTTGGCGTCCTTCTTGCCCTGGATCTGGAGGCGCTCCGACTTCTTCTCCAGGTAGGTGGAGTAGTTGCCCTCGTAGGGGTAGAGCCGACCTCGGTCGACCTCGGCGATCCACTGGGCAACGTTGTCGAGGAAGTACCGGTCGTGGGTGACCGCGATGACGGCGCCGGGGTAGTTCTCGAGGTGCTGCTCGAGCCACTGGACCGACTCGGCATCGAGGTGGTTGGTCGGCTCGTCGAGCAGGAGCAGATCGGGCTTCTGGAGGAGGAGCTTGCACAGGGCCACCCGGCGTCGTTCCCCACCGGACAGGTTGGTGACCGGCAGGTCCGGCGGCGGACAGCGCAGCGCGTCCATCGCCTGCTCGAGCTGGTTGTCGAGATCCCAGGCATCAGCGTGGTCGATCTGCTCCTGGAGCTTGCCCATCTCCTCGAGGAGCGAGTCGTAGTCGGCGTCCGGGTTGGCCATCTCGGCACTGATCTCGTTGTACCGGTCAAGCTTCGCCTTGATCTCGCCCGCACCCTCCTCGACGTTGCCGAGGACCGTCTTGTCCTCGTTGAGCGGGGGTTCCTGGAGGAGGATGCCGACCGTCGCGCCCGGGGCGAGACGGGCCTCGCCGTTGGAGGGCTGGTCGAGTCCCGCCATGATCTTCAGGATCGTCGACTTGCCGGCACCGTTCGGGCCGACCATGCCGATCTTCGCGCCCGGGTAGAACGACATCGAGACGTCGTCGAGGATGACCTTCTCGTTGTGCGCCTTGCGCGCCCGGGTCATGGTGTAGATGTACTCGGCCATGCGCAGAAGGCTATCCGCGATCAGCCGGGGCACCGAATCCGCCGGCTGGTGGGACACCCGCCGGCGGCCTCGGGCACGCGCCCTGGCGCCTCCGGTCACGCGGCAGGCGTCTCCTCGACGTGGTAGTCGTCCGTGTCCGGGTCGCCGAACGGCTGCACGGGACCGGAACCCCCGCCCTCCACGGGTCCGTCGAAGGCCTCCCCGTTGACGTCGACGTTCGCCGGCCGGTGGGGGTCGACCGGGACGGAGACGCCGTTGGTCTCGGCCATCGCGTGCCGAACGGCAGGGTCGGCGTTGCGGTCGATCCCGAGGGCGGCCGCCCGGCTCAGCCGTTCGAACGAGGCGCGGCCAAAGACGAGGTCGTGCCCGACGTGCTGCGCCTCGATCTCGGCATCGGTACGAGGCTGCCCGTCGCTCGTGAGGTAGGTCTTGATCGTCAGGTTGCCCTCGACGATGACCGGCTGCCCCTTCTGCAGGGCCGCCGCGGTGTTGGCGGCGAGTGCATTCCAGCTGATGACGCTGAAGAAGTTGGTGTCGAGATCGACGTAGGTGCCGTCGGCAGTGCGTCGGCGGGGCGTGCTCGCGACCCGGAACGTCGTGAAGACGTTGCCATTGCGCGACGTGCGCTCGACGGGCGCGGCCGTGACGTTGCCGTGGACCGTGATGCGGGTCTCGTTCATGGTGCAACCTCCTGTCGGCGCCGACTGGTGTCGGCGGGTGCGGGTGCGGTGTGGGTGCCGCTCCTCCACCACGGTCGTCGCTTCACCGGGCCGCAACCAGCGGCACCATGGCCGCTGTGGACGACGGCGCCGAACAGGAGGGGATGGGGACAGCGCGCAACGCGCAGTCAGGCCGCCGCCCGGTCCAGCTGCTCGCGCGTCTGGCGGTGACGGTCCAGCACCGCGTCGACCGGGACGACGATGCGCTCGTCAGCAACCTTGGCGACCGCTTCGGTGAGCCGTTTCCCGATGACGGCCGTTCGCCGCCTCGCTCCGACCCGCGCCCACCACCTGGAGAGCACGCCGAGGAGCAAACCGAGGAGCACGCCGCCGACGAGCATGATGAGAGGGACGGGCAGGAAGCCCACGGTGGGCGTTTCGGGTGTCGGGATCTGGGCGAACCCCACGACCCACAGTGCCGCGAGCCAGAGCAGCCCCAGAACCGCCGTGACACCCAGGATCCATTGGATCACGTTGACGAGGAGCCACCAGATCGGTCGGCGAGCGCGGAGCGACGTGCCCACGATCGCCTGGTCCAAGGCGTCACCCAATGCTCCCTCCCCCTGGTCGACCGCGTCCTCGACGGCCTGGGCCCACTTCACGGGCAGGCCATCGGACGCCTGGCGAACGAAGCTGCGAGTGGCAAGGTCAACCGCCGACACGGCCGAGGCGCTCGGGGCAGGGATGGACGACCGGCCAAGGACGGCACGCACATCCGAGCCATCAATCTCGACGGCGATCGGCGGACGACCCCCCGTGCGGTCGAGCCGCAGGCGCCGGAGGGGATCAGCCGCGAAGCCACGCGTCCACCTCGCGAAGAGGAAGCCCGTGTGGGCGAAGGCCTCTCGTCGGTAGTCCCGGCCGACGGCATCGAGGACGATCGGCACACCGGCCGCTCGGGCGAGCGATGCATCCAGTGCATCTCGGTCGAGCCGCGCGACAGCGACCTCTTGGTCGGCCACCCCGTGTCGCAGCCGCCGTGCTGCCGCAACGACATCGGCATTGAGACGCTGCCGCGACGCCGCCTGTCCCGCAACCGCATTGGCAAGTCGCTGGAGCAGCTCAGGCACGCCGGTCCCGGTCACGGCCGAGGTGGCGAGGACCGACGCACCGTGTATGCCGTCCGCGCCGAGCAGCTTGCCGAAGTCCTTCTTGAGGACCTGGACCGCATTGACGTCGAGCCGGTCCGTCTGGTTGAGCACTGCCAGGGTCACGGCATCGTGGTGGGCCATGAGCGCGACGAACTCGTCGTGGAGCCGCGCATCGGCATACTTCTGCGGGTCCGTCACCCAGACGAACATGTCGACGAGCTCGAGGATCCGCTCGGCCTCGCGCCGGTGGGACAGCTCACGCGAGTCGAAGTCGGGCAGATCGAGCAGGACGAGGCCGTTGAGCTTGTCAGTTAGCTTGTCAGTGAGCTTGTCGTTGGGCTTGTCGGCTGCCTCCGGCCCGCCCTCTCCGGCGGGACCGACGAGGTGCCTGGCATCGACGCGAAGCCAGTCGAGCAGCTCAGACGCGTCGGACTCTCCCCAGACGGCGGCGGTCGGCTTGGCGGTCGTCGGCCGGCGCGCGCCGATCTCCGCGACCTGCTCGCCCACGAGGGCGTTGAACAGGGAGGACTTGCCGCTGCCCGTCGCGCCCGCCAGGGCGACGACGGTGTGGTCGCCCGCGATCGCGGAGCGCTCCTGGGCCCGGTCGAGCACACGCCGGGCCTGCTCGACCGCAGCGCCGTCCAGCTCCCCGGCAGCCGAGAAGAGCGCGAGGGAAAGGGCCGTGGTGCGGTCCCCCAGCTCGGCGGCGCTGGCGCCCTTGACCATGGCCCTGCCCATCCTGATGGGGCTCACCGAGCCGACCTCACTTGTGCAGCAGCCTTCTTCACGTCTTTCGCCTGACCGGTCCGCACCTCCAGAGTCTCGACCGCGGCCTCGTAGCGGGCCCGTTCCGCGGCGTACAGCTCCTCCACGCGGTCGAGCAGCTTCACGCGAGCCTGCCTGGCCAGCTCGCGCACGGCCTGGTCCCCGAACACCGCCTCCAACAGCTTCTGCCCCACGACCGCTGTGCCACCGGCGATTCCGACCTCGGCTCCGGTGATCCCCGCGGTCGAGGCAAAGGTGACGAGCATGAGGACGACACCGAGGCCGTTGACCCCGTAAGCCATGATTCGCGCGCTCGTCCGTCGATCGCGCCCCTCGCTGCGCACCATCTCGAGGATGTCGCCCTGCCAGTCCCGCACGAGTCGCTGGATCCGGGTGTCGAGGTCGCCACTCGAGCGCAGCAGACCCGCCGCGCCGGTCAGGAGGGGCTCACCGCCGGGCAGGGTCCGCCAGGCCCGAGCGGTCGCCGTCGCGGCAAGCTCGGCCCGGTTGGAGATGAGCGCCTCCACCCCCGTCTGGAGAGCCTCGCCGAGGTGCTCGGCCTTGGCCGGCTCGCCCTTGATGAACGCCGTCACTCGATCGCGGACGCGCGACACGGTCGACTCGACCTGGCGGAAGAACTCGCCCGTCCCGACGAACTCCTGCCACCGCGCGAGGACCTCGCCCCGGAGCAGGGTCCCGTCGTACATCCCCTCCTTGACGTGGGCCACCGCGTCCTCGTAAGCCATTCGAGCGGCGTCGACCAGTTCCTCGGCCGCCTTGACCTGGGCAGCCGAGGCGGCGGAGAGCGCGGTCGCCCGTGCGTCGAGGGATGCCAAGGCCCCCGTGAGGGTATGCCGGACGACCTCGGCCCGGGCCTGGGCGTCTCCCGCGAGAGCATCCAGCCAGCCACGCAGCCGCTGGGTCTGTGGGGCGGGGAGCAGTCCGCCCTCGAGGTCCGACTCCAGGACCGTGAAGATGGGGGCCTGCTCCAGCCGCTGCTCACGCAGCATCGCGGCCAAGTGCACCCTGATCTCGTCGAGGCTGGCAGCCGGGACCCGGTCGAGCACGACGGCCACCGAGGTGCCCCGCTCCGATGCCTGTCGCAGCAGGTCCCACGGCACGGCATCGGCGTAGCGCGCCGCAGTCGTCACGAAGACCCAGAGATCGGCGGCCGCGAGCAGCTGTGCGGCCAGGTCGCGGTTCGCCGAGACGACGCTGTCGATGTCGGGCGCGTCGAGTAGTGCCAGCCCCGGCTGGATGGCGTCGGTCGACACGAGGCGGACCGCCCCGGGTCCGTCCGATGCGGAGTGCTTGCCGGTGATGCGAGCCAGACCGGGGAGGATGCGCTGGTCCGCGAACCACCTTGCGTCGTCGGGATGGTGGACGAGGACGGGCGACCGGGTCGTGGGGCGCAGCACTCCCGGCAGGGAGACCTCACGTCCCACGACCGAGTTGACGAGCGTCGACTTCCCGGCACCGGTCGAGCCGCCGACCACGGCCAGCAAGGGTGCGTCGAGGGACTCAAGTCGCGGGATGACGTAGTCGTCGAGCTGGTCGAGCAGTCGCGAGCGTGCAATGCGGACTTCGTCCACCTGGGGAAGGTCAATGGGTAGCGAGGACGCGTCGACTGCGTCGCGAAGGCCCTTCACCGCCCTGAGCAGCCGGGCGTTGCCATCCCCTGAACCAGACACGCGTGTCATCCTTTCGTGTCCCCTCGGACCAATCAAAACTGTCGTCAGCGCCGTCGTGGAGGGACACGCGGTCGTATGCCGCTGAGCTCGCTCCGCTCGACCGCCTGAGGGAGTGGGTGGCGGAGAAGGGAGACGCGCTCCCGCCTATCATAAGAGCGCCCGGACGCGGGCGAGCCCCTGTAGCTCAGTGGATAGAGCAAGAGCCTTCTAATCTCTTGGTCGCAGGTTCGAGTCCTGCCGGGGGCGCCATTGTCGACACGCCGAATTCCCCTGCTCACAGCCGCTTTTGGGCCCGTGCACTCCAGGCCCCGTTTCCGTTGACTCAGCCACCCCGTCTCGACCCTTGACGCGGAAGGGAGCTCAGCGGCATACGGCGTCGTGGTTGACGCCACCGCTAGCTCAGCTCACGGGCGTGCCGATGAAGTCCCTGCGATGCTCGGTGATTGCCTCGAGCAGCACCTGCTCGCGCTGTGCCGCACCCTGCTCGGCGGTGCCGTGAACGATCCGGGAGCGAAGCAGCGCAAGGTCGCTCGCGCTGTCCTGGAAGGCATCCATGGACCGTTGCGCCGGCACGCCGCCACGTTCCTTGGCCCAGGCCCGGGCAGACCTCCGGGCGCTCAGGTGCGAGAGCATGCTGACCTCGGCGTGGGTCAGCCATCCCGCATCCGCATACGCAGACAGGTACTGCCCGATGAGCCGGCCCTCGCGTCGGCGCAGCCAGAGGAGGAAGCCGACGAAGGCGAGGAAGAGCGGCACCTGGAAGGTGATGTAGGCGCTGAGGAAGCCCTCGATCCCGGCGATGGCCGCGAGGTTCCACGCGCCGTGCAGCAGGACCGCGCAGACCCAGCCACCGAGGATGGCGACCACCTTGATGCCACGATTCCGCGTCGACACCGCGATGCCGATGCCGATGCCGATGAGCGACGTGAAGAGCGAGTGGCCGAACGGCCCCATGAGGCCACGGACGATGAAGGTCGCGGTGAGGCCCTCGTTGCCCATCTCGGTGTAGGCCTGGCCGAGGTAGAGGATGTTCTCGCTGAATGCGAAGCCGGCCCCGATCAGCCCCGCATAGACGATCCCGTCGATGATCCCGTCGAACTCGTGCCGGCGTAACAGGTAGATGAGGAAGATGCCGAGGCCCTTGAGCGTCTCCTCCGTGACCGGCGCGAGGTACACAGCCCCGGTCTCGAACGGATCGCTCCAGTGGGACTCGACGAGCAGCGCCATGCCGAGCGAGTTGAGGAAGAAGGCGCCGACGACGGCGATGAGGGCACCCCACAGGAATGCGGCCACGAGGTAGCGGACCGGTTCAGCCTCGTAGCGGTCGAGCCAGAGATAGGTCGGCACGATGATGAGCAGCGGGATGAGCGCCATGAGCGCGGAAAGGATCGCGACCTGCGCGTCGAGCTGGTTCCCGATGATGCCGAGCAGGATGAGCAGGGCGACAAGGAGCAGGACGGCGGCGACTCCGAAGGTGAGGATGCGGCGGAGCATGGGCCGCCACGTGGGGTTCGGCTTGCGGCTCCACTCCTCGGTCTCCAGCCGGTCAAGCTCTCGGGACGGATCCCCTGAAGTCATGACGGAAGGCTAGTGCAGGAGCGATGGCCCTGCGCCTCTATGGTGGTGCGGTGACGACGACGAACGACGCGGCGAACCAGCGCGCACTCTCCGACCGGATCATCTGGATCGACTGTGAGATGACCGGCCTCTCGCTTCGGACCGATGCCCTTGTCGAGGTTGCGGCGCTCGTCACCGACTTCGAGCTCACGGTGCTCGGCGACGGAATCGACGTCGTCATCAAACCCCCGGCCGAGGCCATCGCGCAGATGGACGAGTTCGTCCGTGACATGCACACCACCTCTGGGCTCCTTGACGAGCTGGACGGAGGCGTCAGTCTGGAAGAGGCCCAGTCGCTGGTGCTCGACTATGTCCGGCAGTTCGTCCCCGAGCCGCGCAAGGCGCCGCTGGGTGGCAACAGCGTCGCGACGGACCGGGGCTTTCTCGCCCGCGACATGCCCGATCTCGAGGCGCACCTGCACTATCGGATCATCGACGTGTCGTCGATCAAGGAACTGTCCCGCCGGTGGTACCCGCGGGTGTACTTCAACGCCCCGAAGAAGGCCGGCGGGCACCGCGCGCTGGCCGACATCAAGGAGTCGATCGCGGAGCTGCGGTACTACCGGGAGGCGGTATTCGTGCCCCAGCCGGGTCCGGACAGCGCGACGGCCAAGGCGCTTGCTGAGGCGCACGTCGTCGAGCCGTGAGACCCCGGCTGAGCGGTTGACGGGTGTCACGAGCACCCCTGTCGACCATGTACGATTGGCGTCGCTGTCAGCAGCGACTTGGTGGGTGTAGCTCAGCTGGTAGAGCACCTGGTTGTGGTCCAGGTGGTCGCGGGTTCAAGTCCCGTCACTCACCCCAAATGGGTCAGGTTTGAACTTTCGACCAAGGGACCGCCCTTGGTCGAGGTTCGAGCCTGGCCCAACTTTCTTGCCTCGGCGGCCCAGGTGAGGGCGTCGGCCTGCAAGCCTTCGATGCTCAGCCCGTCGTACGGTGTCCTGTAGCCGACCCGAACGTCGTTGTCCTCATCGACGTAGATCGCCTTGAACAGCGCCTGGTTGCACAGCCGACGGTTCGCGTCGTCGGCTGTCTTGTAGATGTCGGCCGCGTTCGACAGCAGGGTCAGCGAGTCATCGAGGTTCGTGCGGGCGAAGGCGTACTCGCCGTGGTGGGCGTCGATCCGGTTCTGGATCGTCTCGAGCGATGCCGTGATCCGATCCTGCTCCCGCTTGAGCAGCTCCAACGGGACCGCTCCCGCGTAGTGAGCACGGAGCAGCTTTTCCTGCTCGTCTTCGAGCTGGGTCCGACGCGTGGCGAGGTCCGCGAGCTCCGCGGCACCCTCGGACATCATCTCGTCGAACCGTGCGTGCAGCATCGACGAGAGCGCGAGCTTGGTCTCCGCGCTGATCTGGACGTGATCGTAGAACTGCTCGACGAGCCGCTCGACGTGCTCGATGAGCATCGCTTGGCGGGTGCAGTCGCCCCTGCCGCCGTGCCTGCTGCCGCAGACGAAGTACGGATAGATCGTGCCCTGGCTGCTCTTCGCGTTGCAGACGATCAGTCGGGAGCCGCACTGCCCGCAGAACACCGTTCCTTTCAGGTAGTGCTCGTGTATCTGCGTCGCGTCCGCCGCTGATCGGTGAGTGCCGAGCACGGTCTGGACTTGATCCCACACCTCGTTCGGGACGAGTGCTTCGTGTGCTCCGGCGAAGGTGACGCCTTGATAGCGGACGCAGCCCTTGTAGTACGGGTTCGTGAGCATCCGATGCACCGACGACTTGCCGATTGGCCGAGAAGGACGACGCGGTGAAGGTGCGGTCGTCAGGCCTCGTGCCACCAGCTCATGGTGGAGCTGGCTCGTCGACCAATCCCCGGACGCGAACACCTGGAAGGCCCACCGAACCAACGGTGCCCGTTCCTCGTCCAGTTCGACGGTACGAACCTCGCGACCGAACTCGTCGCGCACTCCGATGTTGCGGTAGCCGATGGGCGCCTTCGACACCGTCCCGCCCTGCGCTGCCTTCTGCGACAGGCCCTTGACGACCTCCGTGGCCAGGTTCCGCGAGTAGAACTCGGCGATCGACGACATGATGCCGTGCAGCAGCATCCCCGAGGGCGTCTCGTCGATGTTTTCGGTCGCCGACACCAGCGTCACCCCGGCGTCCTTGAGTGCCAGGTGGATGGTCACGTCGTCGGCGCGGTTGCGAGCCAGCCGGTCAACCTTGTGGACGATGCAGTAGTTCGTCTTGTACTTCGTGACGTACTGGATCATCCGCATCAGCTCAGGGCGATCGGCCTTGCGAGCGGACTCGCCAGCATCGACGAACTCCTCGACGATGGTCGCGCCGAGTTGGTCGGCCTTGCGCTGGTTCGCTTCCCGCTGGGCTGGGATCGAGAAGCCTTCGGCGCTGCCGCCCTTCTCTGCCTGCTCCTTGGTCGAGACCCGGAGGTAGGAGACGGCGATCGTGCCGACGAAAGGCGTCGGCGCTACGAGGCTGTCTATTGCGGCGCGGTTCGCGTCGGTGGTCGTCATGGCTCTTGTCCACAGTCACTGGTCCTGCCGACGCGGACTGATGTGACGGCGGATGTTGATCGTGAGAAGAGCCCGAAGGCTGTAGGACTAGGCCGAGTCGGCCACGTTTACTTTGCCTCGCCACGAGGACGAAGCGCTAGGACCACAACATCCGCCATCCGCGACGGATGCGTACATTCTACGACGAGGGGTCCACCGAGGCACGGGGACGCTTCGGTGTGGTCGATCCGCCCGAGGGGCACGACCCGGACCGCTGGAGTGCGATACGGATGAGCAGCTCGCTCAGCTTGTCGAGGTCGGGCGGTTCGTGGAAGTCGGCGCGGATCGTCAGTTCGCGCTCGCTCTGCTGCCGCTGGCCCGTCTTTCGCGTGTACCGCCGCGCCATGACTCACACCTCGCCGGTGTCCGGGTCGAAGGCCGCGAAGAAGGCGTCTTCGGCCTCCTGGCGCGCTGCGACCTGATCGAGCACGAACCGTACGAAGTCTTCATCGCGATCCGTGATGGGTGAGTCCTCGACGGGCGCAGCAGGGTCTTCGCCGGGCCAGCTCGTCTGGCGGGTTGGTCGGTCCCTGTCGAGGCGTGTGCCGCACGCCGCGACCCAGTCTCGAAGTCGGGCGCGTGCGTCTGCGAAGTCGCGGTGCCACCCGAGGGGTGCTGAGCCGTCCTGCTCGGGGTCGTAGGCGGACAACCAGTGCAGGTGCAGGGCGGATAGCTCCCAGAGGAGTTCGGGGTGCCGATGCCAGTACGGCGGCACGACACTGGCCGGAAGGCCGTAGGTGTGGCGAAGCCAATCCACCCAGCGGTTGAGTTCGAGCAGCTCCGCTTCGAGATCATTGGCCGTGAGCAGATTCCAGTTGACCGGGTGCGGCGGCTCAGGAGTATCGAACCGAGGCGACCGCGATTCTGCCTCAGGCGGTAGGTCATCGTGTTCGGGGCCGGACGAGTCAGTCATGGCTTCGCCGTTCACATTCCGATGGTCGCGGCGTTCGACGGTGCGGGACGCTGTGGCGCGGTGAAGGCGGTGCCGTCTCGGCCAGAGATGCGCTCGGTTCGATCTACCTCGTAGCGCGTGCGCGCCAGGTCGTGGCCGATGCGAGTTGCGATGAACTCTTCACCTTCGTAGCGCTGTCCGTTGCGCTCGTAGGAGTACTCCCGCACACGGCCGTCGGCGATGATGTTGTCGCCCTTGGCGATCCGCTCGGCCCCCTGCTCGGCGGCCCCGCGATATGCGATGAGGTCGTGGAAGGTAGTCTCCAACTGCGTAAAGGTGTTGTCGGGCTCCTTGCGGTAGTGCTCGATTCCGACCTTCATGTAGAGCCGCGCATCCCCGCGTTCGGTGTAGCTCAGTTGCGGCTCCGAGGCGACGAAGCCTGAAATGGACTGATGAGTGCGAATGGCCATGATGGCCTCCTCCTGATCTCAGGCGGCCAGCTCGTCGTGGCCGCTGTATCAGGCAGGTGCGCCCCGGCGCCCAGACCGTGGCGTCAGGGGGCGGGGCGGCGTAGGAGGGCTTCGAGTTCGGTGCGGTCGTTGCGGAGCTGGGTAGCGTCGGGGCGGCTGGGCCAGGCGCGTAGGTCGGTGACGATGGGTGGTGCGGAGCGCAGCAGGGTGATCCCTGTGCCGAAGGGCAGGGTGCGGATGCGGTCGGGTGGCAGGATCGGAACCCGCCGTACGGAGCGCTGGTTCGAACGGGTGCCGCGATCACCGAGGGTCACCGAGTCTGTGTATTCGTCGCGTTCGCCGATCAGGGTGGAGAGGTCTTGGAGGTCGCGGCTGCTGGACGCGCCGCCGAGGATGATCTTGACGATGCTGGCGTCCCAGATCGCGCTGGCCTGGTTCTCGCTCCACCGGTCGCGGGCTTGGGCGAGGGACTGCAAGACGGGCATGGTGGTGATCCCGGTGCGGCCGCCTTCGGCCATCAGCATCGGCAGCGACGGCAGGGGTGCGAGGTTGCCGATCTCGTCGAGCGCCAGCAGTAAAGGCGGGTCGAGTCGGGCTCCGGGTGAGCGTGCTGCGAGTCTGCGGGCGGTTTCGATAAGGTCTTCCACGAACGCGGCGACGAGCGCTGCGGACGCGCCGGCCCCTGCTCCGGTGGCGAGTAGATAGAGGGTGCCGTGCTGGGTAAGGAAGGTCTCGGGGTCGAACTGCTCGTGCGGTCCGGGTGTGACGGCATCGAGCACGCGGGGGTCGGCGAGGGCTGCGAGGGCGAGGGAGACGCCTTGCCAGATGCTGTCGCGGGTCTTGGGGTCGGCGTCGATCATCGCGCCGAGAGAGTCGCCCCACCCCATCGCCGCGTTCGGGTACGAGTTCAGGATCGAGACCGCCTCGGCCGCAGAGCTGGGGTCGAGGGTCCACCGGAACAACTCAGCGGGCGGACGGCCGTCGAGTGCGGCAGCGTGCAGCAGTGCCTGGAGCGCGGTGCGGGTTTTGCCTTCCCAGAACCCGCCGGATTCAACGCCCCCGGAGGAGAGGCCGGTGGCGGCGGCGAGGCCGTTGGCGCGGATCATCGCGGTCAGAGGGTCCTGGCACCCGCGCACGGGTGACCAGCGCAGCCCGGCGGGGATGCCCTCGGCCAGGTGTTGCGGGTCGAACACCGCGACCGGCCCACCCATGCGTCGGCGGGCGCGGAGCGTGGCGGTGAGGTTCTCTGGCCTGGTGCTCGTCGTGACGACGGCTCCGGGTGCGTCGAGGATCGCGTTGATGACGACGTGCAGACCTTTGCCGGAACGGGGCGGGCCGATCAGCAGGATCGAGTCCTCGACCGACGCCCACACCCCAGTGCCGCGACTTGAGCCGAGGAGGTAGCCGACATCCTCGGGGGTCGGCGTGGTCAGGGATGGGCGTAGGGTTCCGGCGCGGCCTAGGAGTGCTTTCGCGGATGCCGTGGTCTTGACCTCGTGCGCGGTGGCGATCCCGGCGAGGCGGTGCGGGTGGGTCTCGGTCTTGCGGTTGTGGCGGCGCAGCCACATCCACGCCCACGCGACACCGACGACGAGCACCGCGAGCAGCAGGGTCGTGACGATCCAGTAGACGACCGGGCTGAGACCTACCGCGCCGAGCGCCCCAGCGGGGTCGGCGGGGTTGAACAGCACACCGAGCCCCGACGCCGGTCCTGCCGTCGGTTGGGGTGTGCCGGAGAGGAACGCGGCGACCGATCCGGCACCGCGCAGAGCGAGGGCGAGGCCGAAGGCTCCGATCAGGGCGATGAGGGCGGCGTTGGTGAGTTCGTCACCCATGCTCCCGCCCTGTCTCGGGTTCATTGCAGCCGCCGAATCGCGGTCTTGCCCGAGATGCGCCCGAACAGGATCACCTCGCCCGTCGCGTCGGGCGGGAGGTCGTCGAGATCGACCAGCGCCCGAGCGGTACCGGTTCCGGCGGCGTCGGTGTGGCTCACGATGACCGCGACGGCGACATCCTCACCCGCCACGAAGCCCTCGCCCTCAACCTCCATGAGCCGCAGGGCTCGCGGCGCGGCGGCGCGGCGACCTCGCCGCGTGCCTGGCACCGGTTCCTGCTCGGCCGCTCGTGCGGGTGGGGCTGATTTGCGGGCGTGGATGATATCGGTGAACACCCCGCCGTCGCACTCGCGGACCTCGACCCGGACCGAGACGGTGCGGTCTTTGGTGATCTCGTCCATCAACGGCCCGAACGTCGCCCGAGTCCACGCACCCGCCGCTGGTTGCGGATGGTCGACGCCATCGACTGTCGCGGCGAGTGTCCCGTCGTCATCGACGGTGACGACGACGTTAGGCAGCTCGACGGGTGCCGATTCCGCAGGGTCGGTGAACTGGTGATGAGCCATGCAGTTCAGGTGCACGACACGCACCTGATCAACCTCCGTCAAACGGACGTCGCACAGAGCCGAGTCTGCATGCTGATGCCGTGCGGGCCGCTACAGGGCAGGGCGGGCACGTTCGTGCAGGAGAGCTTCGAGCGCGTGCGCCGGGTGATCCGGCCCAAGGCGCGGGGCGGCATGGACGCCGATGTGCCGGTTCGCTGTCGGGCTGATCGGCAGCGCAGTGGTGTCGTGGCGGCTGGTGAGCGCAAGTTCCGGTATGAGGGCGAGGCCGACGCCTGCGCCGGTAAGGGCCTGCATGAAGTCGTAGTCGCTCGACCGGCACGCCACCTGCGGCTCGAGCCCATGCTCCCGGGCGAACCGGTCGAAGATGTCGCCGAGACCTCCCCACCCACATATCCATGACTCTCCGACCAGGTCAGACCACGCCACCTTCCGTCTCTGGCCCAGTGGGCTGCGCGCGGGCACGACGAGGCGCAGCGCGTCGGTTACGAGCGGCCGGTACCGCAGGCCCACTTCGGGCGGTGCGGTGTCGCCGAGCCGGTAGGTGATGGCAAGGTCGGCGCGACCGTCTCGCACGGCCTTGATTGCGTCGTGGGGTTCGGCTTCCAGGACGGTCACATCGACGGGCTGCCCGTAGCGTTCGGAGAGATCAGCGAGGGCGGGCGCGAGGATGCGCTCCCCGGCGCTCGTGAACGACGCGATCGTCAGCGTCGGCGTGCCCGTCTCCAACGCTGCGAGGCTCTGACGGGTGCGGGCAAGCTCGCCGTGAATCGACTGCGCGGCCGTGGCGAGCAGGCGGCCCGCCCGTGTCAGCGTCACGCCGCGCGTGCTGCGCTCGAACAACACGCTGCCGGTCATCCGTTCCAGCGCCGACATCTGCTGCGACACCGCCGACGGCGTGATCCGGAGCGCGTGTCCGGCGGCGGTGAAACTGCCGTGCTCTGCGACCGCGAGCAGCATCTCCAAGTGGCGTAGCTCGATCATCGACCCTCCGACCTATCAACCGGACTGTTGTTAGCAATGCTGATTGGACTGTAAGCATTCTGCCACTTCTGCTAATGACAGGGAGACGTGAGGATGGTCGGGTGACATGGAATCAGCAGGAACGGATCGGCGCAGGCCTTGGCGCGCTCTCCGTGGCGCTCATCGGCGGATCGGTCGCCGCAGCGAGCCTGCTCCACGACTACCCGCTCCTCGGCGGACAAGCCGTGCGCTTCGCAGTCGCCACTCTCGTGTTGTTCGCCTGGGGGCTCGCCCGACGGCATCGGTTCCGGCTCCCGACGGGACGAGAGACCGTCTGGCTGGTGCTGCTCGCCGTGTGCGGGATGGCCGGGTACGGGGTGATGCTCGTACACGCCACCTCGGTCACCGAGCCCGGTAACGTCGGCGTCGCCATCGGCGCGGCCCCCTTGTTCATCGTGCTCGTGCGCGCCGCGCAGACCCGCACCAGGCCCGCTCTGCGGCTCATGGCGGCTGCGACGATCGTGTTCGCCGGCACCTTCATTGCCCAGGCATCTGCGAATAGCGGCCTGCAGTGGAGCGTGGAAGGGGTGGTGTGGTCACTCGCCGCGATGATCGGTGCTGCCTCGATCACGCTGCTGGGCGCACCCGTGATCCCCACCCTCGGCTCCTACACCGTCACCACCTACGGCTGCACCATCGCCGCGATTGTCCTACTTGGTACCTCGGCGGGCATCCAGATCAGCACCGGGGCGACGATGCTCCGTGTCCCCGACGCGACTGAACTCGGGGCGCTGGCGTTCCTGGCGATCGGGGTTACCGTGCTCGTCATGCTGCTGTGGTACGGGGCGATGTCACGCCTTGGCGCCAGTCGAACAGGACTCTTCAATGGCTTCGTGCCGCTCGCGTCGCTGTTTTCCGTCGCCCTGGTCGGCACCGGCTCGATCGCTCTCACCCAGCTCATAGGTGCCGCACTCGTCCTCGCGGGGGTACTCCTCGGTCTCAGCAGTCGAGACGAATCCGCCTCCCGTTCACAGCGTCAAGAGGAACCTGCAAGCACTCGATAGGCCCACCAGTTCCATGAGAACGTGGGAGGCAGGTGTGCCTGGCGCGGGCGCGCGTCCCAACTCCCGTGAACCCGCACCCTTCGTAGAAGCGGGTGGGTGCGCCGCACACCATCGAACGACTCCGACGGCGATCCGACCTCGATATCCGTCAAGCCTCCCCGCATAGTCCCAAAACGCTTCGACTAGCGCTCGAACCAAGCCGTGACTCCGCGCTGTGGCATCCACCCTCAGTCCCTGGACAAGCAGATACGGTCCGCCTGCCCTGGGGCACCCGTCAAACAAGAGCCAGAACATGATCGAACGCCGTCTCCGGCACCTCAAGCAATGGGGGGCCATCGCGACCCGCTATGACAAGCACGCGCTCATCTACCACGCCGCCGGTCTCCTGAACAGCATCATTGTCTGGTCGCCATCCGCGCCGTCGTGTCGAACAGGGCGAGCTCGGCGGGGTGGAGCTGGTGCTGGGTCACGAAGCTCCTGGCTTTGATCCGCCAGAGCCCTTGGCCGACGCCGAGGTTCGGGAGGAGTTGCTGCTCGGTGCCGGTCAGGCCGAGTGCTTGGGCGGTGGGTCCGAGCTGGTCGGATTCCTGCCGGTACACGATCCGCGTCTCCGCATTCGCCAGCAACGAGTTGGCGAGCGAGCGCATGGCGGAGCCTTGGTCGCCGACGTTGTCGAGGTCGGTGAGCTTGTGGAAGATCAGCATGTTCGCGATCCCGTAGTGCCGGGCGAGCCGCCAGTGCGCGTCCATCCGCCGCAACAGCGCGGGGTGGGACATCAGCCGCCAGGCCTCGTCGTAGATCACCCACCGCTGCCCACCATTCGGATCAAGCAGGGCCGATTCCATCCACGCCGACGAGCACGTCATCAACACCGAAATCAGCGTCGAGTTCTCCGTCACCCGCGACAGATCAAGCGAGATCATCGGCAGCGTCGGATCGAAAGCCACGGTGGAGGGGCCGTCGAACAGTCCAGCGAGGTCACCTGCGACCAGACGCCGCAGGGCGTGCCCGGCGAGGCGGCCGTCTTCGGCGAGGCGTCCGTCGGTGTCGGTGCTGGGGTTGAGGATGCGGTCAACGACCATCGGCAGGATCGGCACCTCGTTCTCCCGCACCGTATGCGTCAACGCCAGGTCGATGGCGGTGTGCTCCAACGGCGACAACCCCCGCGCCAGCACCGTTTCGGCGAGCGCGCCGATCAGGTCGCGCCTGCGGGCGGCGACAGTGGAGGCCCACTGCTCATCCGACAACCCGGACGGGCGGTGCCCTTCGTCCAACGGGTTCAGCCGGGTGTTGAGCCCGTGGCCCAGCACGATCGCTCGACCGCCGACGGCCTCAGCGACCGCAGTGTGCTCACCCTTCGGATCACCCGGCACATAGACCCGCCGCCCGAACGGCAGCGACCGCGTGTACAGCGACTTCGCAAGAGAGGACTTGCCCGAGCCGACGATCCCCGCCAAGACCACGTTGGGGGCGGTGATGATGCCGCGCGCGTACAGCACCCACGGGTCGTACACGAACGAACCGCCCGAGTAGAGGTCTTGCCCGACGAACACCCCATCGGCACCGAGGCCGCCTTCGGCGACGAACGGGTACGCCCCCGCCAAGGTCGCAGAGGTGTCCTGATGGCGCGGGAGCCGGAACCGCCCCGGCGTCCCGAGCTGCGCGCCACCCGCCTCACCACTCCTCGGTAGGTAGATCGTGGCGCGTCGCTCCGCCCGCTCCGCCTCAGCCCGTGCTTTCGCGACGGCGAGTTCGGTCTTGTGCTGCTCGGCGTGTAGCCGGGCTTCGGCGCGGCGGCGCTGTTTGCGGAGCTTGCGGCGTTCCTTCGACGGCGCGACCAGCACGGCAGTGTGCAGCCGCTCACGATCCTGGTTCACAGTTCGAGCCCCCGGGCCTGCTTGACCGCCGTGATCTTCGCGGGCTCGAACCACGACCGCCCCTGCTTCGCTGGCGGCACGTCACGACGCTTCGGAGCACCCGGCGACGAGTACGACACCAGCAACTCCGGCCCATCCTGCGACGGCGACGGCTCATCGATCACTTCGGCGTCTGCGTCGGGTTCGGGATGGCGGCGCAACAGCGACACGTACCCGACGTGCGGGTTCACGACCAGCGCGTAGTCGCCGGACATCATCACCTGGTCGCTGGTGCCCTCGCCGGGCTCGTCGTAGACGTACCCGTTCTCCAACGCCGCCTGCGTGGTCTCCTCGCCGTAGTCCCACTGCGCGAGGTAGTCCACCGCATCGACATGCCCCAGCTCACCGAGGATGCGCAACGGCCGATCCGCCTCGTCGCCTTGGAGGAACACCACGTTGATCCACCGCGACGGCATCGCTTCCTCGACGGCGGGTTCGGGATGCCACGCGATCCGCCCCGCCGAAACGAATCCCTCCGCGAGGCGGTCATAGGCCTGATCGACCAGGCGAGCCGACCGGCGCAGCTCTTCGGCCGTCGCGAGCGCGTCGCGGACACCGGCCGCATGGTCGCCGTCGTCATTGAACGCGTGCGCTGCCTTCCGCTCATGCACGTCAGCAAGTTGTTCCAGTACTTGGAGCAGCGACCGCATCCCAGAGGACAGGTCACCGATCACCCCATACATCTGCGCAGGCTGATCAAACGTGCGACTCGCGTGCGCGAGACCCCGCAGCGCCTCAGACGCCTCAGCGGCGTCGGCACTGGAATCGAAAAACGTGGGCATTGAGAACCTCCTGGCACGGGTCGTGCTCAGGAGGTACGCACCAGGGTCCAAGACCCCACAGATGGCTTGGATTTAAACCTCGCCGGACGGCCGGTGCATCTATGGGCCGCCGTGGATGGACCACTTGAACTGACCTCGACCCCCGAACGCCGTGAATCTCGACAGGGCGTTCTGCCGCATGAAATCAACTGTGACATGTGACCTGTGGATGACTCCACCGCGATACGCCGAGCTACAGGTTGCTTAGCACTTTTCGTTAGCACTTTTGTGCGTGCTTCCCGAGGGAGTCATCGGCGTCGTAGCCGGGGGTTGGTGATCGCTTTGGGCGGTACGGGGTAGCGGTCCTGCGGGGCGACGTCGGTGCCGGGGGCGACGAGCTGGTCGATCTTGTCGAGGGTCGCGTCGTCGAGGGTGAGGTCTGCGGCCTTGAGGTTTTGGCGGAGGTGTTCCGGAGTACGGGGGCCGACGAGCACGGAGGTCACAGCCGGGTGGGACGTCGCGAATGCGAGCCCGAGTTCGGCGAGGGACACCTGAAGGTCCGCGGCGATGTCGCGGAGAGCGTCGACGATGTCGAGTTTGCGTTGATTCTCCAGCAGGGTCAGGTCGAAGTCGTTCCTGGCGAGGGCAGCGCGGTGGGTGGTGACGGGCTGGTCGCGCGTGACGGTTCCCGCGAGCCATCCGTTTGCCAGGGGTGACCAGACCAGCACGCCCATCCGGTACTGCTGGGTGATGGGAAGTACGTCTGCTTCGATCGCTCGGGAGAAGATCGAGTAGGTCACTTGCTCGGTCATGAACCGGGACAAGCCGCGGTCTCGTGCGATCCACTGCCCTTCGACGATAGAGTGGGCGGGGAAGGTGGAGGTTCCGAAGTGCAGAATCTTCCCGGCCCGTTGCAGGTCGGTGAGGATCTCGCTTCGGCTTCATCGACGAACCGTCCTTCTAGCCGTCCGACCCTGGGGCGTAGTGCAGAGCGGTCGACAATGCCTTCGAGTTGAAGGATTCCCAGGGTCTCAAACTTGGTTGCGATTTGATCGCGAAGCGCGGTTGAGGGGACGACCACGAGAACGCGTTCGGGCTGCTGCGCGACCAGCCATGCCAGCATGGTCTCCGTCTTGCCGGTGCCGGTTGGCATGACGACGACCCCAGGCTCGGACAGGCCGGAGGACTGATAGCCAACAATGGAGTGAAGTGCCGCGATCTGCGGGCGCCGCAGGCTGTGAGGCTGGTCATGCGCGGTGAACCCGATGGCACCGTCGAAGGATCGGATGACGTCGCTCGCTTGAACCGCCTCTCGACCACCTGCCCATCTGATCTGGGAGTTCTTTGATCGGCGGGCCGGAAGCCTCGCTGCAAGCGGCCCCTCGGTTGGGAGTTTATCGGCGCGGGTTACGGACCAGTGCCCGAATGGGGTGTTCACCACTTCGAGGCCCGACTCAGTCTCAAGTACTTCGACGTTGTCGTGAGCCGGGACCAGCAGCTGACGGACTACGTTCTTGCCCGCGACGTGCGGCGTCGCCCAAACATCCTCGGTCCGGTATCCCACGTCGAGCCTCTTTCGCCTTCGCCTATGCAAGGAACTCCATTACCAACATGCGCGCCGAGGTCACCCCTTGGATGACCTTGGGTCGTTCCCCGGCGCAACCGTGTCTTGTGCGCGGATCGTCCCCTTGAGTGAACGGACCTGCAACTCGCCGCCCCCGTCGTTGCCGAGGATGGTGCGGGCGCGCTGGATTCCTTCGGCCTGTGTCGAGGTGACGGCGCTGGCGCGATCGGCTCCTGGCTTCCGTACCTCCCAGTCGCCATCGCTTCGGCGCTGTACTACTCGCTTGTTGGGCTCTGTCATGATTTTTCCTTTCTCGATGGGATTGCGTCCC
>NZ_JBEDUL010000169.1:0-5474 GCF_040414665.1 Intrasporangium sp.
TTGGCCCATAGCTTGCCGACGCCCTCCGGGACGTCGTCGGCCGTGGGGACTGGGAGGAAGGAGATGCGTGCGTCGTCAGCCATGACGGCACTGTATGCCGCTGACTTCCCTTCCGCTGTCAGGCCGGCGCGAGTGCCGAGTCGGGCACGTCGACGGGGGCTCCGGCTGCCTCGCCGAGCGCCCGCAGCGCGGCCGAGACGGCCGGGACGCGGAGCAGGTCGGAGGTCGTCACCGCCAGGATCTGACGCCGGGAGGGCGGCGTGAGCGAGAGGGTGACGACCTCCTCGTGCTTGGCAGCGTTGAGGATGAGATCGGGCACGAGCGCGACCCCGAGACCGACGGTGACAAGGCCGATCTGGGCGACGTAGTCCTCGATCTCGAACGCGACGTTGGGCCGGAAGCCCTCGTGGTGCGCGAGAGAGACGAGGTGGCCCCGACAGCGTGGGCATCCCGCGATCCACTCCTCGTCCGCGAAGTCGGACATCGAGACGCTCTCCCGGCCAGCCAGGGGGTGGTGCTTCGGGACGACGACGCGGACCTCGTCGTCGAGCAGGTGCTGGGTCTCGAGGAGGGTCAGATCCTCCTCGAGCTCGCCGAGGTCGGCGCCCTCGTAGGCGAAGGCCACCGCGACGTCGCAGTCGCCGTTGCGCAGGGCGGCGAGCGACTCGGGCGGCTCGGCCTCGGTCAGGGTGACGGTGATGTCGGGGTGGCGCCGCTTGAGGATGGCGAGCGCTCCCGGGACGAGGGTGGCGGACGAGCTGGGGAAGGCCTGGAGCCGGACCCGTCCGGCCCGGAGCCCGGCGATCGCGGTGATCTCCTCCTCGGCGGCGTCGAGGGCGGCGAGCACACCCACCGCGTGGCGCGCGAGTACCTGTCCGGCCTCAGTGAGGCGGACCTGGCGGCCGTAACGTTCCACGAGCACGGTGCCGGTGCGCTGCTCGAGGCGCCGGACCATCTGGGAGATCGCCGGTTGGGAGAAGCCGAGGGCGTTCGCGGCGCCGGTGAAGCTGCCCTCGTCGGAGATGGCCTTCATCACCCGGAGGCCTGCTGCGTCGATCATGCTTGAAGCATAACTCAGGATTATGGTTTTGAGGCTTTCTCCGCATGCGACGTAGGCTGTGCACGTGAAACTTGCGACGACCCGGGCCCTGCCGCTCGTCACGGAGGACCTCGGGACGCTTGACGACCTCGTCGACCTCGTCAGCGGTGGCGGGGTCCTCGTGTTGAGTGGTGCGGGGATGTCGACGGACTCGGGGATCCCGGACTACCGGGGGCCCGACGGGACACGCCGCGTCGAGCCGATGACGCTTGGCGAGTTCACCGGGTCGTCGGAGGCACGCCGGCGCTACTGGGCGCGCAGCTACATCGGTTGGCAGCGGTTCACGGCGGCCCGGCCCAACTCCGGGCACGAGCGCGTCGCGGAGCTGCAGCGACACGGATATGTCGGGCCGATCATCACCCAGAACGTCGACGGGTTGCACCAGGCGGCGGGTGCCCAGGACGTCGTGGAGCTGCACGGGTCACTCGACCGGGCTGTCTGCCTGACGTGCGGTGAGGTGACCTCGCGCCAGGGCCTGCACGAGCGGATGACCGAGGCGAACCCCGGCTTCAGGGAGCGGTTCGCGGCGGAGGCGGCTGCGGTCGGGTCGCAGTGGGGGGAGCAGGTGCGCCCGGACGGCGACATCGTCGTGGCGGACTCGCTCGTCGAGTCCTTCTTCCCGCCGCTGTGCCTCGTCTGCGGGCGTGACACGGTCAAGCCCGACGTCGTGTTCTTCGGCGAGTCCGTCCCGAAGGGCCTCGTGGAGAAATGCTTTGGCCTGGTCGACGAGGCTGGGGCAGTCTTGGTGCTCGGATCATCGCTGGCCGTCATGAGCGGCTATCGCTTCGTGCGGCACGCGGCCCGGATCGGGGTGCCGGTTGCCATCGTGACGCGCTCGGCGACCCGGGGAGACGCGGAGGCGACGGTCCGGTTGCACGCCCCGCTCGGGGCGACTCTGGACGCGTTGGGAGTGGCACTTGGACACGGGGACTGACCTCCGCTGGTACTCGACCCTTCCCGCTCTGGGTCCCGGGCCCTCGGTCCACTGGGCATCGGCGGCCTTTGAGGCGGAGCTACGGGACTGGGTGGCAGAGGTGCTCGGCGGCCTGGGGGTCGACGTCATGGCGCTGGAGCAGGTGCACCTTCGGCCGTGGTCGACGGTGTGGCGGGTGCGGGGCAGCGACGGCGCCGACTACTGGGCGAAGCAGAACTGCGAGCACCAGAAGTTCGAGGCGCGGCTCCTCCGGGTCCTCGACGAGCTCGCTCCCGACCGGGTCGTCCCGGTCGTCGGGATCGACGCTGGCCGGGGCCTGCACCTCGTCCCTGACCAGGGGCGCGTGCTCGCCGAGACCATCGCTCCCGACGACGTGGACGCGTGGTGTCATGTCGTGGCGCACGCCATGTCCCTCCAACGGGACCTTGCCGGGGCCGAGAGCCGCCTCGTTGCCGCCGGCATCACGACCATGCGGACCGGGGACGCCGCCGACTACGTGACCGTGCGGACGGAGCAGCTGAACGGGCTGCCGGTCGGCGACCCGCTGCGGCTCGCTGACGACGACGCGTCCGCGCTCAGGGCTCTGGGTCCGACGGTGACCGAGTGGGTCGAGCGGCTCTCAGCCCTCGGTCTGCCAGAGGCCTTGGTGCACAATGACCTTCACGCCAACAACGTCTTTCCCACAGCCGACGGCCGGCTGCGCTTCTTTGACTTCGGTGACGCCGTGCTCGCCCATCCGCTGAGCGCGCTGATGATCCCGCTCAACATCCTGGCTCACCGCTTCGAGGCGTCGCCCGATGATGCCCGGCTGCGAAGGGTGGCCGACGCAGGGCTGGAGGTGTGGAGCGACATCGCGCCGTCCGCCGAGCTGCGGGCGGCGCTTCCGGCGGCGCTGCAGCTCGGCCGGTTGGGGCGGGTCGAGTCGTGGCTCCGCGTCTGCGTGACGCTCACCGATGAGGAGCTGGCCGAGTACGGCGATGCCGCCCCGTACTGGCTGGGATCGCTGCAGAGCGAGCCCTTCCCCGCGTGAGCGTGCTTCGATCGGCGCCCTCACCCACTGATCAGCCTGACGAATCAGTGGGTGAGTCTTGCGGCAGCTGCTGGTTCCGGTTACACGCGGGCCTTGAGCCCCGCCGCGATCTGTGTGGCCCACGCGTCGATGGCCGACCAGTCGCGGAAGTCGCCGGCCGGCATGGCGTCCTTGGCTCCGGGCAGGTGCTGCATCATTCGCTCGGTCAGACCGACCGGCGGAGCGTCCGGGTCCCAGGCGCCGAAGAAGACCTGTTCGCCGCGCGTCTGCAGCAGGTCGATCAGCTCGTCGAACTCCTTCGGCCGGCCCTCCTTGAGGACGTCGCGTCCCTCCTTGTCCACGAGGTCGGTGCCGAGCGGTCCGCTGCTGAACAGCCAGACGGGACGCTCGCGCAGCTCCTTCTGGTGTCGCCTGGCAAAGGAGGTGGCGTCCTTGAGCCAGTGGTACATGTAGGCCGCACCCCCGATGATGACCGCGTCGTACTGGTCGACGCCGTCGACGTCCCCGACCGGTCGCGCCTCCGCGGGCAGGTCTGCGGCGGTCAGGGTTGCCGCGATGCGTTCGGCGATGCCCGCGGTCGAGCCGTGCCTGGTGGCGTAGGCAACGAGAATGTTCATGGAGCTCCTTCCCTCGTCCTGAGCGCCATGGCACCACCCGAGGCAGCATGGCCATAGGGGCGTAAGTCCCGGAACCCACCCGCTCAGGCGGCTCCGGTGTCCACGGACTGCACCTGGTCGCGAATGTCGTCTAGCTCGCTCGGCCACACCTCGACCGTCTGCACGACCCAGAAGGCGCCGAAGAGCAGAATGACGACCGCCTCAGCCACCAGGATGATGTGGGCGAAACCCTCGATGACCAGGTGCAGCGCCACCGTGCCCGCGAGGGCCACACCGAGCAGAACGGCCAGCGCGTAGTAGATACGCCGGAACTTCTGTCCTCGTTCACTGGACGGCTGGTACAGCGCGTTGAACACCATCACCGCGATCACCCCGGCGACCATCGTGGCTGCGGCGATCCCGTGGCTCAGGTGGATGAACGAGTCACGCTTCCAGAGGAAGAAGCCGAGCTCGACGACGAGGACGATGCCGCACACCACGGAGGCGATCCGCGAGCCGGGAGTGGCCGAGGTCACCAGCTCGCCCCGACGAGCAAGGACATAACGCACGATGGCAGCCGTCACCGCGACCACGATGAGGGCCCAGATGTTGTTGCGGACCGCGTTGGCCACCTCGAGGGTGGTCAGCGTGGGAGTCGGACCACACGCGCCGTCAGGGACCGTGGGCACCATGGCCACGACGAACGCCATGAAGCCCGAGAAGTCGAGCAGGACGTCCTCCTCGGCCGATCGTGCCTTGTGCACGATGAGCAGCGCTCCAAGGCCGAACAGCGCGCCGACGAAGACGGTGCGCGCCGGCGTGAAGTAGTACGCACTGATCGACCCCAGGAAGCAGCCAGCGTTGACGATGCCCTCGTAGGCCACGGCGAACAGCAGCATGAGGAGCAGGGCGATCATGCCGGCCCGTAGGTACCGGTAGGTGTACAGCACGTCTCGCCCGAGCTCCGGGTCGGTCTTCTGTCGCGCGGTCCTCGTCATGACACCTGAGTGTGTCGCACGAACGGGACTGACGCCCAACAAAACTCAGCGGAGGTGCGGAACCCGACTCAGCGGCATACGGCAACTGCTGTGTGTCAAACGCGACGCAGGACTGCGGTGACCTTGCCGAGGATGGTCGCCTGGTCGCCGTCGATGGGGGAGAACTCGGGGTTGTGCGGCAACAGCCAGACGTGGCCGTCCTTGCGCTTGAACGTCTTCACCGTCGCCTCGTTGTCGAGGAGCGCCGCCACGATCTCACCGTTGTCAGCCGTCGGCTGCTGCCGGACGACGACCCAGTCACCGTCGCAGATCGCCGCGTCGATCATCGAGTCGCCGACGACCTTGAGGAGGAAGAGGTTGCCCTCGCCGACGATCTGCTTCGGCAGGGGGAAGACGTCCTCGACGACCTCCTCGGCGATGATCGGCGCGCCGGCGGCGATCTGGCCCAGGAGTGGCACGTAGGCAGCGGCCGGCCTGGCATCGCCAGAGCCCGTCTCGGAGTCCTGCTGCGGCGTCGTGTCGACGTCGAAGCCCATCACGGTGCCGCCGCGGCCCCGGTAGCCGGTCGCATCGGCTGGTGAGTCGGGGGAGACGATCTCGATGGCGCGGGGGCGGTTGGGGTCCCGCCGCAGGTAGCCCTTGGCGACGAGGGCGTTGAGCTGGTGCGAGACGCTCGACGGGCTGGCGAGACCGACGGCATCGCCGATCTCGCGCATGCTCGGCGGGTAGCCACGTCGGTCGACCGAGTTGCGGATCACCTCGAGAACGCGCCGCTGGCGAACGGTCAGGCCGTCTCCCTTGTTGCGGTCGGGAAGCT
>NZ_JBEDUL010000170.1:0-152405 GCF_040414665.1 Intrasporangium sp.
ACGAGGTTGCCGTCGGCGCGCCGGCGGGCGACATGGCCGCCCTTGCGGTCGGCTTCGGTGCGATCGACGACCTCCGAGACCCACGGGATGCCCTCGGCCGCCATCCAGCCGAGAATGCGCGGCTCGAGCACCGCCCCGAGGTTGTCGGAGTTCGACATGAACGCCCAGCCGTAGCCGCCGTCGAGCAGGCGCTCCAGCGTGCCGGACGTCTGGAGCGCGGTGAACAGGTCGCCGTGGCCGGGCGGGCACCACTCGAGGTCGGGGTCGGGCGCCCACTGCACCGGCGTGAGGTCGTCGGCGCGCAGCTTGGGCTCCTTGTTCTGGAGGAAGTCCAGCGGCACGTCGGCCTCGAGCTCCGGGTAGCGCGCGAGCGCCGCCAGCGTGTCCTCGCGGGTGGAGAAGGAGTCCATCAGGACGAGCGGCAGCCGCACGCCGTGCGCGCGGCGCAGCTCGAGCACCTGGCGGGCGGTGATGTCCAGGAACGTCAGGCCGTCCTTGACCTCGACGAGCGACTTGGCGTGCGTCATCCCCATGCTCGTGCCGAGGCCGCCGTTGAGCTTGATGACGACCGCCTGGTCGAGCGGCGCCTCGGCGTCGGGGAGGTCGTCGACGTCGGGGATGTCGGCGACCGGCTCGAGCTCGGCCTCGGGCAGCATGCCCGACTCGCCCGCTTCGAGCTGCCGGTAGTAGTGGCGGAAGGTCGCGATGGCGGCGTCGGCGACGCCGGCGCGGCGCATCTTCTCCTCGGCCTGCCGCAGGCCCTCGGCGCTCACGGCGTCGCGAGCTTCGTGCGCGTGACGAGCATGGCGGGAGAGTAGTCGCCGCGCGTCGAGTCGCGCTCGCGGCGCGCTGACAGGCGCTCCCGGCTAGCCTCGATGGCGTGCTGATCGAGCGCTCCGACATCCGCAACGTCGCCATCGTCGCCCACGTCGACCACGGCAAGACCACACTCGTCGACAAGATGCTGTGGCAGTCAGGGGCCTTCGGCGAACACCAGCACGTCGACGAGCGCGCCATGGACTCCGGGGACCTCGAGCGCGAGAAGGGCATCACGATCCTCGCGAAGAACACGGCGGTGCACTACCGGGGCAAGGCAGCCCTCGATCGCGGACTTCCCGACGGCGCCACCATCAACATCATCGACACGCCGGGTCACGCCGACTTCGGCGGCGAGGTCGAGCGGGGCCTGTCCATGGTCGACGGGGTCGTCCTGCTCGTCGACGCCTCGGAGGGACCACTGCCGCAGACGCGGTTCGTGCTTCGCAAGGCGCTCGCCGCGAAGATGCCCGTGATCCTGTGCATCAACAAGGTCGACCGCCCGGACTCCCGGATCGCCGAGGTCGTCGACGAGGCCTACGAGCTCTTCCTCGACCTCGACGCCACCGAGGACCAGATCGACTTCCCGATCGTCTACGCCTCGGCGAAGGCGGGCCGGGCGTCGCTCAACCGGCCGGAGGACGGCGGCCTGCCAGACGGCGACACCCTCGAGGCCCTCTTCGCGACGATCCTCGACACCATCCCGGCGCCCACCTACGACGACGAGGCGCCGCTCCAGGCCCACGTCACCAACCTCGACGCGTCCAACTTCCTCGGGCGCCTGGCCCTGCTGCGCGTCCACAACGGGACGATCACCAAGGGCCAGCAGGTCATGTGGTGCCGCCGCGACAAGTCCCAGCAGCGGGTCAAGATCACCGAGCTGCTCATGACGGAGGCGCTCGAGCGCAAGCCGGCCGACAGCGCCGGACCCGGCGACATCATCGCCGTGGCCGGCATCCCCGAGATCACCATCGGTGAGACCCTGGCCGACCCCGAAAACCCCATTCCCCTGCCGCTCATCACCGTCGACGAGCCGGCCATCTCGATGACGATCGGCACGAACACCAGCCCGATGGTCGGACGGGTCCGTGGCGCCAAGGTGACCGCGCGGATGGTCAAGGACCGCCTCGACCGGGAGCTGGTCGGCAACGTGTCGCTGCGCATCCTGCCGACCGAGCGCCCCGACGCCTGGGAGGTGCAGGGCCGCGGCGAGCTCGCCCTCGCCATCCTCGTCGAGCAGATGCGTCGCGAGGGCTATGAGCTCACCGTCGGGAAGCCGCAGGTCGTCACCCGGGAGATCGACGGCAGGATTCACGAGCCCGTCGAGCGGCTCACCATCGACACGCCGGAGGAGTTCCTCGGGACGATCACCCAGATCCTCGCGGCCCGCAAGGGTCGGATGGAGCAGATGACCAACCATGGCACCGGCTGGATCCGAATGGAGTTCCTCGTGCCCTCGCGGGGGCTCATCGGCTTCCGCACCGAGTTCCTGACCGAGACCAGGGGTACCGGCATCGCCCACCACGTCTTCGAGGGCTACGAGCCGTGGTTCGGCTCGATCACGACGCGCATCAGCGGCTCCCTCGTGTCCGACCGCAGTGGAGTCGTCACCGCGTACGCCATGGTCAACCTCCAGGAGCGCGGCACCCTGTTCGTCGAGCCCACCACCGAGGTCTACGAGGGCATGATCGTCGGTGAGAACTCCCGGTCGGACGACATGGACGTCAACATCACCAAGGAGAAGAAGCTGACCAACGTGCGGTCCTCGACGGCGGAGAGCTTCGAGAAGATCGTGCCGCCACGCAAGCTCAGCCTCGAGCAGTGCCTGGAGTTCTGCCGCGAGGACGAGTGTGTCGAGGTCACTCCCGACGCCGTCCGGATCCGCAAGGTCGTCCTCAGCGCCACCGACCGTGCTCGCACGGCGGCTCGTGCGAGGGCGGCGGCCAGGGCGGAGGCCTGATCCCACCGTGCACCACACCCTCCCGCTCCGGGTCCGCCGGGTCGTCAGCGCCGTCGTAGCTGCGGTCCTCATGGTGGCCGGCACCGCGGCGTGCACTCCGGAGGACATCGTCGGCAGCCAACCGGCGAGTGGCACGGGCGGGGCCCCGGCCAAGGTCGGACCCCCACAGGGCGGCGGCACCCTGCACGTCCTCGTCGCCGGAGAGATCGCGACGTGGGACCCGCAGCTGCTCTACGTCGGACCCGAGGCGTTCTTCGCCCAGCGGACGTTCGTGCGGACCCTGACGACCTACGGTGCGGGCGACGACGAGAAGCAGCTCGTCGGCGACCTGGCGACGGACACGGGCACGGAGTCGAACGGCGGCAAGTCCTGGACCTTCACGTTGCGCGATGGGGTCACCTGGCAGGACGGAAGTCCCGTGACCTGTGACGACGTCCGGCACGGCGTCGCACGGACCTTCGACCGCACCACCCACATCGGCGGCACGAACTACGCGAGCTACCTGCTCGACGTGCCGACGAAGGTCACCTCCGAGGGCCTCGAGAAGCCGGTCTACACCGGTCCGGCGGACACGAAGAACGCCAAGTCCTTCCTCAAGGCGGTCGTCTGCAAGGACCGCCAGATCACCTTCCACCTGCGTGCGCCGGAGCGCGACTTCCCGCACATCGTCGCGCTGCCAGAGTTCGCGCCCCGCAAGGCGGCCGCCGACTCGAAGGAGGCCAAGGCCTCGCTTGCGGTGTCCTCGACCGGACCCTACCGGCTGGAGGGCTCGTGGGTTCCCGGCAAGGGCGGCACCTTCGTGCGCAACGAGCACTGGGAGCCGGAGTCCGACCCGGTGCGCAAGGCGTACCCCGACCGGATCGTCGTGACCGCGGGGCTCACCGAGGCCACCGTCATCGAGCGGCTGCTCAACCAGCAGGACAGCGACGCGCAGGCCGTGTCGTGGGTCAAGGCGTCACCGACCCTGCGCAACCAGGCGGGCCCGGCGCTGCGGGCGCGGATGACCTTCCCCTACACGGGCAGCGTCGACTACCTCGCGCTCAACATGCGCAGCCCCGTCATGTCGAAGGAGGTCGTCCGCGAGGCCTTCGCCCTGGCGACGAACCGGGCGACCTACGTCACGGCCAATGGCGGCGACGGGGCAGGGTCGCCGACGTGGTCGGTCCTCGGGCCGAGTGTGAGGGAGGCGGGCCTCACGCCCGCCAAGGGTGCCCGGGTCGAAGGGAACCCCGATGCGGCGCGCTCCCTGCTCGAGAAGGCAGGCCTCAAGCTTCCGCTCAAGGTGCGCGTGGTGCACGCCGAGTCGCGGCTGATCGACAAGGCCTATGCCGCCCTCGAGGCCGGCTGGGAGCGCGCGGGCTTCGACGTCGAGCGCACGGCCGTGCCACCCGAGGACTACTACAAGACGATCGAGAAGGCATCGGCCGGTAAGGACTTCGACGTCTTCCGCGGATCATGGCTGCCCGACATCCCGTCGGCGAGCGCGGTGCTCCCTGCACTCTTCGATGCCCGGATCAACGTCGACTCCTCCGGTCCCGGCCAGGACGTCGGCTACTTCGACGACAAGGCCGTGGCCAAGCTCATGGACCAGGCAGAGGCGACGGCCGACCCGGGCAAGCGCGCTGGCCTGTGGGCCAAGGCTGATGACCTCATCCGCGAGCGGGGCGGTTACGTCGCCCTGGCGGCGACGAAGGTGCTGCACATCCACGGCTCCGGCGTGCTGCACTACGACGACCACGCCATCGGCGGCATCGTCGATCTCGCCACCGTCGCCGTTCGCTGAGTCCGGCCCGAGCGAACGCATCCCGAGAAGGCCCATCCGGAGCAGCCGATGACCCATCGCATCGTCCTCGTCCACGCGCACCCCGACGACGAGACCCTGACCTGCGCCACGACGATGGCGCACCACACGGCCCGGGGCGACGAGGTCCACGTCGTCACCTGCACCCTCGGCGAGGAGGGCGAGGTCATCCCCTCGAAACTGCGCCACCTCGAGGGCCATCCGGACGACCTGCTCGCACCCCATCGACGGGGCGAGCTGTCCGCGGCCCTTGCCGCGCTGGGGGCGCAGGGTCACCTGCTCGGTGAGGACGGGCTCGGAGCCCGCCGCTACCGGGACTCCGGCATGGCGGGGTCTGCGGCGGCTGCCCGCCCGGAGGCCTTCGTCAACGCCGACCTGGTGGAGGCTGGTGCCGCCCTCGCCGGGCTGCTCCGCGACGTGCGACCGGACGCGCTCGTCACCTACGACCCGGAGGGTGGCTACCGCCATCCAGACCACATCCAGGCCCACCGGCTCACCCGCGCGGCCCTCGACCAGCTCTCGGACGCAGAGCTCCCTGCACGGACCTACGAGATCTGCATCCCTCGCACCTGGGCCGACGAGGACCGCGCCTGGACCCGGGAAGCCGACTCAGCGGCATACGGCCTCGTCGTTCCAGGGTGGGAGGACCCCCATCCACCCTCGGTGGTGGACGACGACGAGATCACCCACGTCGTCGAGGATCCGAGCACTCGGGCCAGCAAGCTCGCGGCGATGCGGGCGCATGCGACGCAGGTCATCGTCGCCACCGACGACCTCCATGCGCTGTCCAACCTGATCGCGCGGCGGACGACGGACCGCGAGGCGTTCCGGCAGGTCGACCCTCGGACGTGGGAGCCGGTGCGCGTGGCGGCGAAGCGTGACGGACTCGACGGAATCTCGTCGGACCTCCTCGGCTGACCGATTCCCCGGAATGCCGTTGAACATGCAACTATAGGCCTGACCCGGAACAGGCAGCGTCCGAGGGGCAACGTCGTCACCCCACTCGGATATCGTGCGCTGACGACCTCGCCCCCGCACGGAGAACCCATGGCCCTGAACGACCAACGCGCCTCGATCATCCGGTTGGCCATTGCCTCCGCCGTCCTCGTCGGCAGCTACCTCGCGCTTGCTGCGTGGTCGGCGCACCAGCTGCCGTCCACGGTCTCGGTCGGTGGGATCGCGATCGGCGGGCTCTCGGAGGACGAGGCCGAGGCCGAGATCGTCACGAAGTCCGAGGCCCTGCTCGCCACCCCCATCTCACTGACCGTGCCCGGCCGGGACAAACCGCTCGAGGTCGTGCCCGGGGAGAGCGGCTTCTCGGTCGATGCGGCCGGCACCCTCGACGACCTGACGGGATTCAGCCTCAACCCGGTCACGATCTGGTCTCGACTCGTCGGGTCAGTCGATGCGCCCCTGCTCACTCACGTCGACGACGGAGTGCTGACGGCCCGCCTGTCCAAGCTGGCACCGTCGGTCGAGGCGAAGCCGACCGAGGGATCCGTCACGTTCCCTGACGGCAAGGTCAAGGTCAAGGCACCGGTGGCGGGCCGCACGCTCGACATCGCGGGCACCAAGCTCGCACTGCGCACAGCGTTCCCGCACTCGACGACTGCGACGGCGGCCCTCGCACCGCTCGAGCCGCAGGTCAGCGGCGAAGCCATCGCCTCGGCGGCCCGAGACTTCGGCGAGAAGGCGATGTCGGGGCCGATCACGGTCGTCGCCGGCAAGGCCACGGCCCAGCTCGAGCCGGAGGACTTTGCTCCGGCAGTGACGATGGCGCCGGACGGCGACGGGGGACTGGCGCCCACGTTCGCCAAGGACAAGCTCCTGGCCATCGTCCTCGACAGCGTCGACGTCTCCACGACGGAGGCGAAGGACGCCACGTGGACCCTCGAGGGAGGCCGTCCCAAGATCGTCCCGTCGGTCGACGGCACGGCGGTCGACGAGTCAACGATCGCCGACGACGTCATCACGGCGATGACGGCGCCGGAGCGGCGAGTCGAGCTCAAGGTCGTGACGAAGAAGCCGAAGGTCACGACCGAGATCGCCCAGAAGGCGGGCGTCAAGGAGGTCATCGTCGACTTCACCTCGCCTTTCCCGACGAGTGACACCACCCGCACGCAGAACCTCATCGTCGCGAGCCGCACCATCAACGGCACGTACATCGCTCCGGGAGAGACCTTCAGCCTCAACGGGATCCTCGGCGAGCGCACCACGGCGAAGGGCTACGGGGACGGCACGGTCATCATCAACGGCCGGCTGACCCGCGGCACCGGAGGTGGCATCTCGCAGGTCTCCACGGTGATCTACAACATGGCCTACTTCGCCGGCGCACGGATCCTGGAGTTCACCCCACACGCCTTCTTCATCCCGCGCTACCCGGAGGGTCGCGAGGCCACGGTCCACTGGCCGAGCGTCGACAACAAGTGGAAGAACGACACCCCCTACGGGATGCTGTTGCAGACCTGGGTGGCTGACGGCAACGTCCGCGGGCGGGTGTGGAGCACGAAGCACTGGGACATCAAGTCGGTCAAGGGAGCCCGTCGCAACGTCGTGGAGCCGAAGACGATCCGCGACGACTCCCCGACGTGCTACCCGCAGCAGGCCAACCAGGGCTTCGACGTCACCGTGACCCGCCAGTGGTACAAGCCGGGCTCGTCGGCGCTCGTCAAGAGCGAAGCGGTGCACACGCACTACATCCCCGAGCACGAGATCATCTGCACCGACCCCAACGCGAAGCCCTGAGTTTCGCTGCGCCTACGTCCGGTTCGAGGTAGTGGCTCGCTCTCGAGAGCGAGCCCCTACCTCGAACCGAATACCTCGAACTGGACGAGGTAGGTGTACTCGTGGTGGACGGTGAAGCCGAGCGCCTCGTACATGGTCATCGCGGCGTCGTTGTCCGCTGAGACCTGCAGGTAGATCGCGGGCGTGCGGTTGTCCCGCGCGATCGTCCCCACTGCCGCCATGACGCTCCGGGCGAGACCCTGACGGCGGTGGTCGGGGTGCACCCAGAGCCCGAAGACTCCAGCCCAGCCGGGATGGAGGGTGAGCCGCGCCACCGCGATGATCCGGCCGCTCGTCTCCTCTCGGATCGAGAGGAACAGCTGCCGTTCACTGCCGGTGAGGACCGCCTCCGTGATCCCGGGGACCGGGGTGCGCCCTTCGCTGTAGGCCCTGAGCCACTCCTCGGAGAGTGTCTTCTCCACGACGACCTGCGATGCGGTGCCTGTCGCGGACGGGAGCCCGCCCAACGGCCCGGTCATGACCAGGACCCTGGACCAGTCCGGCCGTCCGCCGCCGACCGTGTAACCACGCTCGACGAGCGCCTGCGCCACCGGATGGTCGGCGATGGCGAAGCCGGCCGGGCCGCTGACCTGGAACATCGTCGTCTGCTCCCGCTCGGCGTACCACCGCTCGCAGTGGTCGAGAGCCGTGTCGAGGGGGAGCCCCGGGTCGCCGACGACGAGCACCGAGTTGGCCCGTCCTGTGTAGCCGGGGGCCGAGCGGAGCAGCCACGACCCGAGCGCGGCCTGCTCGACCGCCACCCAACCCTGCGCGGCGACCAGGGCGAGGTCGTCGAGCGACACGCGCAGGTGCGCAGGCCCGGGCCGCGTCGCCGCCGGAGGGACGGGCTTGGCGGCGACGACGTCGCGTCGGGGCACCGCAACGCGGCCGCGCTTCGTGTCGATGAGGAGGGCGTCGTCGGTGCGCACGGCGAGGCGTCCGATCACGTCAGTGGCGCCCGCCTCCGGTGAGTCGACCAGGCGCTGGCGCACGACGACCCGGGTCCCCACGGTGAGCCGGGCCGACGGGTCGGGCGGACCCTCAGTCCCCGTCTCAGGGGTGGGGTGGTTCCCGTCGCCGCCGATCATGTCCGGCATACTAGGCCGAGCACGACCCCCGCACTCTCATCGCTCCAGTAGGAGGTCCGGTCTTCATGACCTACGTCATCGCCCTGCCCTGCGTCGACCTGAAGGACAAGGCCTGCATCGAGGAGTGTCCGGTCGACTGCATCTACGAGGGCAGGCGGTCGCTCTACATCCACCCGGACGAGTGCGTCGACTGCGGCGCCTGTGAGCCGGTGTGCCCCGTCGAGGCGATCTACTACGAGGACGACGTGCCGGAGGAGTGGGCCGACTACTACAACGCCAACGTCGAGTTCTTCAACGACCTTGGTAGTCCGGGTGGCGCCGCAAAGCTCGGGATGATCGACAAGGACCACCCGTTGATCGCGGCGTTGCCGCCGCAGGAGCACGCCGAGTGAGCTGCGGGTGATCGACCGCTCCCTCCCCGACTTCCCCTGGGACTCGCTCGCGCCCTACAAGGCGCGAGCGAGCGCGCATCCGGACGGAATCGTCGACCTGTCGGTCGGCACCCCGGTCGACCCCACGCCCCCGTTCGTCCGCACCGCGCTCGCCGAGGCCGCCGACGCCCCCGGCTACCCGGTGACGGTGGGAACGGCAGAGGTTCGTGAGGCGATCTGCGCCTGGTTCGACCGGCGTCGTGGCGTGCCGGGGCTCGACCCCTCGCAGGCCATCCCGACGATCGGGAGCAAGGAGCTGGTCGCCTGGCTGCCGACGCTCCTCGGCCTCGGCCCGGGCGACATCGTCGGCATCCCCGAGGTCGCCTACCCGACGTATGACGTCGGTGCCCGACTCGCCGGCGCCTCCAGTGTCGTCGCCCAGTCGCTGACCCGCCTCGGGCCGCTGACCCGGGCGACCACCCCGAAGCTGCTGTGGCTCAACAGCCCGAGCAACCCGAGTGGTCAGGTCCTCGGCGTCGAGCACCTCGCCAAGGTCGTGTCGTGGGCACGCGAGCACGGCGTCATCGTTGCGAGCGACGAGTGTTACGCGGAGCTCGACTGGCGTCGCGGACAGCTCGGTCGAGCGACGCCGAGCGTGCTGCACCCGGACGTCTGCGGCGGTGACCACACGGGACTGCTCGCCGTCTACTCCCTCTCCAAGCAGTCCAACCTGGCGGGCTATCGCGCCGCCTTCGTCGCCGGGGATGCGCAGCTCGTGGCGCGGATCCTCGAGGTCCGCAAGCACGCCGGGATGATGATGCCCGCGCCCGTCCAGCACGCGATGGCGCTCGCCCTCCGTGACGACGCGCACGTGGCGGAGCAGCGCGACGTCTACGGCCTACGTCGCGAGGTGCTCCTCGAGGCGGTTCAGCGAGCGGGGCTGCGCGTCGACCACTCCGAGGCGGGCCTCTACCTCTGGGCCACCCGCGAGGAGGACTGCTGGGCAACGGTTTCCGAGCTGGCAGACCGAGGCATCCTCGTCGCTCCGGGGAGCTTCTACGGCGCTGCCGGCCAGCAGCACGTCCGCATCGCCCTCACGGCGACCGACGAGCGGATCAAGGCGGCGAGCAACCGCCTCTGATCGAAGCAGCAGTTTCCGTCGGTTTCCCTGACGCGAGCTGCACACTCGACCGGGTGGGGGCCGGAGCGGCACCGCACCTTCGAGCGGAAGCGAGCCCAGCGGCATACGGAATCGTCCTCACCCTCCACGCACACCACGGTGCGGACCGGTTTACCGACACCCGACTGCGCTGGGGTAGCGTGCTTTGCGGACACCCCCCGGCCCACAGGTCGGTTCTCGAGGAGGCGATGTGGCAGTGACGAACGCAGTGGACGCGACCCTCAAGGTCGGGGAGAAGGAGATCACGTTCCCGGCGGTCGACGCCGTCGAGGGCAGCGATGGCATCGGAGTGGGCTCGCTCCTCAAGGAGACCGGCCTCGTGACCTACGACGTGGGGTACGTCAACACCGCCTCGTGCAAGAGCGCCATCACCTTCATCGACGGTGACGCCGGCATCCTGCGCTACCGCGGCTATCCGATCGAGGAGCTCGCGGAGCACTCGAGCTTCGTCGAGGTCTCTTACCTGCTCATCTATGGCCGCCTCCCGACGAGCGAGGAGCAGGCGACCTTCCGGGAGCTGATCAGCAGGCACACGATGCTCCACGAGGACCTGCGGGCCTTCTTCAACGGATTCCCCCGCGACGCGCACCCGATGCCGGTCCTCTCCTCGGCCGTCTCTGCGCTCGGCACCTTCTACCAGGACAGCCTCGACCCGTTCGACGAGGAGCAGGTCGAGATCAGCACGATCCGCCTCCTCGCGAAGCTCCCGACGATCGCCGCCTACGCGTACAAGAAGTCGGTCGGGCAGGCCTTCATCTACCCGGACAACTCGCTGGGCTTCGTCGAGAACTTCCTCCGGATGACGTTCGGCGTCCCGGCCGAGCCCTACGAGGTCGACCCGACCGTCGCCAAGGCGCTCGACCTGCTCTTCGTGCTCCACGCCGACCATGAGCAGAACTGCTCGACCTCCACGGTCCGCCTCGTCGGCTCGGCCCACGCCAACCTGTTCAACTCCGTCTCCGCCGGCATCCATGCCCTGTCCGGTCCGTTGCACGGTGGCGCGAACCAGGCCGTCCTCGAGATGCTCGGCGACCTGCAGGCCTCCGGCGAGGACCCGAAGTCGTTCATGAACCGGGTCAAGAACAAGGAGGACGGCATCCGCCTGATGGGGTTCGGCCACCGGGTCTACAAGAACTACGACCCGCGCGCCGCCATCATCAAGAAGGCGGCCGACGAGATCCTCGCGAAGCTCGGCAAGAACGACCCGCTGCTCGACATCGCCAAGCAGCTCGAGGAGATCGCGCTCGCCGACGACTACTTCGTCGACCGCCGCCTCTATCCGAACGTCGACTTCTACACCGGTCTCATCTACAAGGCGATGGGCTTCCCGTCGAAGATGTTCACCGTCCTCTTCGCGATCGGGCGGCTGCCGGGCTGGATCGCCCAGTGGCGCGAGCTGATGAACGACCCGGAGACGAAGATCGGTCGTCCGCGGCAGATCTACACCGGCGAGGCGGAGCGGCACTACCCGGCCTGATCGCATGGCCTCCTACTCCGTCAACCCCGCTGCCGTCGAGCACGTCCGCGGCCTCATCGACAAACGGCGCTACGTCCTCGACTCCGAGTGGGGCGAGGTGCAGCCGGACGCAGCAGCGCAGAACGCCTACCTCGAGCGGCACTCGTGGGAGGAGTACGCCGCCTGGCACCTCGGGCTGACCGAAGGGGCAAACGACGAGACCAAGGCCCGCTACGCGTTCGTCTGCGGTGACTTCAGCCGGGTGCACCGGTCCGGGCTCATCGCGTGTGTCTACCGGGCGGCCGAGTGGCGGCACAAGGCCGTTGAGCGGGCCGCCTACGAGCTGTTGCAGGCGCTCGACGAGAAGGCGGGCATCACTGCAGAGTGATCGTCACGGTGGGTGAGGGGTCGCCCTCCGTCCACGCGCCATCGCGGTCAGCTCGGTCCCACGCCCGCTCCCCGACAGCCACGGCCGTGACCCCGAAGTGTGCCGCGCGGGCCGTGGCCCAGTGCCCCACCGCCCACGCCAGCCGCTGGTCGGGCGCGGTGACGGTCAGGGCCCCATCCGATGCCTGCACCTGCATGATGCCCATCTCATTGGCGAGCGCGTCCGCCACCGTGGCGGGCTGCGCGTGTGAGGTCGCCTCCTCGAGGGCGCAGGTGAGCCCAGCGGGGGAGTGGCCGGTCAGCGCCGACGCGAGGACGCGGCCCTGGCCCTCGTGGTCTCGATAAGCCTCGGGGAAACCGCTCCGCTGGACCTTCTGGGCGATGACGGTGATGTCGGCGTTCTCGTACCCCTTCACCTTGACCAGCGCGTCATAGAACTTGTTGGTCGAGTAGACCGGGTCGAGGATCTGCTTCTCGGTGCCCCAACCTTGGCTCGGCCGTTGCTGGAAGAGCCCCACCGAGTCCCGGTCGCCGTAGGTGATGTTGAGGATCTTCGACTCCTGGTACGCCGTCGTCAGCGCGATGGTCGCGGCGCGCGGCGGCAGGTTGCGCTTGATCGACAGGGCGGCGATGAGGGCCGCGTTGCCCGTCTGCTCGGGGTCGAAGCTCTCCGTCATGCCGGCCGCACGGATGGTGCACCGTGGGGTGCGGATGCTGTCGACGAGGAACTGCGACGCGAACCACCCGCCCCCGACGACCACGGCGACGACCGTGAGCAGCGCGATGCGACCGCGATGCCGGCGGCGTCGCGGGTGGCTGGTCACGCCGGTCTCGTCGAGGACGAGCCCGAGGCGATCGTGCGGCATGTCTCCCTCAGTGGTCGGCGGCTGTCAGTCGTTGGCGTGGAGCACCTCGTTGAGGGAGATCCCCGTCCCCTTCCGGTCCCGGGCCTCGACGGCCCCCGTCTCGCTGTTGCGGATGAAAAGAATGTTGCTCGTCCCGGAGAGGTCGCGGGCCTTGACGACGCTGCCATCCGGCAACGTCACCTTCGTCCCAGCGGTGACGTAGAGCCCAGCCTCGACGACGCAGTCGTCGCCGAGGGAGATCCCGACGCCACCATTGGCTCCGATGAGGCAACGGTCGCCGATCGTGATCCGTTCCGTGCCACCGCCGGAGAGCGTCCCCATGATCGATGCCCCGCCGCCGATGTCAGAGCCGTCGCCGATGACGACACCTTGCACGACCCGCCCCTCGACCATCGAGGCACCGAGCGTGCCCGCGTTGAAGTTGCAGAACCCCTCGTGCATGACGGTCGTACCGGGCGCGAGGTGGGCACCGAGCCGGACGCGGTCGGCGTCCGCGATACGGACGCCTGAGGGGACGACGTAGTCGGTCATCCTCGGGAACTTGTCGACGCCGAAGACCTGGACCGGGCCGGCTGTGCGAAGCCGCAGGCGCGTCTGCTCGAAGTCCTCGACCGCACACGGCCCGTGGTTGGTCCACACGACATTGGCGAGGGTCGCGAAGATGCCGTCGAGGTTGATCGTGTTGGGCTGGGCGAGTCGGTGGGACAGCAGGTGCAGGCGCAGGTAGGCGTCGGAGGCGTCGGCGGGCGGGACATCGAGGTCGATCTCGACCCGTCGGACCTCGGTGCGGATGCGGCGACGGTCGTCGGGCCCGGCGAGGGCATCGAGGGTCGCGGGCACGACGGCGCCCTCGGGAGGGACTCCCATCGCGGGCGACGGGAACCACGTGTCGAGGATCTGGCCCGCCTCGGTGATCGTGGCGAGACCATGGCCCCATGCGCTGCGCTCAGACATGGGCTCAAGGGTAGGGGGGTCGCGGCGTGGGCGTGCACGTGGCCTGCGGCGCGACGTGGGTAGCCTTCCCGTATGCCGCTGAGCCCCGTTCCCGCGACCACCACCGTTCTCGACGTGTCGAGCGACGTCACCTCGCTGACTGCGGCGATCTGCGACATCGAGTCGGTGAGCCGGAACGAGGCGACGCTGGCGGATGCCGTCGAGTCGGCGTTGCGGGCGCTCGATCATCTCGAGGTCGTCCGAGACGGCGACACGGTGGTCGCCCGGACCAACCTCGGCCGGCCGGAGCGGGTCATCCTCGCGGGCCATCTCGACACGGTGCCGCTGACCAGTCCGCCGAACCTGCCCACGCGTCTCGTCCGCGGCGAGCTGTGGGGCCGCGGCACGGTGGACATGAAGGGTGGCGTGGCGGTCATGCTCAAGGTCGCCGCGCAGGTCACCGAGCCGGGGCGTGACCTGACCTTCCTCTTCTACGAGTGCGAGGAGATCGAGGCCGAGCTCAACGGTCTGGCCCGCATCGGGGCGAACCACCCCGAGCTGCTCGCCGGTGACTTCGCCGTGCTCCTCGAGCCGACCGCCGGGGGCATCGAGGGCGGGTGCAAGGGGACGATGCGAGTCGACGTCGTGACCACGGGCGTCGCGGCCCACTCCGCCCGTCCGTGGAGCGGCCACAACGCCATCCACGACGCTGCGCAGGTCCTGGCGCGGCTCTCGGCCTACGAGGCCGAGACGATCGAGGTCGACGGGCTCGAGTACCACGAGGCGCTCCAGGCGGTCGGGATCAGCGGTGGCATCGCGGGCAACGTCATCCCTGACCGGTGCACGGTCACGGTCAACTACCGCTTCGCTCCGGACAAGGACACGGCGGCGGCGTTCGACCACGTCCAAATGGTCTTCGAGGGCTTCGACTGCACCCTCGGCGATGCCGCGGATGGCGCCCGTCCGGGCCTGCACCTGCCGGCAGCACGTGAGTTCGTCGCCGCCCTCGGCCTTCCGGTGAACCCGAAGGAGGGGTGGACCGACGTGGCTCGCTTCTCCGCGCTGGGGATCCCCGCGGTGAACTTCGGGCCGGGTGACCCGAACCTCGCCCACATGGACGACGAGCGGTGTCCGGTCGCGCAGTACGAGGAGGCGGAGCGCGCGCTGCTCCGCTGGCTGGCCTGAGAGCCCCGGTGGGCTGGGACGGTGCGAGGGAGCGGCAGCCAGCTCAGCGGCATACGGCACAGGGAGGCTTAGGGTGGTCCCCGTGAGCGAGCACGACACCGGCCCTCAGGACGACGTCGCGAGCGACCCGGAGGTCCGGCCGGACGAGAAGCCCGCGTCCCAGGTGCCCGACGCGGTGCGGCGCTCCGGTCCGGTGGTCCTCCGCCGAGGCAGCGTCCCGGGCACGACGACGGACCAGCGGCTTCTCGACCGCAGGCAGCCGACCGACTGGCTCCACGCGGACCCTTGGCGCGTCATGCGGATCCAATCGGAGTTCGTCGAGGGCTTCGGCGCGCTCGCCGAGCTGGGGCCGGCCATCGGCGTCTTCGGCTCGGCCCGGTCCCGGGTCGGTGACGAGGCCTACGCCATGGGCGTCGAGGTCGGTCGCCTCCTCGCCGAGGCCGGCTACGCCGTCATCACCGGTGGGGGACCCGGCACGATGGAGGCGGCCAACAAGGGCGCCTTCCTCGGCGGCAGCACCTCGGTGGGACTCGGCATCGAGCTGCCCTTCGAGACCGGTCTCAACGAGTACGTCGACCTCGGCGTCAACTTCCGGTACTTCTTCGCACGCAAGACGATGTTCCTCAAGTACTCGCACGGCTTCATCGTCCTGCCGGGCGGCTTCGGCACCCTGGACGAGCTCTTCGAGGCGGTGACGCTGGCCCAGACGCGCAAGGTGACGCAGTTCCCCGTCGTCCTCATGGGGACCGCGTACTGGAAGGGCCTGCTCGACTGGCTGCGCAGCACCGTCCTCGAGGCAGGCATGATCGGCGAGGACGACATCGACCGGCTCGTGGTCACCGACGTCCCGGAGGAGGCGGTCGCCGCCATCCGGGCCCATGTGGACCAACCCGACGGCACGATTCGAGCGGAGCGGCCGGAGTGAAGTGGTTCATCCTCCTCGTCGGCATCATCGTCCTCTGTTTCGTCGTCGCGCTGATGCTGGGCCTCGGCGGTGGCATGGGCCGCCCGACCTCGTCGCTGAGCCACGAGCCGCTCCCCGACGGCGACCTGCACGACGAGGACCTGGACGAGCTGAGGTTCGACGTGAACGTCCGTGGCTACCGCATGAGCCAGGTCGACGGTGTCGTGGACCGGCTGCGTCGGGAGCTGCGCGAGAAGGACGAGCACATCGCCTTCCTCGAGTCGGGCTCGCGTCTCAGCACAACCGCGGCGCAGGCGGACGAGCCCTCGGCGGATGAGTCCCTCGCGGACGAGCCCTCGGCGGAGGAGCCCGCTGCCGAGGAGCCCGCTGCCGAGGAGCCCGACAGGGACGAGGCCGCCGTGAGCGACGACCACCAGCGGGCGCAGCCGCACGACTCGCCGAAGGCATGACGATCACGGACCCGGCGCGGCGGCTGACCGGCACGGAGGCGTGGTTCCCACGCCGGAGGTTCATCCTCTGGGTGCTCGCGCTCTACGCAGCGTGCCGTGTCGTCACCACCGCGATCCTGCTCGTGGTCATGCAGCGGCAGGTGCCGACCGGCATGACGGGCGGCGACGACATCCCCGTCACGTACTTCCCGTTCACCGCGCTGTGGGACGGGCAGTGGTACCAGACCATCGCGACCGAGGGGTACCCGGACCACGTCCCGCGAGGCGAGGACGGCGGCGCGCAGCAGAACGCGTGGGCGTTCTACCCCCTCTTCCCGTTCGCCGCCCGGGCGTTCATGGCGGTGACCGGCCTCGAGTTTCCCGCAGCAGGCTCGACGATCGCGCTGCTGTGCGGCTTCGGCGCGGCTCTGCTCATGGGGCTGCTCCTCCGCGAGCGCATCGGCGACGCCGCGGCCCTGGTCGTCGTCGTGCTGTGGGCCTCGTTCCCCGCATCAGTGACGCTGCAGCTCGCCTACACCGAGTCGCTGGCCATGCTCCTCCTCGTGGCGTACCTCCTCGCCCTTGCCCGGGAGCGCTGGCTGCTCGCAGCTGGCATCGCGGTGCTCGTGGGGTTGACCCGTCCGATCGCCGTGCCGCTCGGGGTGGTCACGCTGGTGGCGCTGTGGCTGAGATGGCGTGCGCGCGGGGATCGGCCCATCAAGGCAGGGGAGTATGCCGCTGGGCTCGCCTCGCTCGTCGCGTGCGGTGTCGCGGGGTTCCTCTGGCCCGCCATTGCGTGGGTGGCCACCGGCGAGCGGTCGGCCTACACCGACACGATGGGTGCGTGGCGCGGCTCCGGGGTGGTCGAGCCGTTCGCTCCGTGGCTCGGCATGTCCAGATACGTGTTCGGCGAGACGTGGGGACCGGTCTGGCTCGTCGTCGTCCCGCTCGTCATCCTCGCGATGGTCCTTGGGCCGTGGGCCAGGGGACTCGGGATGCAGCTGCGAACGTGGTCGGTGGCCTATCCTGCCTACCTCGCCGCCGTGCTCGATCCCTTCACGAGCATCTTCCGCTACCTCATCCCGATGTTCCCGCTCCTGGCCGTCCTGGTCGGTGCGGGTTGGGAGGACCGCCGGGGCAGCACCTGGCCCAGGCTGCTCGTTCGGTCCGTGCCGGTGCTCGTGCTGTTCATCGTCGGGCAGTACTACTGGACGGACATTCTCTGGCGCTACATCCCGTCACCGACCGGCGACTACCCGCCCTGACCCGCCCTACCGATCGACCCGTCGAGCGCGAGCCGGCGCCGGAGGAGGGCTCAGCGGCCCGAGAAGGTCGGCTGCTCCTTGGCGAGGAACGCGTCGACCGCGGTCCGGTGGTCCGCGCTGCGACCGGTGAGGGCCATCAGCTCCGCCTCGTGGGCGAGGGCGCTCTCGAGATCGGTGCCGACGCTGAAGCCGACGGCGCGACGGATCGCACCGTAGGCGAGGGTCGGACCGGCCGCCAGGGACGTCGCGAGCTCGGTGACGACGCCGTCGAACCCGTCCCGAGGAACCACCTTCGAGACGAGACCCAGGGCGAGCGCCTCGTCGGCCGGAATGGTCCGGGGGAACATCAGCAGATCCTTGGCGCGGGCGGGACCGACGAGCCGGGGCAGGGACCACGAGGCGCCCGAGTCGCAGGAGAGGGCGATGCCGGCGAAGGCGGTGTTGAGGCCCGCGCCCTCCACGATGACGCGGACATCGCAGGCGAGGGCGAAGCTCATCCCGGCGCCGGCAGCGACCCCGTTCAGCGCGGCGACAACCGGCTTGTTCATCGTCGCGAGGAGCATGACGATCTGGTTGTAGTGCTCGGTCACGGTCGTGGCCAGTGAGGTCTCGCCGGAGGCGAGGTCGGCCACGTGCTCCTTGAGGTCCTGGCCGACGCAGAAGGCGCGGCCGTTGCCGGTCAGCACGACGCACCGGACGGCGGGATCATCCGCTGCCGAGCGCAACGCGGCGAGGAGCGCCACCTTGAGCTCGCGGTCGAGGGCGTTCATGGCGTCGGGCCGGTTGAGCCGAAGCCAGGCGACTCCGTCCGTCACGGTGACCTCGATGGGGCTCGCGGGGGCCTGTGTGGCTGGGTTCGGCTCAGTCATGGCGCCAACTCTGGCCCAATCCCGCTGCGCGGGAAAGTACTGGGCTTCCAACGTGCTCGCCGTCACATCCCGGATTAGGTCCGGCTGACGCGACACGGAATAATGGCTGCAGACCACCCGATTTCAGTGGAAGGGGCACCATGGCAGCAATGAAGCCGAGGACCGGCGACGGACCGCTCGAGGTCGTCAAGGAGGGTCGTGGCATCGTGCTGCGCATGCCCCTCGAGGGTGGCGGGCGACTCGTCGTCGAGATGACGCCGGATGAGGCTGCAGCCCTTCGCGACGCCATCCAAGGGTGCGACGGCGTCAACTGAACCTGCTCCTCCAGCACGCGGCTCCCGACGACGTCGGGAGCCGTTGCCGTTCCGTCCGGCCTCGGGCCCAGCGCTTCGGGCCGCCACAGCGTCAGCGCTTCACGGCGAGCAGCAGGCCGTCCCCCACCGGCAGCAGCGATGCGGTGAACTCGTCGTGGTCGCGGATGAGCTTGCCGACCTCGCGCAGGGTCCGCGTCTCGGGATCCCTGGCCGCGGGGTCCGACTCCTTGTCGGTCCAGGTGAGCACGAGGGTGCCCCCGTGCCGCAGCAGCCGGGACGCCTGCTGGACGTACTGGGGGTACTCCCCCTTGTCGGAGTCCACCACCATCAGGTCGTAGGCGCTGTCCGTCATCCGGGGCAGGACCTCGAGTGCCCGTCCGGCGATGACGCGCGTGCGTTGGTGCGCGATGCCGGCGGCAGCGAACGCCTCCCTGGCTGCCTGCTGGTGCTCGGCCTCGATGTCGATCGTCGTGAGGATCCCGTCCGGTGGCATCCCGCCGAGGATCCACAGACCGGAAACGCCGGTCCCCGTGCCGACCTCCATGACGGCCTTCGCCCCGGTTGCGGCCGCAAGGGCCCGCAGGAACCCGCCGGCGCCGTTGCCGACCGGGTCGACACCCAGTTCCTCCGCACGCCGGTGCGCCGCCTCGATGTGGTCGCCCGGTGTGACGAACTCCTCCGCGTGCGACCAGGCGGCAACCTTGTGCTGGCTCATGGTCGTCCACCCTAACGTGGGGCCACGCGCGAGGACGGCGCGGGAGGAACGAAGGATGCACAGGTCATTCACAGGATCCAGACAGGGAGCATAGACCGGGAATGGCAACGATGAAGGGGACGGAGAAGGGGAACGAATGAGACCGGCGCTGCGTTGTGCTGGTCAGTTGCTCGAAAGGTGTGGAGATCGCGTGAGTGCGACTGTCTTGACCGAGGGCACCGGCACGGCCGGCGACCCGCAGCTCGATGCTGCCTCGGGGGCGGTGCACGACGGAGCCTGGACGCCCCCCACCTGGGAGGAAGTCGTCGAGCAGCACTCGGCCCGGGTGTACCGGCTGGCGTACCGCCTCACGGGCAACCCCTACGACGCGGAGGACCTGACCCACGACGTCTTCGTGCGGGTCTTCCGTTCGCTTCACTCGTACCAGCCGGGCACGTTCGAGGGCTGGCTGCACCGGATCACGACGAACGTCTTCCTCGACAAGATGCGCCGCAAGCAGCGAATCCGCTTTGACGCTCTCCCGGAGGACGCGGCCGGCCGCCTGCCGAGCAGGGAGAAGGGGCCGGAGCAGACGTACCACGACGAGCGGTTCGACGACGACGTGCAGCGGGCCCTGGACGCGCTCGCACCAGAGTTCCGCGCCGCCGTCGTCCTGTGTGACATCGAGGGCCTGTCCTACGAGGAGATCAGCGCGACCCTCGGGGTCAAGCTCGGCACCGTGCGCTCGCGGATCCACCGCGGCCGCGCGCAGCTGCGAGAGGCGCTCGCTCATCGGGCGCCAGAGGTGACCAAGAAGCCCGAGACGCGTGCCGCCCGATCGAGCCTGAGACTGCCCGGTCGGCGGGTCGCTGCAGGAGCCCGGTGAGGTGACGTGATCGGTGAGCAGGTCCGTCGACGGTCCATGGAGGTGAGCGCCGGGTGACACCCCACCTGCGTGGACACGTCCGGGCCTATGTCGACCGGGCCCTGCCGCCGGCCGTCCTCCACCTCTACGACCGGCACCTCGTCGCGTGCATGATCTGTCGGTCCGCCGCCGACCAGGAGCGTCGGATCGTCTCTGCCCTCCGGGCCGAGGCCTGTGACCTGCCCGGTTCGCTCCGGTCCTCCCTCATGAGCCTGGCGACGGCACCTGCTGCTGCTCCGCCGCCCATGCCGCCGCCCGGTCCTCGCATCCCCCTCGGGCCACTGGCGCGGGGAGGCCGCGGAATCGTTCCCGTGGGAGCGCCCGAGCCCCTCTCGACCGTGCCTCCGACCGCCCCGGCCCTGCATCGGTCCCCGATGCGCGCGGCCATGATCGCGTCCCTCGCAGCGGGTGCCTCTGTGGCGGCCGCTTGGGGACTGGCCGTCTCGCCGCTCCCCGGAAGCACAGGGCCGCGGACGCCCTCGGTCCGGGTTCCGGCCGGTGTCGCAGACTTCGGTGCGGCGGTCACCTATCGGCCCGTGCTGCCCTCGCTGCCAGTAGCCACTCGGTCCGAGGCCCTCATCGGTCCGGGCCAGGGTGTCGGGACGGGGCCGTCGTCCTTCTGGGTGGTGTCGACGACACGCTCGGAGGCATCAGGCTCGAAGGCCCCGGTTCGTATCTTCCTCGTCTCTTCGGCACAATCGGCGCCATGAGCGACGACTCCACCGAGCCGCGATCCCACGATCCCAACGAGGCGCGCGGCGCGGAAGTCGACCGGACGGGGGTCATCGGGAAGTCTCCGACCCAGCCCATCGCTCGTCGCGAGGACGAGTCGGCAGACGGGTGGTTCTCCCAGTTCAGTGGAGAGCACCCGACCGAGGGGCCCGGTGTCCCGAGCCGCGCGGACGCCCCCTGGGGCTCTGACCGCGCAGATGCACTGGCGGAGGAGGCACACCGTGCTCGGTACGCCGGTCCGGTGGGTCCGGCGTATCCGACCGGTCCGGTCGTGCCAGCAGGTCCCGCCTCGCCCAGCGCGCCGAGCACGTCCAGTGACGTAAACCCCTCCGGCCCCTCCGGTCCCTCCAGCCTCGCAGAGGCATCTGGTGGTCCCCAGCCGGACTACCCCGTCGGGCTGCCCTACGCCTACCCGGGGAGCCCCTCTTCGGGCGACGCCGCGTCTTCCGGCGAGGCCCGCCACCAGGCGCCGGTGGGCCCGCCGCTACCGCCCCCCACTCCCACTCGCAAGCGTCGACGCGGCCTGCTCGTCGCCGGCCTCGTGGCGCTCTGCCTCGCCTCGGCTGCGGTCGGAGGAGTGGCCGGCCAACTGCTCGAGGACCGTGTGGTCTCCCAACGAAGCACGCTTCCGGAGCCTGGCCCCGGCGTCACTGAGCGGCCGACCGGGTCGATGGCGAACATCGCCGCCCGCGTCGTGCCGAGCGTGGTGACCATCAAGGTCGACGCCGGCTCGGAGGGGGAGGGCACCGGATCGGGCTTCGTCGTCGACGGCCGGGGGCACATCCTGACCAACAACCACGTCGTCGCTGCCGGAGGCGGCAACGGCGTCATCGAGGTCGTCCTCAGCAACGGTGAGACGGAGGACGCTCGGATCATCGGCCGCGACGCCAGTTATGACCTCGCCGTGCTCAAGATCGACCGCACGGACCTGACCCCGCTCCAGCTCGGACCGTCCGAGTCGGTACTCGTGGGCGACCCGGTCATCGCCGTCGGGGCACCGCTCGGCCTGGAGCAGACGGTCACCTCCGGCATCGTCAGCGCCCTCAACCGGCCGGTGGCGCCGGGCGCCGGGAACGAGACGTCGTTCATCAACGCCATCCAGACGGACGCCGCCATCAACCCGGGCAACTCCGGTGGTCCGCTGCTCGACCTCTCCGGCAAGGTGATCGGCGTCAACTCGGCGATCGCCCGGGTCCCCGGCTCGGGCTCGGCGGCCTCGGGCAACATCGGGCTCGGGTTCGCCATTCCGAGCGACCAGGCCCGTCGCACCGCGGACCAGCTCATCGCGACCGGCAAGGCGACGCACCCGATCATCGGCGTCCTCCTGGACCGGACGTTCTCCGGCGAGGGGGCCAAGGTGCAGAACTCCGGCAAGGCGGTCACCCCGAACGGCCCCGCGGAAAGGGCGGGAGTCCAGCCGGGAGACGTGATCGTCAGCTTCGAGGGCAAGCCGGTCCGCACTCCGGACCAGCTCATCGTCTCGATCCGGGCTCGTGCGGTGGGCGACACGGTGACGCTCACCATCGAGCGCGATGGCCAGCAGCGACAGCTGAAGATGACGCTCGAGGCGGAACCGGACAACTGAGCGCCACAGAGCGTACGTAGAATGACGCCGGATGCACGCCGGCTCCAGGCGCGGAGGATGAGGGAAAGTGTTCGACATCAACGGGTGGGAGTTCCTCCTACTTGGGGTCCTCGCCATCCTCGTCCTGGGCCCGGAGCGGCTCCCGGAATACGCGGGCAAGCTCGGGCGCTTCGTGCGTCAGGCGCGCGCCATGGCCGACCGGGCGAAGCAGCAGCTCAAGGACGAGATGGGCCCGGAGTTCTCCGACGTGGACTGGCGCACCTACGACCCGCGTCAGTACGACCCGCGCAAGATCGTGCGCGACGCCCTCAACTCTCCGTCCGAGCAGGACAGCCCGCCTCCGGTCAAACCCACGAGCGCTCCCAGGGGACACGATCCGTCCATCGCGACTCCGTGGGACAGGGACGCAACCTGACCCCGGCCCGCCGCTCCTCCATCCGCAACACACCGAGCAGTCGCCAACCGACCGCGGAAATAACCGTCGGGACCTGACTGGTGCTCGGTGTGTCGCGGAGAGGATGCCGCGGGGAGGATCGGGTCCAGGAGCTCAGCGGCCGGCTGGCGTGAGGCCGAGAGAGCGGCCGGCGAGGCCCCGGGCCCGGGTGGCGAGCCCGCGAGCAATGCCACGCAGGGCGACCCCGGCGGCGGAGTCGGGCGCCCCGAGCACGACGGGATTCCCCGTGTCGCCGCCCTCGCGGAGGGTCGTGTCGAGCGGGATCTGGCCGAGCAGCGGCACCGGGGCCCCGATGCTGCGGCTCAGTGACTCGGCGACGGCCTCCCCACCACCCGAGCCGAAGATCTCCTGGCGCGTGCCGTCCGGCAGCTCGAGCCAGGACATGTTCTCGATGACCCCGGCGATCCGCTGGTGGGTCTGCAGGGCGATGGCCCCGGCTCGCTCGGCCACCTCGGCCGCGGCCTGCTGCGGCGTCGTGACGACGAGGATCTCGGCAGTCGGGATGAGCTGGGCGACGGAGATGGCGATGTCGCCGGTACCGGGCGGCAGGTCGAGGAGGAGGACGTCGAGATCGCCCCAGAAGACGTCTCCGAGGAACTGTTGCAGGGCCCGGTGCAGCATCGGCCCGCGCCAGACGACGGGCTGGTTGCCGGGGACGAACATGCCGATCGAGATGACCTTCACGTCATGCGAGATGGGCGGCAGGATCATGTCGTCGACCTGGGTCGGCCGCTGTTCGACGCCGAGCATGCGCGGCACCGAGAAGCCGTAGACGTCGGCGTCCACCACTCCCACGCGCAGCCCCTGCTCGGCCATTGCTGCGGCCAGGTTGACGGTGACCGATGACTTGCCGACCCCGCCCTTGCCCGAGGCCACGGCGTAGACCCGCGTCAGCGAGTTGGGCTTGGCGAAGGGGATCTCCTTCTCCGGCGCCCCGCCGCGCAGCTGCTGGCGCAGGGCGGCCCGCTGCTCGTCGCTCATGACGTCGAGCGTGACGTTGACCGACGTGACTCCGGGAACGGCTGCGAGGGCTGCTGTCGTGTCGCGGGTCAGCGTCTCCTTCATGGGACAGCCCGAGACGGTCAGGTAGATGGCCAGCTCCGCGTGCCCGGAGTCGTCGACCTCGACCGATTTGACCATGCCGAGCTCGGTGATCGGCTTGCGGATCTCTGGGTCGTTGACCTTCGACAGTGCCGTGAGCAAGGTGTCGCGGCTGGGCAGGGCGGAGACAGACATGCCACACATCGTATGCCGCTGGGCTGGCTCGCCCGACCGCGGTGCCGTCCCGTGGCGGTGGCCTTCCTCACCTACTCGCTGTGTTGTCGGGGAGGGGCGGGCTTGTCCTCGAGCGGGCGGATGAGCGCGCGCTCCTCGAGCTCGCCCAGCAGGTCCCTCAGCTCGGACCTGACGAAGTCCCTCGTCGCCTGCTCGCGGATGGCCAGCCGCAGCGAGGCGACCTCGCGGGTCAGGAACTCGGTGTCAGCGAGGTTGCGCTCGTCGCGGGATCGGTCCTGTTCCAGGGCGACCCGGTCGCGGTCGGCCTGTCGGTTCTGGGCGAGCAGGATGAGGGGCGCGGCATAGGAGGCCTGCAGGCTCAGCATCAGCGTCAGGAAGATGAACGGGAACTCGTCGAAGATCAACGACTCCGGAGCGAGCGTGTTCCAGGCGATCCACACGGCGACGAAGACCGTCATGCCGATGAGGAACTGGGGAGTCCCCATGAAGCGCGCGAACTTCTCGGAGAGGACGCCGAACGCCTCCTCGGACAGGGTCAGCCGGGGAAGGAGCGTGGCGCGCTGCTCACGCGGTTGGTCGAGTCGCTCCCCGGACGGGATGGTTCGCGTCAGGCGGCGGCCCGGCTGGTCGCTCACGGGTTCACCTCCAGCTCGTGCCGCTCCTCACGCCAGTCCTCGGGGAGGATGTGGTCGAGCACGTCGTCCACGGTGACGGCGCCGAGGAGCCGCCCGTCATCGTCGACCACGGGCACGGAGACGAGGTTGTACGTCGCCAGCGTCCTCGTGATCATCTCGAGCGACGCGTGTGCCGGCAACGGGTCCATCTCCTTGTCGATGATCGAGCCCACCGGGGCGTGCGGCGGATCGCGGAGCAGGCGCTGGATGTGGACGAGGCCCAGATAGCGGCCGGTCGGGACCTCCAGCGGTGGCCGGCACACATAGACCATCGTCGCCAGGGCGGGCGCGAGCTCCTCCTTGCGGACCATGGCCAGCGCCTCGGCGATGGTCGCCTCCGGGGCGAGGATGACCGGCTCGGTCGTCATCATGCCGCCGGCGGTGTTCTCGTCGTAGCTGAGCAGGCGTCGCAGGGGAGCGGCCTCGTCGGGCTCCATGAGCTGGAGCAGCTGCTCGGCCTGCTCGGGCGGGAGGTCGGCGAGCAGGTCCGCGGCATCGTCAGGCTCCATGGCCTCGAGCACATCGGCGGCCCTTTCGGTGGCGAGGCCGGCGATGATCTCGACCTGGTCGTCCTCGGGCAGCTCCTCGAGGATGTCGGCGAGACGGTCGTCGTCCAGGGCTGCCGCGACCTCGGCGCGCCGCTTCGGGTTGAGGTCGTGGATGACCTCGGCGAGGTCGGCGACCTTGAGGTCCTCGTAGGTCTCGAGGAGCCGCTCGGCGCTCTGGGCGGGCGCATCCTCGTGGAGGCCGACGACGTCGCGGATGTCGATGAGCATCGTCTTGCCGGAGCGCCGCCGCGTCAGGCGTGACATTGCCCGCGAGGCCGACGACACCCCGGCCAGCTGGCGCACGAAGACCTTGACCGCATACCAGTCACGACGGGCCGACTGCTCGATCGCGATGTCCTCGACGATGGCCCGTGCGAGACCTGCCTCCTCTGCCTCAGGTGTCGTCACGGTGACCGTGCGATCGAACAGCTCTGCGGCCACGAGGGTCTCGTTGGTGCGCTGCTCGAAGCGACGCATGTTGACCAGCCCGGTCGTGATGACCGCCCCAGCGTCGATCGAGGTGACCCGGGTCATCGGCACGAAGACGCGGCGCCTGCCCGGCACCTCGACGACGAGCCCGATGACCCGTGGCTCGGGACGGGCCCGAGTGAACATCACCACGACGTCCCGGACGCGGCCCACCTGGTCGCCGAGGGGGTCGAAGACGCTCAGGCCGGTCAGTCGTGCGACGAAGACACGGGTGCTGGCGCTCATGGCCCAAGGCTATTCGGTCAGGGCCGCGAGAAGTCTGCCGCCACGACGGCGAACGGCCCGGCCCGTCCACCGGTGGGGCCGTCAGCGTCCGTCAGTGCCAGTCAGTGCCAGTCAGCGTCCGTCAGTGCCCTCAGTGCCGGCGCTGCCCGCGCGACCTCCGGTTCGTGCCGCCGCGAGTGTCGTCGGCGCGGCGCGGGCCCCGGCCCTTCCAGTGCCAGGGCCGCCACGACGTCGTCGTCGCCGTCGTGCGCGCGGGCTCGGCACGCAGGTCGAGGGCGGTGTAGGCGCCGGGCATCTCGAGGGGCGACCCGAACGGGGTCAGCGCCGTGATGGTGCACTCCCTCGCCCACCTCGTGACGGAGTCATCGACCGCGTTGAGCCGCGCGGCGCGGAGCAGCTCGGCTGCATGGACCCACTCCGGCGAGCCGGGCTCGAGGACGACCGCGTGGGCCCGGGTCGTCAGGATCCGGCCGCCGGTGTCCTTGCTCCGGAGGATGAGGTTGACCTCCTTGGGCAGCCACGGCAGCGGCTGCTCGCCGGGTCCGCTGACGACAAAGGCCGTCGTCTCGTCCCAGACGTGCCAGGCCGGCCAGGTCCGGTCCTCTGCGACATCGATCCACAGCAGCCCCGACTTGGTCATGGCCTCGCCCAGCAGGGCGCTGAGGTTGAGAGGTGGCTGCTCCGTCACAGCGCCCACCATAGTGATCGACGCAGCCCGGTGGTGCCGCCACGGGGTGAGTGACTGCGGTCATAACGATGTCGCGAAGCGTCGCGCTACGTTGGCGCCCATGCGCAGCGCCAAGGACTTCTTCAGGCCCCTCGCGGTGGGGGCCCCGACCCCCCTCACCGAGGTACCCGCCCGGCCGAGCCGGATGCTCCACTTCTTCGACCCGAGCAACGCGAAGATGGCGGCCAAGATCCCGGGGATGGTCGGCACGGTGGACGTGCTCGTCGGCAACCTCGAGGACGCGGTCAAGGCGGACCGGAAGGAGGCGGCGCGCGCCGGCCTCGTCGAGATCGCCACGGCAACCGACTTCGGCGAGCACACCCAGCTGTGGACCCGGGTCAACGCCCTCGACAGCCCTTGGGTCCTCGACGACCTGACGACGCTCGTCACGGAGGTCGGCGACACCATCGACGTCGTCATCGTGCCGAAGGTCCAGGGCGCCGAGGACATCCACTACGTCGACCGGATCCTGGCCCAGCTCGAGGCCCGCGCCGGCCTCGGCCGCCCGATCCTGGTCCACGCGATCCTCGAGACCGCCCGCGGCGTCGCGAATGTCGAGGAGATCGCCGGCGCCAGCCCCCGCATGCAGGGCATCTCGCTCGGGCCGGCGGACCTGGCGGCGGACCGCCGGATGAAGACGACCCGGGTCGGCGGCGGCCACCCCGGCTACCTCGTGCGGCAGGACCCCGTCGACGGGAACATCCAGGGGGACCGGGCCGTCTTCCAGCAGGACCTGTGGCACTACACCATCGCCCGGATGGTCGACGCCTGCGCGATGCATGGGATCTTCCCGTACTACGGGCCGTTCGGCGACATCAAGGATGTCGTCGCCTGCGAGGACCAGTTCCGCAACGCCTTCCTCCTCGGTTGCGTCGGCGCCTGGTCGCTCCACCCCGTCCAGATCGACATCGCCAAGCGCGTCTTCAGCCCGTCCGCCGAGGACGTCGCGCACGCCCGCCGCGTCAAGGAGGCGATGGGCGACGGCACGGGCGCGGTCATGCTCGACGGCAAGATGGAGGACGACGCGAGCCTCAAGCAGTGCCTCGTCATCCTCGAGCTCGCCGAGCGACTCAGCGCCACCGATCCCGAGCTCGCCGAGCTCTACCAGCATTGAGCCGTATGCCGCTCAGCCCGTTCCCGAGGAAAGGCGCACTCAGGTGAGCACTCAGTCCCAAGCCAGCCCAGCGGCGTACGGCACCTTCCGCCCACGGCGGTCGGTCCTCTACCTGCCCAGCTCCAACGAGCGTGCCCTGGAGAAGGCGAAGACGCTTCCCGTCGATGCGCTGATCCTCGACCTGGAAGATGCGGTCGCGCCGGACGCGAAGGAAGCGGCGCGTGAGAACGCTTGTGCAGCAGTGAGGTCCGGCACCTATGGCACGCGGGAGCTGACGATCCGGGTCAATGGGTCCGGCACACAGTGGCACGACGCAGACCTCGCGGCGGCGGCCGGAGCCGGTCCGGACGCGATCGTCGTGCCCAAGGTCAACTCGGCAGACGAGGTCCGCTCGCTCGTCGCCGCGATGGACGCGGGTGGGGCGCCGGAGCGCACCAAGCTCTGGGCGATGATCGAGACACCGGTCGCGGTCCTCCACGCCGAGGAGATCGCCCGGGCATCCGACCGGTTGACCTGCTTCATCATCGGCACGAACGACCTGTACAAGGAGCTCGGTGCGCACTACCGGGCCGGTCGCGCGGCGGTCCAGACGAGCCTGCAGCTCATCGCGCTCGGTGCCCGCGCCGGCGGTGTCTCCGTCGTCGACGGCGTCTTCAACAACGTCAAGGACGACCCTGGCTTCCGGGCGGAGGCCGAGCAGGGTCGCGAGCTCGGCTTCGACGGCAAGACCCTCATCCACCCGGGCCAGGTCGACGTGGCCAACGAGGTGTACGGCCCCAGTCCCGACGAGATCGTGGACGCGCGGGCCGTCATCGAGGCGTTCGAAGCGGCCACGGCCGAGGGCAAGGGCGTTGCGACCCTGAACGGACGTCTCATCGAGAACCTGCACGTCGAGACGGCGAAGAAGGTCCTGGCCACCGCGGAGGCGATCGAGGCCCTCGAGCGCTGAGGGAGTGTCCTCAGTGACGCTGTCCGGGGCCACGGCGCCTCAGACAGCGGTGAGCTTCTCCGGGTTGCGGATCGAGTGAACCGCCGTGATGCGCCCGTCCTCCACCGTGAGGAAATAGACGGAGTCCACGCCGTCGGGTCCCCGCGCCACGAGGGCCGGTTCGCCGTTGAGCGTGCGGATCTCGGGCACGAGGCTGGCCACGTCGGGATCCCGGAGGACCCCGAGGATCCACCGGATCACCTTGTCGGACGAGTGGATCGGCCGCAGGGCAGCGCGCCGGATCCCGCCGCCGTCGGTGACCAGCGTGACGTCGGGGGACAGGACGGCGACGAGCTCGGCGACGTCACCGGACACGACCGCGTTGAGGAACCTCTCGATGACCGCCTGATGGCGGCTCGCCTCGACGACCTGACGCGGGCTGCGGGCCGCGAGGTGGGCCCGCGCCCTGGAGACGAGCTGGCGTACCGCAGCCGGCGAACGACCGAGGGCCTCGGCCACCTCGGGCGACGTCATCGCGAAGACGTCGGTCATGACGAACGCCGCGCGCTCGAGCGGCGACAGCGACTCGAGGACGATGAGCATCGCCATGGAAACCTCGTCGGCGAGCTCCGCCGCCCGCGCTGGGTCATCGGTCTCAGTCGCGACGGGCTCCGGCAGCCAGGGCCCGATGTAGGTCTCGCGGCGAGCCTTGAGCTCGCGCAGCTTGTTGAGTGCGAGCCGTGACGTGATGGTCAGCAGGTAGGCGCGGACGTCGTCCACCACGTCCGGGTCGACCGCGCTCCACCGGATCCACGCCTCCTGGACGACGTCCTCGGCATCCGTCCGGGTTCCAAGGATTCGGTAGGCCGCGCCCTCGAGGAGCGTGCGGTGCTGCTCGAAGGCCGCTTGACCGTCAGTCATCGGTCAGTCGTCGGTCGGTCATGCGCTGGGCACCTCACAGTGGTCCTTGAAGCCCTGGCTCGTCAGCCCCAGCGCGGCGTTGGTGCGTGATCGCAGGTTCTCCAGGGCGATCATCGCAGTCAGCTCGACGAGCTGCTCGTCGGTCAGCGAAGCGCGCAACCCCTCGACCATCTCGTCCGTGACCGTCGGCGGCGTGGTGGTCATGGCCTCCGCGAACCCGAGCACCTGGCGCTCCAGTGGAGAGTAGGCGTCGCTGGCCCGCCAGTCCGCCAGACCCTCGAGCTTGGCCCTGTCCATGCCCCTGTTGTGCGAGAGGAAGTAGCCGAAGTCGATGCACCAGCTGCATCCGATCTGGGCGCTGACGGCGAGCTCGGCGAGGTCGCGGACATCGGGGTCAAGGCTCGACCACCTCGGCACCGTCAGCTCGAGCAGCCCCATCGACGTCAACACCTTGCGGTTGTGCATCGTGGCCAGGAGCGGCTCCAACATGGCGCCGTACCGGCGCCTGCTCCACCAGCGGGCGATGCGCACGAAGGGCGTGTTCCGGTGCTCCAGGGGGATCCGTGCGGTGGGTGCCGAGACGGTGACGGGTGACATGGTTGCCATGGTGTCCTCCTTGGGTCGAGTGCTTCTCATCAGGGAGGACACGCGCAACGGACGAACTGTGACATCGCGGTGAGGTTCCCGGGGAAACCTCGGCGGTGCTCCTGACGTTGACCTGACGTGAGCGAGACCAGTGAGCGGCAGCCCGCGCCCAGCCAGGGTGTGCGAAGCGAGCCTGCCGCGGCCATGCCCTCTGCGGGTCGGTCTCCACGCATCAGCCGTCGTGGGTTTCTCGTCCTCGGCGGTGCGGCTGTCGCGGCCGGTGCCGCTGGGCTGGTTGCCATCACGGGCGACCTGCCCGGCTTCCCGCAGATTCCAGGCCTCCTCGAGCCGACGCCGCGGGAGGTGTTCGCCGACCCCGTTGCGGTGGACCGCACGGACCTGCAGGCGCGCACCCGAGTCGGCCCAGCGGCATACGTGTACGAGATCTCGGGCCGGCCGGCCACGTACTACGTCGACGTGGCGTTCGGGGAGCGCCTCGACGCCTGGCTCGAGCTGCACCGGCTGCACACGGGGGAGGCGCCCGACGCAGTGCGCTCGTACGGCGCCTGGGTCCGGGGCAGGCCCACGTCCTGGCACAGCTCGGGACAGGCCTTTGACCTGGCCCGCCTGCGGGCAGACGGGAGGGACCTCGTGTCCCTGCGGTACGACGAGTGGCGCGATGCCCCCGCGGCCGAGCTCCGACGCCGACTCAGGGACTACTGGAGGGTGGCCGCCGGACTGCATCACGAGTTCGCCGACGTCCTCACCTATCTCTACGACGACGCGCACACCAACCACATCCATGTCGACACGGGTCGGTTCGGCGTGGAGCGGCCGAGGCTGATCCGCCGATCGCGAGTGCAGGTCCAGGCGGTGCAGGCCATGTGTCAACACGTCTGGGGGCGCACCGACGTCGAGCTGACCGGGGAGTGGGACGATGCCACGCGGGCCGTGACGGGCGAGATCCTCGAGCGTGTCGGTGGCCCGGGCGAGCTCCACGAGAGCCGCGAGGCCTGGCAGGCCTTCATGGTGGCGACGATGGCGCACGTCTGATCCCGGCCGGTGTGACGCGAGCTGACCGAGTGATCGGGAGTGGGCGGGGACCCATTGCCGGGCAATGCGATTCACGGTTCGAGACCCGGCGCGCGGACCGCCGGGGGGTGCACTAGTCTTCATCCCGCCGCCTCACCGGGACGCGGCTTCGTCCGACAGGGGGCCTCGGGTGCGAAGCGCGCGGGACGTCGTGCACTTCTCGTCGAATCTCGATGTCCGGGCCATCGCTGGGAGCTGGGCGACCGACCACGGGTATCGCATGCTCGGCATGTCGAGTGCAGGGGTCATCTACGGCAAGCGGGCCCAGCTCGTTGCGCTGCCGGTCATGGTCGAGCTCGCCAGCCGTAACAGGATCCACACGCTCTCCTGCTGGGGGCGCCTCAACCGCCTCCTGGTGACGCGGGACATCAGCCTCACCGACACGGGTCGGGCCGGGCGCACGCACCGCACCCGGGCACAGCGCGAGATCAATGAGCTGCTCTGGGCGCTCGGTGCACCGCCCCTCGGTGGCTCGCGTCAAGCCTGAGGGGCGGCGCTCCACGCCGGCAGCTCACCAGCGCATGGTCGCTGCCGCAACGAGATCGCCGAACAGGTGCCCGGCGTCGACCTCGAAGCCGCGCCGCGTGAACCAGTCGGACATGGTGCGCACGTCCCGCTCGAGGAACTCCAGTCCGTGCGGATTGCCGATGACGTCGACGACCTGCGGCCAGTCGATGATGACGAGGCGGGGGTCATCGCCCCGGACCGTCGGCCGTTCGTCGAGCAGGACGTTGTACGGCGACAGGTCGCCATGGGCCCAGCCCAGCTCCGCCAGGCGCAGCATCGCCTCGCGAAGCTGCTCGAACAGGAGAGGCAACACCTCCCGCGCGGGGCGCGTCTGGGCCAACCGCGGCGCAGCATCGCCCTCGGGCGTGGCGATGAACTCCATGAGCAGCTCGTCATCGCTCATCTGCACCGGATAGGGGACCGGCAAGCCGTCCCGCCAGAGCCGGGCCATCGTCTCGAACTCGGCGAAGGCCCAGAGGCCGCTGATCAGCTCCTTGCCGAAGGACGTGCGGGTCGCGATCGCGCGTGTCTCACGCGACTTGCGGACCCGCCGGCCCTCGAGGTAGCCGGCATCGCGGTGGAAGAGCCGGTGCTTGCTCGAGCGATAGCGCTTGCCCGCCATGAGGACGTCCCGATCGGGATCACCGGGCATCCAGCGGCGGACGAGGTGGACGTCCGCCTCCTTGCCCGTCTTGAGCACGCCGAGGTCCTCCTCGACGGCACCGAGGTCGGTGATGACCCAGTCAGGTCTGGGCTTTGGCCCGTGGCTGGCGCCGTCCCAGCTCGACCAGCGGTCGCCCTCCGGAGGTCCATCCGGATCGGTGTCTATTGCGAAGGATGAGTCATCCTCGTGAAAACGATTGAAAGACAAGAGAACTCCAAGGAAGTGGTGGATGTGGGCAGGTCTGCCCGGACCGTGATGGACATGTCACCCTCCTTGGACTCGTGCAGCGGCTCCCGGCGCCGGTGCGGTTGCCACGAGGTTGCCGCCTGACGGCGGTGACGTGCAAACGGTTTTCCGCGCACGTTCTCGGCGATTCGGTATCAGCCGCGGGGAGCTCGGCTCTACGGTGACAAGTGAGCGACCGCGATCGAGCCAAGAGGGGGAGCCGTATGCCGCCCACCTCCTTCGCCAGCGAAGGTATCCGAGTCGTCGTGCCAGGGTCCTACGACGTGCGGGAAGCGTCGCGCGCTCGTGCCCTTCCCGGCGAGCCGGGCTTCGAGCAGCAGGTGGCCAGGGAGGCGATCGTCGCCTCGCTGGAGGACAGCGGTCTGGTGACCGTGCAGCGTCTCGACCTGTCACCGCGGCAGGACCGGGACCTGCCCGGCGCAGCTCCGGGCCGTCCCTCGCCGGGGATGGCGATGGTCGAGGTCGAGGTTGGGGCGGAGGAGGACGCGGTGGTCCTCCTCGAGCGAGAGGGCGTGTACTCGTGGCACCTGCCCGTCGACGCCGGGCACCGCACGCGATCCATCGACCTCGGACCGCGTACTGCGCGCTTCACCATCGACCTGGTCGAGGACGGGCCACCGAGAGGCCGGAAACGGCCGGCTCGACGCCAGGTCCGCACTCGCGGATTACTGGGCGACATCGTCAGGGGCGCCGTGCAGGCCGTCGTGTTCCGGTTCGCCGCACCCCTCGTCGTCGGCAAGGCGATCGAGAAGATGGAGGAGCACGTCCGTCCGGGACTGGTCCACATCACCGGCCCCGACCTCGGCTCGTGGCGACGAATCGAGGGACTCGGCGAGCTCGGGCTCGCGACCGACCGTCCCGTCCGAATCCTGCTGTTCATTCACGGCACCTTCTCGTCGACGGCCGGTGGTTTCGGCGCGATCACCTATGACGAGAACGCCATGGGTCTGCTCAGTACCGCCATCGGTGCGTATGACGCCGTTCTTGGATTCGACCACCGGACCCTGAGCGTCGACCCGCGCGCGAACGCCAAGGACCTCCTCGCGCGGCTCAGCACACACCAGCCCGACGACGAGTTCGTCATCGACATCATCACGCACAGCAGGGGCGGCCTGACGACGCGCAGCCTCGTCGAGTACGAGCTGCCCGGCTCGAGCTGGCCGGGGCGGGTCGACCGCATCATCTTCGTGGCGGCGACGAACGGCGGCACGCACCTGGCCGATCCGGATCGGTGGCAGGACCTCATCGACCTCTACACCAACCTGGCCAGCGTGGGGGCCGGCGCCCTGGCCGCGATTCCCGGCGGTGCGCCCGTGGCTGCGGTCGTCGCCGGAGTCGTCAAAGGGATCGGAGCCCTCGTCAAGTACCTCGTGTCCTACCTCGGTGAGGACAACGGCGTGCCCGGGCTCGCAGCGATGATGCCGAACGGCCCGTTCGTCACGGACCTCAACAAGGAGCAGCCGAAGCAGCCCGCGCCGGGGACGAACTGGTTCGTCATCGCCTCCAACTTCCACGTCGAGCTCCTCGACGACTCCCACCGGCCGCCCGAGTTCCCCCGCGAGCTCGTCGTCAGGTTGGCAGAGGGCTTTGTCGACGACCTCTTCAAGGGCGACAACGACCTCGTCGTCGACACGGCCTCGATGAGCGCCATCGGGCTGCCCACCGGCGGTTTCGTCGCCGAGGCCAAGGTCTTCGAGACGAACGACCGGATCTACCACACCAACTACTTCAGCCAGCTCGAGGTCATCGAGGCGATCGCCGGCTGGCTGCCGCTGGGGATGGGCGCCGGCGGCGAGCCCGAGGCCATGCCCGAGCCGGAGGCTGAGCCCCAGGCAGCACCCAGGCCTGAGCCGCCGAGCCGGGACCTGCCGATGGCACCGCCGCCACCGGGACCCCTCGTACCCGAGGCTGCTCCGCCACCAGCCGCTCCACCTCCGGTGGCCCCCACCCAGGCCACCGTCGCCGCCGAGATGCCCGCGACCGTCGTCGTCGAGGAAGCGTTCGAGGTCTGCATCACACTGTCGCGCAAGGACATCGACGCGGGAGAGGGTATGGTCCACGCCTCGGCCATGGTCGCCGTCGAGGCCGAGCGACCGGTGTCGGTCCAGGTGGTCGGCAAGGTGAACGCGGAGGTCGTCGGCACCGACTCCGACATCCTCGGGCTCCCCCTCGGCGGCGGTGAGTCCTCCGTGGCCTTCACCGTGCGCGCGTTGTCGACCGGACCCGTCGAGGTGCACGCCATCATCCGGCAGGGGTGGGTGCCGCTGGCGACCCTGGCTCTCGAGGCGAAGGCGGTCTCCCGGGCGGCGCTCGGGGCACCGGCCCCACCCGCCCGGGCGCAGATCCACACCGGGATCGACGCACCCGAGCTTGACGGCCTGCCGTGCCTCGACATCATCGAGAGCGCCCAGCCCGACGGCTCGGTCATCTACAAGTACGCCGTCCGGATCGAGCAGGACGGCAAGCCGGTCGCCTTCCAGTCCCTGCCCATCGCCGACCGGGCGCGCACCATGGCGGCCTTCCTCGACGAGGTCCAGCAGATCGTCGGCGCCGACCTGAGCGAGGCGCAGGTCCTGCGTCGCCTGCAGGACATCGGCACGCGGCTCTACGACCTGTTGCTGCCGGAGGACATGCAGGCCTATCTCTGGCAGCACCGCAACGAGATCGGCGACCTCATCGTCTACGCCGACGAGCCGTACGTCCCCTGGGAGCTCGTGCACCTCAAGCCTCCCAGGGGCCCGAGGCCGAAGAAGCCGTGGTTCCTGGCGCAGGGCGGACTGGTGCGGTGGCGTCTGGGCAGCTTCCCGCCGAAGGAGATCAGGATTCGCGACGGTCGCGCGAGGTCGCTCATCCCGGACTACCGCGACCCGAGTTTCGTGCTGTCCGAACCGGTTCACGAGCAGCGCTACCTCGCGGAGCACTTCGGGGCCAGCCCGGTCCGGGCCACCCCGACAGGCGTGCTCCAGCTGTTGCGAGGCGGCCAGTTCGACCTGCTCCACTTCTCTGGCCATGGTGCTGCGGACATGGAGGACATCCTCGGCGCTCGCATCCTGCTCCAGGGGCGCAGGAGGGGACGGGCGGTCGAGCCGCAGTTCCTCTCCGCTACCGAGGTGAGCGAGAACGCGCGGTGGACCAGACAGGGCGAGGCGGGACCGGTCGTGGTGCTCAATGCCTGCCAGACCGGTCGAGAGGGGATTCTGCTCACCACGGCAGGCGGATTCGCCGATGCCTTCCTCGACGCAGGGGCGTCCGCGTTCGTCTCCTGTCTGTGGTCGGTCCACCAGCAGCCGTCGCGGGTGTTCGTCGAGAAGCTCTACGACGAGCTGCTCAACCGGACGCCCATGGCGCTCGCCACGGCGAGAGCGCGTCAGGCGGCCCGGGAGCAGGGAGATGCGACCTGGCTCGCCTTCGTCGTCTACGCACGGCCCGACGCCGTGCTCACGCGTTCGTGAGGCGACCCACCCGACCCATCGACAGCGGCTCAACAGGAAAGGATCTGGCCATGGCACGCAGCGCAGTCTGTGTCGGCATCAACGAGTTCAAGCACCTCCCGATGAGCAGCTGGCTGGCGGGATGCGTCAACGACGCGAACGACATCTCGGCCGCGCTCAAGAAGTTCGGCTTCACCTCGCGCACGACCACGGTGCTCCGTGACTCCGAGGCCACGAAGAAGGCCGTCATGGGCGCCCTCACGACGATGGTCGACAAGGCCAGACCGGGTGACCACCTCGTCGTCTCGTTCTCGAGCCACGGCACGCAGGTGCCGAACCAGCCGGGCGCCACAGACGAGCCCGACGGCCTCGACGAGGTCTTCGCCTGCTACGACATCAAGCGAGCCGGCGACCAGTGGGATCGCAGCACCGTCATCTCGGACGACGAGCTGCATGACCTGTTCCAGCGGGTGCCCCAGGGAGCCCTGCTCGAGGTCCTGCTGGACACCTGCCACAGCGGGACCGGCCTCAAGGACCTCGAGGAGCTCCAGCTGGCCATGACCTTGGGGCGCAAGCCCCGCTTCCTGCCGCCGCCGACTCCGCGCGGGCTCGACCGAGCTCGCAGCATCCGCGAGCAGGCGCCGGCCCGGACGGTCGACCGCAAGGCCCTCGTCGAGCTGACCAAGCGGGGCAAGGGCGCCCGGCCCGTCCTCTTCGCGGCCTGCCGTCCGGACCAGACCGCCTCGGATGCGACCTTCGAGGGTCGCCCGAACGGCGCGTTCACCCATCTGTTCCTCACGTCACTGAAGGAGCGGCCCGATGCGACCCGAGCCGCGCACCTCAAGGCGGTGCACGCGGGCCTCAAGGCGGAGCAGTTCGAGCAGCGCTCGACCCTCGAGGGCGCAGTCAAGGCGAAGCAGGCCGGCTTCGGCCAGCTCTGGTGACCCATCCGTCGATCGAGGCACGCCCCGAACCGGAGACCGGGGTGACGAGCGTTACAGGTGGGGGACGACACACGAGGAGACGTGTCCCGGGAAGCGAGCTCAGCGGCATACTCGATCGCATTGTTGACCCAGCCCGAGCGCAAGGTGGCGATCACGCGTGTCCCGACTCCAGCAGACCGAAGGCCTCACCGACGAGCAGACGGAGCTGCTCAAGCTCGTCCGTGAGTTCGTCGAGGAGCAGATCATCCCCGTCGCGACCGACCTCGAGCACAAGGACGAGTACCCGCAGGCCATCGTCGACCAGATGAAGGAGATGGGGATCTTCGGGCTGATGATTCCCGAGGAGTACGGCGGACTCGGTGAGTCGCTGCTGACCTATGCCCTGTGCGTCGAGGAGATCTCGCGGGGATGGATGTCGGTCAGTGGCATCGTGAACACCCACTTCATCGTCGCGTACCTGATCCTCCAGCACGGCACCGAGGAGCAGAAGCAGCGGTACCTGCCGAGGATGGCGACGGGGGAGATCCGTGGTGCCTTCTCGATGTCGGAACCGGGTTGCGGCTCAGACGTGTCCGCCATCAAGAGCAGGGCCGTCCAGGGTGACGACGGCGACTGGACCATCAACGGGCAGAAGATGTGGCTCACCAACGGCGGCTCGGCCAACCTCGTCGCGGTTCTCGTCAAGACCGACACCGGTGCGGACAGTGTCTACCGGAACATGACGACCTTCCTCATCGAGAAGGAGCCCGGCTTCGGGGAGACGGCGCAGGGCATCACGGTGCCGGGCAAGATCGAGAAGATGGGCTACAAGGGCGTCGACACGACGGAGCTCATTCTCGACAACCATCGGACCAGCTCCGCTCAGATCCTCGGCGGCGAGCCGGGCAAGGGCTTCTACCAGATGATGGACGGCGTCGAGGTCGGCCGGGTCAACGTCGCCGCGCGCGGCTGTGGAGTCGCGCGGCGGGCGTTCGAGCTGGGCATCGCGTACGCCCAGCAGCGGGAGACCTTCGGCAAGAAGATCGTTGACCACCAAGCCGTCCTGTTCCGCCTCGCCGACATGGCCGTCAAGGTCGAGGCCGCCCACGAGATGATGGTCAAGGCTGCCCGCAAGAAGGACTCCGGCGAGCGCAACGACCTCGAGGCCGGCATGGCGAAGTATCTCGCCTCGGAGAACTGCGCCCAGGTCGTCGAGGACAGCTTCCGGATCCACGGCGGCTACGGCTACTCGAAGGAGTACGAGATCGAGCGGCTGTACCGCGAGGCGCCGATGCTGCTCATCGGCGAGGGCACGGCCGACATCCAGCGGATGATCATCGGTCGCCGCCTCGTCGAGGACTACCGACTCAGGTCGTGAGGTCCCGCGGGGCGGACTGGGGAAGTGCGAGGATGATGTCATGAGCTTGCAACCGAAGGGCCCGGGTGGGCGTCCGGGCTTTGCGACCTTGTCCCTCGACTACCCGATGTCGCTCGGGACCTTCGACAAGTACGAGGACGCGCAGAAGGCCGTCGACACCTTGTCGGACAGCGGATTCCCGGTCGAGAACTGCCTCATCGTCGGCACCGAGCTCAAGCAGGTCGAGCGAGTCACGGCGCGGCTGACGTGGGGTCGGGTCGCCCTGGGCGGAGCGCTGTCGGGCCTGTGGCTCGGGCTCTTCGTCGGGTTGATCTTCTCGCTCTTCAACCCGCCGACCAGCGCCTTCTCGCTGTTGCTGGCCTGCGCCCTCTGGGGTGTCCTGTTCGGTCTCATCTGGTCGTTGGTCGGCTATGCGTTCACGCGTGGCACCCGTGACTTCTCGTCCGTGAGCCAGGTGGTCGCGACCAAGTACGAGGTCTTCACCGAGCACAAGTTCGCCCAGCAGGCGCGCGAGATCCTCGCCAAGGCCGGCATCCACTCGAGCGGGATGGCCGGCTACGGCGCGCCGACCACGCCGTCGCCCAGCCAGGTGCCCCCGCCGCCTCCCGCTGACCGCACGGACGGCTGAGCCGGGCCCAGCACTCGCCCCGACACCGCAACACACCGAGCAGTCGCCAAACCCATGCGGAAATAACCGCGTGTTGTGGCGATTGCTCGGTGTGTTGCGGTTGGGGTGCAACGATCTGGACTCATGAGGGGTCATCCTCGGTGAGGATCGAGCCCGGAGGTTCTGCCATGCCAACGCCATCACGCCGCCCCCGGACCACCGCGGGTGGCTTCGTGTCCGGCCCTCTGGTCGGCCTCGGAGTCGCGGCGCTCCTTGCCGCGTGTGCACAGCCGGCCGCGACCGGGCCCGGCCGGCCGACCCAGACGGTCGGGCCGATGCGGAGTGTCTCCGCCCAGCCCGTCGCGGCCGATGGTGCCCTCGAGTGTCCGGCGACGATCACGGACCGGGAGGGGATGACGGTTCCGGAGCGACCCCAGGGCGTCGACGGCAACGCGCGCCTGCTCCCTGACCGGGAGCCCGACTCGCTCGTCGTGTGCAGCTACCCCGTCCTCGACATGATGAACGGCTCACTGACGGCGCCCTTCCGGCTCAAGACGCGCCGGGTGTTGTCCGGCGGCGGGCGGTCCGAGGTGGTCGAGCTGCTCACCTGGGCCCCGCTGGACAACCTGAGGTCGAAGGCGTGCACCGCGATCGGCGGGGACGAGACCGTGCATCTCATCGGGTCGCGCTACCGGGACGCGATTGTCTGGGTGGCAGCCAAGGCAGATCCCAACGGGTGCTCGAAGGCGACGAACGGTGACTTCGTGTCGTCAGCGGCGGTGGGGTCCCTGCTGGATGCGATCGTGGACAACCGTCGCGACCCCGCGCCGACGGCAGCCTGCACCGGCTGGGGGCTGGGTCGGCTTGGGGACCACCTGTCGCTCGCGCCCGAAGGGGATCCGCGAGTCACCGTCTGCCGCATTCGGGCCGACGGAACCGAGCAGCCAACCCGGCTCTCCACCGGGCAAAGTCGCGAGGTGGTGGCTGCCCTGCGCCGTCTGGCCGTCGGGGTGAGCGACTCCGGCTGCTCGAACACAGGCGACGACCACTCGCGGGCGTTTCGGCTCGTGCTCGACTACGCGGACGGGCCCGCCGTCTGGGTCAACGTCTCCCCGACGTGCGCGCCACAGGCGTTCAGCAGCGGGTTGGCCGCGGACGACGCCGGCTCGGTCATCGACCTCGTCGAGCAGTGGAGTCCACCGATCCCGGGACCCGACCCGGACCAGCCGGTCTCGTCCGACGGTTCCAGCGGTTCCAGGGGTTCCAGCGGTTCCGGCAGCATCACCGGCTCGGCTGGCTCAGGCGCGCCCGGAGGTCCCGGCACGCCAGTCCCGCCGGTGGCCCCGCGCAACCAGAATCCCTACCCACCGGACGTGACGGTGACGACGGTGCCCTGATGCGCTCGGCCGCCGCGGCGAGTCAGGCGCGCCCACCCCAGATCCGGGCGATCCAGGCCTCGACCTCGTCCGCGGTGCGTGGCATCGCGGCAGATAGGTTCACGCAGCCGTCCTCAGTGATGAGGATGTCGTCCTCGATGCGAACGCCGTTGCCGCGGAACTCCGCCGGCGCCAGCAGGTCGTCCGCCTTGAAGTACAGTCCGGGCTCGACGGTGAGGATCATCCCCGGCTTGAGCTCCGCGTCCGTGTACTGCTCGCGCGTGGCGAGCGCGCAGTCGTGGACGTCGAGCCCGAGGTGGTGGCTCGTGCCGTGGACCATCCACCGGCGGTGGTACTGGCCGTGCTCCTTGTCGAGCGTCGCCTCGACATCGACGCCCTCGGGCAGCAGGCCCCACTCGTGGAGGTGCTCCGCGATGACCCGGATGGCGGCGTCGTGGATGTCGCTGAACCGGTTGCCCGGCTTGCACGCCGCGATGCCGGCCTCCTGGGCGGCGAGGACCGCGTCGTAGATCCGGCGCTGCGCCTCGCTGAAGGTGCCGCTCACGGGCAGGGTTCGGGTGATGTCGGCCGTGAAGAGCGAGTCGACCTCGACGCCGGCGTCGAGCAGGAGCAGGTCGCCCTCGGTGATCTCGCCCGTGTTCTTGATCCAGTGCAGCGTGTTGGCGTGGTCGCCGCTCGCGCAGATCGAGTCGTAGCCGACGCCGTTGCCGTGGTGGCGCGCGTACAGGCCGAAGACACCCTCGACCCAGCGCTCCCCGCGGCCCCGGCGGATCGCCTCGGGCAGATCCGCGATGACGGCCTCGAAACCGCGGTGCGTCCCCTCGATCGCGGAGCGCATCTGCTCGATCTCCCAGTCGTCCTTGATCATCCGCAGGTGGGAGAGGAAGGACGACAGCTCGTCGTCCGCCTCGTGCTCGGCCTCGGCGCGCTGCTCGGCGGTGGCCGCTCCGGCCGCGTCGGCCGCCTCCGCACGCGCCTTGTCCACTGCGGCCGCGACCGCCGCGTCGGCCTCCCGCACGACGCGGATGATGACCTCACCGGCATCCTTGGCCACGGCGTCGGCGAACTCGTCGATGTGCCGCGCCGAGATGCCGAGCTCGGCCTCGATGTCCTCGATGGTCGGCCGCGCGCCGACCCAGAACTCCCCGTAGCGGGAGTCCCCGAAGAACTCGTCCGTGTCACGGCCCGACAGGGGCCGGAAGTAGAGGATCGCCTCGTGGCCCGGCGTGTCGGCTGCGCCCGCCCCGCCGGTGTCTCCGGTCGGCTCGAGGACGAGGACGGCGTCGGCCTCCCGATCGCCGCCGAGGCCGGTCAGGTGTGCGAAGGCGCTGTGCGGACGGAAGACGTAGTCCGTGTCGTTGCTGCGGATCTTGAGGCCACCGGCCGGTATGACGAGGCGCTGCCCCGCGAAGGCCGCGCTGACAGCGGCACGGCGCTCAGCGGCATACGGTGCCACGCTCGAGCGCTCGGGACGGTCGGTGCGCCGGGGAGCCCACCCAGACGCGACGAAGGCCCGGAACTCGTCGGTCGTCGGACGGGCGCGGCTGGCGCTCTTCTTCTGCTCTTCGCTCATCACCCGCCCATGCTTCCACGTCGCCCCGTCGCCGAAGAAACCCAATTGGCCCAGCCGTCCGGCAATACAGTCTCCCTGTGCCTCCCAGCGACCGACCACGCCGGCCGACCGCCAGGCCCTCCTCGCTCCGCTCGCTTCCGTCGCTCCGGGCGAGCACTCGACGGGCGCTCCGTCCGAGCGGGCCGCCCACCGATGAGATCGCCCTCTGGCGCTCACCGGACGGCGTGGACCGCAAGACAGCCCAGGCCGTCATCGATCTCGCGATCCGCGCGGGAGTCGCGATGCTCTCCACCGGTGCGGCGGCGGCCGACGTCACCGCCACCGTGCTCATGTTGACCCGGGCCTACGGACTCGCCAGCGTGCACGTCGACGTCACCTACACCTCGGTGACGGTCTCCTACCACCGGGGGCCGGACGCAGACCCGATCACCGTGATGCGGATCGTGCGCTTCCGGGTCCAGGACTACACGCGGCTGGAGCGACTGCGTTCCCTCATCGTGGCGCTCAGCCGGGACCCCGTTGACGTCGACGATGCACGGATCCGCTTCGACGCCGTCCTCACCGCACCGCATCCCTACCGACGATGGGTCGTCACCGTGGCCAGCGCAACGCTCGCCGCCGGTGCCGCGGGGCTGCTCGGCGGTGGGTGGTTCATCGTCCTGCTCAGCTTCCTGACGGCTGCCGTCGTCACTCGCGTCAACGATGTGCTCGGCAGGGCCGGGGTGGCCTCCTTCTTCTCGCAGTGCGTCGGCGCGGCGATTCCGACCATCGTGGCGACCCTCATCGTGGTGGCGCAGTCGGCGGGCGTCACCGCGGTCGGCGACGTGTCACCGTCGCTCGTCGTGGCGTCCGGCATCGTGCTGCTGCTGTCCGGACTGTCGATCGTCGGCGCGGGGGAGGACGCCCTCGAGGGCTACTACGTCACGGCCGGGGCGCGGGCGTTCGAGGTCGTCGTCCTCTCCCTCGGCATCGCCGTGGGCGTCTCGGTCGTCCTCGCGGTCGGACAGGGCCTGGGGTACCCGATCGCGATCAGCTCCCGCGCCCTGCTCGGCGACAACGTCCTCGTCCAGGTGGGGTGTGCGGTGGTCATCGCCGTCGCCTTCGGCGTCTCCTCGTACTCCACCGGGCGCGCCGTCACAGCCGCCGGAGCCGCGGCCGCGCTCGGCTGGCTGATCGTCGCCGGCGGGGAGCGGGCAGAGGTCGGTGCGGTGACATCGTCGGCGGTGGCGGCTCTCGTCATCGGCTTCGCGGCGCGGCTGTTGGCACGCCGAGCCCGGATCTCGGCGCTCGCAGTGACGACCGCAGCGATCGTGCCCCTCCTGCCGGGCCGCAAGGCCTACGAGGGCATCTCGCTCATCGTCACGCAGCCCGACGGGCTGGGCTTCTCGGCGGGGCTGCCGACGCTGGCCGAGGCGTTCGGGCTCGGGCTGGGGCTCGCGGCGGGTGTCTCGCTCGGCACCTACCTCGCCGGCCTGCTCCTCGCCCGGCGGCACGGGATCACGATCGGCCGTGCCGCCGGGACGCGGCTGCCGGCCGACCCGTCCGCCTCGGCGGCCGTCATCATGCCGCTCCTGTCCGACACCGGCGACCTGCCGCGGGTGGACTCGGAGACGTCGCCCACCCCCTGAGGGTCGTTACGGCGTGAGGAAGCACACGGCATACGGCCATGTCTGTATGCCGCCGGGTCCGGCAGGCTGGTCACCGTTCGCTTTCGCACGTGGTGGGTCTCAGGAGGACGGCATGCAGTTCGGTCGCAGCTACGAGGAGTTCGAGGTCGGCGCGGTGTACCAGCACTGGCCCGGCAAGACGGTGACCGAGTACGACGACCACCTCTTCTGCCTGATCACCATGAACCACCACCCGCTGCACCTCGACGCGAACTACGCGGGGGAGACGACGCAGTTCGGGCGCAACGTGGTCGTGGGCAACTACGTCTACTCGCTGCTCCTCGGCATGTCGGTCCCGGATGTCTCCGGCAAGGCGATCGCCAACCTCGAGATCGAGTCGCTGCGTCACGTCGCGCCGACGTTCCACGGCGACACGATCTACGGGGAGACGACGGTCCTGGACAAGTGGGAGTCCACGTCGAAGGACGACCGGGGCGTCGTCCAGGTCGAGACGATCGGCTACAACCAGGACGGCAAGGTCGTGTGCATCTTCCGCCGCAAGGTCATGGTTCCGAAGCAGAACTACCTCGACGCGCGTGGTGGAGAGCAGCCGGGGCGGCCCGTGCCGCAGGCGGACAAGAACTGGGCTGGGTCGACGCCGGGCCAGGAGGCCTGACAGCGCCTTCGTCGGCAACACACCGAACAGTGGCCAACGCCTGACGGAAATAACCGTCAGGCGTTGGCCACTGTTCGGTGTGTTGGCGGTGTCCACAGGGCTGGGCTGATGCGCTCCCTGTCCACAGTCACGGGGCGGGGCGTTCCGGCGCATCCGGTATGCCGCTGGGCTTGCTCCCATGGACAACCGACTTCAGGCTCTGGCCGGCGAGCAAGCCGGCGCGTTCGCGGCCGCCCAGGCGGCATCCAGGGGGATCGGCCCACCTGACCTCCGGGCCGCGTTGCGGAGGCGCGAGGTCGTCCACTTCCGACGGGGTGCCTACGCGACGCGCAGCGCCTGGGACGCAGGTGACGCGGACGCGCGCTTCCTGCTGCGGGTCCTCGCGACGGCCCACACGCGCCCGGGCGACGCCGTGAGCCACCACGCCGCACTGGCCGTGCATGGGCTGCCGCTGTTCGGTCACGACCCGAGCCGGGTTGACGTCCTGTCGGATGTCCGTCAGGCGGTGAACCGTTCAGGGCTGTGGGTTCATCCGCTGGCCGGTGCCGAGGTGCTCGTGCGCTCCGGGGTGTCCGTCGTGACCCCGGCTCGGGCCATCGTGCGGGCGGCACTGACCATGGGCCGTGACTGTGCTGTCGTCGCCGGCGATGCCGCGCTGCATCGCCGACTCGTCACCATCACGGAACTCCTGGCGGAGGTGGAGCAGGTGACACCGCACCAGGGTCGGAACCGGGCGCTCGAGGCGGTCCTGGCCATGGACGAGAAGTGCGAGTCGGTGGGGGAGTCCCGCACCCGCCTCGTCCTCGACGATCTCGGTCTGGCCCATGAGAGCCAAGTCGTCATCGTCGACCGGTCCGGTAGGTTCCTTGGCCGCGTCGACTTCCTCGTGGAGGGAGTGGTGCTCGAGTTCGACGGCAAGAAGAAGTACGCCCGCGCCCGAGACCCAGAGGATGGCGTCGCCGATGCCGGGGAGGTGGTGTGGCGCGAGAAGCGACGCGAGGACGGGATCCGGCGCGAGGGCCACCCGGTCGAGCGCATCATCTGGAGTGACCTCGACCGGCCACGGACGATCGGGGATCGCGTCCGTTCCGCCAAGCAGCTCCTCCGACCCGGCGACACACCGAACAGCGGTCAACCGATGACGGAAATAGCCGCAGGGGGTTGACCACAGCTCGGTGTGTTGCGGTAGCCGTGGGGGAGCAGGGGCGGACCAATACGCTTGGGCCGTGAGCGCCGCCGCCCCCGTCATCGACCTGCACACGCACTCGACGGCGAGCGACGGCACCGACACGCCGACGGAGCTGGTCATCGCCGCACGTGAAGCAGGCATCGACGTGCTCGGCATCACCGACCACGACACCGTGGCGGGTTGGGCCGAGGCTGAAGCGGCCGCACGCGACCACGGCATCGCCCTGGTTCGCGGCATCGAGATCTCCACGACCTGGCACCACGGGTCGATCCACCTCCTCGGCTACCTGACGGACCCGCACGATGTGGACCTCATGGGCGAGCTCACCAAGGCCCGCGAGTCGCGCGCCACGCGGCTCGAGCGCATGGTCGCGCTCATGGCGGAGGACGGGATCCCGATCACCTACGACGAGGTTCTCGACCAGGTGGCGCCCGGCGCGACGCCGGGCCGTCCGCACATCGCCGACGCACTCATCGCGAACGGGACGATCCGGCACCGCGACGAGGCCTTCCGGGAGTGGCTCACCAACGAGTCGCCCTACTACGTCAAGCACTACTCGCCACACCCGGTGCGCGCCTGCGAGCTCGTCCGTGGAGCGGGCGGCGTGCCCGTGCTCGCCCACCCGTTCACCAGGACCAGGGGAGAGACGGTGTCCGACGTGCTCGTCGAGGAGATGTATGCCGCTGGGCTCGCTGGTCTCGAGGCCTTCCACCGCGACCACGGGCCTTCGCAGGTCGAGCGCGCGCTGCGTCTCGCTCGTCGGCTCGGCCTGCTCGTGACAGGGACCAGCGACTACCACGGCGTGGGCAAGCGTAACCGGCTGGCCGAGTTCACCACGGCCCCAGAAGTTTTCGCCGCCATCGAGGCGCAGGCCAGGGGGGCGACGCCGGTGGTGCGGCCATGACCCGGATCGGCGGTGTCATCGCGGCGGCCACCGAGGTCGAGACGGTGGCTGGTCCCATCCGTTGTCACCGGTCTCGCCTAGGGTGGCTGGCGTGACGGTCGAGCAGGGCATCTTCGCAGGAATGCCGACCCCGCTGTACCCAGCGTCGCCCTCGAGGTTGCTGGCCTGGCTCGACTGCCCACGCCGGTACCGGATGCAGTACCTCGACCGGCCGAAACCAGAGGCGCGACCGCAGCGGGCCCACACCTCCGTCGGGATCGTGACCCACAACGTGCTCCGGGACTTCTGGGACCTGCCCAGGTCCCAGCGCACCCCGTCCGGGGTGGCCGAGCTGGTCCGGGCCTCGTGGATCGACGTGGGTTTCCGTGACCCTGAGCAGTCCGCGTCGTGGCGGGAGAAGGTGAGCGCGTCGGTGGTCGACTACCTGCGCCACATCGACCAGGACCAGCAGCCGCTCGGACTCGAGCGATCGGTCGCCCTGAGGACCGACTCCATCGCGGTCACCGGCCGGGTCGACCGGCTCGACGACCGCCACGGGGCGGTCGTCGTCGTCGACTACAAGACCGGTCGCCAGATCCCGTCCGAGGACGACGCCCGGACCTCCCTGCCACTCGCCCTCTATGCGGCCGGAGCTGCCCGGGTCTTCCGACGGCCCTGCGTCCGAGTCGAGCTTCATCATGTTCCGACCCGCACGGTGGCCGCGCACGAGCACACGACCGAGTCGCTGGACCGCAAGGTCGCCGAGGCGGAGTCCATCGCCGGCGATCTCCGCAGAGTCGACGCCGAGTTCGCCGCCCGTGGCGTCGAGTCGCCCTCGTTCCCACCGAGGCCATCGCCGCTGTGCACGTGGTGCGACTTTCGGGCCCATTGCCCCGAAGGACAGCAGATGGGTCCGGAGAAGTCGGCTTGGGCCGGACTCGAGGCGGCGGAGGCATGCGGGCTTCGAAGCACAGCCGACAGCACCGAGGAGCAACCATGAGCGACCTCCGCGCCGCCTTCGTGGAGGCCGCTGACCACGTGATCGCGATTCTGGCTCGTGACGACGTCAGCACGGCGTGGCGCGAGCCCAGCGCACTCGCCGACTGGTCGGTCGGTGGCCTGGTGGCGCACTTCGCCGCGCAGCTGCCGACGGCTCTTCGGTTGCTGCGGGCCGAGCCCGGATCCGACCCGATCGCCGTCGACGAGCACTATCACCGTTCCGCCTGGGTCGGCGCCGCGCATGAGGCCGAGGTCAACGCAGGGATCCGGGAGGGCGGCGAGCGCGAGGCCTCGGACGGCCATGCCGCGGTCCTGGCCGCGGCGGTCCGAGCCCGCGCCGAGCTACCGGCGGTGCTGGCGGGCCAGCCGGCCGATCGGGCCGTGCTCATTCCGTGGGCCGGGTGGTCGCTGTTGCGCGACGACTTCCTCACCGGGCGGATGCTCGAGATCGTCGTCCACGGCGAGGATGTCGCAGCCAGCGTCGGCTTCACTGCTCCCCGGCTGTCGCGTGCCGTCCTCGGCCCGGTGCTGGGGCTGCTCACCCGCCTTGCGATGGAGAAGCACGGGCAGGGCGCCATCGTGTCTGCCCTCACGCGCTCCGAGCGGGCGCCGCGCACGATCTCCGCCTTCTGAGTCCTTCGACCTGACACACTGGCGGCATGGGCCGCCCCACGACGGGAGACCGTCGCCCCACGATTCTCGCGCTGGCCAACCAGAAGGGCGGCGTCGCCAAGACGACCTCGGTCGCGAGCCTTGGCGCCGCTTTCGTCGAGCTGGGCAGGCGAGTGCTCCTCGTCGACCTCGATCCGCAGGCCTGCCTCACCTTCTCCCTCGGGATTGACCCCGACACGGTGGAGACCTCCATCCACGAGGTGCTGACGCAGGGAGCGCCGATCGCCGACGCCGTCCTGAGCTGCGACGAAGGGGTCGACCTCGTCCCGTCGACGATCGACCTGGCCGGCGCCGAGGCCATGCTGATGCCGCGGCCGGGTCGCGAGTACGTCCTGCGCACCGCGCTGGAAGGTGGCGCGGATGACGAAGCCGGCCCAGCGGCATACGACATCGTCCTCATCGACTGCTCACCCAGCCTCGGCGTGCTGACGCTCAACGCGCTGACGGCGGCTGATGTGCTCATCGTGCCGATGTCCGCTGAGATGCTGAGCCACCGCGGGGTCGGTCAGCTGCTCGACACCGTCGCGGATGTGCAGCGCATCCTCAACCCGCATCTCGAGGTGCTCGGGATCCTGCCCACGCTCCACGACGGGCGGAGCCGTCACGTGCGCGAGGTGCTGGCCGACGTCGGCGAACGCTACGGCGTGCCGGTTCTCGACCCGCCGATCCCGCGAACGATCCGCTTCGCGGAGGCGCCGGCGGTCGGGCGGTCCATTCTCTCCACGGCTCGGACGTCCAAGGGGGCGCAGGCGTACCGCGAGGTTGCGGCAAAGGTCCTCGCCCAGCTGTGAACCCAACACACCGAGCAGTCGACAACCCCGAGCGGAAATAACCGTGAGGAGCTGGCGACTGCCCGGTGTGTTGCGGGTCAGTCGGCGCTGGTCGCTGCCGGCGCGGACTCGCCCTGTGACGAGCCACGCCGGCGACGGCGCTGACGGGGCCGGGACGAGGGCTCACCGGCCGCGGACTCCGGGCCCGGGGCTGCGGTGCCGTTCGAGTCGGCTGCGTCGCTCGCCGCGCCGGCGCCAGCCACGGCGGCTCCGCCTCCCCGCGTGCGGCGCCTGTTGCGAGCACGTCTCGGACGGCTCTCCCCTTCGGTCCTGGCGTCGCCCGACGCCTCCCGGCGCCCCGTCCCCGGTTGCCGACGGGGTCCCCGGTCCGTGGACCGGCCCTTGCCCCGGCGCCCGCCCGTCTCGCCGAGGTCCTCGATCTCCTCGGCGTCGAGTCCCGCGCGGGTCTGCTCCGACTTGCGCAGGAAGCCCTTCGCGCCGGCCGGGATGTCGAGGTCGGCGAAGAGGTGCTCGGAGCTGGAGTAGGTCTCCTGCGGGTCGGGGATGCCGAGGTCGAGCGCCTTGTTGATCAGCGCCCAGCGATGCAGGTCGTCCCAGTCGACGAACGTGATCGCGACACCGGTGTTGCCCGCTCGGGCCGTCCGGCCGATGCGGTGCAGGTAGGTCTTCTCGTCCTCCGGACACTGGAAGTTGATGACATGCGTGACGTTCTCGACGTCGATGCCCCGTGCGGCAACGTCGGTGGCCACGAGGATGTCCACCTTGCCCTTGCGGAAGGCCCGTAGCGCCTGCTCGCGTGCGCCCTGGCCCAGATCGCCATGGATGGCGGCAGCCGCGAAACCTCGGTCGGCCAGTTCCTCGGCGACCTTTGCCGCAGTCCGCTTCGTCCGGCTGAAGATGATCGTCAGTCCGCGGTCCTTGGACTGGAGGATGCGCGCCAGCATCTCCACCTTGTCGAGAGCGTGAGCCCGGTAGACGAACTGCTCGACGGCCTTGACCGTGTGGGCGTTCTCGGTCCCGTCACCCATGGCGCGAATATGGGTCGGTTGGGACATGTAGCGGCGGGCGAGCGCCACGATCGCTCCGGGCATCGTCGCGGAGAAGAGCATGGTCTGGCGGAACGGCGGCGTGAGCGCCATGAGCGTCTCGACGTCCGGGAGGAAGCCGAGGTCGAGCATCTCGTCGGCCTCGTCGAGGACGACAACCTTGGCCTGGGACAGGTCGAGGCGGCCCTGCTTCGACAGGTCGATGAGCCGCCCTGGGGTGCCGACGACGACCTCCACACCACGCTGGAGAGCCTCGACCTGCGGCTCGTAGGCGCGCCCGCCATACACGGTGAGAACGCGGATGCCACGGTTCTTCCCGGCGCGCTCGAGGTCGCCGGCCACCTGGACGGCGAGCTCGCGCGTCGGGACGACGACGAGCGCCTGGGGCTTCCCGGGGCGGGTCAGCGCTCCATATCCCTCGTCGTGCGGCGCGACGATGCTGTTCAGCATCGGGACGCCGAAGCCGAGGGTCTTCCCGGTCCCGGTCTTGGCCTGGCCGATGATGTCGTGGCCGCCGAGGGCCACGGGCAGGGTCATTGCCTGGATCGGGAACGGATGGGTGATCCCGCCGTCGGCGAGGGCCGAGATGATGTCGGCATGGACGTCGAAGTCCCCGAATGTGAGCTCGTGGGCAGGCGCGTGCGCGGTGTCGCTGGACTGGGTCATCACTGTCTTTCGATCGGCACGAGCACCACACGCGAAAGCGGGAGCTCAGTGCAGGAGTCGTACTCCGGGCCGATCGGGGAGTCAGTCAGGTGAACTGAGATGGTCTGAGATGGTCATCGGGCCGACCGGGCACCGCATGGTCCGGGTCAGTCTACCGGTACGCGCGTGGGCGACCGTCCACTTCCCGAGGACATCCGGTCCTCCCCGCACCAGCCATTCACTAGATTGGCGCCATGAGTGACGCGGAGGGCCGGGGACTGCGGCCGCAACGAGAGCGCGACCTGAGCGACCCCGCGTACCGGGCGGCCGTGGTGGACCTGTTGGGCGCGCTGGCCTACGGCGAGCTGCGGGCGTTCTCCCAGCTGGCCAGGGACTCCGAGCTCGCCCCGACGCTGGGCCACAAGTCCGCCATCGCGCTCCTCGCGGCTCACGAGCTGCGCAGCTTCAGGTTGCTGAGGGAGCGACTCACCGCCCTCGGTGCCGATCCGCAGGAAGCGATGCAGCCCTTCGTCGAGGCGGTCGATGCCTTCCACAGCCGCACCGCCGCGAACGACTGGCTCGAAGGCCTGGTCAAGGCCTATGTGGGCGACGGGATCGCCCAGGACTTCTACCGGGAGATCGCCAACTACGTCGACGAGGCCACCAAGGCGCTGGTCCTTGCCGTGCTCGAGGACCAGGGCCAGGCGGACTTCGCGGTCTCGGCGGTCCGTCAGGCCATCAAGGAGGACAGCAGGGTTGCCGGACGGCTCGCACTCTGGGGACGCCGCCTCGTCGGTGAAGCGATCACGCAGGCCCAGCGGGTGGGCGTCGAGCGGGACGCGCTCGCCGGTCTCCTCGTCGGCGCGCCGGGAAGCGGCGGGGCGGACCTTGCCGAGCTCGGCCGGATGTTCGTCCGGCTCACTGACCAGCACACCAAGCGGATGGAGCGCCTTGGCCTGGCCGCGTGAATGACCCCGAGGCGATGTCGTCAGCCCGATCGCTCGCGCCGGAAGGCACCCGCCAGAGAGCGGAGGACCCGGCCAACAAGGCCGGGTCCTCCGCTCTCGTCAGTGACCCTCAGTCCAGGCGAGGGCCTCGCAGTCACACGGGACGCTTGGACATCCGGCCGTAGAGCACGATGCCGAGCGCGGCAAGGATGGCACCGACGATCCAGTACCACCAACGCACTCCACCGTTGGCGTTCTCGTATCCGAAGATCGAACCGAGAATGAACGTGGCGGCGAGCGATGCGATGATGCCGATGACGATGGTCATGAGGATCGAGATGTTCTGTTTGCCCGGGAGAATGAGTCGTCCCAGGGCACCGATGATCAAGCCAGCGACAATGGCTCCGATGATTGCCCCAAGCATGCAGCTCCTCCTAACACAGCCCACCATGGGCGTTGGCGGACCGGCCGTCCCGGCCCGCTTCCACCCAACCATGTACCCACGCTCGGGGCATGAACCACGCCGAGGGCATTCCCCAATGACGGAGAACAATTAGGGATCATTTCGGTTGCGGTCACGTATCGGACGGGCGCCAACAGCACGTCATGGAATCAGACACGTTCCAGAACGCACGCTCAGTGGACGCCGAAGCCAACCCCGGTCTTGCGCTCCGCTCCGGTCGTCACATAGCCGATCGAGGCGCTCGGCACCACGATGCGCCCACCCTTGTCGTCGGTCAGCTCGAGCATCTCGGCCGAGCGCGCAGCCTTGACCGCCGCGACGACCTCGTCGGCGGTCAGCGTCGTCTCGAAGGTGATCTCGCGTGCCACGTGCTGCACGCCGATGCGGACCTCCACGGTCAAACCTCTTTCTCGTCGTCAGTGGGGCCGAACGCATCGGCCCTCTCGACCACCTTAACCAGCCGTCGATCCGACCGATTCCCGTCCCGCCTTGCCGCCCTTGCCGACCGCCGGGAAGGCGCCGAAACCCCTCCGGATGAGCCCGCTCGTGATCCGAATGGCGGTCTCCTTGGTGATGGTGTCGACGTGGTCGAGCCAGTGGCGCGCCGAGGTCTGGGCCAGCCCGACGAGGCCGACGCCGACGAGGACGGCCTCGTCATGGTCCATCGACGTCTCGGCCCGGATGATGTCCGCCATGGCCTCGGCGCAGGTCAGGTCGACCTGGTCGAGTCGCTTTCGGACCTCCGGCTCGTTGGCGAGATCCGACTCGAAGATGAGGCGGAAGGCCGCGCCCTCCTGGGCGACGAAGTCGAAGTAGGCGTTGACCATCGTGTTGATCCGCGCCTTGTTGTCCTTGAGGGCGAGCGCATCGCGGACGAGCTTCTCCAGCTCGGTCGAGTGCTGGTCGACGAGGGCGAGGTAGAGCTCGAGCTTGCCCGGGAAGTGCTGGTACAGAACCGGCTTCGACACACCCGCGCGAGCGGCGATGTCGTCCATCGCCGCTTGGTGGTACCCGTTCTCCACGAAGACGCCGAGGGCGGCGTCGAGCAGCTGAGCTCGGCGCTCGGAGCGGGGCAGTCGCTGTCCGCGCTGCATCACGGGCTGCCCGGGGGAGGGCATCGGGGGCTGCGCAGTCGGCGTGTTGTCGGGCATGGAACCTCTTGCTTCAACTCGGGCATCGTGTACTCCGCGTCGTCGGCTGGCGCCGGCCGGCGACCGTCGGACGACGATGTCGTTCTCACCATACCGACCAGTACCGTGAGGGCATGCCGTTCGAACCACTGGTCAAGACGGGTCGACCGCTGTCGGGCGTCGAGGTCACCCGCTACGCCAGGCACGTCCTCATCCCGGGCGTGGGCCGTGAGGGCCAGGAGCGACTCGCCGCCGCCAAGGTCCTCGTCGTCGGCGCCGGTGGCCTCGGCTCACCCGCGCTGCTCTACCTCGCCGCGGCCGGCGTCGGGACCATCGGCGTCGTCGACGCGGACGTCGTCGAGCTGACCAACCTGCACCGCCAGGTGATCCACTCGGACGCCGATCTCGGCCGGCGCAAGACCGAGTCCGCCGAGTCCGCGGTCCATCGCGTCAACCCCCACGTCGAGGTCATCCGCCACGACGTGGCGCTCGACTCGAGCAACGCCCTCGACGTCATCCGCGACTACGACGTCGTCGTCGACGGCACCGACAACTTCCCGACGCGCTACCTCGTCAACGACGCGTGTGTCCTGTTGGGCAAGCCGCACGTCTGGGGCTCGATCCTGCGCTTCGACGGCCAGGTGTCCGTGTGGTGGAAGGGGCATGGTCCGTGCTACCGGTGCGTCTTCCCGGAGCCGCCGCCCCCAGGAACCGTCCCGAGCTGCGCAGAAGGCGGTGTCTTCGGAGTCCTCTGTGCCGCAATTGGATCCGTCCAGTCGACCGAGGCCATCAAGCTGCTGCTCGGGATCGGCGAGCCGCTGACCGGCCGTCTCCTCGTCCACGACGCCCTGCGCCAGACCTGGGACACGCTGACGGTTCGGGCGGACCCGTCCTGCCCCGTCTGCGGGGAGAACCCGTCGGTCACGGAGCTGATCGACTACGTCCAGTTCTGTGGAGTGCCCGGCGCGCCCACCGCCGACGAAGGAGCCGTGCCGGAGGTCTCCGTCCGACAGCTGGCCGACGAGCTCGCCGCGAGCGAGCCGCCGCTGCTCGTCGACGTCCGCGGCCCGGAGGAACGGGCCATCGCCTCCATACCGGGCGCGGTGCCCATCCATCTCGACCGCTTCCGCAGCGGCACGGCGTGGGACGACCTGCCGCGCGACCGTCGGGTGCTGATCCATTGCAAGGTCGGTGGACGCTCGGCCGAGGCGACCCGGCTGGCGCTACGCGCCGGTTACACCGACGTGGCCAACGTCGCCGGCGGTGTCATCGCCTACCTGCGGGAGATCGACCCCAGCCAGCCGGAGTACTGATGGAGGAGTACGCGCAGCGGGTCCTCGAGGTCGTCGCGCAGATCCCTCCCGGGCGTGTCGTCGCCTACGGCGACATCGCCCGGGCGCTCGGCGAGGGTGGCGCCCGCAACGTCGGCACGGTCATGAGCCGGTACGGGTCCGACGTGCCCTGGTGGCGCGTCATCCGCGCGGACGGCCGCCCACCCCGGGGACATGACGCCATCGCCATCGAACACTGGCGCGCCGAGGGCACGCCCATGATCCGGGGCCTCGTCGACGGGGGGCGCGTGGACCTGGCGAGGGCCCGCTGGTCCATTCCGTCGGCCTCACCCGGGGCCGACGGCTCACGAGGCGCACTCCACCACGTCGAGCTCTGGGTCGCGGACATCGCCGTGGCCAAGCGCGAGTGGGGCTGGCTGCTCGGACGGCTCGGCTACCGCCTCGGTGACGACTGGGGCCATGGGCAGGCGTGGGAGCTCGGCTCGCTCTACCTCGTCATCGAGTCAGGCCCCGACGTCGCACCTGGCCGGCACGACCGCGTCCGCCCGGGACTCAACCACCTCGCCTTCCACGCCGGTACCCGAGCCGACGTCGAGGCCGTCGTCGCCGACTGCGCCGAGGGCGGGTGGGCGCTGATGTTCGCCGACCGGCACCCCTTCGCGGGCGGCCCGGACCACTACGCCGCCTACCTCGAGAGCACCGAGGGCTTCGAGGTGGAGCTCGTCGCCGAGTGACGTCCAACCCGTGTGCCGTATGCCGCTGAGCCGGCCCCGTGCCCACGGTGCCGTCGGGCAGGTGGCCGGCTCAGCGGCATACGACTGCAGGGTGGCGACACGCCGCGGCGGGCGCTCGGGGGTCCACGCCCTGTCGGTCGGTCGTGATGGAATCCTGCCGTGGTCATCCTCCGACGTGCACCGGCGCAGCACGTCGGGCAGGTGTGCCTCGATGACTCGCAGCAGCGTGCCGTCGACTCGAGGGCGACGGTGCTGCGTGTCCTCGGCGGTCCCGGCACCGGCAAGTCGACGCTCGCCGTCGAGCTCGTCGTCGATGCCGTCTCGACGGGCGCTCGTGCAGACGAGTGCCTCGTCGTGGCCGCCACGAGGATCGCCGCAGGAGTGTTGCGACAGCAGGTGACGGCGCGGCTCGGGGGCACGTCGACGCTGCCGCTCGCTCGCACGTGGCAGGCCCTCGGCTTCGGGATCCTGAGAGCCGAGGCGGCGCTGCGTGGCGATCCGGCACCGAGGCTGCTCAACGGCCCCGAGCAGGACGCGATTCTGCGAGACCTCCTGGCCGGCCATGCGTCTGGAGACGCTCCCGGCCCCGAGTGGCCCGCCTCCGTCCGGGACGCGCTCACGACCCGCGGCTTCCGCAACGAGCTGCGCGACCTGCTCATGCGGGCCGTCGAGCACGGCCAGTCCCCGGAGGACCTGCACCGCCTCGGCCGCGAGCACGACCGAGCCGAGTGGGTCGCCGCCGCGCAGGTGCTGCGCGAGTACGACGAGGTGACCTCGCTGAGCAGGCACGGCTCCTATGACCCTGCTTGGGTGCTCACCGCGGCTGCCGATGTGCTCGAGGACGTCCCCTCGGCGCTCGCGCGCGTCCAGGAGGGCCTGCGCTTCATCGTCGTCGACGACGCTCAGGAGATGACCTCGGCGGCGGCCCGGCTCCTCCGGGTCATCGCGCGTGGTGGCCCACGGATCGTCCTCATCGGAGATCCGGACTCGGCGGTCCAGACCTTCCGCGGCGCCGATCCGCGATTCATCGCGAGCGGCTGGGAGGACCTTGGCTCGTCGGCCACGGGGGTTCGTCGAGAGACGGTCGTGCTCCGCCATGGGCACCGGCTGCCTGAGGCCGTCGCCGCGGTGGCTGACCGGGTCACGCGTCGGATCGGGGCGCTCGGCGGCGGCGAGCAGCGCAGGTTCACGCCACTCGGCTCCACCGGGCACGTCGACGTCGCGCTGCTTCGCTCCGTCCCGCAGGAGACGAGCCACATCGCGGCGGTCCTGCGGCGCGCCCACCTCGTCGACGGGATGCCATGGCAGGACATGGCCGTGGTCGTCCGGGGGAGCGGTCGCGCGGCGACGCTCCGTCGCACGCTTGCGCAGGCCGGTGTGCCAGTGACGGCTGCCACCGCTGAGACGCCGGTCCGGGACGAGGTCGCGGTGCGCCCCCTGGTCGCCCTGCTCGAGGAAGCCGTGGCGGTCGCTCGCGATCCCGGGCACGTCGTGGATCCGGTGCGGGTGTCCGACCTCCTCCTCTCGCCGATCGGGGGATCCGATGCGGTTGGGCTACGGCGGCTGCGGCGGCTGCTCCGGCAGGAGGAACTCGCTGGTGGTGGCGGCCGGTCAAGCGACGAGCTGCTGTCCGAGCTCGTCCGCGACGCGTCGTGGGCCGGCCGGATCGGGGGGACGGGGCGACCGGCGGCCCGGATAGCGGCGGCGCTTGCCGCCGGGGTCGCGGCCGCGCACGTCGGTTCGGACGGGCGCTGGGCCCCGGGGGTCACCTCCGAGTCGGTCCTCTGGGCGATCTGGCAGGGTGCGGGCGTGGCGGACACCTGGCGCAGGCAGGCGCTCGCCGGCGGCCCGTCGGGCTTGCGGGCCGACCGAGACCTCGATGCCGTCCTCGCCCTGTTCGACGCAGCCGGGTCCTTCGTCGACCGGCTCCCCACTGCGGGACCAGACACGTTCGTCGAGCATCTCGTCGGCCAGGACGTGCCCGGTGACACGCTGCTCGTCGGCGGCCAGGCCGGGCCGCAGGTCACCCTGGTCACACCGCAGACCGCGGCCGGCCGCGAGTGGCGCCTCGTCGTGGTCGCCGGCGTGCAGGAGGCCGTCTGGCCCGACCTGCGCCTGCGTGGCTCGATCCTCGGCTCCGAGGATCTCGTTGGCGTCGTCAGCCGGCGCCCCCTGGGCTTCCGCGCCGCGCAGGCGGCGGTGCGGTACGACGAGACCCGGCTGTTCCACGTCGCCGTGACCCGTGCCACGGAACGCCTGCTCGTGACGGCCGTGGGCAACGAGGATGAGCAACCGTCGGTCTACCTCGACCTCGTCGATCCCCCTGCGCGAGGCCGGATGTCGGACGAAGTCAGGCCGCACACCGACGTCGCACGGACGATGTCCCTCGCTGGGCTGGTGGGAGAGCTGCGTCGCGAGGTCCTCAGCCCTGATCCGGGCGTGGCCGAGCCGGCGCTGGCGCTGCTCGCGGTCGCGGCGCAGGCGGGAGTTCGCGGGGCCGACCCGCGCAGCTGGTGGGCGCTGCGCGACGTCACGACGGAGCGTCCGGTGCGTCGCCCGGACGATCCGGTCCATGTCTCCCCCTCCAAGGTGACGTACTTCTCCGAGTGCGCGCTGCGCTGGTTTCTCACGTCCGTCGGTGGTGACGGTGTCGCGCTCGGCGCTGCGTCGGTGGGGACGTTCGTCCACGACATCGTCGCCGAGCTCCCGGATGCCCCGCTCGAGGTCCTCGACGAGGAGGTCGACTCCCGGTGGGGTCGGCTCGGGTTGCCATCAGGCTGGGTCACCGACCGGACCCGACGCCAAGCCCATGACATGGTGGCCCGGTACGTCGCCTACCGCGAGTCGGTTGCCGCCGAGTGGGAGCACGTCGGCGTGGAGACCGAGTTCCGGGTCCGCATCGGGCGGGCGGTGCTCGCGGGACGCGTCGACCGCATCGAGCGCGACCGCGGGGGGCGCCTGCGCATCGTCGACCTCAAGACGGGCACGAGCAAGCCGACGAGGGCCGAGCTCGAGCGGCACGGGCAGCTCGGCGCCTACCAGGCCGCCGTCGAGGCCGATGGTTTCCCCTCGCTGGGCAGCGACAGTGCTGGGGCCGCGCTCGTCTACATCGGCAAGGGTGGCCTGTCCGGGCTGCGCCCCTCGGTGCTCACCCAGGGCGCCCTCGCGGAGTCTGCCGAGCCGGACTGGGCCCGCACGCTCGTGGAGGTGACCGCCGAGGGCATGGGGGGTTCGACCTTCGTTGCGTCGCAGGGCAGTTGCCGCACCTGCCCGGTCATCTCGTCCTGTCCCGTCCAGCCGGAAGGAGATGCTTTGTGACCGCGACGACGGAGCGGATGACGGAGGTCGTCGAGAGCGTGCGCTACTCCGCCCTCGACATCGCCCGGGCGCTGGAGCTGCCGGCTCCGACGGCCGAGCAGGCCGCCGTCATCGAGGCAGGGCCCCGTCCCCTGCTCGTCGTCGCAGGCGCCGGCTCCGGCAAGACCGAGACAATGGCCGCTCGGGTCGTCTGGCTCGTCGCCAACGGACTGGTCGCCCCCGACCAGGTCCTGGGGTTGACCTTCACGCGCAAGGCGGCTGCGGAGCTGTCCCAGCGCATCGGCATTCGGCTGCGCGGTCTGGAGCGTGCCGGGCTGTGGACGCCGCCTGCGGACGACGGCAGCGGGGCAGAGGTGCTCGGTGGCACGCCAAGCGTCTCCACGTACCACTCCTACGCCGGCCGGCTCGTCCGCGAGCACGCCCTGCGGCTCGGGATCGAGCCGGAGTTCCGCGTCCTCACCGAGGCGGGCGCCTGGCAGCTGGCCGCTGAGGCCGTCTCGCGGTGGGACGGGCCGATGGACGTGGTGTCCAAGGCGGAGTCGACGGTCATCGAGGCGGTGATGTCCCTCGCCGGCGAGATGGCCGAGCACGTCCGTACGCCGACGGAGGTGATGGACCACCTCGACGCCGTCATCACGGCGCTGGAGACGCTTCCGGACGGTGAGGGCAAGGGCAGCCTGGCACCGGCGAAGGAGGCGTTGGGGGTGTTGCGCGAGCGACGTGCTGTCCTGCCGATCGTCGAGGCCTTCGTGCGGCTGAAGCGCGAGCGCGAGGCGCTGGACTTCGCAGACCAGGTGGCCCTCGCTGCTCGCGTTGCCGGGTCGGTGCCGCGTGTGGGCCAGGTCGAGCGTGAGCGCTTCAAGGCAGTCCTGCTTGACGAGTTCCAGGACACGTCGGAGGCACAGCTGACGCTGCTGCGGTCACTGTTCCACGACGATTCGGTGGCGCTCACGGCCGTCGGCGACCCCAACCAGTCAATCTACGGCTGGCGTGGGGCCAGCGCGACGACCCTGTTGCGCTTTCCGGCGGAGTTCGCCGGGGCCGATGGCCCGGCGGACGTCCTGCCGCTCTCGACGAGCTGGCGCAACGACGAGCTGCTCCTGGCGGCGGCGAATGTCACTGCTGCGCCACTGGCCACGGCCCACGTCCAGCCGCTCCGGTCGCGTCCTGGAGTGGGACCCGGAGCGATCACGATCGTGCGAGGCGAGACGGCTGAGGAGGAGGCGGCTCAGGTGGCTGCCTGGATCGCCTCCCGCTGGCGGTCGCCAAGTGGCCGCCGGACGGGACGGAGCGCCGCCGTCCTCTGCCGACGACGCTCCTCGTTCCCGGTCATCATGGAGGCGCTCCGGGATGCGGGGCTCCCGGTCGAAGTGGTCGGTCTCGGCGGTCTGCTCGCCACGGCGGAAGTCAGCGATCTCGTCGCACTGCTGTGGGTCGTGCAGGACCCGACCCGAGGTGACCAGCTGATGCGGCTGCTGACCGGGCCCGTCGCGCGGCTGGGTGCCGCTGACCTCGACGCCTTGTGGGCCTGGGCCAAGGAGCTGCACTCGCGACCGTGGCGCGTCGGCCATCCCGACCTGACCCAGGACGAGCTGCCCATCGGCACCGCCACTGACGATGCCGACCCAGCCGGAGCCGTACAGCCTTCGGTGGAGGCTGTGGACTCCTCGTCCGTTGAGGGCGGAGCTGGTCGCCGGGACTCGGACCTCGCCGTCGACAGTGCCGATGCGGCGACTCTCGTCGAGGCTCTCGACGAGCTGCCGCCTGCCGGCTGGGCCGGGCGAGGCGGGGTCCACCTCAGCGACGAGGCGCTCGCCCGGCTGCACGGCCTGGCTGCCGTCGTGCGTCGTCTCCGTCGCCTCACCGGCCTGCCGCTCGTGGACCTCCTCCACGAGGCGGAGACGGCGATCGGCCTGGACATCGAGGTGCTGTCGCGCGCCGAGCACACCGCGTCGACCGCGAGGGTCCATCTCGACGCCTTCGCCGACGTCGCCGTCCGATACATGGGCAGCTCCGACAGGCCCACCCTGCCCGGCTTCCTCAGCTGGCTCGAGGCCGCTCGGAGCCAAGAGCGGGGCCTCGACGCGGGGCAGGTCGAGTCCGACACCGACGCGGTCCACGTGCTCACGGTCCACGCCGCCAAGGGCCTGGAGTGGGACGTGGTCGCCATCCCGGCTCTCGTCGAGGGCGCCTTCCCTGACCACGCGGCCACCTCCGTCGTCCCGGCGGAGCCGAGCGGCTCGGACGGCGCTGGCCAGGCGGTCGAGTACGTGTGCTCGGGAACCCCGAAGGACAAGGGCTGGCTCGTCGGGCTCGATTCGCTGCCGTACGACCTGCGAGGTGACCGGGACGGGCTGCCACAGCTGAACTGGTCGGCGAGCCCGGACCGCAAGGCGCTCGGAGCCGCGATCGAGGAGTTCGCCGAGGACGGCGGCCGGCACTCCATCGCCGAGGAACGTCGCCTGGCGTATGTGGCCGTGACCCGGGCGCGCACCGACCTGCTCCTGTCGACGCACCTCTGGGGGCCGGGGAAGAAGACCCTCTCCGTACCGTCCCGCTTCCTTCTCGAGATCCGGGAGGCGTTCCCGGGGGCCGTCTCCACGGCGGGCTGGTGCGCCGCCCCGCCACCTGTCGAGAGGAACGGCACGTGGGCAGCTCCACAGAACCCGTTCCTCGCGGAGCCGATCCGTGCGACGTGGCCGCACGATCCGCTCGGTCATCGACGGGCGGCGCTCGGCAGCGTGCCGCAGCGGCTGCGTGACGTCGTCGCCTCGGGTCCCGCGGCCGACCCGGTTGGGGACCCACGGCTTGCCGACCTGCGTCTCCTGCTGGCCGAAGATGCTCTGAAGGGCGTGCGAGAGGAGCCGGCCGTGGACGTGCCGAGGCACCTTTCCGCGTCCGCCGTCGTCGCGCTCGCTCTTGATCCGGAGGCGTTCGGGCTCGGGCTGCGCCGGCCGATGCCTGAGCCTCCTGCCGTCTCCGCTCGGCAGGGAACCGCCTTTCATGCCTGGGTCGAGGAGCACTTCTCTCGTGCGGCCATCGTCGACCTGAACGACCTGCCCGGGAGCGCCGACGAGGGGGCCAGGGTCGACCATGACCTTGACCGTATGCGGTCCAACTTCCTCGCGAGCGAGTGGGCCGAGCGGATCCCGGAGGAGATCGAGCTGTCGATCGAGACGGTCATCGACGGAATCGCGGTTCGGGGCCGGATCGACGCGGTCTTCCCGCGCGATGACGGCGGGTGGACCGTGGTCGACTGGAAGACCGGTGCGCCGCCTGTGGGCCGGGAGGCCGAGGTGCGGGCGGTCCAGCTCGGGACGTACGCACTTGCCTTCGCGCGCCTACGCGGCGTCGACCCCAGCCGCGTGGACGCAGCCTTCTTCTACGCCTCCGAAGGAGTGACGGTGCGGCCGGCCGTGCCGGACGAGCGGATCCTCGTCGCGATGCTGTCCACCATTCCGGACTGATGCCGGTGGCCCCGGACGGATCGCTCAGCCCGCTCGCCCGTCGTTCGGCTCCGCGTCGGCTGCACGGGAATGCTGCACGGCAGATCCTCCCTCGCCGGCGTCTGGTTCGTTGGGAGGACTCGCCGGACTCGCCACGGGATCCGCATCGATGGCTTGCGTGACCGACGGGTCGGGGAAGGGCTGGTGCGGCTGGGTGGCGTCCCAGTCCGGCTCCGGATGCAGCTCCGTGGTGGAGGGGGTCAAGACCGCTTCACGGCGTCCCGGGTTCTCCTCGTCCGCCTCGACCGCCCTGCGCTCGTCCTCGACCGCGACCTTCTCGTCCAACGCCCGAAGGCGGGCTGCTGCCTCCTCGACCAGATCACGCGCGGCCGACGCGAGAGCGTGCAGTAGGACCCGCATCGGCGCCATCTCGGCCGCCAGGCGCGCCCGCGCCAGGAGATTGCCGTCGGGGCGCTCGACGCGCGACTGGGCGTAGGCCGAGAGGACCAGGTCGAGTGACTCCGGCGTCGCCAACCCCACCAGATCGGAGAAGTCGTCGGCCGGGTCCCCGATCCTCGACTGCTCCCAGCCGAGGAGGCCGCGCACCTCCCCGACATCCGCCCGGTCCTCGTCCTGGAACGACACCAGCAGGTGTTCCCCGATGAAGGACCCGTGCACGGCAGTCGGCGCGAAACGCCACAGCGAGATGTCCTCGAGTCGCTGCTCCCATCGGGTGAGCAGGTTCGTCGGCACGTGTCCCGTGGCCGCCCCGCGGTCCAGCTCGGACAGCTGTCTGCGCCGGTGCGCATCGGCGTCGTAGACGGGCCGACCAGCCTCCTCGAACAGCGTCAGGTCGAGGTTGTGGATGTGCGCCAAGGCTCGGCCGATTGCGGAGGCGAGGTCGCCGGGCGGTAGTGCCGCGAAGTCCACAGGACGACCCGGGAGCCGGAGGTAGATGATGGCTCGACCCTCTTCGACGGCCACCTGCCCACGGACCATGGGCATGGCCAGGTCGAGCCTGCGGCCCAGCAGTGGACCCAACGCCACCACGGCCTCGAGCTCGGCGCCCGAGGCCTGCGTCCGGGGAGCCTTGATGACCCAGCGACGGTCCTGTTGATCGGTCACGAACGCCAGGTCGAAGGCGCCACCTGACCTCGTGCGCACGCCCTCCACCGACACCGGGTCGAGGCCGGGTACGGCGGCGCTCGCGAGGGCCGCGAGGAACGTGGGGCTTCGGGTCACGCTCCCACCGTAAGGTGAGCGCCCGCCTGATCGTTGGAGGCTGGGGGCAGGGACAGGTGGGCTTGGACGACTGCCGGGCTGACGGCCGTAGGGTGACGACGTGGTCCGAAGCGCAGACATCTTGCCCGACCTCGCCCTGTCCCGGGCGGTGCTCGATCGCTCGGGGATCGAGCGTCGCGATGACGGCCTGGTCCCGAGGCTCCTGGCCGACCCGGCGACCCGGGTGCTGGAGCTGCGCGGGGACCGGGTCCCGGTCGAGCCGGAAGCGCGATCCCCCGAACGCCGAGCGCACGGCGAGCTCCGACTCCAGCTGCGAGCGCCGACGCAGGAGGACGTCGGGCGGCTGGTCCTGTTCGCCGGTCGGGACGGGGAGGGGACGGCCTACCTCGGCGTGGCCCTGCCTGACGAGGGACGTGACGGCACCGACCGTGGTCGTGCGCGCTCGTCGCACGAAGAGGGTTGGGCGACCCTCCGGCAGGCGGGGGCGGCGCTCGGGGACCGGGATGCCGGCCTGTTCACGACGGTGCTGTCCCTTGCGAACTGGCATGGGACCCACACGCACTGCCCCCGGTGCGGCACGCCGACCGCGACGGCTCAGGGCGGGTGGCTGCGCGTCTGTCCCGCGGACCACAGTGAGCACTATCCGCGCACCGATCCAGCGGTCATCATGGCGGTCGTCGATGCGGACGAGCGGCTCCTCCTGGGACGTGGACCGCAGTGGCCGGACGACCGGTTCTCGGTGCTCGCGGGCTTCGTCGAGCCGGGCGAGTCGCTCGAGGCTGCGGTGGCTCGTGAGGTCGACGAGGAGGTCGGCATCGAGGTCACCGACGTTCGCTACCTCGGCAACCAGCCGTGGCCATTCCCGTCATCGGTGATGATCGGGTTCACCGCCCGAGCGCTCGGCACGAGCATCGCGCTCGATCCGCACGAGCTGACCGAGGCTCGGTGGGTGACCCGCGACGAGTACCGGGACGCATTGCGAACCGGGACCATCCGTCGGCCCTTCGGGCTCTCCATCGCCAAGCGCATCATCGAGCACTGGCTGGGGCAGACCATCGAGTCGGTCGGGTCCGGCCAGGACTGAACGGGCTGGGCGACGTCAGGCGCTGAGTCTCGCCTTGACCTCCGCCAGCGAGGGGTTGGTGGCCGAAGTGCCGTCGGGGAAGACCACGGTCGGCACGGTCCGGTTGCCGCCGTTGACCTCCTCCACGAAGCCCACGTGCTCGGGAGACGTCTCGAGGTTGACCTCGGTGTAGGGCACACCCTCACGGTCGAGCTGGCCCTTGAGCCGGACGCAGTATCCGCACCAGTTCGTCGTGAACATCGTGATCGTTCCAGGGGCGGGCTGGAGCGGCGTGGGGGCTGGCATCAGGTCTCCGTCGTCGGTAGGTCCGGGTCTTCCGGGTCATGTCGGGTTTGGGTGCAAGGATGGCGCCAAGGCCTTCTACCTCGGGAAACCGGGGTAGACCGTTGAAAATTCCGCTAGTCATCCGACTCCAGCGTCACAGGAGATCGCCCTGCCCGCCGCACCGCACCCGGACGACATTCTCGAGCAGCTCGACCCAGAGCAGCGGGAGGTCGCGCTGGCCCCCCCGGGGCCGTTGTGCGTCCTGGCCGGGGCCGGCACGGGCAAGACCCGGGCCATCACGCACCGGATCGCCTACGCCGTCCACGCCGGCCTCCAGCAGCCACAGCGCATCCTCGCGGTGACCTTCACGGCGCGCGCTGCCGGCGAGATGCGGACGCGACTTCGGACCCTCGGAGTCCACGGAGTCCAGGCTCGGACGTTCCACGCAGCCGCACTGAGACAGCTCCACTACTTCTGGCCCCAAGCGGTGGGCGGTGCGGCGCCGGAGGTGATGAGTGTCAAGGCTCCTGCCGTGGCCGAGGCAGCGAGTCGCCTGCGCCTGCAGTTCGACAGGACGGCGATCCGCGACCTTGCCGCCGAGATCGAGTGGGCCAAGGTGAGTCTGCTGACGCCGGAGTCCTACGCCGCAGCGGCCCGGGCAGAGCGTCGCGAGCCCCCCGGCCTCGACGTGACGGCGATGGCGCGCCTGCTGGCGTGCTACGAGGACGTCAAGCAGGCCAGAGCAGTCATCGACTTCGAGGATGTCCTGCTGCTCACGGTCGGCATTCTCGAGGAGCGGGAGGACATCGTCCGCGCCGTGCAGGGCCAGTACCGCCAGTTCGTCGTTGACGAATACCAGGATGTCAACGCCCTCCAGCAGCGCCTGCTCGACCTGTGGCTGGGCGAGCGCAACGACGTCACTGTCGTCGGTGACCCAGCGCAGACGATCTACTCGTTCACCGGTGCCTCACCGCGCCACCTTCTTGCCTTCGCGTCGCGGTTCCCCGGGGCCCGGACCGTCCGGCTCGTGCGCAACTACCGGTCGTCTCCGCAGATCATCGAGCTGGCCAACACGCTGATCTCCTCCGGTCCCGCCGCCCGCAGCGGAGCCCTGCGGCTGACCGCGCAGGCTCCGTCTGGACCGTCGCCCCTGCTCACCTCGCACAGGGACGACCAGGAGGAAGCCGCTGCGGTGGCCGACCGGATCAGGGAGCTCATCGACGGCGGCCACGCGGCTGCGGAGATCGCCATCCTCTTCCGCACCAACGGGCAGTCGGAGGCGTTCGAGTCAGCCCTGGCGGTCCTCGGTGTCTCCTATCTCGTGCGCGGAGGGGAACGCTTCTTCGCCCGCAAGGAGGTCCGGGACGCGATCCTGCTCCTTCGGGGCGCGGCGCGAAGTGATGACGGCAGCAAGCCGCTCGGTCACATCACCCGGGATGTCATCGGTGGGGCCGGGTGGTCACCCGATCCGCCGTCAACCAGCGGAGCCACCCGAGAGCGGTGGGAGTCGCTCACGGCGCTCGCCTCGCTTGCCGACGACCTCGAGGCATCGGTCCCCGAGGCCAGGCTGCCGGAACTCGTCGCCGAGCTCGACCGCCGGGCCGCTGAGCAGCATGCGCCAACGGTCCAAGGCGTCACCTTGGCGAGCCTGCATGCCGCGAAGGGCCTCGAGTGGGACACCGTCTTCCTTGTCGGCGCCTCCGACGGCCTCATCCCGATCTCGCTCGCCGATGGAGTTGAAGCCCTCGAGGAGGAGCGGCGGCTGCTCTACGTCGGCGTCACCCGGGCACGGCGACAGCTGTTCCTGTCATGGTCCGCCACACGCACCTCGGGTGGACGGCCGACGCGGCGCGTGTCGCGCTTTCTCGGGCCGGCAGAGGCCATCCTCGGTAGCGGGGCGCGAACGGCGTCGGCGCCCACAGGGCACCGTCGTGCTGCCTCCACCGTCGCACGGGTGCTGACCTGCCGCGGCTGTGGCGCCGAGCTGACGACCGCTGCCCAGCGCAAGACGGGTCGGTGTGCTGACTGCCCGCCGAGCTATGACGAGGCGCTCTTCGACCGCCTTCGCCAGTGGCGGCTCGGCGTCGCGAGGGCCGCTGCGGTCCCGGCCTTCGTCGTCTTCACCGACGCGACGCTGACTGCGATCGCCGAGCGTGAGCCGTCCGACGAGGCGGCGCTGGCGACGATCAGCGGGGTCGGTGCCCGCAAGCTCGCCCTGTACGGCGCCGACATCATCGCCGTCCTCCGCGGCGCCGATCCGCAAGAGCTGCTCGAAACCCGTTCCAGCACAGGCGAATCCACCGATTCGTGACCCTGCGCGAGGAAGATGTCGCGAAATCATCGATAAATGAGTTGTCGCGTCACAGGCCCCCGCGTAATCTTTACCCGTCAAGCCCAGTGGCTCAGGTGGCCGGCTGGGGTTCGCGAGCATAGTGAGGAGGTTGGCCTGATGAGGAACATCACCATGACGATGAACGCAGTGTCCTGCGTCGCTTCGGCGCGTCCGCGCTCGGCCAGCATTCTCCTTGCTGACATCCGGCTCGGGCTCCAGGGGACAGGTGTGTCCATCGTCTCCCCGGCTGGTGTCCGTCGCATCGCCGACCGTGGTGTCAAGGGATCCGTCCCGTTCGGCGCCGGCGTGGACCTCATCGCCTTCGACCAGACATCCGATGTCGCTCGCTTCCGCTCTGGGAGGCCTCCGGTCTGAGTTAGACCGAAGCCTCACCTCCAGGCCGCGAACCCGACATCACCGGGTCCGCGGCCTTCGTGTTTCTCCCGCACAACCGAATGCCGCTCAACCCCACCCTCCACCGAGACAGCACCCACGAGGTGCCAGACAGATACGGGACCAACCATGACTCCCCGGATTCAGAGCAGCACGACCGAGACCCGCACCTGCGGTGCCGGGCTTCGATCGAGAACGGACACGAGTGAGCAGGCGCGCCACACCACTGGCGCGCTGGAGACGGAGGTGAGAACGATGCAGCTGAGCGAACTGCTCGACCTGGGCACCGAGGCGCAGGAGGTCGGCGAGACCATTCCCTGCCGGGACTACGACGCCGAGCTCTGGTTCGCCGAGCGGCCGGAGGACGTCGAGTTCGCCAAGACCTTGTGTGGGCTGTGCCCGGCGCGGTTGCAGTGCCTCGCCGGCGCGCTCGAGCGGCAGGAGCCGTGGGGCGTCTGGGGCGGGCAGCTGCTCGTCCAGGGGGCCGTGGTGGCCCGGAAGCGACCCCGCGGACGTCCGCGCAAGCACCCGGTTGCGGCCTGAACGCGACCATGCCCTCGCCGCGCCACGGCCTCACGGCCGGAACGAGACCTGCTCACCGCACACCCGAACCATCACCAGCAGTCAACAACACCTGACCAGGAGGTCGTCATGGAGAACTTGGAGCTCCTCGCTCGCGACCGGATTCGCGACCGCGTTCAGCGCCAGGACCGCAGTGGCATCCGCCGCAGCGCCCGGCTGATCGCGCTCGAGATCCGCGCGAGTCGACGCAATCACCAGCGGTGAGGCGTCGACCGTCCGGGACCACGATGCCCGGCAGCACACGAGCACGAAGTCCAGAACAACTCAACGCAAGTGAGCGAGCCGCGGGTGACGCGAACGTCACCCGCGGTTCCGCGTTTTCCGGGCCGGCCCGTGGCCATCCGTTCCGGTCGGGGGAACCGGCGCCCCAACCGCAGCTGAGTGAACGCGGAGACCGCGGGTAGGGGCCCGCATGGGCCTGACGGCTGGTCAGCAGGCCGCCCCCAAGCGGACTCGCGCAGTCGACACGCCTGTGGCAAACGTCCCACGCATGTCAGCGCGAGGGCGGATACTCGAAGAACGGGGGAGATATAGGGAGGCCCCGACCATGGCAACCAAGACCGATACCGCGGAACTCACTCCGCTCCTCACCTGCACGTCGTGTGGCACGACACCCGCCCCCGATGACCAGGCAGCCGCCCGGCTCACCTGGAGTCGTGGCGTCGAGCACGGTCGCACGACGTGGACGTGCGAGCGGTGCAGCCGCGACAACATCCGCTCCATCGAGAGCAAACTCGATCCCGAGTGGTGGTAGTCGCCCGAGCGGGCAACGCTGGGTCGCGGGCTCCGAGGGGAGCCGGCCCAGCGGCTTACGGCAGGTCAGGCGTCTGAGTCGTCCGCCCGCGCAGGGCGGGGAAGGTCGCCGACGGGCGGAAGGTTCGCTCCCGGAAGGAACGCATCGACCGTCTCCCTCCCTCGAACCGTCCCGCCGAGCTGGCTCAGCACACCGATGCCACCGCTCCACACGCGATGGATGAGCAGGTACTCCGGTGGCAGGTTGAGCTTGTAGGCAAGCACGTAGTTCGGCTGCCGCGGGTCGTTGATGTGCGCGAAGACGCCTCGCAGCCAGGCCCGGGTGAAGGTGAACTCGTCGCTGCGCAGGGGAGCGATGAACGGCTCCAGGTACGTCAGCAGCCGTTCGGCGTCCATCTCGATCGACGGCTTGACAAAGCCCGCCTCTCGGAGGCCGGCGAGGACTGCGTCGGACCCGCCCTCCAGACCGGCGGTGAGCAGCCGCCCGAGCTCTGGCGGCATCCCGTCGGGCAGACGGTTGACCGCCCCGAAGTCCACGACGCCGAGGCGGCCGTCCGGCGTGATGCGGAAGTTGCCGGGATGGGGGTCGGCGTGCAGCAGTCCCGACTCCGCGGGGCCGGCGAGCAGGAACTCGAGATACAGCTGGGCAGCCTCGTCCCGCTCGGCCTGGGTGCCCTCGCGGATGATCTCGCTGAGCGGGCGCCCGTCGACCCACTCCGAGACGATGACGTGCTGGGTGCCGCGCACCAGCTTGGGGATGCAGAAGTCCGCGTCGTCGGCGAAGGCTGCCGCGAACGCGGCCTGGTTGTCGGCCTCGAGACGGTAGTCCAGCTCCTCGGCCATCCGGTCGCGCAGCTCTTCGAGGATCGGACCGAGGTCCATGCCCGGGATCCATCCAGCGGTCATCTTGGCCATCCGGGACAGCTGCCGAAGGTCACTCATCAGCGCAGCGCCCGCCCCCGGGTACTGGATCTTGACGGCCACCTCGCGCCCGTCCGCCCAGACACCCCGGTGCACCTGCCCGATCGAGGCGGACGCGACCGGGTGGTCCCCGAACGAGCGAAAATTGCTGCGCCACTGGGTTCCCAGATCCGCCCGCAGCACGGCGTGGACCGAGCTTGTCGGCATCGGCGGCGCGCTGTCCTGCAGCTTGGTGAGCATCGCGCGATAGGGCCCGGCCATCTCCTCCGGGAGAGCGGCCTCGAAGATCGACAGGGCCTGGCCGAACTTCATCGCTCCGCCCTTGAGCTCGCCCAGGACCTGGAAGAGCTGCTCGGCGGTGCGCGCCTGGAGCTCGGCTGCGACCAGCTCGGCGGGCCGGCCGCCGATGCGCTTGCCGAGTCCGAGCGCGGTCCGGCCCGCGAAGCCGAGGGGCACCGTGGCGAGCTTGGCCGAACGCACCACTGCTTTGCGCGGCAGGTCGGTCACGGCTCTCACCCCCCAGGAAGGTCACCCTGACTCTAGCGATCTGCCTCGCCGTTCTGGCATCGCACCGCGGAGGTCGGGGCAGAGAAGTCACGGGACCTCGGCGGTGCGGGGGGCGTGGTTGCGTGGGCAGCGGGGGTGTCTCGTCCACCTGCGGTGGTCCATCCGGGGCCAGGGGAGACTCAGCTCGACCGCCACCCCCACCGGAAGCGAGCCGGGCAGGCGGCGCGCGAACAGGTCGACGCAGCCGGCGACCAGCTGGACGAGGGAGGGATCGGTCTCCGGGACGATGTCACGGTGCACCACGTCGCTGGGTGAGCCGCAGACCTGCGCCAGGACGACGGGCCAGGACGCGTCACGGTCGGTGCGGTGCAGGTCGAGACACCACAGGCACGGGCCCTCGAGCGTCGGTTCCACCAAGGGCCCGACCGTCGCACGTTGCCCCTCGACGACCACCGGCAGGTGCGGGATGCCGCTCCGGAGCCACGGGTCGCCAGACCGTGGGTCGAGTGCCAAGGCGCCAAGGACGACGACGAGTGGCGGATCCATCGGCGGCTCGACTTCCGGCCTGCCGCCTGACCCGGCTGTCGCGCGGACGAGCGCGTCGGTCCCGCCGCGTCGCAGCACGTGACAGAGCTGCTCGGGCAACGCTCCTCGGCCCTCGAGCAGTACTGTCCGGCAGGGCTGCTCAGGCGAGAACCGCTCGAGAACCCCGATGTGCTCGACGAGATCGAGCAGGGCCCGCCAGCGGCGAGCGGGGATACCTGCCTCGCCGGCGAAACGATATGAGGTGTCCAACGGCAGCGTGCCGTCGAGCCGGCCGAGCACGCGTGCCTCGACCTCGCTCACGCCGGTGACGATCGGCCCGCCGGCGCTCACACCGAACTGGACCTCGCCCGGCGTTCGGGAGATGGGCCGTCGCCACGGCGGGATGCGTGGGTGCCGGGCCCCGCTGCCACGGCCAGCCAGGGCAGGATGACTGGCATCGCTCGGGTCGCGGCCCTGGGCGGGGCGCGCCGCAACGAGGTTCGGACTCGACCGTCTCGGCCGATCGCTGCTTCCTGACCCCATCGCTCCTCCGTGCCTGTCCCGGGCTCGCTCTCTCGGTGCCGCCACCTCGAGGTCCGAGCGTCGCAAAGCCGCGGCCGATCGCGAGTGGGTCATCCACAGAGCACGGCCCGGGGGAAGGTACCTGGGGACAGGGCGAGGGCGGGACCAGATGGGTCCCGCCCTCGTCGGCGCGTCACCTCGGACGCGCGTCGGACCTGATCAGGCCTTGCCCAGGATGCGGTTCAGGTTGGTGCCGCAGACGGGGCACTGGCCCTTGGCCATCCGCCGCCCGTTCTCGGACACGACAACCCTGCCCTCGGCCTCGCGCTTCGCCTTGCACTTCACGCAGTAGAACTCGCCCTTGTAGGTCTCGTCAGCCATTGGTGTCTCCTTGTACTGGCACCCGTCTGATGGGTGCCTCGGCTCCGACAACCCTAGAGCACGCTGAGCACGAACTCACGCTCATCCCCGCATGGCGTCCCGTGCGGGCCCCGGGGAACCCGGCCCATCCGGCGTGCGTGAAACGGCGCGTTTCGGGCATCGTCCCTTGCGTCGTCACCGGCCCGGCCTACCCTGCCCTCATGGCGAGGTCCCGACCAGAGCCGCCGTCGGCGGTCCCGCGATCGGCGCGGCACGGCGCGCGGCGGGAGGTCGTGGAGACGGTCGTCGACGGGGTGACGGTCGAGGTGCGTCGCAGCTCCCGGCGGCGGCGAACGGTGTCGGCGTATCGACAGGAGGGGCGCCTCGTCGTCCTCGTCCCGGCTCGGCTGACGCTCGCCGAGGAGGGCGAATGGGTCCGCACGATGCTGGCCCGGGTCACCGCCTCCGAGCAGCGGCGACGCCGGTCGGACGGCGACCTCGCCGCGCGCGCAGCGCACCTGTCGGCCGCCTACCTGGGCGGCCGAGCCCAGGCCGCGAGCGTCCGGTGGGTCTCCAACCAGGAGTCCCGGTGGGGCTCCTGCACGCCGGCTGAGGGCTCGATCCGGATCTCCGACAAGGTCCGAGGCATGCCGGGCTGGGTGCTCGACTACGTGCTGCTCCACGAGCTCGCGCACCTCATCGAGCCCGGGCACGGGGCGGCCTTCTGGAGCCTGCTGAGCGGCTATCCCCGCCTCGAGCGGGCGCGCGGCTACCTCCAGGGGGCGGCCGCGACCGCGGGCCTGACACTGAGTGACGACTGAGAAGACGTGCTCAGCGGCCCATCATTGCCTGCGCCGCCCGCACGACCGGCAGGAGCTCCGCACGCGTGTCCTCGGGCAGGTGGTCGGCCGGCCACCAACGGACCTCGACCGACTCAGGGCTCGCAGCGTGCATCGCGCCCGGTGGAGCGACGGCGGCGTATCGCACGTCCAGGTGCTGCTGACAACGACCGAAGGCGGCGCCCAGGTCGTGTCGGTCGAGCATGACGATCTCGGGCAGCGCGACGAGCCCGTCGATCCCGGACTCCTCGCGGGCCTCCCGTTCCGCGCCCTGCCGCATCGACCGGTCGCCGGGCTCGAAGTGGCCGCCGAACTGGAACCATCTGCGCGCCTTCTGGTGAAGGGTGAGCAGGACGTGCTCCCCGGCCGGGTCGAGGACGATGACGCTTCCGGTCAGGTGTGCGGGCGGGCCGCCTCGCGCCATCGCATCGGCGTGCCGGGCGAGGTGGGCCAGGTAGTCCTGGCGCAGCCGTTCCTGCGCCGGGTCGGGAGGGTGCCAAGCGTGCAGTCGCGCGATGGCGTCGTCTCGGATCAGGCCGTATGCCGCTGGGCTCGTCCCCGGGTCAGTGCCCCGCGTGGGTGGCCGGGGGCCGGTGGCCGTCACGTCCGCCCGTCGCCCTCGTCGTCGTCCTCGTTCCCATCGGTGCCACCGGACTCGCCTGCGGCGGCCTCGTCGAGGATCCCGCGCAGCACCGAGTCGAGGTCGGTCCCCAGGTCCTCGTCACCCAGCGTGCTCTCGGGCAGCCCGACCATGGGCTGGTCGGCGCCGGCGTGGCCGGTCGCTCGCTCGACGAAGCCGATGATGTCGTCCAGATCGTCGGAGTTCGGTGCCAGGTCGGGGTGGGACCACCGTCCGTCCCTCAGGGTCTGGCCGCCGGCGTTCTCGAGGGCAGCCCAGAGGTTCGCGGCATCTCGCATCCGGCGCGGGCGGAGCTCGAGCCCGACCAGTCCCGCGAAGGTCTTCTGGGCCGCGCCGCCGACCCGCCGGCGCCGGATGGTCTCCGCCAGCGCGGGCGACTGGGGCAGGTGTGCGGCCGTTGCGCGCTCGGTCACGTGGTCTACCCAGCCCTCGGCGAGCGCGAGGAGCGTCTCGAGCCGATCCAGGGCGCGACGCTGGACAGGGGTGGGCTGAGGACGGAAGAGGTTGCCCTGCAGCGCACTGCGGAGGGCTTCGGGATCGGTGGCGTCGATGGTCGACAACGCCGACTCGATCGCATCGGTGTCGATGGTGATGTTGTTCGCGTAGTCGGCGACGGCCGACATGAGCTGCGGACCGAGCCACGGCACCTGTGCGAAGAGCCGGACCCGGGCCGCCTCGCGAACGGCGAGGTAGAGCCGGACCTGCGGCAGGTCGATCTCGAGCGAGGTCGCGAGCTCGTCGACGTTGCCGGGCAGGAGGGCGACCAGGCCGGGCTCGGTGAGGGGCAGGCCCACCTCGGTCGCGCCGACCACCTCGGTGGCAAGGGTTCCGACGGCCTGGCCGAGCTGGGCCGCGAACATCTGGCGGCTGAGGTTCGACAGCATCGGTGCCCACTGCTCGAGCATGGCGGCGGGGTCGAAGCCGGCGCCCATCATGCCCTGGAGCTCCGGTGGGAGCGCGTCCCCGAAGGCCTCGGGCCCGAGCTCGCCGAGCTGCTTCCGGATCGCGGCCGACGTAGCGCTCGTGACCCCATCGGAGACGGGCTCGACGAGGTCGAACCAGCGGGGCATGGTCGCCTCGACCCACTCGGCGCGGCTGAATCCCGTCGCTCGCCAGGAGGGAGCGCCGAGGGTCGTGACCTCGTCGAGCCAGAGCACGGCGACGGCCACGGCATCCTCCACCGCTCGGGAAGCGGTGGCGTCGTGCACGTCATTGCCCTGGGTGGCCAGGACGTGCTTGCGGGCGACGTCGGTCGCGAGGTCGCGGGCGCCTGTGGGTGACTGCTGGGCCGCCATGAAGCTACCGAGCTGTGCGCGCATCGCCGCCTTGGTGGCCGGGTCGGCCGGGTCAACCCCCATGCTGCGCATCGCTGCTGCGAGCTCAGGGTTCTCGGCGGCCTGGCCGAGCACCTGCTCCAGCATCGAGCTCAGGTTCGCGGGGTCGAAGCCCGGTGCCTCCCCCGGCCAGCCCTGCTGACCCGCTCCGCCGGCGGAGCCGGACGGTCCCTCGCTGTCCTTGTCAATCTCCTGGTCGCGGTCCTTGTCGCGGTCGAAGCCGCCCTCGCCGCCAGGCTCGCGGTCGGACATGCCTGCTCCTCGGGGTTGATCGGATGCTCGATGCGCTGAGCGTCGTCCTTCCACCAGACAACCACGGAACGGGGATGATCGTTCCCTCGAGGGCTCGTCCGTTGTCGACACCCTCGATGTCGCGGTGATCCGCATACGATGGCGGGCGTGACGGTCACCCTTGCCGAGATCCGAGAGTCGCCGCTGTCCGTCGACGAGGTGCTCTCGAGCGTCGCCGATGCGCGGGCCGGCGGCACGTGCGTGTTCGTCGGCACCGTGCGCAACCATGACGCGAAAGGTGGCGCATCCGGAGCCACCACCGGCGAGCACCTCCAAGCCGAACGGGTCCTCGAGCTGGACTACAGCGCGCATCCGCAGGCGGCCGAGGTGACCCGAGCACTCGCGGAGCGCCTGGCGGCCGATGGCCGGAGCGTGCGGATCGGCGTCGTCCACCGCGTGGGGCGGCTCGACATCGGGGACCTGGCCGTCGTCGTGGCCGTCAGCGCCGAGCATCGCGGTGAGGCTTTCGACGTGTGCCGCGAGCTCATCGACGAGCTCAAGGCGACGGTGCCGATCTGGAAGCACCAGCGGTTCGCGGACGGCTCGGACGAGTGGGTCGGGCTGCCGTGAGGACGATCCGCCGGCTGCGTGCGGACGAGGCCGAACCGGCATCGCTGCTTCCCGGACCGCCGAGTCCGCGGGCGCCGCTGAGCCGGGGCAACAAGCTGTTCCTCGTCGGCTTCTTCCTCGGACTCGCGATCCTCGTCGTCGGCAACCTGGTGCATGTGCCCTTTGCCATCATGAGCCCCGGCCCGACCATGAACACCCTTGGCACGGTCCCGGGACAGTCCGACGGCTCGACTCTCATCTCGGTCGAGGGACTGCCGACCTACGAGACCAAGGGTGAGCTCAACTTCACGACCGTGTCCGTGCTCGGCGGACCCGGCTTCCCGGTCGACGCCTTCGACGTCCTGTGGGCCTGGATAGATCCGTCCAAGGACGTCCTGCCCGTCGACCAGGTTTTCGACCCGAATGCGAGCCAGGAGCGGATCGCCGAGGAGAACGCCGTCCAGATGGAGGGCTCGCAGGAGGAGGCGACCGCAGTTGCGCTGCGCGCCTTGGGCAAGCCGGTGACGACGCACATCGAGATCGGGCAGGTCCTCGACGAGTCGCCCGCCAAGAACACGCTGCGGGTCGGGGACCGCATCGTCCGGGTGGGGGACACGACGGTGACCACCGCCGAGAGCATCCGCACTGCCCTCCAGAAGGTTCGCCCGGGCGAACCGATCGAGATGGAGGTCACCCGCGCTGGCAAGCCGGTCGTCGCCGACGTGACGACCATGGCGGGCTCGGGGGGCAAGACGGCGCTGGGCGTCATCCTGCGGCTCGACCACGACTTCCCGGCCACGGTCCGGATCAACGCGGGTGACGTGGGCGGGCCGTCCGCGGGCCTCATGTTCGCCCTCGGCATCTACGACAAGCTCACTCCCGGCCCGCTGACGAACGGCCGCGACATCGCCGGCACCGGGACCATCGACGAGCAGGGGCGCGTCGGCCCGATCGGTGGGATCAGGCAGAAGATGGCCGGCGCCCGGTCGGGCGGGTCCGAGTACTTCCTGGCCCCGGCGGACAACTGCCCGGAGGTCGTGGGCAACATCCCATCCGGGCTCGAGGTCTTCGCCGTCAGCTCGTTCAAGGACGCCACGAACGCGGTGGAGGGCATCGCGTCGGGCCGCACGTCGTCGCTGCCGCGCTGTTGATGCCTCGGTCGGCTCCTCGCATCGAGTGGTTGGATGGACCGGTGGACGAGCAGCCGGTCACCTCCCTCACCACCAAGCCCCTCACCGTCGCCGCCATCGACACGGAGCGCCATGTTGCCGCGGCCGGCTGGGACCAGCCGGCTCGTCTGTTCGCCCTCGTCCGGACCGCGTCGCTGCTCGCTCGCGAGCCGCAGCTGCGCGCGCAGCTCGGTCCCGCTGACCTCGCCGAGGGTGCCTTCACCGCCATCGAGCAGGAGGGGCTGCCGGCCACGTCGTCACTGGAGACGCTCCTCGGGCGGATCGCCTGGCCCGACGAGGTCGATGGGTGTGCCTTCGCGATCGAGCGCATGGTCGTCCCACCCGACGCGGAGCGGGACCTCCCGGAGGGGCCCGAGGCCGCCGTCGAGGCGCTGGCCGCCCATCCGGGTCGCAGGGATGTCCGACTCCTCGTCGCGGTGCTCCGCGATGGCTCGTCCGTCTGCCTGCTGCGCCAGCGTGAGCACGACTCCGACGACGCGGTCGCCACCGGGAACGACATCGCGCCCGGGCTGGTCGCAGCCCTCAAGGCGACGTTCGAGGACTAGACCACGTCCGGGTGGGGCCATCGGCAGGGACCGGGCTCAGCGGCATACGGCATCGTCGGGTCCCCGTGATCCAGTGAAGGGTGGCGTGGGCGGGCGGGGCACGTCGGTCTCAGGCTGTCGGGTTATGGTTGCCGCAAGCGGCACGTCCGCGATCTGCCAGCCCCAGCACTTCGAGGCGACCCAACGTGAGCGACAGCGACTTCGGCCCACCACCCAAAGGCCCCTTCGGCGACGGCAGTGAGCCGGGCGCGACGCGGCGCGCAGCCCAGCGCCCCAACCGCAGCCCTCTCGTCACGGCCCTCGTGGTCGCCGGTGCGCTGCTCCTCGTCGTGGCGACGCTGGCCAACTTCTGGACCGAGGTGCTGTGGTACCAGTCGGTCAACTTCTCCGGAGTCTTCACGACCCAGCTCGTGACCAAGGTGCTGCTCGGCCTCTTCGGCGGACTCCTCACCGCAGCCGTCGTCTGGTCGAGCATCCACATCGCCTACCGGCACCGGCCGATCTACGCGCCATCGCCCGAGACACAGGCGATGGAGCACTACCGACAGCTCGTCGAGCCGATGCGCAAGACCGCGACGATCGCGGCTCCGCTGGCGATCGGCCTCTTCGCCGGGCTGTCGGCGGCGACCCAGTGGGACACCTTCCTGCTGTGGCGCAACGGCGTGCCGTTCGGCACGACCGATCCCGAGTTCAAGCTCGACATCTCCTTCTTCGTCTTCGACCTGCCGTGGATCAACTTCGTCGTCTCGTTCCTGACGATGGTCCTCGTGCTCGGCTTCATCGCGGCCGCGTTCACGCACTACCTCTACGGGGGCATCGTCGCGGGCCAACGGACCCGGTCGACCCAGGCCGCGAGGGTGCACCTGTCGGTCATCGCGGCCGCGCTGGTTCTCGTTCGCGGCCTCGCCTTCTGGGTGGACCGGTACAACCTCGCGAACGCCCAGTCGACCCGGATGACGGGTATCCAGTACACCGAGGCCCACGCGGTCATCCCGACGAAGGGGATCCTCGCGATCGCCGCACTCATGTGCGTGGGAATGTTCCTCAGCACCATCTGGACCCGCTCGTGGCGGCTGCCGCTCGTGGGCGTGGCCGTGCTGGCCGTCGTCGTCGTGGCCGTCGGTGGGATCTACCCGGCGCTGGTCCAGTCGCTCAAGGTGCGTCCCTCGGAGAAGTCGCTCGAGCTGCCGTACATCGAGCGCAACATCGAGGCGACGCGGGCGGCCTATGGCTTCGACGGCATCCAGGTCGAGCCGTACGACACCACCGCGACCGCCAGCCCCGGCCAGCTGCGCAACGATGCCGCGACCATCCCCGGCATCCGACTCATCGATCCCAACGTCGTCAGCCCGACCTTCAAGCAGCTCGAGGCCTCGAAGGGCTACTACCAGTTCGCCGACGTCCTCGACGTCGACCGGTACAACCTCGACGGCAAGCAGACCGACACGGTCATCGCGGTCCGTGAGCTCGACCTCACCGGCGTCCCCGACGGGCAGCGCAACTGGCTCAACGACCACACGGTCTACACCCACGGCTACGGCGTCGTCGCCGCCAAGGGCAACACGCGCGAGGACGACGGCCGGCCGACCTTCTTCGAGTCGCAGATCGGCACGACCGGTGTCCTCGGGAAGTACGAGCCGCGGATCTACTTCGGCGAGTCGTCGCCCGAGTACTCCATCGTGGGCGGGGGAAACAAGGAGTTCGACTACCTGGCCGCGGACAACGAGCAGATCAAGAACACCTACGCCGGCGACGGCGGGGTGCAGCTCGACGCCCTTCGGCGCATCGCCTACGCCTTCAAGTACCGCGAGATCAACTTCCTGCTCTCCGACGCGGTGACCAACGACTCGCGGCTGCTGGACCACCGCACGCCGCGCGAGCGCGTCGAGCGGGTCGCGCCGTGGCTGACCCTGGACGGCAACGCCTACCCGGTCGTGGTCGACGGACGGGTCCTGTGGGTCATCGATGGCTACACGACGACCGACATGTATCCCTACTCGGAGATGACGACCCTCGATGCCGCGACGTCGGACTCGGTGACCCGCACTCGCGACTCGGTCCAGGCCATCCGCTCCGGCCAGATCAACTACGTGCGCAACTCGGTCAAGGCGACGGTGGACGCCTACGACGGAACCGTCAAGCTCTACCAGTGGGATGACAAGGACCCGATCCTCGCCGCGTGGATGAAGATCTTCCCCGGTGCCGTGACGCCGCTGTCCCAGATCAAGGGCTCGCTCATGGAGCACCTGCGGTACCCGGAGGACCTGTTCAAGATCCAGCGCCAGCTGCTGACCAAGTACCACGAGACCGACGCGGCGTCGTTCTACGGCGGCCAGACGTTCTGGCGGGTTCCGCTGGACCCGACGCGTGGCACGAACGCCGAGCAGTCACTCCTCCAGCCGCCCTACTACCTGTCGCTCGCCATGCCCGGCCAGCAGAGGCCGGCGTTCTCCCTCACCTCGACGTTCATGCCGGTGGGTGACCGCAACCTGCTCACCGGCTTCCTCGCGGCGGACGGGGACGCGGGCTCTGAGGATGGGAAGAAGGCGGCCGGCTACGGCCGGCTCCGGCTGCTCGAGCCGACGAGCACCACGGTCAAGGGTCCGGGGCAGGTCTACAACGACATGAGATCCTCCCAGGTGTCGTCGACCGACTCGGGCTTCGGGACGCTCGCCCAGTTCATCTCGACGACGGCGCTGCAAGGCGCGGAGGTGACCTTCGGCAACCAGCTCACCCTGCCGGTCGGTGGGGGCGTGCTGTACGTCCAGCCGATCTACGTCCAGGCATCCGGAGCCGGCGCCTACCCGCGCCTGTCCGCGGTGGCCGTCGCCTTCGGCGAGAAGATCGCCTGGGCCGGGTCGCTCGACGGCGCGCTGAACGACCTGTTCGGCGGCGAGTCGGGTGCGTCGGCCGGTGACCAGGGCACTGATACGCCGGTGACGCCCGACGGCACGCCGACCGGCACCCCGACGGGGACCCCGTCCGGCACGCCGACGACAGCTCCCACCACGTCCGCGCCCGCCCCGACGGGCGGGACGGCTACGCCCGACGCTGCGGCCTTGCGCCAGGCGCTCGCAGACGCCGATGCGGCGTTCCGGGCCGGGGAAGATGCCCTGCGCAAGGGTGACTTCGCAGCGTACGGCCAGGCGCAGGAGAAGCTGAAGGCGGCTCTGGCCCGAGCGGCAGCCGCCGCACCTGCTGGGCGCTGAACAGATCTGAGCGGGACCGGTCGGGCACCTCGGACGCCCTCGAGAGCGTCCGTGGTGCCCGATTTGGTCCTCCAGACGGATTCACGTAAGGTTGTCTTTGCCGACGCGGGGTGGAGCAGCTCGGTAGCTCGCCGGGCTCATAACCCGGAGGTCGCAGGTTCAAATCCTGCCCCCGCTACCAATCAGGCCCGGAGATCATGTGATCTCCGGGCCTGACGCATTGTGACCGAGCATGACGGCAGTGCAAGGACGCCCGCTGACGTCCGCCTCCCACTGGCCCACTGATTCGCCACGCTGATCAGTGGGCCGGGGGTCTGAGGGCCGCCAGCCGGTCCAGGCCAGCGCGGCCGCGGATTGGCCGTGCCGGAGCCCCGCGAGCACGTCGCGCGCCCCCGGAGGGCGGGCTCAGGCCCGGATGGAGGTCCGGGGCAGGTCGAACCACCGCAGGTGGTCGAAGTCGGGACTGATCCGGGCTGCGTCAGCGGCGGGGGGTGTCGCCTCCCGCATGATGCGAGCCGCTTCAGCGAGGTAGCCCGCGAGCGCCGACTCGGGGGCGCGGTCCTCGTGCCGCGGATAGGTCATCCGACCGTTCTCGAAACCGACCTGGCTCAGTCGGAGCGGAGGCTCGACGGGGCCCCGCTTGTGCGCCCACCGGCCGGTCGACACGTCGAAGTCGTAGTCCCCGAGCAGCCGCCAGCCGTCACGGGCAACGAGGCGGACGGCCTCGAGCAGGTACTCGAAGACGGTGTCGGAGATGAAGTAGTTGAGGTTCAACCGGACCCACCCCGGCTTGATGCCCTCGCATCCCAGCGTGGTCTGCCGTTCGATCGCCCGGGACCGCTCGGAGTCGATGCCGAGCAGCGCGTGGCCGTAGGGGCCAGCGCAGGAGCACCCGCCTCGGGCCTGGATCCCGAACAGGTCGTTGAGCACGGCCACGACGAAGTTGTGGTGCAGGAATGTGCCTCCCTCGCGATGCACGACGAACGACAGGATCGACAGCCGCTCGGCGTCGAGGTTGCCCAGGACCTCGATCATCGGCTCCCGCGACCAGGCGGCGAGGGCCCGCCGCAGGAAGTCCTCCTCACGGGCGCGGATGACGTCGACGCCGACCGCCTCCTTGAGCCGGAACACCAGGCCGGCGCGGATGGACTCGATGATCGCGGGGGTGCCGCCCTCCTCCCGGTGCGCGGGGTCGGTGAGGTAGTCGTGGGTGTCGCTGTTGACGTAGGACACCGTCCCCCCGCCGACGACGTCCGGGACGCGGTTCACCAGCAGTTCTCTGCGCACGACGAGGACCCCAGGGGTGCTCGGCCCGCCGATGAACTTGTGTGGGCTGAGGAACACGGCATCCTTGCGCGCCAGGTCCCTTCGGGTGGAGCCGTATGCCGCTGAGCTGGGTCCCGCTGTGTCCGTGGCGTTCTCGTCCTTCCGCTCGAGGGCTCCGTACATCGCGATGTCGATGTACGGCGCGGCCGCGGCGAAGTCCCAGAACGCGAGGGCGCCGTGCTCGTGGAGGACCGTGGAGATCGCATCGGTGTCGGTGAGGATGCCGGTGACGTTGCTCGCGGCGGAGAAGGACCCGATCTTCAGGGGGCGGTCGGAGTATTGCTTCAGCAGCGCGCGCAGTGCCGCGATGCTGATGTGACCCTCGGGGTCCATGGGGACGACGACGACGTCGGCGGTGCACTCCCGCCACGTCAGCTCGTTCGAGTGGTGCTCGTAGGGGCCGATGAAGACGACGGGTCGTTCCTCCTCCGGGACGAGCGTGCTCGCGGGCCAACGGTCCTCGAAGGCCGACGGGACGCGCAGGCCCAGAATGCCGATGAGCTTGTCGATGGCGCCAGTGCACCCGGACCCGGCGAAGATGACGATCGTCTCTTCGTCACCGCCCACCGCGTCGCGGATGATCCGGCGTGCGTCCTCGCGCAGACGGGTCGTCTGCAGGCCGGTCCCCGAGGACTCCGTATGCGTGTTGGCGTAGCGGGGGAGGACCTCGTCGCGGATGAAGTCCTCGATGAAGCTGAGAGCCCGGCCCGATGCCGTGTAGTCCGCGTAGGTGACCCGACGTGGGCCGTAGGGACCGGGCAGCACCTGGTCCTCACCGATGACCGACTCGCGGATCGTGGCGAGCAGCTCAGATCTCGAGGCGTCTTCGTCACCGCTCATCGGTACAGCATACGCCAGCGTTATGCTATCTGTCACCTACATAACATGGGATTATCCACCGCATCGCTTTGACGTTGCCTCGGGAACGTCCGCGCGACTTCACGTAGGGTCAGGTCGTGACCTCGATCGCCTATCCCATCGTCGAACGGACCCTGCCGAACGGCCTTCGGGTCATCGTCTCGGAGGACCATGCCGTCCCCAATGTCGCCGTCAACCTCTGGGTCGGTGTCGGCTCCCGCCACGAGGCCCCCGGCCGGACCGGTTTGGCGCACCTGTTCGAGCACCTCATGTTCCAGGGCAGCCGCAACGTCGCCTCGGGTGAGCACTTCAGCGCCCTGATGAACGAGGGGGCGCGCCTCAACGCGACGACGTGGTTCGACCGGACCAACTACTTCGAGACCATCCCGGTCGGCGCCCTCGACCTCGCCCTGTGGCTCGAGGCAGACCGCCACGGCTACCTCCTCGACGCAGTGACCCAGGAGAACCTCGACAACCAGCGGGACGTCGTCAAGGAGGAGAAGCGCCAGCGGTACGACAACGTCCCCTATGGCCAGGCGCTCATCGACATCTACGCCACCGTCTTCCCCGAGGACCATCCGTACCACCACCCGACGATCGGGTCGATGGAGGATCTCGACGCTGCGACGCTCGAGGACGTCCACGCCTTCTATCGCGCTCACTACGGACCCAACAACACCGTTCTCAGCCTCGTCGGGGACATCACCCCGGAGCAGGGGTTCGCCGCTGCGGAGCGGTACTTCGGGGGCCTTCCCGAGGTCGAGCTGCACCAGCGCGATCGGTTGCCGCAGCTGTCGCCGATCGCCGAGCCCGTCCGGCTCGACCGGCCGGGTGACGTCCCGAATGACCGTATCTACATCTCGTTCCGGCTGCCGGTCGACACGACGCCCGAGTACCACGCCTGTTCCATCGCCGTCGACGTGATGAGCGGCCTGGCCAGCTCCCGGCTCATGCGGCGCCTCGTGCGCACCGATGAGACGGCGACGGCCGTCGCGGGCTGGACGATGGGGCTCGTCGACGGGGTCGGCCTCGGGACCATCACCGTCGACATCGCCGCAGGCGCCGATCCGGAGCAGGTGGAGGCGACGGTCTGCGAGGAGCTCGAGCGGTTCCGTGCCGAGGGGCCGGACGAGGGTGAGCTCGAGTCGGTCCTCGCCGACACCGAGCGCTCCTGGCTCAGTGCCCTTGCAAGCATCGAGGAGCGCGCGGACCACCTCAGCCAACATGCACTCCTGACCGGGGATCCAACGTACGTCAACACCTTCGTCGACCAGGTCAAGAGCGTGACCGCAGACCAGGTGCGCGAGGCGGCTGCGACCTGGCTCGACCCTGAGGCGCGGGCCGTCGTCCGCTACCTCGCCGAGGACGAGGCCGAGGTGGCCGCATGACGAGCGTCGCGCGCCCCGAGGTCGCCCCGCCGCCACAGTGGTCCTTCCCCGATGCGGTCAGCCACGACCTGCCCAACGGCATCCGGCTCGTCACCTACGACGTGCCCGGTCAGTACGTCATCTCCGTCCGCCTTGGCCTGCCGGTCCCGATCAGCGCCGAGCCGCGGGAGTCCGAGGGCGTCGCCACGATCATGGCGCGAACCATGGACGAGGGGACGGCGGAGCACTCCGCCGAGGAGCTGGCCCGTCTGCTCGAGCGCAAGGGCGTCAGCTACGGCGCGGGCGTGGGCGAGTCCGGCCTCACCCTCGACCTCGACGTCGTGAAGGGGAACCTCGAGCCGGCGCTCGACCTGCTGCGACAGATCATCACCGAGCCCGCCTTCCCCGACAACGAGGTGGCCCGGCAGGTGCGCACGCGGCTGGCGGAGATCGACCAGGAGCGGTCCATCCCCGGCCACCGCGCCGCGCTCGAGTGGGTGGCCACCTTCTACGCGGACGAGGAGCGAGGCTCGCGCCCCACCGGCGGCTCACGGGAGACGGTCTCGCGCATCACGAAGGAGGACGTCGTCGCCTTCCATGCGGAGCACGTCATCGCCTCCGGGACCACGGTCGCGGTCGCTGGTGACCTCACGGGCCTCGACGTACGCGCCCTCGTGGAGGATGCGCTGGGTGGCTGGCGTCGCGGTCCGGACCGCGCGTCCTCGCTGAGCCGGGTGGCGACGCTCGCCGAGGACCGGGGCCGGATCGTCATCGTCGACCGCCCCGGCTCGGTGCAGACCGAGATCGTCGTCGGCGCGCCGGGGCCGGACCGCTCGGTGGAGGGTGGCTGGGCCCCGTACCCTGTCATCGGCTTCGTGCTCGGGGGCTCGCCCAATGCGCGGATCGACGCCGTCCTTCGTGAGGAGAAGGGCTACACCTACGGCATTCGCTCCAGCTTCCGTCCGAGGCGGACTGGGGGTGTCTTCCTCACCTCCGGCTCGGTGCGGGCCGACAGCACAGCGGAGTCCGTCCGGCTGCTCGTGGAGATCCTCGAGAGTGGGCGGCACGGGTTCTCCGAGCGGGAGGTCCGCTCCGGCGTCGACTTCATCGGCAAGACGGCCCCCGGACGGTACGCGACCGCCGACGCGGTGGCCGACGAGGCGATCAACATGGCGCTCGACGGGCGCAGCACCGAGTTCACGACCGCGAACCTGCGCGACCTCGAGCGGGTCGACCGCGTCCGGCTGGACGAGGCCTTCGAGCGGTTCGCGGCAGACGCCGGGGTGGCCCGCCCCGGCCAGTCCACGGGCGGCGGCTGGACGATCGTCCTCGTCGGCGACGCGGCGAGTCACCGGTCGGCGATCGAGGACCTCGGCCTCGCCCCGGTCACGGTCGTGCGCGACTGACCGAGCTCAGACCTCCGCCGCGGCGGGCGTGCCGAGCCGGCGCAGCACCTCGTCGTGGAGAAGTCCGTTGGTGGCGACCGCGTTGCCGCTCCAGCACCCGTCTCGCCCGTCGAGGCCGGTGAAACGCCCGCCCGCCTCCTGCACGATGGGCACGAGCGCGGCCATGTCGTGGACGGCGAGCTCGGGCTCGGTGGCGATGTCGACCGCACCCTCGGCGAGGAGCATGTAGGACCAGAAGTCGCCGTAGGCCCGGGTCCGCCAGCAGTCGTCCATGAGGTCGAGAAGGTCGTCGCGCCGTCCGCGCACGCGCCAGCCGGCCAGCGACGAGTAGGAGAGCGACGCGTCCCCGAGGCGACCCACCTGGGACACGGTGATGCGCTTCGCCGAGGACAGCGACCGGCCCGCCCAGGCGCCCGAACCCGTCGCCGCCCACCAGCGTCGCTGGAGCGCCGGTGCGGCGACCAGCCCCAGGACCGGACGGCCGTTGTCGACCAGCCCGATGAGGGTGGCCCAGACGGGGACGCCGCGCACGAAGTTCTTCGTCCCGTCGATCGGGTCAATGATCCAACGGCGAGGGCCGTGTCCGGTCGTGTCGAACTCCTCGCCCTCGACGGCGTCCCGAGGGCGGGTCCGCTTGAGCTGCGCCCGGACGAGCTGCTCGGCCGCCCGGTCGGCGTCCGTCACCGGGGTCAGGTCGGGCTTGCTCTCGACGACGAGATCCGCGGCGCGGAAGCGAGCCATCGTCACTCGCTCGACGGCATCGGCGAGGACGTGGGCCAGACGAAGGTCATCGTCGTAGGAGGTCACTTTGCGGAGCCTAGCGCCAGCACACCTGTCGTGGCCGGGAAGGGCAGGCCACGACACGCTCCAGAACGTCATGCCGTATGCCGCTGAGCTGGGCTTCCTTGCACCGCAACGTTACTGGGCCGGTTGCGACTCGCCCGCCGACACCGTGGCTTGACATCGCCCCCGGGCTTTCGGAGAGGGTGGAGGGGTCCGAGGCGTGTGCGCACTTGCCCCGAGAGGTGGTCGTAGGCGTCGCCGCCGGCCAGTCCGGCAACCGCACGAAGACAGGAGCTCCACCATGCTGACCTTGACCGAGAACGCCCAGGCCGTCGTCAAGGGGCTGACCCAGGACGTCGAGCAGCCGACCGCAGGCCTACGCATCGCCAGTGAGCAGGACCAGCTCGCCGTGAGCGTCGTGCCGCAGCCCCAGCCGACCGATGTGGTCGTCGACGCGGGAGATGCCCGCGTCTACATCGCGCAGGACACGGCTCCGGTCCTGGATGACCAGACCCTCGACGCGGCACGAACCCCGGAAGGAATCGGGTTCACGCTCGCCCAGACGGTCTGAAACCCTGCGCCGAGCCGCCCGCTCTCCCGGATGGGGAACGGGCGGCTCGGTGTCGTCAGCAGTCGTCAGTAGTCCGCCGCGCTGGAGCGACTCTGGAGCAGCCGGCGCAGCGACTCCAGCCGGGCCGGCCCGGCTGGACCGGCGTGGCCCTGCGCCACCCACTCGTCCAGCGCGCAGTCCTCCTCGTCGTGGGTGCATCCTCGCGGGCAGTCGTCCGTGCCGGCGGCGAGGTCGGGGAAGTGGTCGATGATGCGGTCGACGTCGATGTGGGCGAGGCCGAACGAGCGCACGCCCGGGGTGTCGATGACCCATCCGTCACCGGCGGGCAGGCGAAGGGCCACCGCGCTCGTCGACGTGTGCCGTCCCCGGCCGGTCACCACGTTGACGTCGCCGATGGCCCGTCGGGCGTCGGGCACGAGGGCATTGACCAGGGTGCTCTTGCCGACGCCGGAGTGGCCCACGAGGACGGTGACGTGGCCGGTGAGCCGCTCGTGCAGCTCGCTGAGACCACAGATGTCGCCGTTGTCCCGCCGAGTGACCACGTGGTTGACCTCGAGCGGCGCGTACGTGGCGAGGAAGTCGGCCGGGTCGACGAGGTCGGCCTTTGTCAGCACGAGGAGCGGTTCGAGCCCGGCGTCGTAGGCCGCGACCAGACAGCGGTCGATCATCCGGGGACGGGGCTCTGGGTCGGCGAGCGCCGTCACGATGGCGAGCTGGTCGGCGTTGGCGACGATGACGCGCTCGACGGGGTCCGTGTCGTCGGCGGTGCGACGGAGCACGGACTGGCGTTGCTCGATCCGGACGATCCTGGCGAGGGCATCGGGGCCACCGCTCGTGTCGCCGACGAGCGCGACCTCGTCCCCGACGACCACGCGGGTGCGGCCGAGCTCGCGAGCCTTCATGGCGGTCACCAGCCTCTCCGGCTCCGTCGACGTCCCCCCGGTCGACCCACCCGGTGATCCTTTTCTCGTACCGGATCCGGCCGGGACAAGGCAGGTGTAGCGGCCCCGGTCGACACCGACGACCCTGCCGATGACGGCGTCGGCATGGGCCGGCCGTTCCTTGGTGCGGGCCCTCGACCCCTTGCGCGGTGGGCGGACGCGGATGTCGTCCTCGTCGAGGTCCCGCCAGCTCATCGGGTTGGCTCCCCGGCGGTCGCCCGGCCCTGTGCGGCGCTGGCGGCGCGGTCGCCGGACAGCATCCGGGCCCATAGTCCCGCGAAGTCGGGCAGCGTCTTGCCCGTCGTGGCGATGTCCTCGACGACCACACCGGGGACCCGGAGCCCAAGGATCGCCCCGGCGGTCGCCATCCGGTGGTCGTGGAAGGTGCGGAACCGTCCGCCGCGCAGCGGCGCCGGGGCGATGCGCAAGCCGTCCTCGGTCTCGGTGATCCTGCTGCCGAGGGAGCCCAGCTCGCTGGTCAGGGCGGCCAGGCGGTCCGTCTCGTGGCCCCGGATGTGGGCGACGCCGCGGATCCACGAGGGAGTGGAGGCCAGCGCGGCGAGCGCGGCGACCGTGGGCGTGAGCTCGGCGGCGTCGTGCAGGTCGATGTCGATGCCGACGAGCTCCCCCGTGCCGCTCACGGTCAGGCCGGTCCGGTCGAGCCGGACGTCAGCGCCCATCGTGTCGAGGATCTCGCGCATGAGGTCCCCGGCCTGCGTCGTGTACTGCGGCCAACCGGGCACCCGGACGGTGCCACCGGTGACGAGCGCGGCGGCCACGAACGGCCCAGCGTTGGACAGGTCCGGCTCGATCCACACGTCAAGGGCGTTGATCTCGGAGGGCTCCACCCGCCAGGTGTTGGGCTCGGAGTCATCGACGACGGCCCCGGCGTCGCGCAGCGTCTCGACGGTCATGCGGATGTGCGGCTCGCTCGGAACGGGCTTGCCGTCGTGGTGCACCGTGATGCCCTCGTCGTAGCGCGCTCCGGCGAGGAGCAGCGCGGAGATGAACTGCGATGACGCCGAGGCATCCATCGTCACCGACCCTCCGGGGACCCGGCCGCGGCCGAGGACGGTCAGCGGCAGGAAGCCCTCGGAGTCCTCGAGCTCGACGCCGAGCACCCGCAACGCGTCGATGACCGGGCCCATCGGTCGGACCCTGGCCTCGGCGTCACCGTCCAGACGGACCGGGCCGTCAGCAAGGGCCGCAACGGCAGGGAGGAAGCGCATCACCGTCCCAGCCAGGCCGCAGTCGATCGCGGCGCCCCCGCGGAGGCGGTCGGGCGGGGTGATGAGCCAGTCCTGCACGGCGGTGACGCTGCCCAGCGGTTCGCCCTCGGGCGGCACATCCTCGATGCCCACCCCCAGGGCGCGCAGCGCATCGGCCATGAGGAGCGTGTCTCGAGACCGGAGCGGCGCCCGCAGGCGCGAGCGGTCGCTCGCCAACGCGGCGAGGACGAGGTAACGGTTCGTCAGCGACTTGCTCCCCGGAAGCGCGACGGTGGCGTCTACCGGTCCTGCTGGGGTGGGGGCCGACCAGTCCCCTGGGACTGTCGTGGAGGGGGTTCCGGTGCTGCGCGTACTGGCTGGGCTTGCGGGATCGGTGGAGGCGGAATGGTCGGCGGGACTCAAGTCAGCTCACGACGTCCTGGGCTCGATGGGCTAGAAGGCGGGCCTCCCGGGCTGCTGCCCGCTTGGCGTGGCGCGCCTCTCGGCGCGTGGTCTTGGTGGCGTGCTGGGCCCGCCAGGCAAGTCCGGGCTTGCCGGCGGTGTCGACACTGGCCAGCAGCAGGCCGCCGAGCAGGCCGACGTTCTTGAAGAACAGGCTACGACTCTGCGCACGCTTCTCCGGGTCCGTCTCGTCCCAGAACGCGTGCTCGATTGCCGTGGTGGGGACGACCGAGGCGGCCAGGAGCGTCGACGCAAGACGGGGCATCCGTCCGGTGGCGAGGAGAACACCCCCGCCGACCAGGCTGGCGCCGTTGACACGAACGAACAGGTCAGGATCCTGCTGCACCGCGGATGGGGCGGACACGGTGTCGAGCAGCTGGGCCGCTCGCTTGGCCCGCGGGGCCGGATGGCGCAGCGCCTCGATCCCGGCGGCGATGAACACCGAGGCGAGCATGGGGCGAGCGATACGACGAACGATCATCGGGATTCCTCCTGGTGTGATGCCTACGTTATCGACATACCCACCACATCCGGCGCATCCGCCACCGCACCCCCGCCCGTCCCCCAACCGTCCCCAACCGCAACACGCCCGGCAGTCCCTTACTCCTGCGGTTATTTCAGCCGGGGGTTCTACAGAGCCGGGCGTGTTGCGGGGTGGGGGTGCGGGAGGGCTGGGACGACGGTCGACCGGGGAGTCAGCCCAGCGGCATACGCTGATGCCCATGTGTGGGAGGTATGCCGCGAGCGCGAGGCCGGACGAGCTGATCGAGGCGTTCGACATCGACGAGGACCGCTCCGACGAACCGACCCGCAGCATCCTGAAGAACCCGCAGCATCCAGCGCCCGCCGAGCCGGACTGGAACATGGCCCCCTCGAAGCAGGCGCTCGTCGTCCTGACCCGCTCGCCGAAGGTGCCCGAGCAGGCCGCCGAGGCGCCGGAGCCCACCCGGCAGCTGCGCCTGCTGACGTGGGGCCTGGTGCCCGCCTGGGCCAAGGACGTCAAGCTGGGCCAACGGATGACCAACGCCCGGGCGGAGTCGGTGCTGGGCAAGGGTGCCTTCGCCAAGGCGGCGCTCGCTCGGCGGTGCATCGTGCCGGCCGACGGGTGGTACGAGTGGCAGAAGTCCCCGACCGCGGTCGACGTCAAGGGCAAGCCGCGGAAGCAGCCCTTCTTCATCCACCGGGCGGACGGCGCCAAGGTCGGCTTCGCGGGGCTCTACGAGTTCTGGCGCGACCGAGAGCTTCCCGACGGCCACCCGGACGCCTGGCTCACGACGTTCACGATCATCACGACCGCGGCTGACCCGGGCATGGACCGAATCCACGACCGGCAGCCGCTCGTCCTCGAGCCGGAGCAGTGGGAGCAGTGGCTCGACCCGGCCGAGAACGACCCCGAGGTGGTGCGTGCGCTGCTCGAGTTCGCCCAGCCGGGCCGGTTCGAGGCATACCCGATCGGCCGCGCCGTCGGCGCGACGTCGAGCAACGGCCCTGGCCTGCTCGAGCCGGCCCCTCGCGAGGAGCTCGTCGGGGTCGTCGACCCCATGACGGGCGAGGTGATCGGGGAGTGAGCGCCGTCGCGCGCGTGGTCGAGCAGGTGCGCGAGCTGCCCACTCCACAGGGTCCGGGACGGGCGCACGTATGCCGCCCAGCTCGCTCCCGCGGCACGGTGGTCCTCGGGCACGGGGCCGGTGGTGGGATGCGCAGTCTCGACCTCACAGTGGCCCGCGAGGTTCTCGTCGGAGCCGGCTGGACCGTCGTCCTCGTCGAGCAACCGTGGCTCGTCGCGGGACGCCGGGTGGCCGGGCGCCCGCCGACCCTCGATGCCGCGTGGGTGCCGATGGTGTCAGCCCTGATGTCCGGACGCGGGCGTCTTCCGTCCCCACTCGTTGTCGGGGGCCGGTCCGCCGGTGCCCGCGTGGCGTGCCGGACGGCCGCCGAGCTGCGGGCCGACGCCGGGCTGCTGCTCAGCTTCCCGCTCCACCTGCCGGGTCAGGCGGGCCGGCCCGACCGGCTACGGGACGCCGAGCTCGCACTCGCGCCCGACCCCACCTGGCTGGTGCAGGGGACGCGCGATCCGTTCGGCACGCCCGAGGAGCTGGCGCCCTACGTCCCTGACTGGGCCGAGCTGCTCGAGGTCGAGGGTGCGCACAGCTTCCCGAAGGGGGCGCGGCCCGCGCTCGTCGAGGCGCTGACGAGGATTGCGGGAATGCTCCCCGGGTGACTCGTGTTTCAGCAGCATGGTCACCTGCCCCCCGGAAGCGACAGCACGCGCGACCGCTCGGGCGACGCTTCCCCCGGGGTTAGGGTGGGAAGCGATGAGCAAGGACAAGCAGACCGATCCGACCTCGGCGATCTCCGTCGTCGATGCCCCAGCGCCTGGCGCGTCGGCCCCTCCGGATGACAGTGCAGTGGACGTCGCCGCCGAGACGGAAGAGGAACGGCGCGCGCGGTTCGAGCGCGAGGCGATGCCGCTCCTCGACCAGCTGTACAGCGCCGCCCTGCGCACCACGCGCAATCCCAGCGACGCCGAGGACCTGGTGCAGGAGACCTACGCGAAGGCGTACGGCGCCTTCCACCAGTACAAGCCGGGCACCAACCTCAAGGCTTGGCTGTACCGCATCCTCACGAACACCTACATCAACAGCTACCGCAAGAAGCAGCGGCAACCGCTCGAGGCAGACTCGGCCGACATCGAGGACTACCAGCTCGCGAGGGCGGCGTCCCACTCGTCGTCCGGGCTGCGATCCGCAGAGGCCGAGGCGCTCGACCACCTCCCCGACAGCGACATCAAGCGAGCCCTCCAGGAGATCCCGGAGGAGTTCCGGCTCGCGGTCTACTTCGCGGACGTCGAGGGCTACTCCTACAAACAGATCGCCGAGATCATGGACACGCCGATCGGCACCGTGATGAGCCGGCTGCACCGTGGGCGTCGCCAGCTTCGGGAGCTGTTGACCGATTACGCCGTCGAGCGGGGCTTCGTCCCTGCAGGCGGGGCTGGAGGGAAACGGTGATGGACAAGGGCGAGCGCGACGACCCGCGAGCGGCACGACAGGCCGACTGCTCGGAGGCGCTGCTGCGGGTCTACGAGTTCCTCGACGGCGAGCTCGGACCCTCGGAGTGCGCGAAGATCGCGGCGCACCTCGACGAGTGCGGTCCCTGCCTCAACGAGTACAACCTGGACACGACGCTCAAGGCCCTCATCAAGCGGTCCTGCAGCGCCGAGCGGGCGCCCGACACCCTCCGCACCTCGATCATGGCGCGCATCTCGACGACCGTGTACCGGATCGACGGCAGCTGACCCGCCTCGGTCGCGAACGCAGTCAGCGACCCGTCCCGCTGGGGTCGAACCCCGGCGGGACGGGTCGCTGACTGGTCTCTCGATCGCTGCTCAGGCGTTGGGCTTGCGGCCGTGGTTGGCGGCGTTGCCCTTGCGGGAGCGGCGCTTACGGGCGCGCTTGCTCATCTCGGCTCTTTTCGTCGGTGGTGCTGCGTGGTCGTGACCCGTTGGGGCCACGAGGCGTCAATTCTTCCACAGTGACCGCATGAGGCCCCAATCGGACGCATCGGCTCAGGATCGTGCGCCCTGCCCACATTGCCGGTTCCCGGGCCCCCACGAACGTTAAGGACTTGGTAAAGAAATCCACTGTCGCCAGTCTCGATGCCCGCAAACGCCTGGAAGTTTGGCAGTCTGTTACCGATGCATCCAACGGCACCTCCCCTCGCTGTGCCCTTGAGCCTGTGTCACAGATTAGGAGCCCCCATGCTGCGCAAACTCCTCACCGCCTTGGCTGTGAGCCCCTTCGTCCTCGCCGCTGTCACGACGGTCCTGGGCACCGACACGTGGACGTGGGGGACCTGATTCCCGCACTGGCATGATCGTCGGCTCATCGGCGTTCCCACGTAGATGAGCGTCCTGTCCCGCTCCAGCCTTGTCCGACGACAGCACACCGGGTCGTGGGCGCTTCATGGTTTCATCCTTCTGACTGTCGTCGGGTCCATCGCCATTGGCGTGTACACCTACCGGGTGTTTGGGCTTCCCGATCTGGGGCCACTCGTCATCCTGGCTGCCATGGCGACCCTGAGCTATCGGTTGCGCGAGCCGGACGTCGGCTCGCGCATCGGGTTCTCGTTCAACAGCATCATCCTGCTGGCGGCCGGCGTCATCGTCGGCCCGTTCGGCGCGTGGCTAGTCGGCCTGGTCTCGATGGCGACCGACCGCGGGCGGTTGCGCTGGGCCCAGATGATCTTCAACACCGCCATGACGGGGATCATCGGCGCGGTGGGGGCACTGGCCTACCTCCTCGCCGGCGGTGAGCGCGACCTGGCGTCCATGTCCGGGGCGATCACCATCACTCGTGAGGTCGGAATCCCGATCCTCGTCGCGGACGTCGTTGGCTGCCTCACAAACGCGGTGCTCCTCGCCGGGGTCATCCACTTCTACCAAGGTGTCCCGTTCACCGTCATGGTGCGCCGCGTCCTCAGTGGTTCAGGATGGGCCTACGTCGGCTACGGCATCATCGGCTTCCTCTTCGTGGTCCTGTGGTTTCCTGCCGATCTCGGACCGTTCAGCGCCGTCCTCGTCCTCGCACCACTCCTCGCCGCGCGCTGGGCGTTCATCCAGTACGGCGAGGAGATGCGCTCGCACCGGCGCACTCTGGACACCCTCGTCACTGCGCTGGGGAAGAAGGAGCCGGCAGCGGTGGAGCGTAGCCGTCGCACGGCCAGGCTGGCCGAGTGGCTCGCCGAGGACCTCGGGCTCGGACCGCACCAGATCGGCACCGTCCGCCAGGCCGGTACGCTCCACGAGATCGGCCACCTGGCCGTCCCGGCACGGACCCTGCGGCGTCCCGTGGAGGACCTCAGCCCGCAGGAGCTGCGCATGCTCGCAGGGCATGGTGTCATCGGGGCGCGAATGATCGAGGGCATCGACTTCCTCGACGAGGCGCGCGCGGGCATCCTCCATCAGCACGCGTACTTCGACGGCCGCGGCGGCCCCGGTTCGTTGAGCGGGGCGGACATCCCGCTCTCCGCGCGCGTCGTGTCCGTTGCGGCCTGCTTCACCACCCTCACCCAGCCGGACGGTGACGGTGAGCCGATGACGCCGGAGCGGGGCGTCCAGCTCATCGAGGCGGACAGCGGCCGGTTCGACCCTGCCGTCCTCGCCTCCCTGCGCACCGTGCTCGGCAAGCACGGGTGGCCCCCACCAGACGAGGTGGGATCGTGACGACGGTCGAGCGCCGACGCGGTTTCGCGCCCTACGGCGTCACTGGTGGGGCGCTTGCCCTCTGCGCCGTCCTGATCCTGCTGTCCGCGGACTCCCCGGCCTGGGCCGACACCGGCACCGCAGGGCTCGTCGGGACGTTCGCCGCCGCCATCCTCATCGGCGAGTGGTTCCAGCTGGCGGGACCCCGTTTCCGGGGCTCCGCCCCGATCGCCACCGCCGCGGCACTGGGCTTCGTCTTCGCCGCCGAGCTGCCCGGGGGAAGGGGGGTGTCCTACGGCTCGGTGTTCGTCCTCGCGGTGACCGCCATGGCAATGACCGTCGCAGGGCTCGCCAGGGACCTGACGGGGCGCCCGGTCAACCCCGTGGAGGCGGCCAGCCGGTTCATCGGCATCGCCGTCGCCGCCCTGCTCTACCGCGGAATCCATCTTGGCCAGACCCGGGGAGAGCCAGTCACGGACGACGGGCTGGAGCCCTGGCGGAGCGCGGTGCTCATGCTCGCGATCGCGTTCGTCGGACTGCTCGTTGACGCGTTCGTCACGACGACCGCACGTGCTCTGCTCCGCGCCGCGTGGTGGCAGACGCTGAAGGACGAGCTGCGGTCGAGTTTCGCCCTCTCCGCAGCCGTCGCCGTGACCGGTGTGCTCATCGCCCTGGCGGTCCCGCCTCTGGGGGCTCCGGCGGTACCGCTCTTCCTGTCACCTCTGGTGCTGACGCTCTTCGCGTTCCGCCGATACGTCAGCATCCGGGCCACCTATCTGCAGAGCATCCGGACCCTGGCACGGCTCACCGACATCGCGGGCTACACACCGGCGGGACACTCCGAGCGGGTCGCCACGACCTCTGTCGGGGTGGGCCGGGAGCTCGGCCTGCCCGAGCGGGAGCTGCTCAATCTCGAGTACGCCGCACTCCTGCACGACATCGGCCAGGTCGCGCTGGTCGACCCGATCCCCGGCGGCGCGACCGTCCTCGCAGCGCCTGCGGACCAGCGGCGCATCGGTGCGGACACGCTGGCCATCGTGGGCGAGACCGGCGTCCTCGACGACGTTGCGCAGATCCTGGAGCACCAGGCGACGCCCTATCGCCAGCTCCGTGAGCTCGGAGAGGAGATCCCCCTCACGAGCCGGATCATCAAGGTGGTCAACGCCTATGAGGACCTCAGCGAAGGGTCCCCGAGCCGGACGGCGCGCGACGCCGCCCTCGAGCGGATCTACCTCGGCCTCGGGTACGAGTACGACCCCCACGTCGTCGACGCGCTCCTTCGCCATCTCGACGCAGCCCAGCCATCGGCATCGAGTGACCCCGGTCTCAGACGACGCTCGTAGGCACTCGCACCACAACGATGTCGGTCGGCACGTGTCCTCAGGGCCGTGCGGTGTGGCAGACTGTCCGCGTTCGGGCAACCCCCGCTTCGCATACTGCACCAGAGGCCAGACCCGCGGCCCTTGCCATTCCCGTCAGGGCGCGGTGCCCTGTCGATGCTCATCCCATGCGAACGAGGAGTTCCTCTCATGAGTGCGTTTCCCGTCAGCCAGCCCGTCGACGTGAACGACCCGGTCTTCCGGGCGCACGAGGGCGGCAAGCTCGGGGTACACGCGACCTCCACCCTGCGTGACGCCGACGACCTGGCCCTGCTGTACACCCCGGGAGTGGCGAAGGTCTCCCGGGCGATTGCGGCCGACGCGACCCTGGCCGCTCGGTACACGAGCAGGCGCAACACCGTCGCGGTCGTCAGCGACGGCACCGCCGTCCTCGGCCTCGGTGACATCGGCCCGCTCGCAGCCATGCCGGTGATGGAGGGCAAGGCGGTGCTCTTCAAGCACTTCGCGGACGTCGACGCCGTCCCCATGTGCCTCGAGACCGGCACGGTGGACGAGATCGTCGACGCGGTCGCGCGGATGGCGCCGACCTACGGCGGCATCAACCTCGAGGACATCTCGGCGCCGCGGTGCTTCGAGATCGAGCAGCGTCTCAAGGAGCGCCTGGACATCCCCGTCTTCCACGACGACCAGCACGGCACGGCCATCGTTGCCCTGGCCGCCCTCTACAACGCCGCGGAGGTCGTCGACAAACGTCTCGAGGACCTCACCGTCGTCGTGTCCGGTGCAGGCGCCGCCGGTGTCGCCGTGTCGTCGATCCTCGTCAGGGCCGGTGTCGGAGACGTCATCGTCGTGGACTCGTCGGGGATCATCGGCCCGGATCGACTGGGACTGCCCGACCACAAGGTGTCGCTCCGCGACATCACCAACCGGGCCGGCCGGACCGGCGCCCTCGGCGATGCGCTCGAGGGTTCGGACGTCTTCATCGGGGTGTCGGGCGGGACGGTGCCGGAGCGTGACCTGATGCGGATGGCGCCGCGGGCGATCATCTTCGCGTTGGCCAACCCGGATCCGGAGGTCCACCCCTCCGTCGCGCACCGTGTCGCCGAGGTTGTTGCGACGGGTCGGTCCGACTTCCCCAACCAGATCAACAACGTGCTGGCGTTCCCTGGGATCTTCCGGGGCGCGCTCGACTCGGGCGCGCGCGCGATCACCGAGGAGATGAAGCTGGCGGCCGCCCGCGCGATCGCCGACCTCGTCGACGAGCCGGCCGCGGACCTCGTCGTCCCGAGCGTGTTCGACGACCGCGTCGCAAAGCGTGTGGCTGAGGCCGTCTCGGGCCTGGCCGAGCACAGCGGCTGACGCAACTCCCAGGTCGTATGCCGCTGGGCCGGTCGCCAGGCCCAGCGGCGTCCCGGCCCTCCCGGCCGATCCCGCGGGTGGCCGACTCGGGCGCGGTCGTTAGGGTGCACTCATGCTTGCTGTCTACGCCGCCAGCCAGTCGACCACCGACCCGCTTTCCGGTCTCGTCATCGGGGAGCGACCGGAACCGCAGCCCGGCGAGGACTGGGCCAAGGTGCGGCTGCGGACCGCAGGACTGAACCATCACGACGTCTGGTCTCTCCGGGGCGTCGGGCTTGCCGCGGAGCGCCTGCCCATGGTGCTCGGCTGCGACGGGGCCGGAGTCGACGAAGAGGGCAACGAGGTCATCGTCCACGCCGTCGTCGCGTCGGACGGATGGCAGGGCGATGAAACCCTTGACCCGAAGCGCACCCTGCTGTCCGAGCTGCACGACGGCACGCTGGCCGAGTACGTCCTCGTGCCGCGACGCAACCTGGTCCCCAAGCCGGCCGACCTGACGTGGGAGGCGGCGGCCTGTCTCTCGACGGCGTGGCTCACGGCCTACCGGATGCTGTTCACGAACTCAGGTGTCAAGCCGGGTGGCACGGTGCTCGTCCAAGGGGCTGGCGGCGGGGTCGCGACGGCGCTCATCCAGCTCGGCGCCGCGGCCGGGTACCGGATGTGGGCGACCTCGCGGGATGCGACCAAGGCCGAGAGAGCCCAGTCCATCGGCGCGGACCGGGTGTTCGAGTCGGGGGCCCGTTTACCGGAGCGGGTCGACGCCGTGATGGAGACGGTCGGGGCGGCCACGTGGTCCCATTCGGTGAACTCGCTGCGCCCCGGCGGCACCATCGTCATCTCCGGGGCCACCTCGGGTGATGCGCCGGTCAAGGCCGAGCTGACCAAGATCTTCTTCAAACAGCTGCGCGTGGTCGGCTCGACGATGGGCACGCGTGACGAGCTCGCACATCTGTCGCGCTTCATCGTGCAGCAGGGCATCGAGCCGGTCATCGACACCGTGATGCCGCTCACCGAGGCCCGGGAGGGCTTCGCCCGCATGGTCGACGGCGAGGTGTTCGGCAAGGTCGTCTTCACCGTCGCCTGACCAGGCGTGGCCCGGGCGAGGCGTGGATCCGGCCCGCTCAGCTGGTCCTGTCGGCTCGTTCCGGTGCGGCGCGATCAGCGGGGTGCGGGCAGGTGTCGGTGGGGAAGCCCGGTGACCTCGACGACGACCGACAGGCCGTCGGCGCTCGGCTGCCCGGGGGTCCCGCGCAACCACTCGCACCACAGCGCGGCCTCGAGTCTGGCCGTCAGCCGGCCCAGCTCGAAGGCCGTGTCAGCGTTCAGGGTGACCGACAGCCGTCCGAGGTCGGCGCTGCCCGAGTCGACCCCGTGGAGTGCGGCGCGTACGGCCCGCCCGACCGCATCGAGACGCGTGGAGTCGCTGTGCGAGGCGGGAGGGATGCCGACGGCGTCCGCATCGGTCGTGCCGGGCTCGACACCCAGGGCGGCCCGGACGGCCTCCACCCGGCCATAGCCGAACCAGTCGTCGGGTCCTGACCTGACGAGGTCTCGCCCGCGCACGGCAGCCGGGTCGTCCGTCATCGGAACGAACGCCGCAAGGCCGCGGACCACCGCAGCCGGCACCGCATGGACCTTGCCCTTGGCCAGGTCGGCCGCCGCGGCGATCTCGTCTGCGAGCGCTCGCGTCGTGACCTCCAGCCGCCTGCCATCAGCGTCCACACCGCCTCGGAGGTCGTCAGTGGCGAGAACGCCATGGACGCCGAGGGCGAAGTCGACCTGTCCAATGCGCCATGGGCGGCCCGAGGTGTCGCTCAGGATGACTCCGATGCGCACTCCGTGCCGTCGGGCGAGCTCGTCCCTCAAGCGCGCACACACTGCATCGGGGTCATGGGGAAGGAGCAGCCAGCCGCCGCGTTCGCCCGTGTTCGAGCCGTCGACCCCTGCTGCCGCCATGATCGGTCCCGCCTTGGCGCGGACGATGCGCGCGACCCGGTCGGGGAGTGCGCGCTCGGCCACGACGTACTCGGTCTCGGCCGCGACCACCCGGTCCTTGTCCGGGTGATGCGTGACGAGGCCGAGCGACTTGCTCGCTACCTTGCTCGACACGACGACGACGTCTCCGTCGTCGAGGCGCAGGCCCGAGCCGGCCAGCCCCGCGTCGACGACGTCGGCCAGGTCGTCGCCCTCAGTCACCTCGGGAATGCCCAGGAGGGGAGTCACCGTGATCGGGGAGGCGCTTGGGGCGAGCGCTGGTTTCGAGCGGCTCATGGCTGCGGCTCCGCCTCATCCGGGGCCCCGGCGACGCGCAGTGCGAGGTCCAGCGCTGCACCGGCGATCTCCGCAGCGGCGGCAATCGAGCTCATCAGCAGGGGGCGCGCGACCAGGGCCAACCCGGACCTCGTCCCGGACCGAGCCATCGCATCCTCTGAGTCGACGAGCCAGCCGTCGAGAAAGTCCTGGTAGAGACCGGCGATCGCCTCGCTCGTGGTGTCCACGCCAATCGTCTTCAGGCACACGTCAGCGTGGCCCCGGACGGGTCGCCCCCCGACGAGCGGAGATACGCCAACCACGGGCGCGCGCGTGCCACGCATGGCATCGCGCACGCCGGGGACCCCGAGGATGATCCCGATGGACACGACCGGGTTGCTCGGTGGCAGGAGGACGACGTCGGCCGACCGGATGGCTTCGAGGACGCCGGGCGCCGCGGTCGCCGAGTCCAGTCCTGCGACGACGAACCGGTCGGCCTCGAGGGCGGCCTGATGACGCACCCACCATTCCTGGAAGTGGATGGCCACCTGGTCCCCACCCTGGCTGACGACGACGTGGGTCTCCACCGGGGTGTCGGTCATGGGAAGGAGCGTCACGCCCTGGTCGCCCAGCCCCCAACGGGCCGCCAGCTGGGCAGTGACGGAGCTCAGCGGCATACCGCGTGCCAAGAGCTGTGTCCGGTAGATGTGCGTCGCGAAGTCCTTGTCCCCCAAGGAGAACCACTGGGGCGAAGCCCCGAGCTCGGCCAGCTCTGCGGACACCTGATGGGTCTCGTTCGCGCGTCCCCATCCCTGTCCCTCGTGCACGCCGCCCCCCAGCGTGTAGAGGATCGTGTCGAGGTCGGGGCACACCCGCAGTCCGAAGAGCGTGATGTCGTCTCCAGTGTTGCCGATGACGGTGACGTGGGGCTGCTCGTCCGGATACGCGGCCTGGAGGTGGTGCACGAGTCCTCGGAGGAACCGGGCGCCGCCCACGCCTCCGGCCAAGGCTGTGATGCGCATGCCGCCGATCCTCTCAGGAGCTGGCCGCTCGGTCGTCAGCGGTCAGGGTGCGACAGCGCAGGTACTACCAGACCTCGCACCTGGGGGGCAAATATCACCATACGGCTTGACGTGGGGTGCATGACACGCTTGTAATTTCATTGTTGTACTTGCCAGTTGGCCCGACAGGCCAAGGCCTGTGGGGGGCAGCCGGCGAGGCACGCAGGGATAGGCAGTGCTGACAGAAGAAGTCAGGGTCGAGGAGGGGTCATGCACGAGCTGGTACTGGTGATATCTGATGTGGGCGGGCAGGAGGGCGAGCTCTCCTGGCAGGAGCGGTCGCTCTGCGCCCAGACCGATCCGGAGGCGTTCTTCCCCGAGAAGGGCGGCTCCACCCGGGAGGCCAAGAAGGTCTGCGTGGGCTGCGAAGTCCGCGCCGAGTGCCTCGAGTACGCCCTGGCCAACGATGAGCGTTTCGGCATCTGGGGCGGGCTCTCCGAACGCGAACGCCGCAAGCTGAAGAAGCGCGCGGTCTGAGCATGAGGGCCGAGCCCGGGACCCGCAGTGGTACCCGGGTGCAGGAGCACGCCGTGCCCGACGAGCTGAGCCGGGGCGAGAGTCTCACGGCCGGCGCAGGGGCTGCCGCCTCGTCCGTCCTCCCCTCCATGGGACGAGCGGCCGACCCCCGCGCCTCCGTGAGCGCCCTGCTCATCGTGTGCAATGGTCGTCGTTGGCTGACCGAGTGCCTGGATGGCATCGCCGCCCAGACCGTCCCGCCCGACCGACTGCTCATCGTCGACGTGGCGAGCACGGACACGTCCGTTGCCATGGCGCGGGCGCACTCCGGGGTGCGGCAGGCCATCCCCGAGGTGACGTTCCTCCGGATCGACGAACCGGTCCCCATCGGGCGAGCCATCGACCTCGGCGCCGGACACGTCGATGCGACATCAGGTCCGGCCCGTGAGCGCACCGCCGAGAATGGCTCGACTCGCGCACCGTCCCGCTTGCCCGAGTGGCTCTGGGTGCTGCACAGCAACTCGAGGCCGTCGCCGACGACGCTGGCGCGCCTGCTCGATGCGGTCCGCACGTCGCCGTCGGCGGGGATCGCGGGTCCCAAGATCGTCGACTGGGACGACCCGCGCCTGCTCGTCTCACTCGGAATCGAGGCAACGCGGACTGGTCGCATCATCGCCTCGCCAGAGCCCGGAGAGTCAGACCAGGGCCAGCACGACCAGCGGACCGATGTCCTCGCAGTGAGCACGCAGGGCATGCTCCTTCGTCGCGACGTCCACGCCGACCTGGGCGGTTTCGACCGGTCGTTCGAGCGAGACGGTGCCGATCTCGATCTGGGATGGCGGGCACAGCTCGCCGGATACCGAGTCATCGTCGTGCCGCAGGCGACCCTTCGAGTGTCGTCCGGGGATGAGGACGACCAGGGCGTCGGACCCGACGAGCGGCACGGATGGGCCGGTGCGAGAGCGTCCGAGGGACGGACCCGGCGCGCGGCTCGGCACGTGGCCCTGGCCCGGTGCTCGCTCGCCGCCCTGCCCCTGCTGTCGTTGTGGATCGTGCTGTCGACGTTTGGTGCCGCGGTCCTCCTCCTTCTCGCGAAACGGCCGCGAGCAGCCCTGAGCGAGCTGGGCGAGGCCACGGCCGTCCTGCACCCTGTCTCGATCCTGGGAGCGCGGTGGCGCGGCCGGCGCACGCGGCGGCTGGGTCGGGGGGATCTGCGGACTGTCTTCGTTCCACCCACCGAAGCTGCGCGCTCCACCCTGGACCGCATCCAGGACGTCGTGACACCCGAGCGGGCGCCGCGCGAGGTCGCGCCAACCAGCGAGACGGGACCGATGGCCGACGAGGGCGAATCGGTCGGTCTTCTCCCGCCGGCCCTGCCCCAACGCATCGCGAGACATCCCGGCTTCCTGGCGGTTGTCACGATGCTCGTGGTGGCCGGACTGGCGTGGCGTGACGCGATCCGTGCGGGCGCGTTGTCGCCGACCCGCACCGGCGTTGCCGGAGGGGAGCTGAGCCCTGCTGCCACGAACTCGTCGGGACTCTGGCACGCGTATCGGGACTCGTGGCACGGTGCCGGTCTGGGCTCGAGCGGTGACACCAGCCCGCACCTGGCGATCCTGTCCGCCTTGACGTGGGTGGCGGAACTCCTCCCCGGAGTGGCTCAGAGCCGCTCGAGTGCCGGTGTGACCATCGCGTGGCTGCTCTTCCTCGCACCAGTCCTCTCGGTGTGGTCGGCCTACCTCGCCGCGCGCGTCGTCACCCACTCGCGCGTGGCACGGGCGGTGGTCGCGCTCGCTTGGGGGGTTTCGTCCGTGCTGACCATGGCCGTCGCGGAGGGACGGGTGACGGCCGCGCTCGGACACGTCCTCCTTCCCTTCGTCCTCGCCGGCTTCGCCCTCGCGGCCCAGCGGCACGGCACCTACACCGCAACCTTCGCCACTGCGCTCGGCACCTCGCTGCTCGGCGCTCTCGTCCCACCCCTGCTGGTCGTCTCCACCGCCGCGGCGCTCGGCCTGCTCCTCGTCGGGCCCGGCGCCCGCCGCCTGCGCGCGCTCGTGCTCCTGGTCGTCCCCCCAGCCCTGCTGGGGCCGTGGGTCGGCGGTGTCGTCGAAGACTGGCGGTTGCTTCTCTCGGGACCGGGCCTGCTGTCGACCGCGGTGCCGCCCGAGCCCTGGAGGATCCTTCTTGGAGAGGCTGGCCCTCCCGCGAACCCCCTCGCAGCCTCCCTCCTGCCCTTCCTGCTCGCCCCTCTCGTCGCACTGGGAGCGCTCGGCTATGCCGTGCGGGGACGGAGCCGCGCAGAGAGGGTTGGCGTGGGCGTCGCGAGCGTCCTGACCGTTCTGGGGCTCGCCGCCGCGCTCGTCTCCGGGCGCGTCGTCGTCGGTTCGGCCGAGACCGGGGTGGGCGAGTCGGCGGCTGCGCACCCCTGGACGGGGATCGGGCTCGAGCTCTGGGTCGCAGGTCTCCTCATCGGTGTCCTCATGGGCAGCCGCGTGCTCCGTCGACGGTGGCGTGCCGTGCCTGCGCAGGGCACGCGATCGCGACGCTGGAGCGCCGTGGGCGCGATGAGCGTGGGCGGTCTTGTCGTGGTTCCCGTGTTGGCCACCCTGGCCCAGTGGGGGATGTCCGGCACGGGTCCCACCCTGACGGTGGGGGAGGCGACGCTGCCGGCCGTGGCCATCGAGCAGTCCACCGACCCGCTGAGCAACCGGCTCCTGCTTCTTCGCGACTCCACCGAGGTGGTGGACTTCGTGTTGACCGGTCGGGAGCCCGGTGCCCTGCTGCGGGACCTCGACCGCCCCGCCACGGCGGACGACCGGCCCCTGGTCGACGTGGTGGCGCGTCTCGTCGGCGGCCGCTCGACCGATGTGCTCGACGCATCCGAGCTGGCGCACTGGGGCATTGGCTTCGTTCAGGCCCGAGCCGACAGCAGCGCCCCGCTGACCCGGCGGCTCGACGCCACCCAAGGACTGACCCGGCTCGGAGCCAGCGAGCACGGGATGCTGTGGAAGGTCCAGCCGCTTCGCAGCGCCCCGGGCGTGACGTCGGTCGCGGCGCCGTCCAGAGTTCGGATCGTCGACGCCGACGGGCGTCTGATCGCCGTCGTGCCCACGCACGGTCCCCACGCTGCTGCGGAGGAGTGGATCCCTGCCGCTGCCGGTCCCCGACGGCTGGTCGTCGCGGAGCCGTCCGAGTGGGCACGGCACGCTGCCGTGGAGATCGACGGCCGACGCCTGCCGCCCGTGGCCGGACAGACCCAGCCGAGCTACGACCTGCCGCCGGCCGGGGGTCGGCTGCGCATCGACCTGGGCGCGTACCAGCCCTGGTGGCGAGTGGCCCAGGGCGTGGCGCTGGTCTTCGTCGTGTTCATGGCCCTGCCCTTCGGCAACCGTCGGTCGAGGAGGTCCAGGTCGTGAACGAGCCCGGTCGACAGGGACCGACCGACGACGAGTTCTCCACGCCCCCGGTCAGGGAGAGGTGGCTGCGATGGCGGCCCGGGCTGATCCGCCCCGCGGTGATCGCCGTGGCAGCCACCGGGCTGGCGATCGGAGCGACCAGGGCTGAGGGCACCGTTCAGCTCGCAGCGCCGACCGACCGCGCCGGCCTGCCGCAGGTGTCACAGGTGCTCGTCGAGTCGGCGGCGCTCGTCTGCCCCGGTCAGCAACGCGTCGGCACCCAGGGCATGCGGGACGTGGCGGGAACCGTGCACGTGACCGCTGCGGCCGCGCCGCAGGCTGCTCTCGTCGGCCTCCCGCGGTCGGCACCGGAGTCCGGGAAGGTCTCCGTGCTCGACCCGTCGGGCCGCACCACAGCGTCGACCGACGCGCGGTTCGAGTCCGTCGCCGCACAGGCTGAGGGGGACGCCCCCGTGGTCGTGAGTGGTGAGGGTGGCCTCGCGCCCGGCCTCGCTGCCACCCAGAGCTGGCTGCGCACGGCCGACGACGATCGCGGCTTCGTCCTCACACCCTGCCTCGAGCCCAGCGCGGACGTGTGGCTCGTCGCAGGGGGAGGCGGCGCCTCCCGGACCGAGCGGCTCGTCATCACCAACCCCGGAGCCAATGCCGTCAGCGTGGGGGTGGAGGTCTTCGGTGCGGAGGGGCCGATCGACGCCTCAGAGCGAAGCTCCGTCTCGATCCCTCCAGCATCGCGGCTGTCGATGTCCCTCGACGCCCTGGCACCGGACGAGCTCCGGCCGGGCGTCCACGTCATCGCGACGGGCGGCGTCGTGTCCGCGGTGCTCAGCGACGCCTGGATCGATGGCGCGACGGCACGTGGTGCCGACGATGCGACGGCGGCGGCGGCGCCGTCGCGAGACCTCATGATCGCTGGTGTCGAGCCCGCTCCCTCGGGCGAGGGGGAGCTGGTCCTTCGCCTGGTCAACCCAGGGGACGCCGAGGCCCTGGCGCGGGTGACGGTGCTCACGGCACGCGGCCCCGTGCAGCCGGCCGAGCTCCGGGCCGTCCGCGTCGGTGCTGGGTCGACGCTCGACGTCCCCCTCACCCTCGCCATGGGGACGAGCGGCCTACGCATCACGTCGGATCGACCCCTGACGGCCGCGGTCCTCGCCGACCGCCGGCAGGCGACCGGATCCGACCGAGAGGGCGACTTCGGGTGGGCTCCCGCCCTGCCACCCATCGCCATCAGCGCAGGTGTGGTCATCCCGGGCTCGGTGCGCCCGGGAGAAGCCCGGACCCTTCATCTGGTCGGGGGGCCTGCCGGGGGAGACGTCACCACGACACTCGGCAGCGGCGACTCCGAGCGACGCGTCAACACGCGGGTCGAGCCGTTGACCGCTGTGAGCGTCCCGCTCGGCCCTGCTGACCGGATCTGGGTCTCGACCAGGGCCCGGGACGTCCGGGCAGCGGTCACCGTCGCTTTCGGCGACAAGGGCGTCCCGTACTACACCGTCGTCCCGGTCCGGAGCGCGCCGACGACGGAGACGGCCGTCCCGGTGCGCCAGGTCACCCGCTAGACCGGTGCGCGGCGGGCCACCCCCAAGGCCAAGCGGCATGCCGCTGGGCTCGGTCCCGTCCTACCGTCCCGTCCCCGCGACGTCAGTCGCCGAAGCCGGGGTCGAGCTCCTCGGGCGAGACGCCCAGCAGCCCGGCCACCTGCTCGGTGACGATGTCGGCCACGAGGGCGGCCACGTCACGCGGGTCGGACACGCGGGTCTCGACCGGACGCCGATAGACGACGATGCGGGCCGGGCGACTGCCCGTGGCCGGGAAGAGCCGCCCCAGCGGGACCTCGCGGTGCTCCCACGGCGCCGGTCCGCGCGGGACGTCCTCGACGGCGAACTCCACTGCGGGGAACGCTCTGCCACAGGTTGCCTCGAGACGTGCCGCGGCGTCGAGAACGTAGTCGTCGAAGCGGTCCCTGCGACTCGGCATCGCCGGCACCGGCGGCCAGGCCAAGGGACCCCGCGGGCCACGGCCGTGGCGGTCGCGCCGGCGGGACCGCGAGGTCTGAGCCGGAACCTGCCGATGACTCGTGCTCACATCGACACTCTAGAGCGGCTGCCTCGGCGTGGTGTGTCGTCGGGGCCGGTCGACCCGACTAGAGTCCACGATCGTGGGTCTCACACGTGGTTGCTCGAAGACCGGTTGCGCTCGCCCCGCCGTCGCCACCCTGACCTACGCCTACGCTGACCGAGCCATCGTCCTCGGGCCGCTCGCAACCTACGCCGAGCCGCACACGTATGACCTGTGTCGGGACCATGCCGAGCGGCTCACGGCACCTCGCGGCTGGAACGTCGTGCGCGTCGGCGGGGAGTTCTCCGAGCCGGTCCTTGCTGCGGACGACCTGTTGGCGCTCGCCGATGCCGTGCGAGAGGCGGGACGGCCAGGGTCTCACCGCCGGGCTGCCACGGCCGAGCGGACGGGCACCGGCGGCGACGAGGTGCCACAGGGGCCGACGCCACGAGGTCAGGCCAGCGCCGAGGCGGGCTCCGGCATCGTCGAGGCCCGCCGGCGGGGGCATCTGCGCATCCTCAGGGACTCGTGACGACTAAGGTCGTCGCCGTGCCCGTACTCACCGACTTCGTCAAGGCCTACGACGTGCGTGGGCTCGTCCCCGAGCAGCTGTCGGCGGACGTGGCCCGTGCGCTCGGCGTCGCATTCGCCGAGGTCATCGCGATCCCGGACGGGAAGGATCGTGTCGTCATCGGGCACGACATGCGCCCGAGCTCGCCGGACCTGTCGGCCGCCTTCGCGGACGGCGTCACCGCACGAGGCGTCGACGTGACGCTCATCGGGCTCTGTTCGACTGATGGGCTCTACTACGCGACCGGGGCGCTCGACCTGCCGGGTGCGATGTTCACCGCCAGCCACAACCCGGCCAAGTACAACGGGATCAAGCTGTGCCGTGCGGCCGCCCAACCGGTCGGGCAGGACACCGGTCTGGCCGAGGTGCGCGACCTTGCGCAGTGGCTGCTCGACGGGCGCTCCGGGCTTCCCGCCCCCCGGACGGCACGTGGCACCATCGAGGTCCGGGACATGCTGGCGGACTACAGCGCCTTCCTGCGCAGCCTCGTCGATCTCAGTGGTTCCCGACCGCTCAAGGTCGTGGTCGACGCCGCCAACGGCATGAGCGGTCTGACGGTGCCGGCGGTCCTCGGGACGGCTGCCGGTCTGCCGCCGCTCCCGTTGGAGATCGTGCCGCTGTACTTCGAGCTCGACGGCACCTTCCCGAACCATGAGGCCAACCCGCTCGACCCGGCGAACCTCGTGGACCTCCAGGAGGCCGTGCGTCTCCACGGCGCGGATCTGGGCCTGGCCTTCGACGGCGATGCCGATCGGTGCTTTGTCGTCGACGCCGACGGGGACCCGGTGTCCCCGAGCGCGATCACGGGCCTCGTCGCGGCGCGCGAGATCAGCCGGGCAAGGGAGGCGGGCGAGCGTGACGTGGCCATCGTCCACAACGTCATCTCGAGCGCCGCCGTCGCCGAGGTGTGCCGCGAGCACGACGCGACCCCCGTCCGGGCCCGCGTCGGTCACTCGTTCATCAAGACGGAGATGGCGCGAATCGGCGCTGTCTTCGGCGGTGAGCACTCGGCGCACTACTACTTCCGGGACTTCTGGTTCGCGGACACGGGAATGCTCGCGGCCCTTCACGTCCTCGCTGCCCTCGGCGAACAGGAACGCCCCCTGGCCGAGATCGCCCGCAGCTACGAGCGGTACGCCTCCTCGGGCGAGATCAACTCGACGGTCGAGGACCAGTCCAGCATCGTCGAGCGGGTGCGCGCGTGGGCGGACGTGAGGAGGGCCGGCATCGACGAGCTGGACGGGCTCACCGTCACCGCCCCGCAGTCCGCCGGTGAGATGTGGTGGTTCAACGTTCGCGCGTCCAACACGGAGCCGCTGCTGCGGCTCAACGTCGAGGCGGGCGACCGTGAGACGATGATCCGGGTCCGAGACGAGGTCCTCGGGCTCATCCGGGGCGCAGCCGCCCCAGCCCGTGACGAGGAGGAGCTGCCCGAATGAACAGCGACATCAGCGAGCAGCGGGAGACGATCGAACCCTGGCTGCGTGAGATCCTGCGCTGCCCCCGCTGCAAGGGTGAGCTGACCGATGACCAGGGCCCCGAGGCAGCCGAGCTGCGTTGCCCCGTATGCCAGCTGGCGTACCCCATTGACGAGGGGGTGCCCGTCCTGCTCGTGGACCTCGCCCGCCCGACGAACACCTGAGCCGCATGTTCGAAGAGTCCGGACTCGACGACCTCGACGCCCTCGAGCGCCTTGACGCCAGCGGGACACTCCGCGCCCTGGCAGGCGCCGGTGCGAGCGTCCGGCGGGCTCTCGAGGCATCAGCGAGCGCTGGGCTGGAACGGCTGGGCGACGTCAGGCCGAGAGGTGTCGTGGTCGCTGCGACCGGCGGGTCGGCCTGTGTGGCAGAGCTGTTCGAGGCGGTCGCCCGCGAGGGCGGTGCCATCCCGGTGCAGAGCTGCACGAGCGCGCCGCTGCCGGGTTGGGTGGGGGCCCTCGACCTCGTCGTCGCGGTCTCGCAGTCGGGCCGGGCAACGGGGCCCCTGGCGCTCGCGGCCGAAGCAGCTCGTCGCGGTGCGACCGTGCTGACCGTCGGCGCGCCCGACTCACCCCTGGCGGAGCTGAGCGCGCAATCGCGCGGCATCCACGTCCCGCTGGCGATGCCCGAATCCTCGTCACGCACCGCGATGTGGGCGCATGCCACGCCCCTGCTGCTCGCGGCCGACGCGCTCGGTGTCGCCAGCGTGTCGACCGCCACCGTCGACGCCCTCGCCGACGTCCTCGACGAGCGGGCCGCAGAGGTCGGACCATCGACCGAGTCGTTCGACAACCCGGCCAAGACCTTGGCGATGGACATCATCGAGTCGTCCGCCATCGTCCTCGGATCCGGGCACCTGGGCGGAGTCGCCGCCCGTCGAGCCGTCGCCATGTTCGGCCGCACCGGCCGGGTGCCAGTCGCATCCGGCGTCCTGCCGGACGCGGCGAGCCAGGTGGTCGCCTGTTTCGACGGGCCTCTCGCAGGCGGGGAGTCGGTCGAGGAGGACGACATCTTCGCCGACCCCTACCTCGACGGTCCGCGGCGCCCACCCCTCCGGCTCGTCATGCTCCGGCACGCCTCCGAGGCCGGGACGGACCCGCAGGTCCTCGCCGACGCCGTCGTCGCGGCGGCCGAGGACGCGGGAGTCCGGGTCTCCCTCGTGGACGCCGTCTCCGATGACCCCCTGCTGCGAGTCGCGTCGCACGTCGCCCTCACCGACTTCGCGGCCACGTACCTCGCCCTGGGCCAGGGCTACGACCCGGCGACCTCGCCACACGTGAGACTGCTCAGAGGCGCTCGCTAGAGCGAGCCTCCCGGCAACGGCCACCTACGATGTAGCCCATGGCAGGTGGACTGGTTGCGCTCCTCGACGACATCGCCGCCCTGGCGAAGCTCGCCGCGGCCTCGATCGACGACGTGGGTGCAGCCGCAGCGCGGGCAAGTGCCAAGGCGACCGGTGTCGTCATCGACGACACGGCGGTGACGCCGCGCTACGTCCAGGGCCTCCAGGCAGAGCGTGAGCTGCCCATCATCAAGCGGATCGCCCTCGGCTCCGTCCGCAACAAGCTGCTCATCATCCTGCCGGTGATCATGGTGCTCAGCCAGTTCCTTCCCTGGTTGCTGACGCCGATCCTCATGGTCGGTGGCGCGTACCTCGCCTACGAGGGGGCCGAGAAGATCTGGGAGGCCCTGTCGGGCCACGAGGAGGCGGAGCCTGCCGCAGCGATCGACGAGAAGCAGGAGGAGTCGATCGTCTCTGGAGCCATCGCCACCGACTTCATTCTCTCGGCCGAGATCATGGTCATCGCCCTCAACGAGGTGGCTGACGAGCCGTTCGTCTCCAGACTGGTCATCCTCATCATCGTCGCCCTCCTCATCACCGCGCTCGTCTACGGCGTCGTGGCACTCATCGTCAAGATGGATGACATCGGCCTGCGGCTCTCCCAGCGCTCCTCCTCCGGCGCCCAGACGATCGGGCGGGCCCTCGTCAGGACGATGCCGGTGCTGCTCAGTGTCCTGTCGACCGTCGGCATCGCCGCGATGCTGTGGGTGGGGGGCCACATCCTCCTCGGCGGGATCGACGAGCTCGGCTGGCACGCTCCCTACGACCTCGTCCACCATCTCGAGGAGACCGTCGGCGGGGTGGCCGGTATCGGTGGATTCCTCGCCTGGTTGGTCAACACCCTCGCATCGGCCCTCCTCGGCCTCGTGGTCGGCGCCCTCATCGTCGCCGTCATGCACCTGATCCCGCGTCGACCCGGAGCCGCGGCGCACTGACGGTAGAATCGGCGACTCCGGCGTGGGTGACGACCCGCGAGACCCAGAGGGGCGCGCCGGGTCAGCACACCAAGCCAAGGAGATCTGTCATGTCCTTTGACCACAAGGTGGCCGACCTGAGCCTCGCCGCGGCCGGCCGGCACCAGCTGCGCCTCGCGGAGCACGAGATGCCCGGGCTCATGGCCCTGCGCGCGGAGTACGCCGAGAGCCAGCCGCTCCAGGGCGCCCGGATCGCGGGGTCCCTCCACATGACCGTCCAGACGGCGGTTCTCATCGAGACGCTCACCGCGCTCGGAGCCGAGATCCGCTGGGCCTCATGCAACATCTTCTCCACCCAGGACGAGGCGGCGGCCGCCGTCGTCGTCGGCCCCGACGGGACGCCCGAGGACCCCAAGGGGGTTCCGGTCTTCGCGTGGAAGGGCGAGACCCTGCCGGAGTACTGGTGGTGCACCGAGCAGATCCTCACCTGGCCGGACGGCGACGGCCCGAACATGATCCTCGACGACGGCGGCGACGCGACGATGCTCGTCCACAGGGGAGTCGAGTGGGAGGCCGCCGGACAGGTCCCCGCGACGACCGAGGAGGACTCCGAGGAGTTCGGCGTCTTCAAGGAGCTGGTGCGCCAGACTCTCGCCAGCGACGCCCAGAAGTGGACGCGCGTCGCCGCCGGGATCAAGGGCGTCACCGAGGAGACGACCACTGGAGTCCACCGGCTCTACCAGCTCGCCGAGTCGGGCGACCTGCTGTTCCCCGCGATCAACGTCAACGACTCGGTGACCAAGAGCAAGTTCGACAACAAGTACGGCTGCCGCCACTCGCTCATCGACGGACTCAACCGTGCAACCGATGTCCTCATCGGCGGCAAGATGGCCGTGGTCTGCGGCTTCGGCGACGTCGGCAAGGGGTGCGCCCAGTCGCTGGCGGGTCAAGGTGCCCGTGTCGTCATCACCGAGGTGGACCCGATCTGCGCCCTCCAGGCGGCGATGGAGGGCTACCAGGTCCTCCGGCTCGACGATGTCGTCGACCAGGCCGACATCTTCATCACGACGACCGGCTGCTACGACGTCATCACCGCCGACCACATGACCCAGATGAAGGACAAGGCGATCGTCGCCAACATCGGGCACTTCGACAACGAGATCGACATGGCCGGGCTCGCCCGGGTGCCCGGTGTGAGCAAGACGGAGATCAAGCCGCAGGTCCACGAGTGGTCCTTCCCGGGCGGGCGCAGCATCATCGTGCTGTCCGAGGGCCGCTTGATGAACCTCGGCAACGCCACCGGACACCCGAGCTTCGTCATGAGCAACAGCTTCTCGAACCAGACGATCGCCCAGATCGAGCTGTTCACCAAGAACACCGACTACGGCAAGCAGGTCTACACGCTGCCGAAGGTGCTCGACGAGAAGGTCGCCCGGCTCCATCTGGATGCGCTCGGAGTGCGACTCACCGAGCTGACCAAGGGCCAGGCCGAGTACCTCGGGGTGGACGTGGCCGGCCCGTACAAGCCGCAGCACTACCGGTACTGACGCCACCGAAGTGCAGACCAGCCACACGCGGTCGTATGCCGCTGAGCCCGCCGAGCCCAGCGGCATACGGCATCGCGTGGCTGGGTCACCAGCCCGCCTGGTGGGCGGCCCTGCACCCGGAACCGATGAACTCCCGGCGACACGATCCGGGGAGTACGAGACGAAGGCAACGATGAGAAAGCTCCTGAGCGGTGCGTTGGCGCTCACCCTCACCCTGGCGCTCGGCGCCTGCGGCACGCTTGAGGACGCCTTCATGAGTCCCGCGCCGACCGCCGTCCCACGGGCGGACACCACACCCGTGGACGCGGCGACCGCCACGCCCACGGCCACGACAGCCTCACGTGCGGTCGACCAGGCCACACCCGAGGCGGCCATGGAGTCCTGGCTCGCCGCCCTCGTCGCCGGCGACGGTGTCGCCGTCTGCGCCCTCATGGCGGCAGACGGCAATCCCGTCGACAGCATCGAGGGTGCCGCGCCGGACTGCGGGGAGGCGCTGACGCCGCTGCTCAGCTCGCTGCAGGAGCTGCGGGGCATGTTCGACGGTCTGAGCATCGACGGGGCGACGGTCATCGACGACCTGGCCACCTTCGAGGCAGCCACGGTCAAGCCCGACGTCGCAGCACAGGTGATCCACCGGTTCAAGGCGGTCAAGATCAAGGACAAGTGGTTCGTGACCGAATGACCTCGGGTGAGACCGCGCCTCTGCAGCACCGACGGCCCGCGCCGCTGTGTGATGATGTGGCCATGATGTGCGGGCCCACCTGCGGGCTGCGAAGGGAGAAGAAGTGAAGGGTCGGGTTCTGGTCGTCGACGACGACCTTGCCCTCGCCGAGATGCTGGGCATCGTGTTGCGCAACGAGGGCCTCGAGGTCACCCACGTGGCCGACGGAGGCGACGCCGTTCCGGCCTTCCGGGAGGCGCGACCAGACCTCGTCCTGCTCGACGTCATGCTCCCCGGCGTGGACGGCATGGAGGTGTGCCGTCGGATCCGAGCGGAGAGTGGCGTGCCGATCGTCATGCTGACGGCGCGGACCGACACGGTCGACGTCGTGGTCGGGCTCGAGTCAGGGGCCGACGACTACGTCGTCAAGCCCTTCAAGCCCCAAGAGCTCATCGCACGGGTCCGGGCTCGACTCCGCCGAGGGGACGAGCCGGCGCCGGAGAAGCTGACGATCGGTGATCTCGAGATCGACGTCGCCGGGCACTCGGTCAGGCGGGACGGGAAGGCGCTGTCGCTGACACCGCTCGAGTTCGACCTGCTCGTGGCGCTCGCGCGCAAGCCGTGGCAGGTCTTCACCCGCGAGGTGCTGCTCGAGCAGGTGTGGGGATATCGCCACGCGGGCGACACCCGTCTCGTCAACGTCCATGTGCAGCGGCTGCGGTCCAAGATCGAGCACGATCCCGAGCGTCCGGAGATCGTCGTCACGGTCAGGGGCGTCGGCTACAAGGCGGGGCCCGCCTGAGGCCTGTCGGCAACGGCAGCGCCGCGGAGTCCGGGCGATGGAGATGAGTGAGCGGCCCACGCAGTGATGGAGATCGACGAGACAGCCCGGGGCCACCAACCCCGGAGCCGCACGGAGAGACTGGGGCAGCAGCTGAGGACGCTGTGGCGCCGACCCCTTCACCTGTGGCGCGCCTCGCTCGGCTTCCGGGTCGTCGTGGCGACGATGCTGCTCGGCATCCTCGTGCTCACGGCGGTTGGCACCTATCTGTACGGCTCCATCGCCCAAGGTCTCGTCGACGGGCGCCAGAGCATTGCCGCCGTCGACTCCCAGCGTGACGCGAAGGACACGCAGAACTACTTCCAGTACACCGACAAGGTGGACTCCACGGCCGATGTCAGCCAAGGGGCGACCGACCAGATCAGGTCCCTGCAGCGCGACAGCGGGACGCAGGAACGCTACGTCGTCCTGTCTCGCCTCGAGACGAACAACAACCCCAACATCATCGGGCCGATCGAGAGCGGTTCCGTCGGGGCCCGCTTCATCCCCAAGGAGCTGTCCCAGGCTGTCGCAGAGAACCCCGACCGGCAGCAGATGCAGATCACGACGGTCGAGCTCGGCGACAACACCGTCTCCGCCCTCGTCGTGGGGCAGCAGGTGGCCCTGCCGGTCGTCGGCGACTACGGCCTCTACTTCATCTATCCGATGCAGCGCGAACGGGACATCATCAACCTCGTCGGCCGGACCTTTGTGCTCGGTGGGGTCGCGCTCATCCTCCTCGTCGGTGCCATCGCCTTCGTCGTGACCCGGCTCGTCGCGGACCCGGTGCGTCGCGCAGCGATCGTCGCCGAGCGTTTCGCTGAGGGGAACCTCAATGAGCGCATGCGAGCCAAGGGCGAGGACGACCTGGCGCGCCTCGGCAACTCGTTCAATGCGATGGCGGCGTCGCTGCAACAGCAGATCGCCCAGCTCGAGAACCTGTCGCGGGTCCAGCAGCGATTCGTCTCCGACGTGTCCCACGAGCTGCGCACCCCTTTGACGACGATCCGGATGGCCGCGGATCTCATCCACGACTCACGGGGCGCCTTCGACCCGACCGTGTCGAGGTCGGCGGAGCTGCTCATGGGTGAGCTCGACCGCTTCGAGTCCCTCTTGACCGACCTGCTCGAGATCTCGCGCTTCGACGCCGGCGCCGCTGTCCTCGAGATCGAGGCCACCGACCTGCGCGGCTGTGTTGAGCGGGCGGTCGACGCCCACCGTACCCTCGCTGGGCGCAAGGGCATCGAGCTGGTCGTCAACGAGCCGAGCTTCCCCGTCGTGGCCGAGATGGACACACGCCGGATCGAGCGCGTCCTGCGCAACCTCATCGCCAATGCGATCGAGCACGGCGACGGTCGACCGGTCGAGGTGACCCTGGGCGCCAACGACTCGGCCGTGGCGGTCACCGTCCGAGACCATGGCGTGGGCCTGCGGCCGGGTGAGGCGGCCCTCGTGTTCACCCGGTTCTGGCGGGCGGACCCGGCCCGCGCTCGCACGACCGGCGGCACCGGCCTGGGACTGGCCATCTCGCTCGAGGACGCCCGACTGCACGCCGGAAGGCTCGAGGCCTGGGGAGCCCCGGGGGAGGGCTCCTGCTTCCGGCTCACCCTTCCACGACACGCCGATGCGACGATCACCGGCTCCCCACTGCCGTTGAGCCCGCTTGCCGTGGGAGTCCATCGCGACCAGGCCCAGGCAGGCGAGCCGGCCTGGAACGCCACTGACCGCGCGACAGAGGACACCGTCAAGCTGCGGCGGATCACCCGTGCCCAGCCGCCGACCAGGGCGGAGCACCCGTCATGAGGTCCGCCGTCCGGCGCCGGGTGTGGGTCGTCCTCGCTGCCCTGCTCGTGGCCGGAGTGGTCGCCGGTTGTGCGGGACTGCCGGACTCCTCCAGGGTCAGCGATGGGCGCCGGCTCGACGAACCGTTCAACGACCCATACCGGGTGACGGCGCAACTGCCCGTCGCGGGCGCGAGCCCCGAGCAGATCGCCCGTGGCTTCATCCGCGCGGGTGAGGACCAGGCCGAGACGCACGCCACCGCGAAGGCCTACCTCACCGAGCCGTCGGTGGGCAGGTGGCGCTGGTCTGCGCGCGACACGATCATCTACAACCGGGCCAGCGACCTCCACGTCCGGCTAACCGGCGGCAGCTCCGTCGAGGTCAGCGTCGCGCCGGTGGGCGTCCTCGGGACCGATGGCCGCTACCGCGACACCGAGCCCGGCACGGTGATCCGCACGACCTTCGGCCTGACGCGGGTGGCGGGTCAGTGGCGGCTCGACCTGCCCGAAGAGGGTTTCGGTGTCTGGCTGGAGGCGACGGCCTTCGACAACCTGTATGTCGCCGCTCCCGTGCACTACGTCACGCCCTCCGGCCGCGAGCTGATTCCCGACACCCGGTGGTTCCCGCGGGGGCCGCGGCTGGCCACGAGCCTGGCGCGCGCCCAGCTCGAGCCCGTGCCACCCCACCTCGCCGGTGCGGTGACCAGCGGCTTTCCCAACGCGACGCGGCTCGCCGTCGATTCGGTCCCCATCGAGTCCGGGCATGCGCGGGTGGACCTCACCTCGAGCGCGTTCTCGGCGGGCCTCGAGGACCGGCGCGCGATGTGGGCACAGCTGTCGGCGACGCTGACGAGGGCGAACGTCTCCTCGATCTCCATCTCCGTCGAGGGCACCGCGCTGGACCTCGCCGGCGTGGGCACGACCCTGTCCACGCCGCAGGAGGTCGGTTATGGCTTCACGCCAGCCCCGATCTTCGACTCGGCCCTCATCCGCAGCGGCAAGACCTTCAAGCGCATCGATCCCACATTCATCGCCGATGATGCCAATGCCCAGGCGCGCCGGGGGGCTCAGTCCCTCAAGCCGGACGACCCGAGCGAGCCGCCAGGTGAGTGGAACCAGCTGACCCTGTCCCGCGACGGGAACCAGGTCGCCGCGGTCGGCGGGGACTTCAAGGAGCTGTCCATCTGGCCGGCGCACGAGAAGGTGGTCCGCCTCACCGGCAGCTGGACCAACCTCATCCGGCCGGCCTATGACCGGAGCCAGTACCTCTGGGTCGCCGGGCGGGCGGGGGGGAGCGCACGGATCTGGACGCTCAACACGGCGTCCTTGGTGCCGCAGCCGAAGCCCGTCCCCGTCGCCGTGCCCTGGCTTGGCGCGAGGGAGATCGTGGCACTGACGCTGTCGGGCGACGGGAGCCGCGCGCTCATCATCACCAGGGACCCGAAGACCTCAGCCGACCAGCTGCACGTCGCTGGTGTCGTGCGGGCAGCCAACGGACAACCGGCGGCGCTCGCGGAGCCACTGCGCCAGGCGCAGCCGCTGAGACAGATGCGGGATGTGGTCTGGCTCGGCTCCGAGTCCTTTGCCGTCCTCGGTCGGCTGACGGACCGGGGCGACGTCATTCCGTGGATCGGCCACGTCGGTGGCGGCCTCGACGGACTGCGCCTGCGCATTGGCCAGAGCGATCCCTCCAAGGAGCGTCTCGACAAGGTTCCGGGGGGTGCCAGGACGATCACGACGGCCGGGAGCCAGCGGGGTCTCATCTGCCTGACGGACGACAACCGGGTGATGGCCAAGGCGGGTCTGAGCTGGCGGCAGATCGCGGAGGGCACCGACCTGCTCCTGCCGGGCCGCTGATCGACTGCGGTCGGACCAGGGCCTGCGGTCCACAGGCGCGGCCGCTCGGCGACGCACTCCACAGCGCGCGTAATCCGGCTGGCTCATCGGCATCCACCACGATCTGCTGGCGGGGTGGTCCGTCTCCTCGCCGAGCTGATCGATCTCGTGCTGCCTCTCGAGTGCGCTGCCTGCAGGCGTCCCGGCGACTCATGGTGTCGACGCTGCTCGGCCGCGCTCGCCCGGTCCCGTCTGGCACCGAGCGTCCGCCAGGTTGCGCCTGATCCGGTCCCGACAGGCTTCCCCTCGTGCTTCGCCTGGGGTCAGTACACCGGCCCCCTGCGCGCGGGCATCCGGTCCTGGAAGGACGGGGGCAGGAGGGACCTCGATCGGGGGCTGGCCGTGCTCCTGGCCTCGGCGATGGCGGATGCTCTCCGCGGACCTGCGCCCACCTGCATCCGCCCGCCGGGCGGAGGCAGCTGGGCGGCCGGTCCGGTCCTCATCATCACCGTCCCTTCGTCAGCGCGGGCCGTGCGGCTGCGAGGCGACCGTCCGCTCGAGCAGGTGACGCACCACGCGCTCGAGTGCCTTGCGGGTGACCCTGGACCGAGGCCACCTCTGCTGGGCCCGGTGGACGCTCTCCACCACCGACGGGTGGTCGCTGACCAGGCGGGCCTGGGGGCCGTCGGCAGGTCCGCCAACCTGCAGTCGTCCATGGAGGTGGCACCCCGGACGGCAGAGCTCGTCCGGGGGCGGCTCTGCCTCATCGTCGATGACGTCGTCACGACGGGCAGCACCCTTGCGGAAGCTGCGCGGGCGGTGCGGGCCGCTGGGGCGACCGACGTCCGGGCGGCAGTCATCGCAGCGACGCGACGACGCTCGGGTCCCTGACCGACGGTCCTGGGGGGATGCCTTCCCACAGCCGATGGGTCCAAGTACTGTCATCGAAAGGAGACCCCCGGCCCCGCGGTGCGGCGTCCTCTCGAGAGTCTTACCGCGGCGGGCCTGATGACGGAGAGGGTGGTGCCGAGGTGATGCGGGGGCCTGTCCCGGGCCCCGAACCAGGAGCACTGAGCGCCCAGAGCGCGATCAAGGAGGAACCGTGGAGATTGTCGTGACTGGACGCCGCGTCCAGGTCCCTGACCGATTCCGTGAGCTGTTGAACGAGCGCTTGGGCAAGGTTGCCGCACTGGCGCCGAAGGTGCATCGAATCGACGTCGTCGTGACGCACGAGCAGGTTGCTCGAGGCCGTGGGTCCGAGCGAGTCGAGATCACCTGCCGAGCGAAGGGGCCTGTCATCCGGGCGGAGGCTGCGCTCGATGACAAGTACGCCGCACTCGACGCCGCAGTCGACAAGCTCATGGAACGCCTTCGCAGGGTCAACGACAAGCGCCGCGTCAGCCGGGGCAGGCGGGTTCCCGAGTCGGTCGCGCAGGCGACCGCCCGCATCGACGCGGAGAACGGGTCGGCGCCCACCGCGCAGGAGGCCGCTCCCGTGGGCGGGGCTGGCCCGCAGGAGGAGAGCCGCTTCGGCGCCGTGGGCAGTTCGCCCATTGAGGTCCGCGAGAAGGTCCACACCGCGGCTCCGATGTCCCTCGAGGACGCGGTCAACCAAATGGAGCTCGTGGGCCACGACTTCTTCCTCTTCCACGACATGGACACCGACCGGCCCAGCGTGGTGTACCGCAGACGCGGCTGGAGCTACGGGGTCCTGCACCTGGAGACGGAGCAACCCGTCGCTGCCACGGGCTGACCCAAGCCCCCGTCACGTCTGACGGCGATGGTCCGGATGGTCGCCGGCCCTGCCAAGATGAGGGGGTGAATCCCGCACCTCCAGATGTCATCAGAGTGCTCATCGTGGACGATCACGCGCTGTACCGGCGCGGGCTGCAGACCGTGCTCGCAACGGAAGACGGAATCGACGTCGTCGGGGAGGCGGCCGACGGGAACGAGGCGGTTGACCTTGCCGAGGAGACGCTGCCCGACGTCATCGTCATGGATGTCGGGATGCCGAAACGCGGCGGCATCGAGGCCTGCCGGGTCATCAAGCAGCGCATCCCGTCGGCTCGGATCATCATGCTCACCAGCTCCGACGACGAGGAGCACCTGTTCGAGGCCGTCCGCGCCGGGGCCAACGGCTACCTGCTCAAGGACGTGCCGCCCGAGGAGGTGGCGGTCGGAATCCGGGGAGTCTTCGACGGGCAGTCGCTGATCTCGCCGATGATGGCCTCGAAGCTGCTCCAGGAGTTCTCCAAGATGAGCCTGCACGAGGCCGCGGCTCCGGCGCCGACCCCGGAGCTCGAGCTGCCGCGGCTGACCGATCGCGAGCTGCAGATCCTCCGGCAGGTGGCGCGCGGCAAGCTCAACCGCGAGATCGCCGGAGCGCTGTTCATCTCCGAGAACACCGTCCGCAACCACATCCGCAACATCCTGGACAAGCTGCAGATGCACTCGCGCATGGAGGCTGCCATGTACGCGGTGCGGCAACGCCTCATCGAGCCGGGGGAGTGAACGGCGGCGTGTCGACCGGCCCGGTCCGTCGGCTCACCCCTGTGCAGGCTCGGCGCATCGCCATCGCAGCCCAAGGCCTTCTCGACCCGCGTCCGGCCCCCTTCACTGCCTCGATGCGCCATATCCAGCGCGTCATCGACCGGGTCGGCGTCGTGCAGATCGACAGCGTCAACGTCGTGTCGCGCAGCCACTACCTCCCGTTCTTCTCCCGTCTCGGGCCGTACGACCGGGCGATCCTCGAGCGGGCTCGCGACCGGGCGCCTCGGCGGCTCGTCGAGTACTGGGCCCACGAGGCGAGCCTCATCCCACCCGAGACCTGGCCGCTGCTAGACCACCGGATGCGCCGCGCCGCGGACGGCGCCTGGGGGTCGATGCGCCGGATCCTCGCGGAGCGCCCGGACTTCGTCGACCTGGTCGAGCAGGAGGTCGAGGACCGGGGGCCGATGACCGCTCGCGAGGTCGAGGTCGCGCTCAACCACGACCAGCCGCGCGGCAAGGACAACTGGGGCTGGAACTGGAGCGAGGTCAAGCAGGCCCTCGAATACCTCTTCTGGGCCGGACGGATCAGCTCCGCCGGGCGCACGGCGCAGTTCGAGAGGAGGTATGCGTCGCTCGAGCAGACGGCGCCGCGGCACCTGAGATCGGTGTGGCGTGATCGGCCCGGGCCGGAGGCCGACCCGGATCGGTTCATCGAGCTCGTCCGCATCGCCGCGCGGGCGCACGGCATCGGTACCGAGCTCTGTCTCGCCGACTACTTCCGGATCACGCGCACCGATGCCCGAGCAGCGATCAGCCGGCTCGAGGCCATTGGCGAGCTCATCCCCGTCGACGTGCCCGGCTGGCGCCCAGCGTGGCTGCACGCGGGCGCGCGCATCCCCCGGAAGGTTCACGCCGAGGCGCTGCTCAGCCCGTTCGACTCCCTCGTCTGGCAACGCGACCGGGTGCACGCCCTCTGGGACTTCCACTACCGCATCGAGATCTACACCCCCGCCCACAAGCGCGTGCACGGCTACTACGTCCTGCCCTTTCTCTTCGGCGACGCGCTCGTCGCGCGCTGCGACCTCAAGGCGGACCGCGCGGCCGGGGTCCTGCGCTGCCACGCCGTCACCTGGGAGCCGGACGCGCCCCCCGACGCCCGTCCGGCACTGGAGCGCAATCTCGAGTCGATGGCCCGCTGGCTCGGGCTCGACCACGTCGTGATGGCCACGCCCTCCTGAGAGCGAGCCCGGCGGCATACGGCCGATGAAGGTGGGTCGGGAACTCCCGCGCGGCAGCGGTCCGTTGGTCGGGAGGGCCTGCCTGCGACTAGCCTAGGCAGGTCCCGTGACGCACACGGGTGATCGTGCCCGCCCAGCGGCGGGTGGCATGACGTTGAGTCGGGAGTGAGTACGCACCATGGTCTTGGGCATCGACAAGCTGCTCCGCGCGGGCGAGGGCAGGACCCTGAAGCGCCTTCAGGGCATCGCCGCGCAGGTCAATGCCCTCGAGGCTGACTTCGAGAAGCTCACCGACGAAGAGCTGCGCGAGGAGACCCCCAGCTTCCGCACGCGCCTCGAGGCCGGTGAGAGCCTCGACGACCTGCTCCCCGAGGCCTTCGCGGCGGTTCGCGAGGCGAGCAAGCGCACGCTCGGCAAGCGGCACTTCGACGTGCAGGTCATGGGCGGCGCTGCGCTCCACCTGGGGAACGTGGCGGAGATGAAGACCGGTGAGGGCAAGACCCTCGTGGCGACGCTGCCGTCCTACCTCAACGCGCTCACGGGCAAGGGCGTGCACATCATCACGGTGAACGACTACCTCGCCGAGTACCAGTCCGAGCTCATGGGGCGCATCCACCGGGCCCTCGGCATGGAGACCGGATGCATCCTCTCGAGCATGACGCCCGAGCAGCGGCGCGCGGAGTACGCGAAGGACATCACGTACGGCACGAACAACGAGTTCGGGTTCGACTACCTGCGCGACAACATGGCATGGGAGCCTGCGGAGCTCGTCCAGCGAGGGCACCACTACGCCATCGTGGACGAGGTCGACTCCATCCTCATCGACGAGGCGCGCACGCCGCTGATCATCTCCGGTCCGGCCGACATCGCCACGAAGTGGTACGTCGAGTTCGCCCGGATCGCATCGCGCCTGTCCCGGGGCGAGGACGGCCGTGGGGACTACGAGGTCGACGAGAAGAAGCGCACCGTCGGGGTCCTGGAGAGCGGCATCGCGCGCGTCGAGGACCTGCTCGGCATCGAGAATCTCTACGACACCGTCAACACCCCCCTCATCGGCTACCTGAACAACTCCATCAAGGCCAAGGAGCTGTTCAAGCGGGACAAGGACTACGTCGTCATGAACGGCGAGATCCTCATCGTCGACGAACACACCGGCCGCATGCTCCCCGGGCGCCGCTACAACGAGGGAATGCACCAGGCGATCGAGGCGAAGGAGGGCGTCGAGATCAAGAACGAGAACCAGACCCTCGCGACGATCACCCTCCAGAACTACTTCCGCATGTACGACAAGCTCTCCGGCATGACCGGTACCGCCCAGACGGAGGCAGCCGAGCTCAACTCGATCTACAAGCTCGGTGTCATCCCGATCCCCACGAACATGCCGATGATCCGGAAGGACCAGGCCGACCTCGTCTACCGGACTGAGGTCGCGAAGTTCAACGCGGTCGTCGACGACATCGTCGAGCGGCACACGCTGGGGCAGCCGGTCCTCGTCGGGACGACATCGGTCGAGAAGAGCGAGTACCTCTCCCAGCAGCTGAAGAAGCGGGGCATCAGGCACGAGGTCCTCAACGCGAAGCAGCACGAGCGCGAGGCGTCGATCGTCGCCGAGGCCGGCCGCAAGGGCGCCGTGACGGTCGCCACGAACATGGCCGGACGAGGCACCGACATCATGCTCGGGGGCAACCCGGAGTTCCGCGCAGTCGCGGAGCTCAAGCGCCGCGGGCTCGACCCGGAGGAGACCCCGGAGGAGTACGAAGCGGCGTGGGACGAGGCCCTCGCCGGCTCAGAAGCGGCGGTTGGGGCCGAGCACGACGAGGTCACCGGCATCGGCGGGCTGTACGTGCTCGGCACGGAGCGGCACGAGTCCCGCCGCATCGACAACCAGCTGCGTGGTCGGTCCGGTCGCCAGGGCGACCCCGGCGAGTCGCGGTTCTATCTCTCGCTGCAGGACGACCTGATGCGGCTGTTCAACGCGGCCCTTGTCGACCGGTTCATGGTGTCCGCCGGCATGGAGGACGACCAGCCGATCGAGTCGAAGATGGTGACGAACTCGATCCAGAAGGCTCAGGGTGCTGTCGAGGCCCAGAACTACGAGATCCGCAAGAACGTCCTCAAGTACGACGACGTGATGAACCGACAGCGCCAGGTCATCTACGAGGAGCGACGGGCCGTCCTCGAGGGCCGGGACCTTCACGAGCAGCTCCGGATGTTCGTCAACGATGTCGTCGGCGGTTATGTCGACGCCGCGACCGCCGAGGGATTCGCTGCGGACTGGGACCTCGAGCGCCTCTGGGAGGCACTGCGACAGGTGTACCCCGTCGGCATCACTGTCGAGGAGCTCGAGGACCTCGCGGGCGGCCGGAACGGCGTCAACGGAGAGTTGCTTCGGGAACAGCTGATGTCCGATGCGCATCACGCCTACGACCAGCGCGAGGAGGCGCTCGGGTCGGCGACGATGCGCGAGGTCGAGCGCCGGGTCGTGCTCTCCGTCCTGGACCGCAAGTGGCGCGAGCACCTCTACGAGATGGACTACCTGCAGGAGGGCATCGGGCTGCGGGCCATGGCCCAGCGCGACCCGCTGATCGAGTACCAGCGTGAAGGGTTCCAGCTCTTCGAGGCCATGATGGATGCGATCAAGGAGGAGTCGGTATCGCACATCTTCTCCGTGCAGGTCGAGGTGACACCGCCGGCGCAGCAGGTGGGTGCCACCCCGATGGCCGTCGGTGACCTCGTCGGGGGGGTCGCCCAGACTGTCGCTGCCGAGGCCCCCGCCGCGGAGCCGGTCGCTGCCGTGAGAGCGGGTGCCGGGTCGGCGAGTGCCGGGCGGACGCGAGCCAGCCTGGCCGCCGACGTCAGTGGGGCGGGAGGGCATTCGGATGGCGTGAAGGTCTCTGGTGTCGGCCTGGCGACCCCGCAGCAGCGGTCGGCCGCGCTGCGCTACTCCGCCCCGGGCGAGGACGGTCGGGCGGTCGAGACCGGACAGCAGCCCGTCGAGCGCAAGGCGGACCGTCGCGGCAAGAAGGTGAAGCGGCGCCGGCGCTGAACCGGCGGCGCGGTAGGAAAGGTCCGACCACCCCTGGTCGGACTTTTCCGCTCCCTGCGCGACGCTTCAGCCGACGGCCACCTGGGTCATCAACCACCGGCCGTCGAGGCCCTCGAGGCGGAACGCGAGCGCGCGGACCCGGCCGTGCGAGACGACGACCGCACACGCCTCGATGACCCCGTCGGCGGGCTCGCACAGTCGAATCCGCCGGACCACAGCTGGGCGCCGGGCCTCGCCGCGCAGTCGGCGGGTCGAGACGAGCGCCCGGCGGGCGAGCAGCGAGTACACGGTCGGGCTCGTGTGCCGAATGAGCTGGGTGGCCGGCCGCTGACCAGAGATGACCTCGACGACTGCCTGCGCGATCTTGGCGACGAACGGCTCGGGCTCCGGCAGGTCGGTGGATCGGGTCGGCCGGTGCGCGAACTCGTCATCGACAGTGGGGAAGAAGTCGAGGGCCAACGCCTCTTGGGTGTACGGCGTCGACTCGAACTGCCACGCCTCATCCGCGCTGATCCGCCCGGGCTCGGTGTCGGGGATATGGCGCACGCTGAAGGCGGAGCTGGCCGAGGTCCGGCGACCCCATGACTCCCGGGCCCGTGCCGCGGTCACCGGAACACCTCGGCGAGAGGTGGCTGCAGCTGCTGACCCGGCACGACCACGTCGGGATCGTCACCGATGACGGCGCGGTTGGCCTCGTACCAGCGCGGCCACTCGGCTGCGACCTCGGCGTCGGTGGCGCCCGATCCGAGGTGCGCTGCGGCGATCGACCACAGGGAGTCGCCTCGTCGCACGGTGACCGTCTCGCTCGTCGTGCTCGTCGGCCGAAGTGCCGGCGCGAGCACGCGCCCGTGGTGGGGTCGGAGGGCCGGGGTCGGTCGATCGGGCACCCACCCCGGCCGGGGCGCCGCAGGGGCCGACGCGACGTCGTCCGCCCTGGCCAACCCCGTGGTGGTCGTCTGACTGGTCGCCGAGTAGCCAGGACCCGGCGCCGGGACGCCCTGCTGCCGACCGCCGGCGTCTGCGGTGCTCGTGGCGATGGCGACCGGCGCGGGCAGAGCCACGGTGCCGACCGACGCGCCAAGGGTGAGGGAGAGCAGCCGGCGTGCGACGTGCGGCGTCAGCAACGGTGCCAGTCGGCGACAGAGGGCTCCGACGACCCCTGGCGCCGAGGACACGAGCCCGACGGAGACGGTGAGCGTCAGCCAGCCGGTGAGCACGGCCCCGGCCCACGCCAACGCCGACCCGATGACCTCGTCGACGCTGGCGGGACCGGTGGGCGAGGCCCCCGGCCAGCCGCTGGTCGCCATGCGGGAGAGGCACCAGCTGACGAGACCGGATGCGCCGGCGATGAGGATTCCTGCGACCGCCGGGTGCTGCGCGTCGCCAACCGGACCAGGTGCTGAATTGCTCATAGGATGGATTTAATGCCGTTTGCTTTCGTTTGGCAATAGTTGGCTACGTTCGATGCTGGCAGTACAGTTGGCCCCGTTGACGAGTCCGGCACCGGATCGAGGGTGACGCCATGAGATGGGAGCGCCTCTTCGAGGAGCTCGATGCCCGGTTCGACGCCGAGGCCAGCCTCCAGCGCGACGCCGAGATCGCTGACCGGACGCGACGCGAGCGGGCCCTCATCCCCCTGTACAGCCGCCTGCTCGCCAACGTCGGCCGAGCGACCATCTCGGTTCGACTACCCGGAGCGCAGGGTCCCCGAGTCATCGTCGGCGCGCCACGCGACGTCGGTCCCGACTGGCTGCTGCTCGTCGACACCGCCCAGCAGACACACCTCGTGCCGCTGGCGGCGGTGCGGGGCATCACGGGCCTGCGCCCCGGAGCACAGGAGGGAAGCCTGGTCGGACGACGCTTCACGCTGGGGGCGGCACTGCGTGGGATCAGCCGTGACCGTGCGGTCGTCGATCTGGCGGATCTCGACGGCCAGGTGCTGACTGGGACGATCGACGCGGTCGGGGCGGACCACCTCGACCTGGCCGAGCATGCGCCGGACGAGCCGCGCCGGGCCCGTCATGTCGTGCGGACCCACGTCATCCCCATCGCTGCGCTCGGCTCTGTCCGGCGCCGCTGATGCGGCGCCGCAGCGTCCTCCGCGTCGCCCGATTCACGGGGCTGTTGGGTGGTCAGTCGTCGACGGTGCCACCGAAGGGGTGCGCCTGCACGAACGAGCGCGTCTCGGCGTACATCCGCTGGATGTAGTTCTCCAGCTCGGCGACCTCGACTCGCCACTGCCCACGGCCGCCGATCTTGATGGCGGGCAGCTCGCCAGAGCGCACCAGGGCGTAGGCCTGCGCGGCGGAGATGTTCAGGATCTCAGACACCTCTGCCAGCTGGAGGAACCTCTGGGCCACGATCGCTCCTTCACTCAGCACAACGGGGCCATGGTAGGCCCGCCACGGCCGTGTTTGATTCGCTTGTGCACAGTTCGCCACCTCGAGAGGCGGTTTGTGCGCGGGTGCGGAAGGATGTTCCCGCGAGTGGCTCCGGGGCCCCTCGACCGTGACCTCAAGGGGGTTGTGTCTGCATGGGCGAACTGGCCGTGCCCACGGCAAAGCGGCTGCAGAAGCCGTCCTGGAAGGACAGCCGCCTCATCGTCGGCGTCATCCTCGTCATCGCGGCGGGGACCCTCGGCGCCAGACTGGTGGCGAGCGCAGACGACCGAATGCCCTACTTCGTCGCCGTGGACAATCTCGTCGCCGGGGAAGCAATCACGGATGCCTCGTTCCAGCGCGTCGATGTTGCGCTTGCGGACAGCCTGGGACGGTACGTCCCGGCAGACGCCCCGGTCCCGGAGGGGAAGATCCTGCTGCGTGACGTCCAGGCCGGCGAGCTCGTGCCGGTCGCTGCCCTCGGTACGCCTGGCGACGTCGAGGTGCAGCGGGTGACCGTCCCTGCCGACGCCCCGTCGACCGCCGGCCTGGAGCGGGGGCAACGCGTGGATCTCTACGTCACGCCGGACGCAGACCGCCGTGTGACCGATGCGGGCACCCCGAGGCGCACGTCACGGCTGCTCCACGCAGTCGCTGTCGTGGACGTACGCGCGGGCGACGGCGGATTCGGAGCCACCGCAACGACATCGGTACAGCTCTATGTGCCGGCTGAGCACGTCAGGGCGGTCATCGAGGCGGTGGACCAGGACGCGAAGATCACGCTTGTCCCGGTCAAGGGTCCGGCCAAAGGTCCGGTGAACGGGCCGATGGACGAGGGCGGAGACGCATGACCGACGTCATCACCGGGCTCGGACCCGCGTGGGAGTCAGTGGTCGCCACCACCCTCGAGGCGTCGGCCGATCTCACCGTCACGCGTCGTTGTGCCGACGTCGCCGAGCTGCTCTCGGTGGCCGAGGCCGGCTTGGGGAAGTGCGCCGTCATCAGCGCCGACCTGCATGGCCTCGACCTCGGTCTGGTCCAGCGCCTGAACCAATGCGGCGTCCTCGTCCTGGGTCTGTACCCGACGGGGGATGATGGCGCCGAGCGACGACTTCGTCAGCTCCGCATCCCTGTCGTGCTCCCCATCGAGGCGAGCGCGTCAGACTTCACCGCTGCGGTCCGGGACCAGACGGAGCACCGCACGAGCGGGCGTCCGGACCCGACGGATCTCCCGGTCGTGGCGGTGGACGACGTCGCGGCACACGTGCGGCTCCCGGACCATGTCCCGGACGACCTGGCGAACAGCGTGCGTGCCTCCAACGGCTACTCCACGCCGACTCCCGGGTCCGACTCGCCCTCCGCGTCGATCCCTGCACCGACGGATGACGACGACCGTGGTTGGCAACCGCGCGGCTCCGGGCCGGACGTTGCCTCGACGGACTCGGACGAACCGGCCCGCTCGACGATCGTCGCGGTCTGGGGACCCACGGGCGGCCCGGGCCGTACCACGGTCGCGGTGAACCTCGCGGCGGAGATCGCGGCCCGCGGTCGGGAGGTCCTCCTCGTCGATGCAGACACCTACGGCGGCAGCGTGGCCCAGGTCCTCGGCCTGCTCGATGAGGCGCCCGGGATCGCGGCGGCCTGTCGGTCCGCGGACCACGGGATGCTCGACCTGCCGGCCCTGGCGCGTCTCGCTCCAGTGGTCATGCCCGGCCTGCGTGTGCTCACCGGACTGCCCAAGGCGGAGCGCTGGCCGGAGCTGCGGTCCGCAGCCCTCGAGCGGGTCCTCGAGCTCGGGCGTGGCCTGGCTCCGGTCATCGTCGTCGACTGCGGCTTCTGCATCGAGAACGACGAAGAGCTCAGCTACGACACCGCCGCGCCACGACGCAACGAGGCGACCCTGACGGCGCTCGCGCAGGCCGACACGGTGCTCGCCGTTGGTAGCGGAGACCCAGTTGGGCTCCAGCGCTTCGTCCGCGCCCTCCAGGAGCTGGGCTCCGTGCCGTCACCGCCACCCGTGCCAGTGGTCAACCGGGTCCGCAGCTCCGCGGTCGGATCACGGCCCCGGGAGCGGATCGCCGAGTCCCTGCTGAGATTCGCCGGCCTGGACGGCCTCCATTTCCTCCCGGATGACGCCGCGACCCTCGATGGCTCCGTCCTTGCCGGGCGATCAGTGGTCGAACACGCGCCGGACTCCGCCCTGGGGGCGGCCATTGCCGAGCTGGCCACCGCGATCGCGCCGTGGACCCGGACGCGAGTGGCGGGTCGGCAGCGCCGGCTCCGTCGGACGAGGGCCGCTGGCTGATCAGGGGGTGAACAGGATGGTCAGCCCCGCGAAGGTGTAGCCAAGCATGATGACCATGAGGGGGATCTGCCCCACGATCGCGGATCGCCGATCCAGTACCGAGACAGCCCGTTCGTGGGCCGCGAGCACCCCCAGAAGGTGACCCACGACGATGCTGACTGCCTGGATCGTCGCCACCAGCGTGGCCTGGACCAAGGTGTCATTCGGCGTGACCCCGGCGGTGCCCAGCAGGTCCGCACCGGTGCCGAGCGGGTCGCTGAGCAGCGCCAGCCCGACCGGTGCCTGGTAGACGAACAGCGACCAATAGTGCGCCACCACGTATCCACCGGCGATCGGGATGAGTGACGGCGCGAAATCGGAGACGAAGTAGAACGAATCCCGAATCCCCTTGCCTGACAGTGCCATCGAGGCGGCCGATGCGAGCCAGAGCGTCACCGCCACGGCCGCGAAGAACCCGAGCATGGTGGCTGTCTTCAGCACCGGGGCGGGCACGGCCGACGTCTGCACGAAGGTTGCCCAGGACAGGTTGGCCGAGAACCCGTCATAGGCGGTGCTGCCGAGCATGACGGCAACCGTGGCGACGAGTCCGCGCTCGCCATGCAGCTCGTTGATTCCGTGGAGCGGGGTGCGGAGCACCCATCGGCCGTCGTCCCGTCGTCCCAACGGCGCGAGGGCGCCGAGCAGGCGGGACCACGCCTCGAAGGGATCCGCGCGATCGAACCAGGCGCGGCCGAACAGGCCAGCGCCCAGGATCGAGACGAGCAGGTAGCCGAGGATGAGCAGCCGGAGGAAGGGGAGGCTGGTGTTGTCAGTCGCCACCAGCTCGACCCAGGTGAAGACGCCGAGCCCCAGCGCAGCCGGCCACCATCCCGCCCGATAGCGGACGACCGCGAGGTCGGGGGAGACCCGGGCGAGCCGAAGCAGCCCGCTGTGCAGGAGGCGCACCGGGTTGATGACGCGCCAGACCGGCCCGAACAGCATCGACACAAAGGCGAGGCCGACCCAGAGCCACACATAGACGATGTGGGGCACCGGATTTCGCGCGCTGTCCGGGCCGGCGAGGAGGGCCACCAGCGTCCACAGCGTGAGGGCGACCGAGAGGGTCTGCGCCACCCGGCGCAGCCACCGCGAGTCGAGCACCGACGCAGCGAGGCTGGGCAGCACGATCCCTTGGGAGCTGCGCAGCCGCGGCTCGCGCCAGAGCACGCCGATCGCCAGGAAGGAGATGAGGAGAGCGGCCAGCGCGCTCACCAGGAGCACGCCGAACGGTAGCGGCAGGTCGCTCCGAGTGCCCACGCCGTGGGTGGGCACGGCGACGAGCATGCTGTATGCCGCTGGGCTCAGCACCGCATGCCCCTACCGCACCGCTACGGTGAGCAGCGTCAGGGCAGGCTCGTGGGTCTCGACCTCGAACACTCCGGTCTCGGTTCCGACGAGACGCACCGTCGTGGGGACGCCGGCCTTGAGCTGCTCCTCGAGGTCACCAAAGCCATGGGCGTGCAGCTCGTCGTCGTGGTCGATCGTCACGGTCAGCTCGAGCGCCTCACCGATTCCGAGATCCACCTGGGCCGGCGCGGGCGTCACGGTCGTGCCGGTGACGGTGATGGCAAGGGACCTGACGACCGTGGCCGTGGCGTTGTGGGCGGGGGTCGGTTCCGCAGCCGAGCCGCAGGCCGCGATGCCGGAGAGTGCCAGGAGGCAGACGGCATACGGCAGGACGCGTTTCACAGGCATGGTGCGGATCCTACGTTGGCCGGTCTGGCAGAGTGTGAGCATGTCGGACCGGCTGACTTCTCTCGACGCGTCCTTCCTGTACCTCGAGCAGTCGACCACGGCCATGCACGTGGGGTCGGTCATGATCTTCCAGCCACCGGGTGACGGCTTCGACCACGACCAGCTCGTGCAGATCATCGAGAACCGCATCGGCGGAATCCCCCGCTTCCGCCAGAAGGTCCGCGACGTTCCCGGTCGCATCGCCAACCCGGTCTGGGTCGACGACGAGTCGTTCGACATGAGCTATCACGTGCGGCGCGCTGGGCTGCCACGCCCGGGCACCGACCGACAGCTCCAGGACTTCGTCGCCCGAGTGCAGCCGCGCAAGCTGGATCGGACGAGACCGCTGTGGGAGGTGTACTACGTCGAGGGGCTGCAGGGCGGGCGCGTCGCCATCGTGACCAAGACGCACCACGCCCTCATCGACGGAGTCCACGCGCTCGACATCGCTCACGTCATCGTCGACTCGGTCCGCGGTGAAGGCCTGGGCGAGGACCAGGTGCCCTGGGAGCCCAAGGCACCGCCCTCGTCGGTGGAGCTGCTCTCCGGCGCCCTGGTCGATGTGGTGCGGCGTCCGACGCAGGTCATCGACCAGGTCCGTGGTGGTCTCACCGAAGCCCTCAACGTCATCCTCCGGGCCGCCGAGTCGGCCGGGACCGTCGTCTCGACGGTCGCACGGACGGCCGCGCGACCCGCGCCGGTGTCTCCGCTGAACGCAGAGGTGGGCTCGGCGCGACGGTGGGTGATGGTGTCGACGGACCTCGAGGACTACCGGGCCGTCCGCAGGCGGCTGGCCAAGGGGGCGTACGCAGAGGACGTCACGATCAACGATGTCGTGCTCGCCACGATCACGGGCGCCTTTCGCAGCTGGCTGCTGGGGCGTGGCGAGCCCGTCCACGGCGGCAGCGTCGTCCGGGCCATGGTGCCGGTCAGCGTCTATGGCGACGACCCGGCGGGCATGTACGCAAACCAGGTCATGGCCTGCGTCGTCAGCCTGCCGGTGGGGGAGCCGGGCGCATCGATGCGACTGCATCAGATCGCGTTTGCGATGCGACAGCAGATGGAAGGGGGACAGGCGGTGGGGGCGACATCTCTGGCCAACCTCGCCGGCTTTGCCCCGCCGACTCTCCATGCCCTCGGGGCCAGGCTCGGTTCCGCGATGTCGCGGCGCATCTACAACGTCATGATCACCAACGTTCCGGGACCGCAGACCCCGCTCTATGCCGGTGAGGCCGAGATGCTGTCCACCTACCCCGTCACTCCGCTCGCTCGGGGCCAGGCCCTGTCCATCGGCATCACGTCCTACAACGGCGGGGTCTACTACGGCCTCAACGCCGATCGTGAGGCGATGTCCGATGTCGACGAGCTCGCCGACTCGATCGTCGTCTCGCTCGCCGAGCTGAAGAGTGGGAGGGAGCCCTGATGCCGGTGATCCGCGTGTACGTGCCGATCGGCAGGCGGGACCTGGACGACCTCGCCCAGACGGGTGCCCTCGACGTCGACCGAACGAGACCTCGGAACGCCTTTGCGGTGACAGACGAGCTCCGTTCTGTTGCAGCTGGACTCGACCTGGAGGACTTGGAGTTCACCGCCTTCTCCGATGCTGTCGCCGCGTCTGGTGCGGCCCGTTCCATGCCGGGAGACCGGCGGATCGTGGTGTCGGCCGACGCGGACCCCGCCTGGGTCCTGGAAGGGGACGGACAGCCGGTCAGTCGCGTGCGTCTCGTGGCCTCCGTTCCCATGCGCCGGATCGCCTCCTTCCACGTCGACGAGACGGCCGGAGCTGCGATCGACGTGGGCGCCGACGACCTGCTCTGGTATGACGCGACGGAGCTCGACGAGGTCCGTGCCCTGCTGGCCTGACTCGGCGCTGGTCCAACAGCAGGCCGTTCGCATCCGTCAAGGTTCGAGGAAGTCAGAGTGAGGTGGAGGCCGTGGGCATGGCGGACGAGCTGGTGGCCCGGTTCGATGCCTCCGGCAACCTCGTCGGGACGTGCCGGCGCTCGGTCGTGCGGCGCGACAACCTCTGGCACGCGGCCTCCTCGATTGTCGTCCGCGGGCCGGACGACGGGGTCTACCTTCATCGACGGACCCCTTCCAAGGACGTCTTCCCCGGCCTGCTCGACTTCGCCGCCGGTGGCGTCGTCCTCGCGGATGAGGACCCAGCCGTGGGAGCCCGTCGCGAGCTCGACGAGGAGCTGGGCGTGCACGGCGCGGAGCTGGTGCCACTCGGGGTCGTGACCTATGCCGACGAGCACACGAGGTACCACGCCCACCGGTTCACCACGACGTGGCACGGGGTGATCCGGTGGCAGCCGGAAGAGGTTGCCTGGGGCGACTGGGTCCCCCTCCCCGAGCTCGTGAAGCGCATCGAGCGCGAGCCCGGGTCCTTCGTGCCCGACAGCGTCGCGGTCTGGCTTCCGGTGCTGATTCGCTGGACGACAGCTCCCCGCGGATGAGTCGACCCGCTCAATCCCTTGCAGATGACGAACGGTCGTGCTTTTATTGGCCTCATGGGCAAGGGCGAGCAGACGAAGGCCGCGATCCTCGACGAGGCGAGTGACCTGGCGTCTCGACTTGGTCTGGGAGGCCTCACGATCGGCACGCTCGCAACCGCGAGCAACCTGTCCAAGAGCGGTCTCTACGCCCACTTCGCGTCGAAGGAGTCCCTCCAGGTGGAGGTGCTCCGGTACGCTCGCGACCAGTTCACCGACCACGTCATGCGGCCGACGGTGCAGGCACCGAGGGGCGAGCCGCGGTTCCGGGCCTTCTTCGAGAACTGGCTCGCTTGGCAGGTGGGTCGATTCGCGGGAGGGTGCATCTTCGTCGACGCCGCCAGTGAGTTCGACGACCAAGAGGGTCCGGTTCGAGATGAGCTCGTCCGCGCCGAGCGCGACAAGCTCGAGTCCGTCACCATGGTCGTCGGCACGGCCATTGCCGAGGGTCAGTTCCGTCCCGACGTCGATGCCGCACAGGTGGCCTACGAGCTCGAGGGCATCCTGCTCGCTCACCACCATGCTCGTCGTCTGATGCGTGACCCGATGGCCACCGAACGTGCCCGCCGCGCGTTCGAGCGCCTTGTGGAGTCCTGTCGCGCAAACCCCGTCTGAACAGGCGGATCCCTCCACCCAGACCGCTTCAGGGCGGGTCCCAACCCCGAGAAGGAATCAACCATGGGTCAGTCCTTCGCAAGAAAAAGCACGATCGCTCGTTCGGTTATTCGCAGTTCTTCCCGAGCTGGTTTTGCCTTTGCAGACGTGGTCGCACCGCGGCTCACGGCGGCGTGGGCGTACCGCCTGTGGTTCCAGGTGCCGCCCCCGGCGCGATCCGCGCAGACGAGTCCGGACGGGATCGTCGAGCTCCTCGGCAGTCCGTTCGAGACGAAGCTGCGGGGTCGGGCCATCCGCGGCTGGACGTATGGCGAGGGCCCTGTCGTCTACCTCGTCCACGGCTGGGGCGGGAGCGCGGAACAGCTTGAGCCCTTGGTCCGACACCTGCTTGCCCAAGGTCTCAAGGTCGTCGCTTTCGACGGCCTGAGCCATGGACGCTCGGACGCGGGAGTCCATGGATCGGGATCCAGTGACGCGGTCGAGCTCGGCCGCTCACTCGACGCGGTCGCTGCGACGTTCGGCCCAGCCCGTGCCGTCGTCGCACATTCCATGGGTGCGCTCGCTGCACTCCTCGCGCTTCGTCATGGATGGCTCGCGACCGAGCGGCTCGTGCTCGTCGCACCGGTCGAGGGAGTGCCCGACTTCCTCGTCCGCTTCCGGTCCCAGCTGCGCTTCGGCCGGCGGACGGAGCGACGTCTCATCGCGCGCGCCGAGCAGCGCACCGGCTACGCGGTGGCAGAGCTGGACGTGTCCCGGCTCGGCGAACAGCTCGAGTCGCGGCCCGAGCTGCTCGTCATCCACGACCTGGGAGACCGCGAGACGCCGCACGAGCCGTCGGCTCGGCTCGTCGCGGGCTGGCCCGGCGCCGAGCTCTATTCAACCTCCGGTCTGGGGCACCGTCGCGTTCTGGCGGATGCTGCTGTCGGTGGCACGGTGGCCCGCTTCGCCGCCCGGCTGCCCGTCGAGCCCTCGCTCCACGCCGGCGACGTACCGTTGCCGTTGCCCCGGTTCGAGCCGCGGGAGAGCAGCGTGGCCTGAGCAGGCGGGCGTCGAGGTCCAGCCAGTGAACGCGGGGGCGGCAACGCTCTGTTCACCTTGTTACCGTGCGGCCATGGATTTCACCGCTGACGAGTACGTCCGTCGGGACGCCGACCGCCTCCGCGACGTGTTGGCCGGCCCGCCGGTGACGTGGACTTTCGTCGGGGACAGCATCACCCAGGGAGTCGCACATACGCACGGCTGGCGCAACTACGTCGAGCTGTTCGCCGAACGGGTGCGGGGGGAGCTCGGCCGGCGCGGCGACGCGGTCATCAACTCCGGGGTATCCGGTAGCACAGCCAACGATCTTCTGGCTGAGTTCGATTGGCGGGCAGGGCGGTTCGCCCCCGACGTCCTGCTCGTCATGTTCGGCACGAACGACATGACCGACGACGAGGAAGGGGTCCGCGGCTTTCGTTACCGGCTCGACCAGATCATTCAACGGAGCCGGGACGTCGGTGCGACCGTGGTGCTCCAGACGCCGCCTCCGGTGCGCCCCGAGGGCGCGCGGACCCCTGAACTGATGGCGCAGTACGCCGCGACGGTCCGTGACGTGGCTGAGGGGCTGGGTGTCGTCCTCGTGGACCACGCCGCAGCGTGGTCGCGCGCCGCGAAGGAGGCCGGCGCCGACATCGCGCCGGACGGGTGGCTGGACGACGCCGTCCACCCCGGCCCTCGGGGGCACCACGCCCTGGTTCGCACCCTCCTGGAGGTCCTCGAGCTCGCCGATCCGGCCAGCGCCGTCTACTCGCTCGCCCACGACGGGCAGGTCCCCACGCGAGCGTGAGGAGCCACGCGGGTCGCGAACCCGACCGAAGCGCGAGGAGACGCTGAGCGCAGGCGAGCACGGCGGCATACGGCATCAGTACGCTCGGATACCGACGTCGGGGAGCGATCAGGGTGCGGTCAGGGGCGTCCTCCATGGCGGGGGTGAAACCGCGGCCACACACTGGAGGTATGAGTCACCCGTACCAGCCCGATCCGTCCCGGGACACGGTTGCCGTCAGCGACGACGAGCGCACCTGGGCAGTCCTCGGCCACATCTCGACCATCGTTGCCGCCGTCGTCTCCGTCGGCTGGCTCTCCTTCCTCGGCCCCCTGCTCATCTGGGCCATCTACAAGGACAAGAGCGCCTTCGTCCGCCAGTCCGCCGCCGGTGCCTTCAACTTCAACCTCCTGATCTGGGCCATGACCATCGTCGGCTGGATCTTCTTCATCACCCTCATCGGCATCCCGATCGCGATCATCCTCTGGATCATCGCCTTCGCCGCCAGCGTCTACTGCCACATCCGGGGCGCCATCCTGGCGAGCCGGGGAGAGCTGTACCGCTACCCGTGGGGCATCCCGGTCCTGCGCTGAACAGACACACCTGCTCCTCCCGCGCCGAGCGTGGAACGATGGGGTGGTCGCCCACGACGCGACCACCCCATCGCCGTACCACGGCGCCGGCCCACACCAGAGCAGGAGTCTCGATGGACGCAGTGACCCACGTGCCAGCCCCCGTCAACGAACCGGTGCTCGACTACGCGCCCGGCTCGCCGGAACGCGCCGCGCTCGAGGCCGCACTGGCCGAGCTCGGGTCAACCCAGGTCGACCTGCCCCACGTCATCGGCGGCGAACGGGTCACCGGCGCTGGTGAGCAGATCGCCGTCCGGCAGCCCCACGCCCATGCCAAGGTGCTCGGCATCCTGCGGGGCGCGACGACCGATGATGCGTCCAAGGCCATCGCGGCGGCCAAGGCGGCGGCACCGGGCTGGCGCGACCTGTCGTTCGATGACCGCGCGGCCATCCTGCTCAAGGCGGCGGAGCTGCTCGCCGGACCCTGGCGGGCCCGGCTCAACGCCGCGACGATGCTGGGTCAGAGCAAGACCGCCTACCAGGCGGAGATCGACGCCGCGTGCGAGCTGATCGACTTCTGGCGGCTCAACGTCCACTTCGCCCGCCAGATCCTCGAGGAGCAGCCGCCACTCAACGCGAAGGGCGTGTGGAACCGCTCCGACTACCGGTCGCTCGAGGGGTTCGTCTTCGCCATCACGCCCTTCAACTTCACCGCCATCGCCGGCAACCTGCCGACAGCGCCGGCCCTCATGGGCAACACCGTCGTGTGGAAGCCGGCCGTGACCCAGCAGCGCGCCGCCAGCCTCATCATGGAGCTGCTGGGGGAGGCCGGCCTGCCACCCGGTGTCATCAACATGGTGACCGGACACGGAGCGGAGGTCTCCAAGGTCGCCCTCTCCGACGAGGACCTCGCCGGCATCCACTTCACCGGGTCCACACCGACGTTCAAGCACCTGTGGAAGGAGGTCGGCGCCAACCTCGACCGCTACCGCACCTATCCGCGACTCGTCGGGGAGACAGGCGGCAAGGACTTCATCGTGGCCCATCCCTCCGCTGACCCGGCGGTGCTTCGGACGGCAATGATCCGCGGGGCGTTCGAGTACCAGGGCCAGAAGTGCTCGGCGGCTTCCCGCGCCTACGTGCCCGCGACGGTGTGGAAGCAGGTCCGCGACGAGCTGGTCGACCTGACCAACGGGCTGAAGCAGGGCGACGTCACCGACCTCTCGAACTTCATGGGCGCCGTCATCGACGAGCGGGCGTTCGCCAAGCACAAGGACGCGATCGACCGCGCCCATTCGACCAACGGCATCGAGGTCATTGCCGGTGGCACGTACGACGACTCGGTCGGGTACTTCATCCGGCCGACGATCCTCGAGGTGAACAACGCCACGGATGAGTCGTTCCGCACCGAGTACTTCGGCCCGATCCTCTCGGTCCACGTCTACGAGGACGGCGACTACGACGGGGCGCTGGACCAGATGGAGCGGTTCTCCCCGTACGCCCTGACCGGATCGATCATCGCCCAGGACCGTCGCGCGATCGCCGAGGCCACCGAGCGCCTGCGTTTTGCGGCTGGCAACTTCTACGTCAACGACAAGCCGACGGGCGCCGTCGTGGGGCAGCAGCCCTTCGGCGGTGGGCGAGCCTCGGGGACGAACGACAAGGCTGGTGCGGCACAGAACCTGCTCCGCTGGACGAGCGTGCGCTCGATCAAGGAGACGTTCGTGCCCCCGACGAGCCACCTCTATCCGCACATGCTCTGACTGGCGCGTGGGGCGGCCGCGGCGCGCGAGCGTCAGGGGTGCTCGTCGAGCCAGCGACGGCCGGACTCGTGCTCGCTGCGCAGCGCCTTGATGAAGGCGGGGGCGGCGGCCTTCTCGATCCGTCCGCCGATGAGTGGGATGTGCGCCTTGAGATCGCCGGCGATGTTGAGGTTGGTGCCTCCCGGAACCGGCTCGAGGTGGACCGTGCCCCGCATGGCCACGGGGGCCCCGGCGGCCTCGACTGTGAGGGTGCCCTCCCGCGAGCCGTCGGCTCGCCACCCGTCCCACTGGTACGTCTCGGTGATGGAGAGTCGCGCTCCGACGATGGACTTGACGAAGTCCGGCAGACCATCGGTGGACAGATCGCGCCGGGTCACGACGAGCGCACCGTCGCCGTTCTGCCGCACGGCGACATCGTGCTGAAGTGCCCCTGAGTCGGCGCACTTTCGCTCCTGGAACTCAGGGTTGGTCTTCATCGCGTACACGACCTCCACCGGCGCGTGGTAGGTGATCGTCTCGGTGATCCGCATGAGCCAACGCTAGAGCAACCGCGGGGCGGCGAGCTGGTGAGCCGGTCAGGACCCGAGGCGCGCTCGCTCGCTCACGGCCGCGAGCGCAGGGCCGGAGCGGGCGAGCTCTCGGGCGATGCGTGCGAGCTCCTTCCCCCCTGCGGCGGTGACTCGGTTGAGCAGTTCCTGCAGGCGCGCCCGTTCTCGGAGTCGCTCCGCCGGATCGACCCGGCTCGGCCCCGGCGCCTCGGCGACGACGCCGCCCTCGATCACCAGGTCGCTCCGGACGGCCTCGTCGGCCAACGTTCGGATGCGGGCCGAACCGGCCAGCACCGTGGCCGTGAACGACTGGAGGGCCGCTCCGACACCGTCGAGCTCACGGGCAGCGCTGCTCAGCAGCTCGCGCTCCCGGGCCGACAGGTCTGCCGCTCCGGTGCGCCTCGCGCGCTCTGCCGCCTCCGTGAGGTCGACGACGAGATCCGTGAGGGTAAGGGCCTGTTGGCGCAGGGCGCCGCCGAGCGCCGACGTTGAGCCCGGATCTCCCAACCCCGTCACGGTCGATCCCTGCCCAGGCGGTCCGATGCACCCGGCGGCCTCTGCTGAGCCAGCGAGGCGGCCGGACCCCGGTGAGTGGGTTGATCGCCCCGCGGCTCTGGCCTGCTCAGGTCGAGCAGCCGCTCCTCCATGGCATCGGACAACGCGCGGAGCGTGTCTGCGGCCTGTTCGACCCAGGTGTCCAGGGCGCGCTGGGTGGCGATGTCGCCGAGGTCCGGAAGATGGGTCAGCAGGTCGTCGGCGAGGTCTCGGGTGAGCCGCCGGCCACGAGTCAACCCCCGAAGGGTCGCTTGGTCCACGGGTCCACCTGCGGGCCCGCCTGCGGGCGCAGCATCGGTCGCGTACCCCGTCATGGGACCAGCCTATTGACTGGACGCGGACCGCTGCTGCGGTTCTCCACCGGGTCAGGTGGGTCTGTACGGGGCGGCCGGCGAACGGGGATAGGCTCACATCGTGAGATGCGGCCACGACGGTGTGGCGCGCACCAACCCATGACGAGGAACAAGAGCATCGCATGTCTGCGCCACTCGAACAGTCCCGGATCGACGTCCTCCAGGCCGCGGCAGCGGCGTTGAGCGCGACCACCACGAAGGGAAGAGCCAAGGCCAGGACGGCGCCGCGGCCGACCCCGGACTCCTTCCTCAAGGCGTACTACCACCTGGTCGCGACCGAGGAGCTGATTGCTCGCGATCCTGCGGAGCTCGCGGCAACCGCCTTGAGCCACAGGGAGTTCGCCCAGTCGCGGCCCGTTGGCACGTCCAACATCCGAGTGGCCAACCCCGACGTCGGGGCCAACGGCAAGGAGGCGACGTACACCAGTGTCGACATCGTCGTCGACGACATGCCGTTCCTCGTCGACTCGGTGGTCTCCGCGCTCGGCGGCTTCGACCGGGGTGTGCGCAGCATCGTCCATCCCCAGATGAACGTGACGCGGACCGTGACGGGTGAGCTGGTCGAGGTGCTGACGGATCGCGCCACCCCCGTGCCTGACGACGTCGCGCTCATCCAGGAGTCCTGGATGCACCTCGAGATCGACCGGTTGCCCGACGCCGCCCTCCCAGAGGTGGAGGCGCGGCTGCGTCACGTGCTCGACAACGTCAGGGACGCGGTCGAGGACTGGCCGAAGATGCGGGCCCACGCCCTCACCATCGCCAGCGATCTCAAGGCCGCGACGCCGCCGGGAACCAGCCCGCACGAGGCGCGTGAGGCCAGTCGTTTCCTCGAGTGGCTCTCGCACAACAACTTCACCTTCCTCGGCTACCGCGAGTACTCCCTCACCCACGAGGACGGCAAGGACATCTCGCGGCAGGTGCCCGGCACCGGGCTCGGACTTCTCCGCTACGACCGGCCGCAAGCGGGGACCGGGGTGGTGCTCACCCCGGCCGCGAGTCGGGCGGCTCGCGACTCGACCCTGCTGATCATCACCAAGGCCAACTCGCGGTCCACCGTCCACCGGGACGTGTACCTCGACTACATCTCGATCAAGAAGTTCGACGCCCGGGGCGAGTGCGTCGGGGAGCAGCGCTTCCTCGGGCTGTACGCCTCGGGGGCCTACAACGACTCGATCCACGACATCCCGCTGCTCGACGTCCGGGCCCAGGACGTCCTCCGGCTGACCGGGCTCACCGCGGACAGCCATTCGGGCAAGGACATCCTCCAGATCCTGGAGACCTACCCGCGTGACGAGCTCTTCCAGACGAGTGCGGCGCACCTCGCCGAGGTTGCGACGAGGGTGCTGCAGATCCAGGAGCGTCGCAAGACCAAGCTCTTCCTGCGACCGGACGAGTTCGGTCGGTTCATGTCCTGCCTCGTCTACCTGCCGCGGGACCGCTACAACACGACCGTCCGGCTGAAGATCCAGGCCATCCTGCTCGAGGCGTTCGGCGGCGAGTCCATCGACTACACCACCCGGGTCAGCGAGTCGACCCTGGCGCGCCTCCACTTCGTCGTCCGGGTGCCGTTGGGCGTCGACATCCCGGAGGTCGACGCGGTCGCTCTCGAGCAACGCATCGTCGAGGCCACGCGGACGTGGGACGAGGACCTCGTCGAGGAGCTCGGCCGCCGGCGTGGGGCCGAGGGTGCCGCGCGAGCGATGGCGGCCTACGCCAAGGCGCTCCCGGAGGCCTACAAGGAGGACTTCGGTGTCCAGATCGCCGCGGCGGACCTGGACCGGATCGAGGCACTGGACGACTCACCGTCGGCGACGGCGCTCCACCTCTACCAGGACCCTCAGTCGGACAGTCCCGGCGAGCGGCGGTTCAAGCTGTACCGACGCGGGGACCTGTCCCTGACCCAGGTGCTGCCGCTGTTCACCCACCTGGGCGTCGAGGTGACCGATGAGCGGCCGTACCAGTTCGTGGGACCAGCTGGTGGCGAGCTGCACATCTTCGACTTCGGCCTGCGGGCCGAGGCCAGGCACTGGGCCCGCGGGGCAGCCGCCGACGACGTGCAGGCCCGGTTCGAGGAGGCCTTCCGAGCCGTCTGGCAGGGAGAGATCGAGTCCGACGGATTCAACGCACTGGTCCTCATCGCCGGACTGACCTCGCGTCAGGTGGTCATCCTGCGCACTGTCGCGAAGTATCTGCGGCAGTCGGCCTCGACGTTCTCGCAGGACTACGTCCAGTCGGCGCTCGTGGCCCACACCGGGATCGCGCGCAGCCTGGTCGAGCTCTTCGAGGCCCGCTTCGACCCCGACCTCTTCCCCGACACAGTGGCCGGCAAGGACAAGCGGGCGTCCCGGGCCAAGCGCCTGGTCGCACGGATCCACGAGGCGCTGGACGACGTCGCGAGCCTCGACCACGACCGGATCATCCGGGCCTTCCTCGGTGTCATCCGCGCCAGCCTGCGGACGAACTTCTACCAGGTGGCGGAGGACGGCAGGCCGAAGCCCTACGTGTCGCTCAAACTCGACCCGAAGAAGGTCCCCGACCTGCCCGCCCCACGTCCGATGTTCGAGATCTGGGTCTACAGCCCGCGGGTCGAGGGCGTCCACCTGCGGTTCGGCAAGGTGGCGCGTGGCGGACTGCGCTGGTCGGATCGACGTGAGGACTTCCGGACCGAGATCCTCGGCCTCGTCAAGGCGCAGATGGTCAAGAACGCCGTCATCGTGCCGACCGGGTCGAAGGGCGGGTTCTACGCCAAGCAGCTGCCCAACCCCGCGGTCGACCGCCGGGCGTGGCTCGACGAGGGCATCGCGTCCTACAAGCTGTTCATCTCCGGCCTGCTCGACGTCACGGACAACCTCGAGTCGGGAGAGGTCGTGCCGCCTGCTCGAGTGGTGCGCCACGACGGCGATGACACCTACCTCGTCGTCGCCGCGGACAAGGGCACGGCGAAGTTCTCCGACATCGCCAACGGCATCTCGGCCGACTACGGGTTCTGGCTCGACGACGCCTTCGCCTCCGGCGGGTCGGCGGGATACGACCACAAGGGCATGGGCATCACCGCCCGCGGAGCCTGGGAGTCGGTCAAGCGGCACTTCCGCGAGATGGGGGTCGACACCCAGACCGAGCCGTTCACCGTCGTCGGCGTGGGTGACATGAGTGGTGACGTCTTCGGCAACGGGATGCTCCTGTCCGAGCACATCCGGCTCGTCGCTGCCTTCGACCACCGGCACGTCTTCATCGATCCGAACCCCGACGCCGCGACCTCGTACGCCGAGCGCCGCCGGCTCTTCGAGCTGCCCGGCTCGTCGTGGGCCGACTACGACCGCTCACTCATCTCGGCCGGCGGGGGGGTGTTCGACCGGTCCCTCAAGTCGGTCCCGGTCACCAGTGAGATGGTCCAGGCCCTGGGCCTGCGATCCGGCACCAAGAGCCTGACCCCCGCCGAACTGATGAAGGCCATCCTGCTCGCCCCGGTCGACCTGCTCTGGAACGGCGGCATCGGCACCTACATCAAGGCCAGCGGCGAGTCGCATTCCGAGATCGGCGACCGCGCCAACGATGCGATCCGAGTCAACGGCGGGAATCTGCGCTGCAAGGTCGTCGGAGAGGGCGGCAACCTCGGTGCCAGCCAGCTCGGCCGGATCGAGGCCGCGCTGGCGGGCGTGCGGATCAACACCGATGCCATCGACAACAGCGCTGGCGTCGACACGTCCGACCACGAGGTGAACATCAAGATCCTGCTCACGGGGCTGACCCGCTCCGGCGAGCTGACCATGAAGCGACGCAACGCACTGCTGGCCTCGATGACGGATGAGGTGGCCCAGCAGGTCCTGCGCGACAACTACGAGCAGAATGTCCTGCTGGGCAACGCTCGGGCCCAGCAGCACGCGATGCTCTCGGTCCACGGACGGCTGATCCAGTTCCTCGAGGAGCACGGCGACCTGGACCGGAACCTCGAGTTCCTGCCGAGCGAGGCCGAGATCGCACGTCGTCAGAAGGACGGCAAGGGGCTGACGTCACCGGAGTTCGCCGTGCTGGTCGCCTACTCCAAGCTGTACCTCAAGGACCACCTGACCGACTCCTCGCTGCCGGATGACCCATGGTTCGCCAGCACGCTGGCGGAGTACTTCCCCAAGCCGTTGCGACGCAAGTATGCCGAGCAGATCGAGTCCCACGCCCTCCGCCGCGAGATCGTGACGAACTCGGTGGCCAACAGCATGGTCAACCGTGGCGGCATCACGTTCGCCTATCGTGCCGTCGAGGAGACCGGTGCGTCACCCGAGCAGGTGGCTCGTGCCTACGTCGTGTGCCGTGAGATCTTCGACCTCGCCGGCTTCGTGACCCGGGTCGAGGCGACGGACAACGTCGTCAGCACCGCTGCGCAGACGAGCCTCTACCTGGAGTTCCGCCGGCTGCTCGACCGCGCCGTCCGCTGGTTCCTGACCACCCGTCCGGCCACGCTTGACCTCGCCGCCGAGGTGACCCGGTTCCGCCCGGGCATCGCGGCCCAGGCGGGTCGGATCCCCGAGCTGCTGCAGGGACGGGAGCGGGCCAGGCTGCTCTCCCGCGCGCGCGACTTCGAGGGCAAGGGGATCCCCGGGGACCTCGCCCTCTCCGCAGCGTCGTTGCTGGACTCGTACTCGCTGCTCGACTGCATCGAGATCGCGACGGAGACCGGAGAGCGGCTTGACCAGGTCGCCGAGGTCTACTTCCTGACGTCGGACATCTTCTCCATCGACGCGATGCTCACGAGGGTGACCTCGCTGCCCCGCGAGAACCGTTGGGACGCGATGGCTCGGGGCGCGCTCCGAGACGACCTGTACGCGGTCCTCGACGTGCTGACGCGCTCGGTCCTCGAGGTGAGCGAGCCGGGGACCCCGGCCGCCGACCGGCTCGCCCAGTGGTCCGACATCAACGCGGACTCGCTCGAGAGGGCAAAGGCGGCCCTCGGCGGCATCGAGCGGATGTCCTACGCCGGCATCGCCGCACTGTCGGTCGCGCTCCGAACCCTGCGTACCGTGACCAAGCCGGCGTCATCCACGGTAGGTGAGGTGAGCCGGACGGCTGCAGCCGTGCAGTCACCTGACGAGCGCCCCGCTCCGACGTCACGAGCCAGCACGAGGACGACGGCGCCAAAGAGTCCGGGCAGGACGGCCAAGAGACAAACGTCACCACCCACCAAGTCGGCCGGGAAGCGCACTCGGTCGGCCCAGCCGGCTGCCACCTCGACGGCCACCGCCAAGCCGGCCACCGCCGCCAAGCCGGCCAGCTCGGGAAAGACGGCCGCAAAAACCCGGTCCACCAGCGCGAAGTCGTCCCGCTCGGCCAGCTGAGTCGCAGGCCCGTCTCCGTCCTCACCCGGAAAGGGAGGACGGAGGCGGATCCCGGCCCAGCGGCATACGGGATGGTCTGTCCCTGCGGACCGTCCGCATGCTCTCCGGAGAGGACGCATAGGCTCACGATGTGGCCACGCTGACCGAGCTCCTGCGCAGCCGGACCGCCCTCGGCGACTCCGACGTCGAGTGGCTGCACCTGCTCGTCGGCGACTGGCAGCTGATCGCCGACTTGTCCTTCGCTGACCTCGTCCTGTGGGTGCGGCCGCCACGCGGCACGGACGGCCCGTGGGAGGCGGTCGCGCACGTGCGGGCGACGACGGGGCACCTCGTCTTCGTCGATGACCAGGTCGGCCGGACAGCCGGTGACGACCACGTCGGCCCGCTGCTGGACGAGGCGGCGGCCGAGCAGCGGATTCTGCGAGTTCGGCAGGTGGAGGTGCCGGGGGACAACGGGCACCAGTCGGTGCGGGAGGAGTACATCCCCGTCGTCCGCGAGGGCAGGGTGGTCGCCATCGTCACCCGGCACACCAACCTGTGGACGACCCGAACGCCGAGCCGCCTCGAGATCACCTACCTTGCGACGGCTGACGCGCTCTGTCGCATGGTCTCGGCCGGCGAGTTCCCTCACAGCACCGCCCCGACCGGGCTGCGCCGTGGGGCCCCACGGGTGGGAGACGGTGTCATCCGTCTCGACATCGACGGGATCGTCACGTACGCGAGCCCCAACGCCGTGTCCGCCGTGCATCGGCTGGGACATCTCGGGGAGGTCGTCGGCGCCAGCCTGGCGCAGGTCGTCACGGAGAACATCCGGGAGTCCTATCCGGTCGACGAGGGACTGCCGCTCGTCGTCACCGGCCGCCAGCCCTGGCGGACCGAAGTGACCGGTGCCGGTACGACGGTCTCGATGCGGGCGATCCCCCTGACCGAAGCCGGCCAGCGCTTCGGCGCCCTGGTGCTCCTGCGTGACGTCGGAGAGCTGCGGCGTCGGGAGCGGGAGCTCATGACGAAGGAGGCGACGATCCGGGAGATCCACCACCGCGTCAAGAACAACCTCCAGTCGGTGGCGGCGCTGCTCCGGCTCCAGGCGCGCCGGGTCCCCGAGGGGGAGGCCAGAACGGCCCTCGAGGAGGCCGAGCGCCGCGTCGGAACGATCGCGATGGTGCACGACCAGCTGAGTCAGGGCTTTGACGAGTCGGTGGACTTCGACGCCATCGTCAAACGCGGCCTGCAGGCCATCGTCGACGTCTCCTCCAACGGCGCGCCGATCACCACGACGCTCGAGGGATCTTTCGGCAGGCTCCGCCCCGAGGACGCGACCGCGCTCGCCATGGTGGTGAGCGAGCTGGCCCAGAACGCCATCGAGCACGGGCTCGGCGTCAGCGGTGGGGAGATCCGCGTCTTCGTCGAGCGACTGAGCGATGAACGCGGCCGGCCGATGCTCGTCGTGTCGGTCGAGGACGACGGGAGTGGGATCGACCCAGCACGGCCCCCCGGCTCTGGTCTGGGCACGCAGATCGTCCAGTCGCTGGTCGCGGACCTGCAGGGGAGGATCGTGTGGGAACCGGCGACACCCGGTACGCGCGCCCGGTTCACGGCGAGCCTGCGCCCGCTGACCTAGCCGTCACTGGACTGGGCGCCGGGGAACACAGCAAAGCCCGGTGACCTCCGGGCACCGGGCTCCAAGCAGATGGTCTGGCCAGGTCAGCCGGCGCGGCGGGCTCTCGCGTTGCGGCGCTTGAGGGCGCGGCGCTCGTCCTCGCTCAGGCCACCCCAGACCCCGGCGTCCTGTCCGGTCTCGAGCGCCCACTTGAGGCAGGTGTCGATGACTGGGCAGGTCCGACACACGGCCTTGGCCTCCTCGATCTGGAGGATGGCCGGGCCGGTGTTCCCGATGGGGAAGAACAGCTCGGGGTCGGCGTCCAGACAGGCAGCGCGGTCGCGCCAATCCATATGGCTCGTGCTCCTTCATCATGTCGTTCGGCACCACACGGGGAATGCGCGATGGTGCGGTTCTCGGCGCCAGCGTCGTTGTCGGAGCCATTACTCGTTGGGGACTCGGGGTGACCGGAAACGCTCCCCTGACCAACGGAGACGCGCACGAATAGGTTCCGTACGCGTCGCTCGTTGTCACCAGTCGGTGTCAACCAGTGTGCTGAGGGGCCATGCCGTGGGCAAAGCTTCGGGCGCAGATCACACCAAGAGCCGATCTTATCTGCAGTTCGCGTTCAGATCCAGACCCCATTCACGCCGATGTCCCGCCCGCAGGTGTGATCCTGCGCGCACTAGGCTCGACCGGGTGACCGAGCCGATGCACCCGATCGACCCCCCGAGCTCCGCCGCCTCGCCGAGGCCGACGCGTGCCGCGCTGGTCGCGGGCCTGCTGACCCTCGTCGAGGCCCTCATCGTGCTCGCCTTCGCCGGCTTCTACGTCTACGAGATCGCGCTCGGCGCCGAGGACTCGCTGACCACGGCGCTGACATCGGCGGCCCTGATCCTCATCTTCGCCGTGGGGCTCCTGGTTGTCGCTCGGGCCTGGCTCCGGGGACAGCGATGGCCACGGACACCGACCCTGTTGTGGAACGTCCTCCTGCTCCCGGTCGCGTGGTCGCTTCGTGACTCCGACCAGATCCTCATCGCGGCGGGCGTTGCCGTGCTGGCCGTCGCGAGCATCGTTGCCGCGCTGGCCTCGCCGGCACACCGGCTGGGCGAGCCGGGCTGACGGGGCGGGGTGAGTGATCGACCGGGGATCGCTCAGCTGATCCCGAGCCACTCGTTCCAGCCGTTGTGCAGCACCAGCCAGGCGATGAGCCCATATCCCGCCTGCCCGGGGTGAGCGCGGTCGGGGCTCGCGGCGAGGTCCGCCATCCACTGGTCATGGCTGACCAGCGGGCGGAAGCAGTCGACATAGGTGATCCCTCGGCGGGCGCAGACATCCGCCTGTGCCTCGGCAAGCGCCTCGATGCGCCGGTTGAGCTCCGCGTCGAGGGACGGGGTCAGGCCGACGACGAAGACACCGATCCCGGCGTTCGTCGCCTCGTCGATGACGTTGGCGAGGTTGAGCCGGGACCGCGCCAACGTCATCCCGCTGCGGATGTCGGCCGTGCCGACGGAGAGGATCAGGCGACGCTCGGACCGACCCTTCCAGCGTGGGTGGGCCTCACCGGCCCAGCGGGCGACGACGTCACCCGAGGTGCTGCCTCGGATGCCGAGGTTGTAGGCGGTGAGATCGAGGTCGGGGTGCTGCGTGCGTGCCACGACCCGGCCGACCCAGCCGAGGCCCTTGGGGTCCCCGTAGCCCGCTGTTGTCGAGGCGCCGACGAAGACCATGCCGACGTCGCGGACGCCGCCGACGACGGTGAACTCCGCCGTGGGGGAGAAGTACGGCTCGGGGGTGGACGGCTCGTCCGGAGCCGCCTCGTCACTCGCCCCAGCGGCGCGTGCGCCCGGCTCGCTCGAGCGGGGAGGGGAGGCGCTCGTCGCCTGCCGCGTCTCGGCACCATCGTTGAACCGGGTGTGCGAGGTCGGGTAGGCCGGTCCGGTGCCGAAGGTCCGCCGATCCGGGTCGTGCGAGGAGTCGGTCACGTGGGTCAGTCCTCGTCGTCGTCGAGTCGCGCCAACCAGGTCGCCAGACGGTCGATCGGGACCTCGAACTCGGGGTTGAGGTCGACGAACGTTCTCAGCTGCTCGGCGAGCCAGTCCAGGCTCACCTGCTCCGCGCCGCGCCGGCTGGTCAGCTCCTCGATGCCGCGGTCGGTGAAGTACACGGTTGGAGGGTATCGCGTGCGGTGCGCCACGCCATGGAGGCTCACGGAGTGCGAGGGGACCACGGCTGCCGTATGCCGCTGGGTCCCCCAGTGCCTACGTCTGGTCCCCGGCCCGCCGGTCCTCAGACGACCAGTGCCCGGCACCTACCGCCCGAAGAGTGCGGTGGGTGCCGGGCAGGAGGTTTGACCGGACGGCCAGCGTGTCAGCGAGCGAAGGCGAGGTCCATGAGCCCTGCCTGCTCGATGGCGTGCTTCTTCGTCGAACCGGTCGCCGGCGAGGCAGAGGCCTTGCGGGCGATGACCCGCCACGGTCGGGTCTCGCCGAGGTCGGACAGGTCCTCGTGGAGCCACTGCGCCATGAGCGGCCAGGCCCCCTGGTTGCGCGGTTCGTCCTGCACCCACACCAGCTCCGCGTCCGGATAGCGGGAGGCCGCCTCCCGGATCTCCTCGAGTGGGATGGGGTAGAGCTGCTCGACCCGGATGATGGCCGTCGATGTGTCCTCGCGCTTCGACCGCTCGGCGTCGAGCTCGTGCACGACCTTGCCGGAGGCGAACAGCACGCGGTCGACGTTCTGCGTGACGCCCTCGTGGTCGGCCAGCACGGGCTGGAAACCACCGTGGGTGAAGGCCTCGACGGGGCTGGCTGCGGCCTTGCTCCGCAGCATCGACTTCGGGGTGAAGACGATGAGCGGGGTGCGGGGGCGGGCGTAGGCCTGGCGGCGGAGCAGGTGGAAGTAGCTCGCCGCCGTCGACGGGAAGGCGACGGTCATGTTGTTCTCGGCGCACAGCTGCAAGTAGCGCTCGATCCGCGCCGAGCTGTGGTCGGGGCCCTGGCCCTCGTAGCCGTGCGGAAGGAGCAGGACGACCGAGCTGCGCTGGCCCCACTTCTGTTCAGAGCTGCTGATGAATTCGTCGACGATGGTCTGGCCGCCGTTCGCGAAGTCGCCGAACTGCGCCTCCCAGACGACGAGCGCGTCCGGGCGCTCGACAGAGTAGCCGTACTCGAACCCCATGGCTGCGTACTCGGACAGGAGCGAGTCGTAGACCCAGAATCGCGCCTGGCCCTCGCCGAGGTAGAGCAGCGGTGTCCACTCCTCCCCCGTGTGCTTGTCGATGAGGACGGCGTGGCGTTGGACGAAGGTGCCGCGTCGGCTGTCCTGGCCCGCGAGGCGGACCGGCGTCCCCTCCTTGAGGAGGGTGCCGAAGGCGAGCAGCTCGGCCATCGGCCAGTCGATCCCGCCCTCGTGGACCATCTGGACCCTGCGGTCCGTCAGCTGCTTCAGCTTCGGGTGGACCGTGAAACCAACCGGCGGCCTGCCGAAGGCTTCGCCGATGTGCGCGATCTGGTCCGCCGGGACTCCGGTCCTGGTCGAGGAGCGATGCGTTGCTATGTCATCAAGGACCTGCGCCGTCGGCTTCTCGAGGCCGGCGTTGTCGGGCACCTCGGTGTCGGGGTCGGCCAGCTGTCGTTCCTGCTCGGCCGCCTTCGCCGCCTCACGCGTCTCGATGAAGACGCGCTCGAGCTGCTGCTGGTAGTCGCGCAGCGCGGCCTCGGCATCCTCGACGCTGATGTCGCCGCGCCCGATGAGCGACTCGGTGTACAGCTTGCGGACCGAGCGCTTCGCCTCGATGAGGTTGTACATCAGCGGCTGGGTCATCGAGGGATCGTCGCCCTCGTTGTGCCCGCGGCGCCGGTAGCAGACGAGGTCGATGACGACGTCCTTGTTGAACTCCTGCCGGAAGTCGTACGCGAGCTCGGCGACCCGCACGCACGCCTCGGGATCGTCACCGTTGACGTGGAAGATCGGCGCCTGGATCATTCGCGCCACGTCCGTCGAGTAGACCGAGGACCGCGAGGAGCTCGGTGAGGTCGTGAAGCCGACCTGGTTGTTGATGACGACATGGATCGTGCCACCAGTCCGGTAGCCGCGCAGCTGTGACAGGTTGAGGGTCTCGGCCACGACCCCCTGGCCCGCGAAGGCTGCGTCGCCATGCATCAGGACGGGTAGGACGGTGAAGGACTCGCCGGCGAGGTTGAGCCGGTCCTGCTTGGCGCGGACGATGCCCTCAAGCACCGGGTTGACTGCCTCGAGGTGCGACGGGTTGGCCGCGAGGTACACCTTGGTCTTCTTGCCGTCCTCTGACGAGAACTCGCCCTCGGTGCCGAGGTGGTACTTGACGTCGCCGGAGCCCTGGACCGACTGCGGGTCCTGCTTGCCCTCGAACTCACGGAAGATCTGGCCGTAGGACTTGCCGGCGATGTTGGCGAGGACGTTGAGACGCCCCCGGTGCGGCATGCCGATGCAGACCTCGTCGAGGTCGTCGCCGGCGGCGCGGCAGAGAATGCGGTCGAGCAGGGCGATGACCGACTCGCCACCCTCGAGCGAGAAGCGCTTCTGTCCGACGAACTTCGTCTGGAGGAACGTCTCGAAGGCCTCGGCGGCGTTGAGCCGCCGCATGATGCGCAGCTGCTCCTCGCGGGAGATCTTCTTGTAGGCGACCTCGACCTTGTCCTGGATCCACTTGCGCTGCTCTGGGTCCTGGATGTGCATGTACTCGATGCCGACCGTCCGGCAGTACGAGTCCCGCAGGATGCCGAGGATCTTGCGCAGCTTCAGGAAAGGTGCCCCGCCGAACCCTCCGGTGGCGAAGGTGCGCTCCAGGTCCCACAGCGTCAGGCCGTGCGTCGTGACGTCGAGGTCGTGGTGTCGCCGCTGCTTGTACTCGAGCGGGTCCGTGTCGGCCATGAGATGGCCGCGCACCCGGTAGGCGTGGATCAGCTCCTGGACGCGAGCGACCTTGTTGATGTCGTCGTCATGCGACGAGTCGATGTCCCGGATCCACCGGACCGGCTCGTACGGGATGCGCAGCGACTCGAAGATCTCGTCGTAGAACCGGTTCTCCCCGAGAAGCAGCTCCTGCAGGACCCGGAGGAACTCGCCGCTCACCGCGCCCTGGATGATCCGGTGGTCGTAGGTGGACGTGAGGGTGAGGATCTTGCTCACCGCGTTGCGGTTGAGGGTCTCGGTGCTCGCACCCTGCCACTCGGCGGGGTAGTCGAGGGCGCCGACACCGATGATCGTGCCCTGCCCCTTCATGAGACGGGGGACCGAGTGCACGGTGCCGATCCCGCCCGGGTTCGTCAGGGAGATGGTCGTGCCCTGGAAGTCCTCGACGGTCAGCTTGTTGCTGCGGGCCTTCTTGACCATGTCCTCGTAGGCGGTCCAGAAGTGGACGAAGTCCATCGCCTCGGCGGACTTGATCGACGGGACCACGAGGGTGCGCGAGCCGTCGGGCTTCTGCAGGTCGATGGCGAGGCCGAAGTTGACGTGGGCGGGCTGGACGAGCGCCGGCTTGCCGTTCTGCTCGGTGAAGCCGAAGTTCATCTCCGGGATGACGGAGAGCGCCTTGACCATGGCGTAGCCGACGATGTGCGTGAAGCTCACCTTGCCGCCACGCGACCGGGCGAGGTGGTTGTTGATGACGACGCGGTTGTCGATGAGCAGCTTCGCCGGGACCGCCCGGACACTCGTCGCCGTCGGCACCTCGAGCGAGGACTCCATGTTGGCGACCACGCGGGCCGGTGCGCCGCGCAGCGGCGTCAGGGCGTCGTCGCTGACGGGGCCGGTGGCCTTGACCGCCGGGATGTCGCGTGGCTTCGGCGAGGTCGGCTCGGCGGCCGGGGCCGGAGTCGTCTTCGGGGCCGAGGAGGCAGCGGGGGCCGCGGGGGCAGGCGTGGACGGGGCGGGGCTCGCTGGGGCAGCCGGAGCGCTGTTCGCGGTGGGGGCTGAGGGAGCGGGAGCAGGCGCCGTGGGCGGCTTGGTCTGCTGCTGCGGGGCCGACGGGACGCTCGAGGCTGATGGGGCCGCTGATGGGGTGGCCGTCGTCGTGGACGGCGACTGCGGTGCCGGGCGGGCCGTGGGAGCACCATTGCCGGGGCGCGCAACCGTGCGGCCGTCGGCATCACGCGGACTGTAGTCCTCGAAGAACGCCCACCACGCGCGGTCCACTGAGTCCTTGTCAGTCAGGTACTGCTGGTACAGCTCGTCTACGAGCCAGTCGTTCGGTCCGAAGGATGCCATCGGGTCGCCGGACGTGGACTGTTCAGACACGCGAATGCGCCTCTTTCGTTGCCTGGGGTGCGTCGTGCGGAGTACACGC
>NZ_JBEDUL010000171.1:0-8593 GCF_040414665.1 Intrasporangium sp.
CCGGGATCGGTGCACGATCGCGGTCGCGACCCTCCGCCGCCGGTGTGGGTGGTCGCACCGGCCGTGTGCCCGCACCGCCGGCGAAGACCTGGGCGTCGATGACCTCCGCGGCCCGGCGGTACTGGGAGGCGAGCCAGTCATCGGCCAGGTGCAGATAGATCCGGGTCGACTCGATCGAGGCGTGCCCGGCCTGGGCCTGGACGGCCTCCAGAGGCATCCCGGCCTCCCGCAGTCGGGTCAGGCAGGTGTGCCGCAGCTCGTGGCAGGAGGCGTGCGCCAGCCCGGCCCGTCCGCGGGCGCCGTCGAGGAGCTCGTCGAGGGCCGTACGCGCTCAACGGCCGACCCCGCCGGGGCCGCTTCAGCACGAGGAAACACGATGTCGGTGTCGGCGTCCGCGGGCCGTTCCTGCTCGAGGTAGGCGGCGACATGCTCGAAGAACCGGGCAGAGATCGGCACCAGCCGCTGGTGACCACCCTTGCCGTGGGCGATGAAGACGCGACGCTCGGCCACCCGCAGGTCCTCCAGCCGCAGCCCGAGCACCTCGCAGCGGCGCAACCCGCCCAGCAGCATCGCGGCGACCATGGCCCGGTCCCGGTGGGTGCGCAACGCCCCGGTGAGGGTGTCGACCTCGGCCGGGGTCAGAATCCGCGGCAACGTGCGTCGCGGGGCGCGGACCAGTGGCACGCCCTGGGTGGGGCGGCCTCGCTCCCGACGGGTGGGCAGACCCCGCGGCACCGGGTTCGAGGCGACCCCCCACGCGCGGTCAAGAACGCGAACAGACCTGACACCGTGGACAACCGGCGACGCACGGTCCGCAGCGACACCCCCGATGCGTCAGCCGGGGCGGGCCCGACGAGTGGGTCGGGAAGGCTCGTCATGCCGTGGCGTTGCGCGGTGATGAACCCGAGCACATCCATCGCGGTCACCACCTCGACCGGCTTGTCCACCACCGTCAGGAACACCCTCAGGTCGAACCACGCCGCGAGCACCGAGTTCGGCCGGCAGCGTCCCGACAGGAACTCCAGGTACGCATCAAACCAGCGGGCCCCCGAACCGCTCGGGCAGACCCAAGTTGGGCGGCGGAATCACACACGGCAGAACACGCGACATGCGGGGCCTCCTCGAGGAGCGGCGGACAGCCCCAACCTAGGAGCGCCGATGACCACGAAAGATCACCCACATATCAAGCATGAGCGCGAACATCAACCCTCGAGGCGGTCGGGGCCTCAAGCGCGGAGCCGCTCGGTGTGCTGGCCGGTCAATTCAGCGATGAGCTCGAAGTCCTTGTCGAGGTGCAGCACGGTCAAACCCGCGAGCTCGGCGATGGCCGCGATGAGCAGGTCCGGGATCGACGGGGCACGGTGACGGCCTCTGTCAGCCAGCAGCAACTGGACCTCGAGTGCTCGGTCTTCGATCGCCGGTGTCAGGTATTCGACCGGCATCACCGAGATCGGCGGGGTGCCGAACACCGAGCGCGCGTCGGCAGCAGTCCGCGCCGAATACCCGACCTCCAGTCGGGTCATGGTGGTGATCCGGACGAGGCCTCGTTCGATCCGCCGAGCCCACTCCTCTGCATCGGGACTTTCGCCCAACCGGACCAAGGCAGACTTGTCGATCAGCCAGTCCGTCACCGCCACGCGTCGTCCATCGTCTGGTCGTCGGTCAGGTCGGAGAACCTGTTGGCGAAGGCACGGAGATCTTCGACCGAGACTGGCCCGGTCGCGGAAGCGGCGTCGGAGGCCAGTCGTCTGCGGATGTACTCGGCCCGGGATAGCCCGAGTCGGGCCGCATGGGCATCCACGCCAGCCAGCACCGCGTCAGGAACGTCGCGAATGAGCACGTCAGCCATGTCCACCACCTCCTCGATATCTGATGATATCAGCAGCGATCCTCCCTCGTTCGAATACGCCGCTGCTCGGTCTCGCCACCATCGGTGGAGCGACGCTGGGTTTTCTGGGCGAATGGCTGCTCCGCGGCGAACGCCATCACGGATGGGGGCAGCTTCGCGATGAAGAGGCGATGGCCGGAAATTGGCCGGGTACACGCGGCAAATCAAGGCCCTTGGTGAACTCCAACGGTCAAGCAAGGCGTTGTGGGGCAACGGAATTGGTGATCCAAGGTGGCGTGCGTCCGCCCTTTAATCCGCCGGTCGTCGGTTCGAGCCCGACGGGGCCCACCACACGTTTGTGCAGGTCACAGGCCGTTTCCGGCACCGAGACAAGGCCTCCCAAGCCCCGGAACTGCCCGAGATGATGTGCCACAAATGTGCCACACGCGGTGTGGAACGCCTCCGATTGAGCCGGGCCGCAACCAGGCTGAGCAACGGCGACGCCCAAACCGGCGGATTGTCCGGCGGCTGTCCGGACGTGCCCGGGGGCTCGCCTCACACCAGGAAGCTGAGGGCGTAGTGGAACCAGCCCAGCAGCGGCAACCCTGTCCACCAGTCCACCCAGATGCCGTGCCGTCCCAGGGCCTCGCCCCGCCCGCCTGCATGCTGCCTGGCGTCGGCGACCTCGGCCCGCCAGACGTGCCAGATCTCGTTCCCGCCCCCCATCTGGTCGAGAGTGGAGTTCTGCATCCCCATCAGCCAGATGGTTCGCACCTCAACACGGCACCGAGGAAGACCGAAGAATCCGAACGTGGTCTCCTCAACCGCCGCCAAGGGAAAGCTGTAGACCCGCAGGGTTTGCGCACCTCAGCCATCCCGTCCTTGACCCTGACGCTCGGCCGCGACAGCATGACGCGTCCCAGCATGGACAGCGCGAACGTCCACGAAGCGTGCAGCACGATGTCGACAGGCGTCATGGGGTCGGCATGGGTGAGAGCCGACCGGTTCAACAGCACGGTGTCGAGCGCGAGAAGTCCCCAGGCGACCAGCGCGCCGAAGAACCAGTTGGACCCATTCCGAAGGTGAACTACTCCGGTGCGCGGGTCGCCGAAGTTGTGCCGTCCGATCTGCAGATCGCTCGGACGCCCGGCCGGCTGCCACCCGCTCGACTCCTCCACGGCTCGGAGGCTACCCGCGCATTTCAGCGCCCGCCCATAGAGCCCGGCGTGCCGGCTCCACCTGGCGGTGGTGCGCCGCCAGAGCTCCGGACACGAGCCGGGTTGCTACCGTCAGGCCCGTGCCCCGCAGGAACGTGCCTCACAGGAGGTCGAGCAGGTTCGCGGCCATCGTCAACAGCCCAAAGGTGGTCACCTGGCTGCTCGTGCTCGCCGCGCTCGGATGTGGTTCTGGCGCCTTCGTCGCACACCGTGCCGCCACGACTCTGCAGGACCAGGGGCAACAGACCGTCGGCGAAGTGGTCGACGTGCATGACGCCCTCCGAGGTGACGGCTACGTCGTCATTCGCTTCCAGGACACAGCCGGACGCGAGATCACGGCCGAAGTAGGAAACTACCGCTGGGACCCACACCCGCAGGTCGGCGACCGGCCGGCCATCCTCTACGACCCCGCTGACCCTGCCGGCAACGTCGCCGATGTTCGCATGGGGCCAGACCTATTCTCGGTCTGGGCCCTCCCACTGGGCGGACTGCTGGCGGCCCTCGTCTGGCCGACCTGGACCGGCCGCCTGGACTGGGACAAGCTGGGATAGGATCCCGCGCGATCGATGCCGAAGCTCGCCAGATGGAATATCACGGCGCTGCGTCTTTCGCCCATTGCGGCAGCGTCACCCTGCCCCACTCCGCCCACTTAGACGCAGTTTCAGGAGTGTCCACGTCCGAGGGGATGGCTAGAGGACGTGCAGATATGCGTCATGGGGCGCGTTCGAACCAGTCGAGGGCGAGGTCGGCGACGGCTTGGGGGGCGTCGTCGGTGATGAAGTGCGCGGCGTCGTCGACGTAGGCGAACTCGATGCGATCGGCGTACCTCTCGGGTTGCCGGCAGATGCGGGCCATGAGCTCCTCGGTCGTTGGGAAGTCGCGGCGGCCGAACATGATGAGGGTCGGTACGGTGAGTCGCCGGCGGCGGTGGAGGCCGCGCATCATGCGCATGGCCTCGGGCAGGACCATGCGGCGCACGAGGGGACGCACCGCGGCGTCGATGTCAGGTCGGTGGAACTGGGCGAGGTAGGCGCGCACGGTTGCCTCCGACATGGGGCGGGCGGCATACCGCTCTGAGAACGTGCCGCGCAGCGAGGCGCCCGGGCGGTGCCAGATGAACGGGGGCAGGTGCTGGAAGGCGGGGAGGAGCTTCGGGCTGAAGGTGAAGAAGGCCGGCCACACGGAGAGCTGCACGGCGGCGCGGACCCGCTCGGGGTGGTCGTAGCACAGTTGCATCGCCGTGATGACGCCCATGTCGTGGGAGACGAGGTGGGCGCGGTCGATGTCGAGGGCGTCGAAGAGCGCGAGCAGGTCACGCAGTCGGGTCTCGCGCTCGATGCGCGGGTCCTTGGCCTCGGTCCAGCCGGCCCCACGCAGGTCGGGGCACAGGACGCGGTAGCCGGCTGCGGCGATGACGGGTGCGACGGCGTGCCACTGCCACCAGTGCTCGGGGAATCCGTGCAGCAGCACGACCGGCTCGCCCTCGCCGATCGCGGCGACGTGCGTGCGAAGGCTGGGCGTCTCGATGACAAGATGCTCGAAGCCGGGAGCCTCCGGCAGCGGCGGCACCCAGGCCGAGACGTCGACGGAACGGGTGATGCTGGACTCCGGTGTGGCCATGGGGACGCTCCTCGCGAGAACGATACTAGATTTATAGTAGGACTGTGGGAAGGAGACGTCCATGCCTGCCGCCACCCGGGAACGGGCGATCGAGGCGGCCGTGGAGCTGCTCGGCGCCCAGGGGGTGCGCGCGCTCAGCCATGCGCGGGTCGACGCGCGGGCTGGCCTGCCGCCTGGGTCGAGCTCGAACTGGTTCCGCACCCGCCGGGCGCTGCTCGGCGGGATCGTGGACTGGATCGCCGAGAAAGAGCGCGCTGACTTCGACCCCGCCGCGATGCCGGTGATCACCCATCTCGACGAGCTGATCGAGGGCTTGTGCGCGATGGTCGAGCTGCAGTCCGGGCCGTATGCCGCGCGCACCCGCGCCCGGTACGCCCTGTTTGTCGAGCTCGCCGGCGATGCCGAACTCGGCGAGCCGCTACGGAGGCAACGCCGCGAGTTCGAACGTTGGACGGAGCGGATCGTCACGGCGGTCGGCATCACGGACCCGGTACCGGCAACCCGAGCCGTCATGGCACTTGCCGATGGACTGCTCCTGCACCGGCTGACCGTCGACCCTGATCTCGAGGTGCGCCCAACCATCGAGCGCGCGATACGCGCCCTTGCCAGGTCCTGACCAACGCTCCCGCGCAGCCAAAGCAGACGCTGGGACGTGCCTTCCGATGTACGACGCAGCCGCTCCGACTGCGCCGTTCGCGGCGTCTCCATCACGGCAAGCCGTAGAGCAGTTCGGACGGTAGGCGCCTCGTCACGGTGCTCTCGGCATAGGGCTCGTTCCGAAGTGGCGAACTCTTGTCGGGCCAAGACGGCCACACCGCAACGCTTGGGCACGGGCCGCGAATCTGGTGTCTCGGATCTGCGTCTAGTCACCGCGTCCCCCTGTCCCGCGTGCTCGATCAGGCGTGCCTGTGCCTTACAGGAAGTCCGCGGGATCGAAGTCCTCGATCGCGATTATCCGCACGCGCGGCAGCGGTTCTTTGAATGCTTGAACCTCGTACTCGAGGTCGAAGGTGGATAGGCCATTTGCACGAGCGGCAAGAACGCGTTGCTACGAAACTCCTGGAACCCCACGACACCCACCCGCCGGCCGTCAAGGAGGTCCCGGATCTGGTCAACGAAGTCCCCGTCATTGCTGACAAGGAGCACATCCGCGTGTCGGCGCCGAATCTCCACCAAGGTCCGCTGGATGGCGATGTCGACCACTTTCTCGTTGCTGCCGCCGGAAAGCGGGACAGGTCGATAGCCAATGGCCACCAATGCCTGAATAAAGGGCATCGGGAGCTCGTTGTTTGCCGAGAGGAAGAACAGCCCAGCGGCTGGCTGTCCCCAAAGCCTCCGTGAACTGCAGCAGTCGCTCCCACCGCGGGCGTTCCTCGGGTCGGGGACGCCGTCCGAGAATGGAGGTGCCCAGAGTGGCGTCGATGTTCTCCCCATCGACTAGGACGTACGTGATGGCAGGAGCTTCACCCATGATATCGAGCCTACGGGCGGCCAGCTGAAACGTGGGAGTCGACCGACAATCTGCAGGACGCCTCCCCCAGCACAGGCAAGTGCCCCGCCACCCGCGTCACACCGCCGCATGTCGACCGCCTTGGTAGCCGTAGGTACCCGTAGCGCCACCACCCGAGAGCCAGCGCAGCTACTCGATTGAGATGTAAGCCTTCAAACTGTCGAACGGCGCACTTCCTGGAGAGAGAGGTATGTCGATCTCGGTACGAGCATCGATTTGGACGGGGCCACCAACTGGAGCGATGTCGCGTGCTTGCTGCGAGCGACCCGCCTGCGGCTGGTGCCAATGGATGCCAACGAGGCGCACCACGTAACCGTTCGCACCAGGGTTGCGCACCCGTGCAGCGTGGGCGTCCCACGCGTTCTCGGCAGGTCTTCCCTGAGCGTCCACGTAGTCGACCTCGGGGTAAGTCGTACCTTTGTCCTTCATGGTTTGTATCGCTGTGGCCGTGACCTTGACGTCGACCACGCGCTCGGAGCCAGTGCCCTCGAACCTCAGGATGTCGAAGACCTCATAGTTTGCTGGCACCACAACTAAGCCCTTGTCGCTTCCGAAGACCGTTGTCACCGACACGGCACTGAGCGGATCCGAGTTCGCGTCGAGAGCCTGAAATGAGAGCGTGGGGATGGCTGCCAGGTCGTGCGAAGGATTGGTGATCGAGATGGTTTGGTCGATTGAGCCGGTGTCAGCGATTCGGGAGTACGCATAGCGCAGGTCGACCTCTGTGCGCGCGGACTGGCTGGCGCTTGCTGCCGCGTCCCTGACCGGGCCGTCGGCCGGATCGCTACCAGAAGGGGAGCAAGCGGCCAACGCCCACGCGAGCAGCACGACTGAAACCCGTGACCTAAGCACAGGCAGATCCTAAGCGCTCTCCTGAGTTGGGCCGCCCGTGCGTTGTGCCGGAATCGGGCGGGCGACTGACCCCGCCAGCAGGCGCTCCCATGCTCACGGACCCGCCAATGACAGCGCGAGTCTCAGTGGGCTGAATGTCGCTCATGTCTACGGGCGAGCGCGCAGGCCTGGTGAATCTCCTTGGCCGAGTGAGGTCCGTGGATCTGATTGAGGCAGAGCAGGATGATGCGCTGAGGGACCTGCGGGCGCGCGTTCCCCGCCCCAGGGTGTCCGGTGTCATCTTCTGGCCGATGTCGGAGGGATTCGACGGATGAACTGACGTCCGAGAAGGTCGTAGACAGCGCGCTTGCGTACCAATCCATCGAGCTCCGCGGTATCCACGACGAGAGTCAAGCATCATTGGCACCCTGTCGGTCGCCAACTGCTCATCGAGTCGGCCGTCTCCGAAAGGGCCAGGTCGGCTTGACGGCTTGGGTAGGTGATGTTGTGAGGGATGGGTCAAGTTTGGGTCGCGTCAGGCTACCAGTCCTGCTGTGGTGACGAGGTCGCTGATAGCCGCCCGGTAGGCACGATCGGCGGAACAGAGCTTGGTGGTGAATTCGATTGGGGTGGAGACGATCTGGGAGAGAGCGTCGCGTCGCGCAGTACCGCAGTCGAAGAGCCACATTCTCGCGCGTAATGGGCTCTTCGGCTCTGAGCGTGGTTGAGGGTCCCGGTCTGGCGCTCGGGGCATAGACGGGCCGAGGGTTTCAGGATCGGGCGGCGGCAAACTGCGTAACTGGAGCCCGACGTGGATCACCGTACGTGTGCCTTCGGCGTGAGCCGAGTGGCGCGCGCCGACTACTGTTCAAGCCAGCCGGATGTTCGCACTTGACGTGCTTGTCGATGACGCGTGTGCCGCCTCCTTGCCAGGCAGAAAGGGCGGTCAGGGGGCAGCCGGGACTCGACGTCCGCGTATGGCACAAGTGGCGGATGGACGCCCACTACCGGGGCAAGCTGCAGCCTCTCGCCCCTGACTCTGGTCGCTTGATGTCCCCGCTGCCTTCTGGATGGCGAGGTCGTCGGAGGACGAGGAGAGGAGGTCGCCGTGGCACATTTGTGGCACCCAATCACCGAAAGCGACGCGTCTCGGGGTCAGGGAACGAGTACGAACCACGCACGAATCCGCGGATGGCGAAGCGCTGGTGCGGTTGGTGTCCTGACCTAGAGGAGGGGGGAACTCGCGACCTGCGGCATGACAGATGTCACTGAGTCGTCGACATAGCCCCAGACCACGTACACCCCGTTCACAAAACGCCATGGCCACCTGGGGCTTCGACAAGCCGGTCATCGCCCTTGACGGTGCGTTGAGCCTCACCTTGGCGGTGCATTCCTCCTGAGCGGCGATCGCTGCTGCACGAAATGCATCTGACGGCGCCGACGGAACGGACCGAACTCGGGCAGGTTGGGAGCGATGGGGGCGTAGACCGGGATATCCTGACCGGCCGCCGCTAGCACTGGCTAACCTGGCCCGACGCGCACAGCGTCAATGGCGCCAAGCGGGACCGTCGTCGTGAGCACTGAGCC
>NZ_JBEDUL010000172.1:0-6571 GCF_040414665.1 Intrasporangium sp.
AGGACCGTTCCGGCGACGACGAACGCGACGAAGAACCGGACGACGAGGCTGTCGACCGCGAACTCGGGCAGGATGGCCTGGGCCCACGACCCGAAGACTGCGTCACCCGAGGCGAACAGGCCGCCGAAGAGGACGAGCGCAACGATCGAGATCGCCACGGTGCGCACGACCGGCCAGAGCACCGAGACCTTGGACATCGCGTTGAGGGTGCGTCCCAGCAGTGGCAGCCCGCGCACCCCGGCGAGGACCCACGACGCCCAGCCGCCGACCATGGACGCGAGGCCGCGAGCGTCGGTGAGGGCGGCCATCGCGAGGAGCCCGGCGACACCGACCGCCACGACTGCGAGCCACTCGGCCGCGCGCAGCACGACGAGGCTCGTGAGGGCCACGGCGAGCAGCGCGGTGACCTGCATGGCGCGCTCGCGCCGGTGGACCGAGGCCGTGAAGACGAGGGCGGCGGAGAGCAGCAGGATGGCGAAGGTGCCCACTCCGAGGTTCCGGCCCGGGACGATGAGGGCCGCGAGGAGACCGATCGCCACCGAGCTGAGGACGAGACGCGGCTGAGGATCGAGCGCGCGCTCGGGCCAGAGGTCGCCGAAGACCGAGTCGACGAAGGGCGGCGCTGGGACACCGGCCGGCTGCGGCGGCGCTGGGGCGGGCGGCACTGGGACGGTGGTCATGAGGCGCTCCTTCGGGGTGGGTGTCGCGGGCACGCGGTCGGCACCCGGGTCGATGGTGGGCGGGTGCGTCGCCGCTGCGGGGTGACGTGGGAGAACGGCCCGGATCCGGGCACCGGTCGCGCCGGCCTCCGATGGCAGGACCGAGATCGAGCCGCCGTGCAGCTCGCAGACCCAGCTCGCGATCGCGAGGCCGAGGCCGGTGCCACCGCCGGAGTCGCCCCACGACCCGAAGCGGTCGAAGACCTTGGCGGCTCGATCCGTCGGAATCCCGGGTCCCTCGTCGGCGACCTCGAGCATCCATCGCTCGGAGTCGAGGACGCCGGCCCGGACGGTGACGGATCCCCCCACCGGGCTGTGGCGCACGGCGTTGTCGAGGAGGTTGGCGAGCACCTGGGCGAGGCGGTCCCCGTCCCCCTCGACGAGCAGGCCGGGCCCGTCGTCGTCCGCACCGCTCGCACTGGTCTCGGCGCCGGGCCGACCGTCCTCACCGACCACGGTGACGAAGCTGATCCGCCGCTGGTCGGCGCCGCCGGCCGTGGCTTCCGCGACGCCCTGCGCGACGAGCCGCTCGACGTCGACGGGCGCGAGCGACAGGGGCTTGAGACCGCCGTCGACTCGGCTGAGGTCGAGGAGGTCGGACACGAGGTCGCTCAGGCGCTCGGCCTGGGCGAGGGCGGTGCGGAGCGCGGCGTCATCCGGAGACACGACGCCGTCGACGAGGTTCTCGAGCAGCGCCTGCTGGGCGGTGAGGGGCGTACGCAGCTCGTGCGACACCGTGGCGATGAGCTGGCGACGCTGCTGGTCTGACGCCGCGAGGTCGGCCGCCATGGTGTTGAAGGCCCGCGCCAGCTCGCCCACTTCATCGGCCGAGCTGGCCGAGATCCTGCGCGAGTAGTCACCCGTCGCCATCGCCGCGGCTGCTGCGGTCATCTCCCGCAACGGTGAGGTCATGCCGCGCGCGAGCCACTGGACTACGCCGAGGGCGCCGACGATCGTGACCGGTACGGTCAGCCAGACGGGGACGCCGGCCCGGTCGCCCACCTCCGAGACGATCGCCGCCGTGACGATGCTCAGGCCGACGAGGACCGCGAGCTTGACCTTGATGGAGCGCAGGCCGTCCAGGGGACGATCCGGGTTCACGACCCGTCTCCGAAGGCGTAGCCCACGCCGTGCACCGTCCGGACCCGCTCCGCGCCGATCTTGGCGCGGAGGGACTTGATGTGGCTGTCGAGGGTCCGAGTCCCCGATGCCTCCGCCCAGCCCCACACCTCGCGCATGAGGTCCTCGCGCGATCTCACCGTGCCCGCCTCCTCCACGAGAGCGAGGAGCAGGTCGAACTCGAGGGGCGTCAGGTGGACCTGCGCGCCGTCGACCGTGACGCGACGAGCAGCCCGATCGAGGCGCAGGCCGTTGACGACGATGGCCGGCTCTCCCTGCGCCGCCATCTGACGAGCTCGCTCCACGCGCCGGAGCAGCGCCCTGATGCGCGCCACGACTTCCCGCATGCGAAACGGCTTGGTCACATAGTCGTCGGCCCCGACGCCGAGGCCGACGAGGAGGTCGGTCTCGTCGTCGCGGGCCGTCAGCATGAGCACCGGCACGGGTCGCTCCGCCTGGATCCGGCGACACACTTCCAGGCCGTCGAAGCCGGGAAGCATGACGTCGAGCACGACGAGGTCGGGGCGGTGCTCGAGGTGCGCCGCCACGGCACCCGGCCCGTCGAAGGCCTGGACGACCTCGAACCCCTCGGCATGGAGGCGGTCGGCGACGGTCTGGTTGATCGTCGGGTCGTCCTCGACCAGGAGGATTCGGCTCATACGTCGAGCCTAGGAGCGCGGCTGCGGGTGAGCCGCGTGCGCCGTCTGGAGATCGTGTGAAGATCGGGGTCGGGGTGGAGATTCAGATGAAGAGCAGCTGTGCGCCCGCGGTCATCTCGATGAAGTCGGACGCCGAGATGATGCCCTCGATGTCGTCTCGCAGGTCCGCCTCGGTGAGGTGGTTCATGTCGGCTGACAGCCGGCAGCCCCACAGGTGGCCGCCCGACGCGACGATCTGGTCGAGGAAGTCGGGCACCTCGGGGATGTCGAGCTCGGCGATGGCCTTCTTGAGCTGCGACGTCGCGAGGTGGGTCATCCCCGGAATGCCGCCGAGCCCCTGGGGCAGATGCATGGCGGTGTTGCCGAGCAGGGTGGCTTTGAGGCTGCCCTGCGTCTTCTTGGTGATCATGTCGAAGCCCCAGAAGGTGAAGAACAGGTGGGTCTCGACGCCCTCGCCCAGTGCGGCGTTGCCCAGGATCAGGCCCGGATAGGCCATGTCGAGGTTCCCCTTGCTGCAGATGATGGCGAGCTTGCGATCGGAAGCGACCTCGTCGTCGAAGTTCGGCATGACCAGGGGTGCAGCGTCAGGCGCAGTCGCAGGTACGGTCCCGATCGTCGTGTCGGTGGTGGTCATCACACACATCCTTTCGGCTTCGGCACGCCTGCGACGTAGGACATCTTCTTGGCCGGCTTGCCGGGGAACATCGTGAAGAGCTGCTTGATCGGCACCCCCGTCTGGGTGCTGACCCGTCGCAGGGTCGGCGTCTCGCCCTGGGTCCGGTAGTCCTCGCGGAGGAACCTCACGAGCTTCCAGTGCTCGTCCGTCAGGTCGACGCCGATGAGGCGGGCGAACTCCGCTCCGAGCTGCTCGTCCCAGTCGTCGGGGTTCGCGAGGAAGCCCTCGTCGTTGACCTCGACCGGGTGGCCGGCGATGGTGGTGGTTGGCATGGCGTTGTGTCCTTTCGTCTCCAAACGTCCTCTAGGTACGGGCGGGGATCTTGCCGGTCATGGACATGGCCGACGGGAGCCCAACGGGTCGGCCGGGCAGGAGCAGGTTCCAGTAGATGTGCCGGAACGCCAGCTTGCCGATGTGGTTCGCGCGTGACTCCTTGAGCAGCGTCATCGGGCCGACCTTCGGCAGTGGGAACGTGCCCATGAGCGGTTCGGTGTCGTAGTTGAAGTCGAGGAGCAGGGCCTTGCCACCACCCGACTCGACGAAGCAGTTGGCGTGCCCGTCGAACGAGTGGGTCATCGGCTTGCCCGCGATGAGCTCCATGAAGTTCTCGACGAAGACCTCGACCGAGAAGTGGGCCACCGAGCCTGCCTTGGACGTCGGGAGGTTGCCCGCGTCACCGAGCGCGAAGATCTCCGGGTGCGCCGTCGACTGCATGGTGTGCTTGTCGACGGGGACGTAGTTGAGGTCGTCGCCGAGCCCCGACCGCGCCACGAAGTCCGCGCCCATGTTGAGCGGGATGGTGACCAGCTGGTCGTAGGGCACTTCCCGCTCGTCGTAGGAGATGAGGACCTTGCGTTCCTGGTCGATGCTCTCGACCATGAAGTCGGTCTCGACGACGACCCCCTTCTCCTTGAGGAGGTGGCCGAGCTCCCGGCTGGCCACCGGTTTGGTGAACGCCCCGTCGAGCGGCGTGACGAAGACGAGCTCGGTCCGCTCCCGGATGCCGCGTCCCTTCAGGTAGTCGTCGGCGAGGAAGGTGAACTCGAGCGGTGCCACGGGGCACTTGAACGGCAGCTCCGTGATGTGCACCACGAGGCGACCTCCCGCGAATGCGCGCAGCTGGTCGCGCAACGCGACCGCCCCGTCGTACGTGTAGAACTCGCCCACCGACCGGTGCCATTCGTCGCCCAGCATCCCGGGCGTCTGGTCCGGGCGGGGCGTCGTGCCCGAGGCGATGACGAGATAGTCGTAGCTGAGCGTTCGCCCATCGGTCAGCGTGACGGTGCGCGCCTCGGGGTCGACCGTCTCGACCTCGGCCAGGACGAGCTCGACGTCGTCCCCGATCAGGGCGTGCTTCGTCCTGCGAATCTGTTCTGGGGCATTCAGCCCGAACGGGATGAACAGGTAGCCGGGCTGGTAGTCGTGGATGTCGGTCTTGTCGACAACCGTGATCGTCCACTCGGTCCTGGGGAGGCGGTGGCGGAGCTTGTTCGCGACCATCGTCCCGGCCGTGCCCGCGCCCAGCACCACCAGTGACTTCTTCGTTGTGGTGGTCATACCTTCATGAGATACCCGTAGGGGTATCAGGGCAAGGTCTTTGGTGTGTGATCTACGACTATCTGTAGTAGATAACTCCGCCCCGCCCCCAACCGCAACACGCCCGGCACCGTTGAACGCACCAGTGAAATTTCCGGGGTGGGAATCGAGGTGCCGGGCGTGTTGCGGGGTAGGCCGGAGACTCAGCCACAGATAGCCGTATGCCGCTCACCTGGGTCAGGTGAGCGGCATACGGTGAGTGCCTGGTGGGGTCTACGACCTCACTGGCCGACGCGGAAGCGCGCGAAGGCGGTGGCCTTGGCGCCGCCTTCCTCGAGCACCTTGGCGACGGTCTTCTTCGGCTCCTTGGCGAACGGCTGGTCGAGCAGGACGTTCTCCTTGAAGTAGCCGTTGACGCGGCCCTCGACGATCTTCGGCAAGGCCGCCTCCGGCTTGCCCTCCTCCTTGGCGGTCGCCTCGGCGACACGACGCTCGTTCTCGACCGTCTCGGCCGGAACCTCCTCGCGGGTCAGCACCGAGGGGCTGAACGCGGCGATGTGCATCGCGACGTCGCGGGCCACCGTCTCGTCACCACCCTCGAGGGCGATGAGGACGCCGATCTGCGGCGGCAGGTCGGGGCTCGTCTTGTGGAGGTAGGAGACGACCTTGTCGCCCTGGAGACGGGCAACGCGGCGGACCTCGATCTTCTCGCCGATGGTGGCGTTGGCCTCGTCGAGCAGGTCCTGGACCGTCTTGCCGTCCTCGAGCGTGCTCGACAGCAGGGCCGCCGAGTCGGCAGCCTGCGAGGCCACGGCCTGGGCAAGGACCTGGTCGGCGAGGGCCATGAACTTCTCACCCTTGGCGACGAAGTCCGTCTCACAGTTCACCTCGACGAGGGTCCCGACGCCGTCGTCGGCCTGGGCCGCGACGAGACCGTTGGAGGCCGAGCGGCCCTCACGCTTCGTGACGCCCTTGAGGCCCTTGACGCGGAGGATCTCGACGGCCTTGGCGCGGTCGCCCTCCGCCTCGTCGAGCGCCTTCTTGACGTCCAACATGCCCGCGCCGGTCTGCTCGCGGAGCGCCTTGATGTCAGCGGCGGTGTAGTTCGCCATGCTCTGATTCGCTCTTTTCGTCTGTGGTTCGTGAACTCAGGGATCGACTGTGCGACAGCCGGACTCAGGCCTGCCCGGCCGGCGTCTCCGCAGCCGGGGCGGCCGGGGCAGCCGGGGACTCGAGCGGAGCCTGCGCGGCAGCGTCGGCCTGCAGGGCCTCGGCGGCCTCAGCCGTCGCGGGGACGGCGTCTTCGGCAGCGGCCTCGGCGGCAGCGGCCTCGGCACCGGGAGCCTCCGCAGCGGGAGCCTCCGCAGCGGCGGCCGCCTCGGCGTAGAGCTCGCGCTCCCACTCGGCCAGCGGCTCCTCGCCACCTGCCTCGGAGCCGGAGCGACCGGTCGCGCGCTGGACCAGGCCCTCGGCCACGGCGTCAGCAACGACGCGGGTCAGCAGCGTGACGGAGCGGATCGCGTCGTCGTTGCCCGGGATCTTGTAGTCCACCTCGTCGGGGTCGCAGTTCGTGTCGAGGATCGCGATGACAGGCAGGCCGAGCTTGCGGGCCTCGTCGACGGCCAGGTGCTCCTTCTTCGTGTCGACGATCCACACGGCCGAGGGGACCTTGGACATCGAGCGGATCCCGCCCAGGGTCTTCTCCAGCTTGTCCTTCTCGCGCTTGAGGACGAGCAGCTCCTTCTTCGTGCGGCCCGAGCCGGCCACGTCGTCGAAGTTGATCTCCTCGAGCTCCTTGAGGCGCGTGAGGCGCTTGGAGACCGTCTGGAAGTTGGTGAGCATGCCACCGAGCCAGCGGTGGT
>NZ_JBEDUL010000173.1:0-14632 GCF_040414665.1 Intrasporangium sp.
ACGTCACGCAGCCGGGGACGCCGCCCCCGCCCGGGAGAGCCGTCCGCCGGCCTCTCCGTCGCGGCGGCCGGACCAGCGGTGTCGGGTGTGCTGGCCAGCGAGGACCAGAACGCATCGGCGGCGGCCCGGCCGTCGGCCTCGTGCCGCGCCTCCACCTCAGTGAGCCGCGTCCGAAGCTGCTCGAGCACCGCCGCATTTGCCATGTCTCGAACATACGTTCGAGTAGTGCACCTTGTCAACGCTTTTGGGAAGTTTGTCCAGTCCGGTTTTCGGATGCCGGCCAGACGCCCCCGGGGTCCGGCTGGGAGCGAGCTCAGCGGCATACGGCACTGTTTTTGCACTCAGTGCATGCGACGTTCTAGCCTGATCGGGTGCCACCTTCCGAACGTCCCTCGGACCGTCGCGCCCGAATCCGGGAAGGCCATCACCGGGCCATCATCGACGCCGCGGCTTCGCTGCTCGGCGCCAAGGGTGCCGATGGCTTCACGGTCGAGGAGCTGGCAAGACGGGCTGAGGTTTCGCGTCGGACCGTCTTCAACCATTTCGGGTCGGTCGACGACATCGTCATCACGGTGTGCACCGAGGTGCTCGGCGATTTGGTCGAGACGTTCGAGTCGCGGCCGTCCGCGCCGGCCGGCACGAGCGATGCCGGCGTCTTCGACGAGCTTGCCGAGGCCTTGCGCTCGACCGATCTGGTCGCCCCGATCGCCTACCTGACGAGGGTCCTTGGCACGTCCGACAACGACTCGTCGCAGCGCCGGGCGGTCGTCCTCCTGCGCGCCTTCACCGAGGTGAGCGAACGCATTGCGGCCGAGATGCTGCGCCGCCATCCCGAGGCCGACGAGCTCACGACGCGCCTGCTCGTCAGCTCGCTCATCGGCGGCCTCGTCGTTCTGCACACCCACTGGCTTGCCGCCACCGGCGGCTCCGCGGACACCGCGTCCCGGGCGGTGTGGGACGAGCTGCTCGACCAGCTGATCCGGCAGACCCGAGACGGCTACGCATCCACGGCTTCGCTTGGCGCACACACCTCCTGACTCCTCCGCTCCCCCGAAAGACTCCTCATGGCTGAATTCCTCTTCCGACTCGGTCAGGCGGCTGCCCGCCGCGCGCCGCGGGTGATCGCGGCCGCGTTCGCGGTCCTCCTCGCCGCGGGCATCGCCTTCGTCGTGGGGGCCGGTACGCTGACGAGCACGGTGTCGATCCCCGGCACGCGGACTGCCCAGGTGACCGAGCGGCTCCAGCAGGTACTCCCCCGGGCCTCGGGCGGGAACGGGTCCATCGTCTTCGAGACCAGCGATGGCTCGCGGCTGACCGAGGCGCAGCGGAGCGCCATCAGCGAGCGTGCCGTGGAGGCGTCGCGGCTGGCCGGCGTCGCGACCGTCGTGGACCCCTTCCAGACGGAGCAGCAGCGCGCCACGCGGCAACAGGAGCTGGACAAGGGCCGCGCGCGGATCGAGGACGGCCGCAAGCAGCTTGCCGGAGGTCGGGCCCAGCTCGAGGACGGGCAGGCCAAGCTCGACGCGGCCCGGGAGCAGGCGAGGGCGAACGGCACCCTGGACCAGATCGGGCCAGCGCTCGAGGCGCAACAGGCGAGCCTGGACGCCGGCCGCCGCGCTCTCGAGACCCAGGCGGCCCAGCTCCAGGCCGGGAGCGATCAGATCGACCAGGGCGCCCGGCTGCTCGAGCTGTCCCAGGGCATCGGCATGGTGTCCAAGGACGGCAGCACGGCGATCGTCACCGTCCTTTTCGACAAACCACAGATGGACGTGACGCAGCAGCAGAAGGACGCTGTCATCGCGGCCTTCGGGCAGCCCGTGGACGGGGTCGACGTCTCCTACTCGGCCGAGCTCGCAAGCGGCATCCCGACGATCCTCGGCGCCGGCGAGGTCATCGGCATCGTCGTCGCCGCCCTGGTCCTTGTCGTCATGCTCGGCACTCTCATCGGCGCCGGCCTACCGATCCTCACGGCGCTGGTCGGGGTTGCCATCGGGGCCCTGTTCACGATGTCCCTGTCAAGCGCGATCGAGATGACCTCGGTGACCCCGGTCCTCGGGCTCATGCTCGGTCTCGCCGTCGGCATCGACTACTCGCTCTTCATCATCAACCGCCACCGCAGGCAGCTGAAGCAGGGGTACTCCATCGAGGAGTCGATCGGTGTGGCCAACGGCACGTCGGGCAACGCCGTCGTATTCGCCGGCGCGACAGTGCTCATCGCCCTGCTCGCGCTCAACGTCACGGGCATCCCGTTCCTCGGACTCATGGGCACCGTCGGTGCGCTCTCCATCGCCATTGCCGTCCTCATCGCCGTCACCCTGACACCGGCGCTCCTCGGCCTCATCGGCGAGCGGATCCTCAGCCGTCGGGAGCGCGCTCGACTGGCCGAGGCAAGCCCAACACTCGGCGAGCCTGCCTCAGCCGAGGCGACGGCCCCTGCGGCCTCGGGGCCGCGCCTCCGCCCGATGTCCACGCTGCGCGCGCTGGGCAGCATCGTGCTGGGCATCGGTGCCCTCGTCGTCATCGCGCTGCCCGCCCTCGAGCTGCGACTCGGCCTTCCCGACGGATCTGCTGAGGCAGTCGAATCGACCCAGTACCAAGCCTTCTCGACCGTCTCGGAGAAGTTCGGACCCGGACGCAACGCCCCTCTCCTCGTCGTCGCCGACATCGTCGCCGTGCCAGGAACCACGCCCGACGTGACGGTGCAGTCGGCGGTTGCCGACTCCATCGCGGCTCAGGACGACGTCGTCGCGGTGGCGCCCATCGGGGTGTCCAAGGGACGAACCGTGGCGGCCTTCCAGGTCGTTCCCTCAGGCGGGCCCAACGACCCCTCGACCGAGCAGCTCGTCCATACCCTGCGCGCGCTCGAGCCGATGGGAGGCACCGTCAGCCTCGACGTCGCCGGCTTGGCCAGCGGCAACATCGACATCTCCGGCAAGCTCTCCGACGCCCTGCCGACCTACCTTGGGCTCGTCGTGGGCCTGTCGCTCATCATCCTCGTGCTCGTCTTCCGCTCCATCTTCGTGCCGGTCATCGCGACGCTCGGATTCGTGCTCTCGTACTTCGCGGCGATCGGTGGGGTCGTGGCGATCTACCAGTGGGGTTGGCTCTCCGGTGTCTTCGGCGTCGACAACCCGGGCCCGATCCTCAGCTTCCTGCCCACGATGCTCGCCGGCATCCTCTTCGGCCTGGCCATGGACTACCAGCTGTTCCTCGGCTCAGGCATGCGGGAGGCATACGCCCATGGCTCCCCGGCTCGGCTGGCTGTGGTTCAGGGCCTGCACGCGGGTCGTAGCGTCGTCACGGCTGCCGCGATCATCATGACCGCGGTCTTCGGTGGGTTCGTCTTCTCGCACAGCGCGATGATCCGGCCGATCGGATTCGGACTCGCGTTCGGCGTCCTGGTCGACGCGTTCGTCGTCCGCATGCTCATCATGCCCTCCCTCATGCACCTCGCCGGAGACAAGGCCTGGTGGTTGCCCAAGTGGCTCGACCGCCGGCTGCCGAACCTCGACGTCGAGGGCGCGGCCCTCGAGCGACACCATCCTCACGTGCCAGACCTGGAGTCCGCGCCGACCTTGGCGAGCTCCTAGCCAGTAGTCCGGGCTCCACGTTACGACTCCCTTGCGGCCGAACCGGGGTGCAGCCAGTTCACAGCCTGCGGGTTGAGCATCAGATCATGAGTCCTCGGTGCGGCGCAGGTCGGGAGTTGCGGTGGAACTGACCGATGCCGGACCGATCGTCATCCTCTCGATACTCGCGGTTACGCTCTTCGCGCTCGTCGTCATCGGCTGGCCGCGACCGCCGATCCGAGGTCTTCGGGCGGGGTCCCGCGCTGGACAGGTGCTGCTGCTCAACGCCGTCGTCGTGACGCTCGCCCTCGCGATCCTCAACGACCAGTACGTCTTCTACTCGACCTGGGCGGACCTCTTCGGCGCCCGGTCAACCTACGTGCAGTCGCATCACGGTGGCACGGTGAAGGAGGCGCTCAGCGCGCCGGTTCATGGGACCGGGCTGCCGAAGACATCGGCCCTCCACGCGGACTACGCCTTGCCGCAGCCCGGGTCGCGGCTGCAGACCTACTCGGTCCTCGACCCGAGCGCCGGCACCCGCGTGCAGGTCCTCGTCCACCTGCCGGTCGGCTACAACCCGAACTCCAGTCGCCGCTACCCGGTCATCCTCGGTCTGCACGGGTTCCCCGCGACTCCGACGAGCTTTGTGAACCACAACTTCCTCGGCAGCGCCACCCGGCTGACGGCGGAGCACAAGCTGGCGCCGACCATCTTCGTGATCCCCCAGATCGACGTGCCGCCCGATGTCGATACCGAGTGCCTGAATGGTCCGCCGGGCAGCCCGCAGTCCGAGACGTGGCTGACGAGCGTCGTGCCGGTATGGGCGCTCACCCACCTGCGAGTCCGGACCGACAGGGGCTCCTGGGCAACGATGGGCTACTCGTATGGTGCTTGGTGCTCGGCCGTACTGAGCATGCGCCATCCGGACATCTTCGGGGCGTCCATCGTCCTGCAGGGCTACTACCGTCCCGAGTTCGCGCAGTCCTACAGGCCGCTCAGTTCGGCCCAGCTTCGCACCTACGACCTGATACACCTCGCCAGCTCGGACCCACCGCCCCTCGCCATGTGGATCCTGGCATCGCGTCAGGACCACGGGTCCTACCCCTCGACGGCGGCGTTCCTCCGGGCAGCGCGGCGACCATTGTCGATCACCTCCGTCATCCTCGCGGAAGGCGGCCACCGGCCCTCGGTCTACGAGCCGTACAGCGCGGCCGCCCTCACCTGGCTGGGGGAGACCCTGCCCGGCTTCCGGCCCTGAGTCATCGCGTGGCTCAGGCGACGGCGTCTGCGAGATCTGGGTCGTCCGACAAACAGTTGCGTGCTCAGGCGAGTTGGCGCTTCTCCGAGATCAGGTGGATGAGGTTGCCGCACGTGTCGTCGAAGCGGCGATGACGGCGGTACCGATGTCCATGGGTCGCTGCATGAGGGTGACACCAAGCGCCATGAGGCGGGCATGCTCGGCCTCGACGTCGTCGACGGTGAACTGTGCCAAGGGGATGCTGTCGGCGACGAGGGCGTCGCGGTGGGGCTTCACCGCCGGGTGGCTCGAGGGCTCGAGCAGCAGCTCGGGGCCCGCAGCCTCGGGCGAGACCGCCGTGAGCCAGGAGTCGCTGCCAAGGGGGATGCCGTGGTGCTTCGTGAAGCCGACTACATCGGTGTAGAAGGCAAGCGCAGCTCGCTGATCGTCCACGTACGCGCTGGTCAGCTGGATCCTCATGGGCCGGTCCTTTCTCCGAGGGCCATCTCTGCGCTACTTCGGCTAGCGCTGTGATGGCTACGGTTGACTGACGCGCCCATCGGATCCCAAGGACTGAGCCGTGCCCGACCCACCTGAGATTGTCTGTATCTGCGGATCCACCCGGTTCGCGAACGAGCTGAGCGCGGCGAACCGTGATCTGACCCTCGCAGGTGCCATCGTCGTCGCGCCGGGCGTCCTCCTGCGGGCCGACGATCGCCAGGCAGACGAGGTGATCACCAACGAGCAGAAGGCCGCGCTGAACGCCCTCCACCTGCGCAAGATCGACCTGGCTGACCGGGTTCTGGTCGTCAACCCAGGCGGATATATCGGCGAGTCGACGAGCAGGGAGATCGCCTACGCCCGCGCCACCGGCAAGCCGATCTCGTTCACCGATCCCGTCTGACCAGCGCGGCATCCCCCACGACCGGACGCCACTCTGCAAGGTCGATCAGCTCGCGCGCCAACTGCCTGCCGGCATCGACCCGATTCGCGAGCTCAGCCACCCCGATCACCCAGGTCCACCCACAGGGCCCGGTGGTCGGAAATGGGCAGCGCGGGTCCACCGCTGTCCCCGATCTGGACCAGCCCCCGCACGAGGATGTGGTCGATCTGCTCGCGTGCCTCGTCGACCGGGTAGGTCGGATGGCTGGCAGCCGGACGCATCCTGGCCGTCTGGGTGGCCCGGCCCGGCCCCATGTTGAGGTCCCCCATGAGCAGAACCGGCTCGTGGCAGTCCACGGTTGCCTTGACCAGCTTGCGCAACTGCCGGACGTTCCACCACGGGATGAACGATAGGTGGGTCCCGACAACGGTGTACTCACCGAGGGGCGTCTCGACCGAGGCCACGACCGCCACCCGGGGCTCGTCCGTCACGAGATAGGGGCGCAGCCGGCCCTTGAAGCGCATCGGCACGGGGAACGGAACGGGCTCGAGGCGGATCACCTGCCAGCCGGTAACCGGGTACCGGGACAGCAGGGCCACCCCGTAGGCGGCGGAATCCGGCTGCTCGTCGCCGGTCGACGCCACCCACGTCGCACCCGGACTGCCATGGATGGCAGCGACGAACCGGTGGTGCGGTGCCCCCATGGCGTCGGCTGCGACGGCGGTGAGGTCGGCGAACCCGGAGCGCTGCTGGTTCTGGTCCACCTCCTGCAGGGCAAGGATGTCAGCGTCGAGGCGCTTCACTGCGTCAGCAAGGCCGCCGGGGTCGACGTGCTGGTCGGTGGGGACGCGCCCATTGAGGATGTTGAAGGTCGCGACGCGCATGTAGAACCCGTTACCCGCCCGTCGCGGACCGGCTCGGCAGATGCCGACGGTTGTTGCCCGCTGGACAAGCCGAACCCGCATGTACTGCACCCACGACGAGAACGGGTACACCCGATACATGGGAGAACCTGACCAGGACGACCTGCGCGAGGCGCTGAAGACGGTCGCCGTTGCCCTCAAGGCGGCCGGCCGGCCGTTCGCGCTCATCGGCGGCTACGGCGTCTGGGCGCGCGGAGGGCCGGAGCCGAACCACGACGCGGACTTCCTCGTCGCGAGGGAGGACGCCGAGGAGATCGCGCACTTGCTCGCAGACCAGGGCCTCCATGTCGTGCAGCCGCCGGAGGACTGGCTCTTCAAGGTCTACGTCGGCGACGCCCTCGTCGACATCATCTTCCGGCCCGCCGGCACGTTCGCCACCCGAGGCGTCGTCGAGCGAGCCACCCCGCTTCGGGTCCTGTCGATCGAGATGCCGGTCATGCCGGCCACGGATCTCCTCGTCCACCGGCTCAACGCCTTGACCGAGCACTACTGCGACTTCGCCGTCCACATCCCCGTTGCCCGGGCGCTGCGCGAGCAGGTTGACTGGAACGTCGTTCGCGAGCTGACCGCGCCGAATCCCTTTGCTGCTGCCCTGCTCTTCCTCCTCGAGCGGCTCGAGATCATCGAGCCGCCCCGGGGCCTCACCCGCCGAGCTTGGTCAGCAGCTCAACCCACTGGATGAGGTGGCGGTCACCGAGGAAGTCACGGCGCACCCGTTCCTGGGCCCGGCGGCCCATCGTGCGGCGCCCCTCCGGGTCGCCAAGCATCCGGGTGACCAGCGCACCAAAGGTCTCGAGGTCCGCGGCGTCGTGCAACAGGAACCCCTCGTCGCCGTCAGTGAGCTGGTCCTGGAGACCCCCGACCGCGCTGGCGATGACGGGGCGGCTCTTCCACATCGCCTCGGTCAGGGTGAGGCCGAAGCCCTCCGCGAGGCTCTTCTGGACGACGACGGCGGCGTGCCGCTGGAGCGCATTGACGATCAGGGCGTTCTCGTCGACGTCGTCCATCGGCACGGACGCGAGGTGGCAGCGGTTCTGCACCTCCGGCGGCAGGGCCGCCCACACTGCGTGGCACTCGGCGTAGACCTCGGCGCCCTCCGGGTCGTCAGCGATTCCAGAGACGTCGGGCCCCGCGAGCACGACGTGCGCGTCCGGCACGAGCGGCGCGACGTGTGCTGCGAATCCGCTCAGCACGCCGGGCATGTCCTTGAGCCGGTCCCACCGGCTCACCTGCAGGACGAGGGGCGCGTCGATCGGGGGCGGGGCGTTGGTCAGCAGATCGGCGTGCCGGCGCAGCACCCCCTCACTCCCCTCCCGTCGCTGGAAGCCGACCACCCCGCGCGGGTCCCCGTTGTGAACGAGGCCGACGCCCAGCAGGACCCGCCGCACCTCGTGGCCGGGGAGGTCCACATTCTTCGTCGAGAACGGGTCGATCGAGGGCTGGATGATCATGACGCGCTCCGGCGGAAGCCAGAGGGGCACGTAGCTCGACCGTGAGAAGACGAAGGCGTCGGCTCCGAGGACGTGCTCGCGCAGGAAGTCCCACCCGAGGTCGGTGATCTCCGTCCTCTCGTCCCGACCGATGTGGCATCGCCACACGACGTGGGCGCCGAGCTGCTTGAGCCCGGCCGCCAGCCCCGCGGTCTGGGGGTCATGGAGGAGGACGACGTCGCCGGGACGGACCAGGTCGCGCAGCTGGGCGAGGTTGGCGCTCATCACGCGTTCGTAGTGCGCCTGGTCCTCTGCGCCGAAGCCCGTGCGGCCGATGAGGGAGCCGTGCAGGGCGTTGTGGAGGGCCTTGGTGATCTCGAAGAACGCCGGATCGCCGTCGAGGACGAGCCACCGCGCGTCCACGTCGGCGCCGCGGGCGTAGGCGAGCAGCACCTGGAGCATCTCCGCGACGCCACCGCCCGATGCGGTCGAGTTGATGTTCCAGATGATTCGCCCGGCGAGCGCCTTGCGGGCCAGCGCCGCCGTGGACAGGAACGTCTCTGCGCGGACGGGGTCGAGCAGCCCCGCCAGGTCCTCGAGCGGCTCAGCCTCGATCTGGACGGCGTCCATGGTCACATCCTCACAGATCGGGTCACACCGACCGGGCATTTCGTGCACAGTCGATTGGGTGGGCGGAAGCAGCGGGACTACGCGTGGGCGCCGAGCGCGCTCAGCGGCATACGACCATTCCGTATGCCGCTGAGCGCGCTCCCCGGGCCACGGTTCCTCCCTGCCCCGGCGTCAGACGTCGACGGGGTCGCGGATGATGGGACAGGTCATGCAGTGGCCACCCCCGCGGCCGCGGCCGAGCTCCGCACCGACGATGGTGATGACCTCGATTCCGGCCTGGTCCAGAACGGCGTTCGTCGTGGTGTTGCGGTCGTAGGTGATGACGACCCCGGGCGCCAGGGCGACGAGGTTGTTGCCGCTGTCCCACTGCTGACGCTCGGAGGCGTACACGTCGCCCCCGGTCGGAAGTCCGCGAAGCTCCTTGAGGCCCAAGGACCGTGCGACGACATCGAGGAACGGCGTGCCGGCCTCGTCCGCGACCTCGACTGTCCGGGCGGTGTGGCCGGGACGCAGGACGAAGGGATGGATCGAGTCGACGATCGAGGGGAAGTAGGTGACGACGTCACGGTCGGCGAAGGTGAAGACGGTGTCCAGGTGCATCGCCGCGCGCAGCTTCGGCATGCCCGCGACGACGACCTGATCGGCGGCACCGTGGTCGAAGAGCGCCGTGGCGACCTGCGTGATCGCCTGCCGTGAGGTGCGCTCGCTCATCCCCATCAGCACCACGCCGTTGCCGACCGGCATGACGTCGCCGCCTTCGATCGAGGCCCGGCCCCAGTCCTGCTCGGGGTCACCCCACCAGATCGTCGAGCCGACGAAGTCGGGGTGGAACGTGTAGATCGCCTTGTACAGGAGGGTCTCGTCGTGCCGGGCCGGCCAGTACAGCGGGTTGAACGTCATCCCACCGTAGATCCAGCACGTGGTGTCTCGCGTGTAGAGCGTGTTGGGCAGCGGTGGCAGCAGGTAGTCACGCTCTCCGGTGGACTCACGGGCCAGTCGCACGTACGGCGTACGGTGCTCCTCGGGCAGGTCGTTCGTCGCCAGTCCGCCGATGAGGAACTCGGTGAGCTGGGGTGGCTCCAGCGAATCGAGATAGGCCCTGGTCGGATCGACGAGGCCGATCCCGACCTCGTTCGGCACGATGAGGCGGTCCATCAGCCAGTCGCGGGCGCCGGGCACGGCCATCGTTGCCGTGACCAGGTCGTGCAGCTCGACAACCTCGATGCCTCGGTCGGTCATCTTGCCGACGAAGTCGGCGTGGTCGCGCTCGGCGTTCTCGACCCACAGCACGTCGTCGAAGAGGAGGTCGTCGGAGTTCGCCGGCGTGAGCCGCCGATGGGCGAGGCCGGGCCGACAGACCAGGACCTTGCGCAGCATTCCCACCTCGGAGTGGACACCGTACGTGTCGGAGACGCTGGGTGTGGCGCTCATTCATGGTCCTTTCGCCGGCGCTGGTCTCGCGCGTCCTCGTTGACGATGTCCTCCGCCGACAGCTCGGCCGGCACGTACTTCGGCAGTCGCGCGGCGGGAAAGATGGCCAACACCGAGATGGCCCCCACGATGAGGAACGACGCCCGGATGGCGCGGAGCCGAGCATCTGCGTTGATCGCGACCGCCTCCGCCACCTGCGCCGGCGTCGCCGAGGTCGCTCCAACCGTGTCCCTCACCTCGTTGTCGGTGACGAAGTCGACCACCCCGAAAGGGACCCCGGCCCGGAGCTCGGGCGGCAGGTCGGACCGGTCGAACGCCAGGGCAAGGAACATGCCCAACAGCCCGACTGCCACAACGCTGGCCAACGCCGCACCCAGGGCGTTGGAGACGTTGTTCGCGACGCCGCGCAACGCGCCCACGTCGCCGGCCAGTCGCTTCGGTGACGCAGACACGAGCACGTTGAAGAGCAAGGTGAGCAACGTGCCCTCGCCGATGCCGACGATGAGCAGGCCGAGGATGACGGTGACGGTGCTCCAGTCGTGGCCGATGGTGAAGGCCACCACGACGAGGCCGATGGCAATGAGGATGAACGAGGCGATCCCCAGACGCCGCGGTGAGGCGCGATCGTACAGACGCACCGACAGAACGCCAGCCAGCGCGATGGCAGCCGTGTACGGGAGGATGGCCACCGCCGAGAACAGGGGCGTGCGGTCCTGCACGATCTGGACGTAGAGCGGGATGAGGAAGCCCACCGCGAGACCAAGGCTTCCGGCGACGAGAAACGCGATGACTGCGCTCTTCTCCTCCCTGCTCTCCATCACCTCCAGCGCGAGCAGCGGTTGCTCGCCGGTCGCCACACGCCGGCGGGACCACGCGAAGAACGCCTGCCCGAGCAGGACCCCGGCCAGGATGAGGAGCGGCGCCGGCGATACACGCAGCAGCGAGAACGGTGCCTCGTCCTCGGCCAGGAGTGGCCCCCAGGTCTGGAGGTTGTTGAAGCCGAACAGGATGAGCGCGATTGCGGCAGCGGAGAGCAGGACGCCGACGGCATCGATCCTGATGTTCGGCTGGCGAGGGATCGGCGTCAGGCGAAAGCTCAGGACCAGGACGACGACGGAGAGGACGACGAGCAGCCCGTACGAGTAGCGCCAGCTGAGAACCGTGGCGAGGAAGCCGGCGATGAGGAAGGTGACCGCACTGGCGACCGCGGGCATGCCGGCGAGCACGCCCAGCGCGGTCTCCTGCTGCCGGCCGTGGTAGTTGGCCGCGATGAGCACCACGAAAGTCGGCACGCCCGCGGCGGCGGCCACACCGGCGATCACCTGGGCCGTGTTCATCATGGTCGCGTTCGTGCTGCTCGCCATGAGACCCATCGACGCACCGTGGACCACGATGCTTGCCTGCAGCACCCGACGCTCCCCTACGATCTTGCCGACCTTCGCGCCGAGCATGACGAACGCGGCGACGAACAACGAGTAGAGCAGGAGCGCGGTCGCGGTGGCCGTCGCCGGCGCGTTCAGGTCTGCCGAGATCGGCCCGAGCGACACGGGCAGGACGCTGATGTTGATCGCCATCTGCAGCTGGGCGAGGACAATGATGACCAACGGCAACCAGGGCGCCCGTGCAGCCCGTTCGTCGCCCATCGTGGAGCCAGCCGGCCGATCTGGCGTTGTCATTGGGCTTCAGCGTAGTCAGCGCGGCACCCGCCGCAACGAGGCGCGAAGGCCAGCCCGGCGGCATACGGCAGGTTGAACGGAACTGCGAACCCGGCGAGGGTGTCCCCATGACCGACCTGATCCGTTCCACCGCCACCGAGGTCGTGCACCTGCTGCGCGCCGGTGAGGTCTCCCCCACTGAGGTCCTCCGCGTCCTCGAGGAGCACGTCCTCGCGACCGACGAGGCCGTCAACGCGCTGCCCATCCGCTTCTTCGAGGCGGCCCGGGCAGCCGCGGCGCAGCTCGAGCGCGAACGCCCCGTTCCTCCTGACCGGGGATGGCTCGCGGGCCTGCCGGTGGCGATCAAGGACTACAACGACGTGGCGGGGCAGCTGACGACGAACGGGTCGCCGATCTTCGCGGACGCCGTGGCCGCCGAGTCGGATGCGATGGTCCGCCAGGTCGAGGCGCATGGCGGACTCCCCTACGCCAAGAGCAACGTGCCCGAGTTCGCCGGTGGTCACACGTACAACACCGTCTGGGGCGCCACCCGCAACCCGTGGCACACCGGGCGCAGCGCTGGCGGGTCGTCGGGTGGCTCGGCCGCCGCGCTCGCCTCAGGCAGCGCCTGGCTCGCGACCGGCAACGACCTCGGCGGCAGCCTCCGCACGCCGGCTGGCTACAACGGCGTGGTCGGCGTGCGGCCGACCCCCGGGCTCGTGCCCCGGAAGCGTCCACCGGTCCCCTTCGACGCGCTCTGGGTCGAGGGGCCGATGGCCCGAAACGTCGCCGACGCAGCCCTGCTGCTCGACGCCCTCGCGGGCCCCGACGCGCACGACCCGCTGACGAGGGAGCGACCCGCGCGCAGCTTCGTCGAGCAGCTCGACCGGATGCCGGAGTTCCTCAGGGTCGGCTACACGCCCGACCTCGGGAGCCTGCCGGTCGAGCGCGAGATCCGCGACCTCACCGAGCGCTCGCTGAGCCACTTCCGGGATTTCGGCGCGGACGTCACCGGTGAGGCGCCTGACTTCGCCGGTGCCTACGAGACGTTCCAGACGCTGCGTGCCCAGTTCCTCGCGACCGTCAGGGGCGACCTGCTCGAGACCGATCGGCACCGCATCAAGGACGACATCGTCTGGAACCTCGAGCTCGGGCTGACCCAGTCACTCGCCGACGTCCAGGCGGCCGAACGGGATCGGGGTGAGCTGATCCACCGGACGATGGACTTCTTCGCCGATCACGACGTCCTCGTCGTCCCCTCCGCGCCGCTCAACCCCTTCCCCGTCGAGTGGACCGCGCCGTCGTCGATCGAGGGCACCCCGATGCGCACGTACGTCGACTGGATCTCGATCACCTTCATCATCACCCTGACGGCCTGCCCCGTCGTCGCTCTCCCCTGTGCCCTGTCCAGCGACGGCCTTCCCGTTGGGATCCAGCTCATCGGGCGTCCCGGCTCCGAGGGGATGTTGCTGGCCGTCGCCAGCGCCTTCGAGCACGCGGTCGGCATCGCTGGGCAGCTTCCCATCGTTCCACGGGAAGGTGACTGAGGCACAAAGACATTCGGCCGTATGCCGCTGAGCTCGCTCGGCGTGCCCGTGGCCGCCGGGAGGGCTGGGAGGGTGGATCGAGCGCAGGCGAGCTCAGCGGCATACGGCAGCGTGTTTATCAGGAGACCCAGCCGTCGGGCGTGTTGACAATGACGCGATCGGCGCGGTGAGTGGCAGACGCGATGAGAGCTGCGTTGACCTCGTCGCTCTCGGCTACCCAACGCGCCGCCGCGTCGGGATCCTTCCCGAAGGCAACGTGCCGGTCGACGAGTCGGGCTCGCCGCGTGTCGTCCTCGGTGGTGACCTGCCAGATCTCGGTGAGCTGGCGGCGGGCTGCCTCCCAGCGCGGCTCGGGCAGCAGCAGGTAGTTGCCCTCGGTGATCACGAGGCGGACGCTGGGTGGGACGACCACCGCCGCAGCGATGGGCTGCTCGAGCGTGCGCTCGAAACCCGGCGCGTAGATGGGCTGGTCCGGGTCCTCGAGAAGGCGGCGCAACAGATGGGCGTAGCCGTCGGCGTCGAAGGTGTCGGGCGCGCCCTTGCGGTGCCGGGCACCGAGCCTTTCCAGCTGGACGTCGGCAAGGTGGAAACCGTCCATCGGCACGTGCGCCACCCAGCCGGCGCCTTGGGTGGCGGCCACCGTCTGGACCAGCTCGTCAGCGAGCGTCGACTTGCCTGCGCCGGGTGGTCCCGCGATGCCGAGGAGAGCGCGGCGTCTGTCAGTCACGAGGGCGATTGCTGCCTCGGCCAGCTGCTCGATCCCGTCGCGGTGCATGCCGTCATTGTGGTCGGTGCTGGTCCGGCTGGGATTGAGCCTCCACGGATAACCGCAATCCGGATACCCCGAGCAGGCGTGGTGCTAGCGTCGAAAGGGGCCCATGACAAGGCCCGCCTGGCGATTGGAGCGTCCACGCTGATCGGCGTTGGGCCGTTGGTGTCGGCCGTGCACGTTGCTCGCGGCCGGCACGTCTTGCGACCACGCGAGACGGGGAACGGACATGCATGCAGCACCTGGCGAGGTCCCGCGATCGAGGGTGGGTCGTCTCCTCCGAGTCCTTCGCGCGTGCACGACAGCTGCGGTTGTGTCCACGGCCGGGCTCAGCCTCGCCGCATGCGGGTCGGCCGCGGGCCCAGGCGCCGTCACGCCGGCGCCCACACCGGCGCTGGCCCCGGTCACGACCCTTTCTCCGGCCGAGGCCGCGACCTCAGTCGCTGCGTCCAGAAGGTTCGGGACGACGCAAACCACCCCGTCAGCCGCAAACCACACGGGAGTCACCGCGCCGGCCACAGCCACCCTGACGTCCGGAGCCAGCCGGCCGACGGCTGC
>NZ_JBEDUL010000174.1:0-138192 GCF_040414665.1 Intrasporangium sp.
GCGCGAGGACACAACCAACCACCCACAAAGGCAGCCAGCCACACCCCCACAACGAGGTAATTGGCATCGATTTTTGACACGCTGTTGAGTTCTCAAGAACCGGACACACACCATCAACCAGCCAACAAGCCAGCCTCCGGGGCAACCCTTCAAGTTTGCCGCTCGTCTGCTTGGGAGTCAAATCCGTGACCGCCTCTTGGAGGCGCCGGACCCGCTCGCTTGGTTTCCCTTGCGGCAGAGAGAACATTACACGGCCTGCCGCCGATCTCCTAATCCGGTCGCCGACCCGTCCCGGACCGACCCCATCCACCGGCTGACCTGCCCAAACGCGCCCCTGGAGGGGCTGCGGAGGGCGATCAGGCGATGCGGTCGATGACGATCGGAGGCAGGTCGGGCCGCGACCCTTCGGGGGCGATCGTGAACCCGCCCGTCAGGGCCTCCAGCGCCCGCTCGAACCGCTCCGGGGTGTCGGTGTGCAGCGTCAGCAGCGGCTCACCGCCGCGGACCACAGCTCCCGGCTTGTAGTGCAGCTCGACCCCTGCGGCGGCCTGCACCGGATCCTCCTTGCGTGCCCGGCCGGCACCGAGCCGCCAGGCCGCCACCCCGACCGCGAGAGCATCGAGCTCGACCAGGACCCCGTCGGCCGGCGCGAGGACCTGGTGGGTCTCCTTGGCCGTCGGCAGCGGCGCGTCGGGATCGCCGCCCTGCGCCCGGATCATCCGGCGCCACGCGTCCATGGCCCGTCCGTCCTGGAGCGCGTCGGCGGGGTCGACGTCCTCCCTCCCCGCGGCCACCACCATCTCGCGGGCGAGGGCCAGCGTCAGCTCGACGACGTCCTGCGGCCCGCCGCCCTCGAGGACCTCCACCGACTCCCGCACCTCCAGGGCGTTGCCGGCCGTCAGCCCGAGCGGGGTCGCCATGTTCGTCAGGAGCGCGACGGTCTTGACCCCAGCGTCCGTGCCCAGCCGGACCATGGTCTCGGCCAGCTCGCGCGCCTGGCCGAGCTCCTTCATGAAGGCCCCCGACCCGACCTTGACGTCGAGGACGAGCGATCCGGTGCCCTCGGCGATCTTCTTGCTCATGATCGACGAGGCGATGAGCGGCAGGCAGGACACGGTGCCGGTCACGTCCCGCAGGGCGTAGAGCTTCTTGTCGGCCGGAGCGAGCCCCGCGCCAGCCGCGCAGATCACCGCGCCGACGTCCTCGAGCTGGCGCATCATCTCGTCGTTGCCCAGCGAGGCGCGCCAGCCCGGGATTGACTCGAGCTTGTCAAGGGTGCCGCCGGTGTGACCGAGCCCGCGGCCGGAGAGCTGCGGCACCGCGACACCGCACGCAGCGACGAGCGGCGCGAGGGGCAGGGTGATCTTGTCGCCGACGCCACCGGTCGAGTGCTTGTCGCTCGTGGGCCTCGACAGTCCGGAGAAGTCGAGCCGCTCACCGGAGCGGATCATCGCGTCCGTCCAGCGGGCGATCTCCGCCGCGCTCATGCCATTGAGGTAGATCGCCATGGCCAGCGCCGCCATCTGCTCCTCCGCCACCACGCCCCGGGTGTAGGCGTCGATCACCCATTCGATCTGCGCGTCCGTCAGCTGGTTGCGGTCGCGCTTGGCGGCGATGATGTCAACGGCGTCGAAGGCTTCGGTCACGGTGCCATCATGTCCCAGCCCAGCGGCATACGGCCGTCTAGGCGTGCCGTGTGTCGAGGTCCGATGGCCCGAAGGCCTGCGGGAGCACCCGCGTCATCGGCAGGACCCCCTCCGGTGTCATGAGCAGACACTCCGGCCCACCGTTCTCCCAGAGCAGCTGGCGGCAGCGGCCGCACGGCATCAACGCCTGGCCGTCCCCGCCCACGCAGTAGACGGCGACAAGGCGCCCGCCGCCGGTCGCGTGGAGCTCGGACACCATGCCGCACTCGGCGCAGAGCCCCACGCCGTAGGACGCGTTCTCGACGTTGCAGCCGGCCACGACGCGCCCGTCGTCGACGAGCCCAGCGACGCCGACCGGGAAGGCTGAGTAGGGGGCGTACGCCCGCTCCATGAGCTCCACCGCACGGCGGCGGAGGGCCTCCCAGTCGATGTCGTATGCCGCTGGGCTCGCTCCCGGCTCAGCCTCCGTCACGAGGCCTCCCCCTTGCGATAGACGAGGCCGTCTGCCTTGGGCATGCGCAACCGTTGCGATGCGAACGCCAACACGATGAGCGTCGCGAGGTACGGCGTCATGCCGGTCAGCTCCCGGGGGAACGTCGAGGTGACCATGAACCAGACGAGGACGACGACCGCCATCACCGCACTGACGACCCCGACAACGCGCTGTCCGTTGCGGCGACGCCAGAGCGACCACACGCCCCAGAGGAGCAGGAAGACGCCGAAGGGCAGCAGGTAGGCACGGACGATGTTGCCACCGCCGCGCAGGTTCACCGTGTCCGCGTAGCCGAAGAGGCCCGCGCCGGCCGCGAGGCCTCCGGGACGCCAGTTGCCGAAGATCATGGCGGCGAGACCGATGTAGCCGCGGCCACCCGTCTGGCCTTCGCGGTAGAGGTTGGACGCGACCATGGCGAGGAAGCCGCCACCGAGACCGGCCAGCCCTCCGGAGACGAGGACCGCGATGAACTTGTACCTGATGACGTTGACGCCGAGCGTCTCCGCGGCCACCGGCGACTCACCGCAGGACCGGAGGCGCAGTCCGAACGACGTACGCCAGAGGATCCACCAGGTCGCAACGAGGAGGAGCACCACGAGGACGGTCAGGATGGACAGGTTCGTCACCAGCGCGCGGAGGACGCTGGCGACATCGGCGAGGATGAAGACCCCGCCCTTCTCGACGTCCGCGAGAGCGTCGGAGACGGGGGTGATGGTCAGCTGCGGCAGTGGCGGCAGGCTCGGCGACTGGGTCCCACCGGTCTCGCTGAACGTGCGCGTCGCGAGGTAGGCCGCCGCACCGGCGCCGAGCAGGTTGAGCGCGACACCGGAGACGATGTGGTCGACGCCGAAGATGACCGTTGCCAGTGCGTGGATGGCGCCGCCGATGACGCCCATCATGATGGCGCCCAGCACGCCGGCCCACGCGCCGTAGTGCACCGCGAAGAAGGCCGCGCCCCAGGTGCCCATGATCATCATGCCCTCGAGGCCGATGTTGACCACGCCCGCGCGCTCGGACCACAGGCCGCCGAGACCGGCGAGGGCGATGGGTGCGGCGAGAGCCAGGGCGGCGATGAGCGCCCCGGAGGAGCTCATGTCGTTCGCCCCGGTGATGACGCGGGTCAGGGAGACCACCACCAGGCCTGCGGCGGCGAGGACCAGGACGCGCCGCCAGCCGACGAGCCTGGACAATCCCAGGCGGGGCTCGCGGCTGGCCGGTGATTCGGGCGGGGTCTGCGTCGTCAGCTGGCTCATGCCGGCGCCCCTTCCTTCGACAGGGATCCTTGCTCGGCCAGCGCCTGGGCGACTTTGCGCTGCTCGAAGCGAACGTTGGCCCGCCGGATCACCTCATAGGCGATGACGACGGACAGGACGATGACGCCCTGGATGATCAGGACGAGTCGGTCGCTGACGCCGGCTGTGATCTGCAGCCCATTCGACTGCTGCTCGAGGAAGCCCCAGAGGAGCGCGGCGAAGATGATCCCGATGGGGTGGTTGCGACCGAGCAGGGCGATGGCGATGCCGGCGAAACCGAGACCGGGCTGGAACGTGTCGCCGTAGGCGTAGTCCTGGCCGAAGAGCAACGGCATGCCGACGAGCCCGGCCACGACACCCGAGAGCACCATGGCGGTCAGCACCATCCGCCTGACCTTGACGCCGCTCGCCACGGCGGCCGACTCCGACCGGCCGGTGGCACGGAGGTCGAAGCCGAACCGCGTCTTGCCGAGGATGAACCAGTAGAGGACCCCGACGATGATCGCGAGGAACAGCAGACCGTAGACCTCGCGCGAGACGCCGGGGATGAGGGCCATGCCGGGGACGCGAGAGTCGTCCGGAAGTGGCTTGGTGCTCGTGACGTTGGAGCCCTCGACCTGCAGGGAGACCTTGCGCAGGAGGAAAGCGACGCCGATGGTCGCGATCGAGTTGAGCATGATGGTCGAGATGACTTCCGACACGCCTCGGTAGACCTTGAGCAGACCCGCGATCGATGCCCACAACCCACCCGCCACCATGGCGACGATGAGGCCGAGCAGGATGTTGAAGAAGCCGGGCAGCCAGCCCTGCCCGGCGACGACGGCTGCGGCGAAGGCCGCCACGCGGTACTGGCCGTCGACCCCGATGTTGAACAGGTTCATCCGGAAGCCGATCGCCACGGCAATGGCCGAGATGTAGTAGACGATCGACGCGTTGATGATCGAGACGACGACGCGTGGGCGGGGAACGGAGAGGATGGTGCTCCACACCTCCCCCACCGGGTCTCCCGCCACGGCGAGGATGACCGAGGTGACGATCACCGCCACGACGATGGCCAGCGCCGGCGCGGCAAGGCTCATCAGGATCCTGCGCAGGTCGAATCTGGCGCTCATCAGGCTGCCCCCTCCGCCGGCGTTGCCCCGGTCATCGCCGCGCCGAGCTCTTCCCTCGTCACGGTGTCGGGATCGAAGGATCCGGAGAGGCGTCCGCGCAGGATGACCCGGATCGTGTCGGACAGGCCGATCAGCTCCTCCAGGTCGGCCGAGATGAGGAGAACCGCGAGGCCGTTGCGTCTGGCCCGCTTGAGCTGGTCCCAGATCGCCGCCTGGGCGCCGACATCGACGCCGCGGGTCGGGTGTGCGGCCACCATTACCTTGGGCTCGCGACGCATCTCCCGGCCGATGATGAGCTTCTGCTGGTTGCCGCCGGACAATGAGCCGGCGGTCACCTGAATCGACGGGGTGCGCACGTCGTACTGCTTGACGACCTCCGCGGTCTCCTTCCGTGCGGCGCTCGCGTTGATCAGCGCGCCGCCCGGCCCCGAGGCGTAGATCCCCTCGGTCTGGTGGCCGAGGACGACGTTCTCCCACAGGGGCGCCTCGAGCAGCAGTCCGTGGCGGTGTCGGTCCGCCGGGATGTAGCCGATCCCGGCCTCCCGGAGCTCCCGGGTCTGCCACGTGGAGGTGTCGACGTCGCCGAGCAGGATGCGGCCGGACGAGGGCTCGCGGATCCCCATGATCACCTCGACCAGCTCGTCCTGGCCGTTGCCCTCGACGCCGGCAATGCCGACGACCTCGCCGGCGTGAATGGTGAGGTCGATGTCGCTGAGCAGGGGGCGTCCGCCGAGTGGGTTGTCGAGTGAGGTGTCCTCGATCACGAGCAAGGGGGTCTCGGTGACCGTCGACTCCTCGGTGCTCGGCGACGGCAGCTCCGAGCCGACCATGAGCTCGGCGAGGTCGCGAGCGGTGACGTCCTTGGGCAGGACTTCGGCCACCGTCGTTCCCCTCCGGATCACGGTGATCGCGTCGGCGACGCTGAGCACCTCGTCGAGCTTGTGTGAGATGAAGATGACCGTCAGTCCCTCCGCCTTGAGCTCGCGGAGGTTGTCGAACAGCTCCTCGACCTCCTGCGGCACGAGGACGGCAGTCGGCTCGTCGAGGATGATGATGCGGGCGCCTCGATAGAGCACCTTGAGGATCTCGACCCGCTGCTGCGCGCCGACGCCGAGGTCCTCGACCAGGATGTCCGGGTCGATGTCCAGGCCGTAGGCGTCGGAGATCTCCTTGACCTTGGCGCGGGCCTCGTCGCCGATGCCGTGGAGCTTCTCGGCCCCGAGGACGACGTTCTCGAGGACCGTGAAGTTGTCCGCGAGCTGGAAGTGCTGGAAGACCATCCCGATTCCCGCGTCGATCGCGTCCGCTGGCGACTTCAGCGCTCGCACGGTCCCCTCGACGGAGATGGTGCCCTCGTCGGGCTGCTGGACGCCGTAGAGGATCTTCATCAGCGTCGACTTGCCCGCGCCGTTCTCGCCGACGATGGCGTGCACGGTCCCGCGGTGCACCGTCAGCTCGATGTCCTTGTTCGCGACGACACCGGGGAACCGCTTGGTGATCCCGTGCAGCTCGACCACCGGCCCCCCGCGCGCCGCGACCGACTCCCTCGCCGGGACAGGTTCCGATTCCCCGTGCGACGGGACGCTGGCGGTTGTGTCATTGGGGACGATGACGCACGCTCCTCATCAGGGCCCGACAGCGCGGGCGGCGACCGAAAGAAATTGAACCACCACGCCGAACGTACACAGTCGACAGGCGGCTCGGCGGTAAACGGCCCGGACAACGCGAGCGCGTCGTCCGGGCCGTCCACATCTGACCGGTTGGGGTCTCGAGCCTCAGGGAGTCGTCGGGACCTTGATCTCGCCGGAGATGATCTTCTGCTTGAACTCGTCGAGCTTGCCCTTGATGTCATCGATCTGGCCACCGGTGGTCGAGTAGTCGACACCTCCTGCCTTGAGGTCGAAGACCTTGTTGCCGCCCTGGAACTTGCCGTCCTTGATCGAGGTGATGTAGTCGAACACCGCGACGTCGACCTTCTTGATCATCGAGGTCATGATGACGTCCTTGACCGCGGCGTACTGCTTGAGGTTGGCCTGGTCGGAGTCGACGCCGATCGCGCGCTTGCCGGCCGCCTTGGCAGCCTCGAAGACACCGCCGCCGGAGCCGCCTGCGGCGTGGTAGACGATGTCAGCACCCGCCTGGTACATGCCGTCGGCAGCCGCCTTGCCCTTGTCGACGGAGTTGAACCCGGAGAAGTCGGGAACCTGGGTCAGGTACTGAACCTTGATCTGGATGTCCGGCTTGACGGTCTTCGCACCGGCGACGTAACCAGCCTCGAACTTCTTGATGAGGGGCGTCTCGACGCCGCCGACGAAGCCGATCGTGTTGCTCTTCGTCTTGAGGGCAGCGGCGGCACCGACGAGGAACGAGCCCTCGTTCTCGGCGAACGTGATCTGCTCGACGTTCGGACCAGCCGAGTCAGGGGATGCGTCGTCGATGATCGCGAACTTGACGTCCGGGTTGTCCTTGGCGACCTTGCCGACCGACTTCGCATAGGCGAAGCCGACGGCGACGATGTTGTTGAAGCCGGCGTCGATGAGCTGCGAGAGCCGCTCCTCACGAGCGGACTCCGGCTCACCAGAGACCGCCGTTGCCTCCTTGCCCTCGACTCCGTACTCGGCCTTGGCCTTGTCGAGTCCAGCCGCGGCGGCGTCGTTGAACGAGCCGTCGCCACGCCCGCCCACGTCATAAGCGAGCCCGATCTTGAGCGGCGTGCCGGCGGCCGTTCCGGTGCCGCCGCCGTTCGTCCCCGGGGTGGCCTCCGGGGTGCTACTGCCGCAGGCGGCCAGTCCGAGGGCGGCAGCGGCGACCACTGCAGCGATCTTGGATGCGTGACGCAAGGGGGTACTCCTTCACTCCATCGGCCGATGTCGACATCGGCCCTGATGCCACGCACTGTAGACCCGGACAGCGCCACGATTTGGAGCACTCGGCCAAACTCGCCGCAAGTGTTACCGATCCGCTATCGCGTCCGAGGCGTCCGCATCCCGGTCGGCCGCGGCAGGAGGTGGTGTGCGGCGGAGGCGAGCACACAGCCGGCCAGCGTGCTCGCACCGACGACGATCGCGCCCTCGTCGACGACGAGGTCCCCGCGGTGCAGGTCGTAGATGAGCCCACCCGGCCGGCGGGTGCCGAGCCGGGCCATCGCGCCGGGAATCTGGGTCAGGTACCACGCGAAGTCCTCGCCGCCCAGCGACTGCGGCGTCGAGGCGACCGTCGCGCCGGCACCGACGACCGCCGCGGTGAGCGCATCGATGCACGAGGCGTCGTTGACGACGGGCGGCACACCCTTGGTGATCGTCACGTCGGCGGCCACGGCGTACGGGGCGACCACGGCGTGGACCACCTCGTCGAGCAGCTTCTCGACTCCCTCCCACGTCTCGGCGTCGAGCATGCGGAGCGTGCCGCCCGCCTTGCCGGTCGCGGGAATGACGTTGTGCGCACCACCACTGTGGATCGAGCCCCACACGAGCGCAGCCGCCGCTCGAGGGTCCAGCCGGCGGGACAGGGCGGCGGGCACGTCGGTGACCACCTTGGCGAGGGCGTACGTCAGGTCCTGCGTCAGATGCGGCCGCGAGGTGTGTCCACCACGCCCGGTCAGCGTCACATCGACCTGGTCCGCAGCCGCGGTGATCGGACCGACCCGGAGGCCGACGTGCCCCACATCGAGCGCTGGGTCGCAGTGCAGCGCGAAGATCCGGTCGACCCCCACCAGGCCGTCCTGGGCAACCACGTCCTGGGCGCCACCGGGCATGAGTTCCTCGGCCGGCTGGAAGATGAGGCGGGCACCGACGCCGTGGTCCCGCAGGCGGTCCTCCACCGCCGCGAGCGCGAGGCCGGCCCCGAGCAGTGCGGTCGTGTGCACGTCGTGGCCGCAGGCGTGGCTGACCCCATCCGTGCGAGAGGCGAACTCGAGCTCGGTCTGCTCGCGAATCGGCAGCGCGTCGAGGTCGGCCCGTAAGGCGACCCGGACCACTGGCTCGGGAGCACCGAGGTCGACGACCAGCCCGGTCCCGTGGAGCCGACGGACCGCGATGCCGGCGCTCTCGAGGCGCTCGGCCACCCGTCGAGTCGTGCGCACCTCGGCCCGGCCGAGCTCGGGATGGCGGTGCAGGTCCCTCCGGAAGTCGATGAGCTCTTCCTCGTGCTCTGTCACGACACGGGAGATCTCGTCGAACGGCGGGGGCATGGTCACGAGTACGAGATTCTACCGAGAGGATGGGATGCCCCCGGCCGCATCACAGGAGCAGCAGTGTCCTCGCATCCGCTCGACGAGCTCGTGCACGTCGTCGACCGCGCGCTCCCGCACGTCACCGTCTCCACCGACGCGTCCGCCCGCACCACGTGGGTCGCCGACGTCAACGCGCACGTCGCCGCCGGAGCGGATCCCCTCGCGCCGTGGCGGCAGGCGCTCGCCGCCCGACAGGGCTCCGAGCACAGGCCGCACGTGGCCGCCGCCTTTGTCCTCCAGTGGTGGTGCGAGGTCGTCGCAACCCCGTTGGCGTATGCCGCTGAGCTCGCTTCCGTGGTCATCGCCCCCGCCCCGACAGGGCTGGGTTTCGAGCTCGCGTCCGGGCTCTACCCGTCGCGGATCGTCCTCAGACCCGGTCACGTGGTGGTGAAGCCGGCCAACCACTCGAGGGAGGCTGCGCTGGAAGCGAGCTCAGCGGCATACCGCCAGCTGGTGACGGCTGTGGTGCGGGACTATGCGCCCGAGGTCAAGATGAGCTCACGACAACGGTGGGGCGTCGTCGCTGACGTGTGGGCCACCGCGGTGCGCGGCGCGGCCGGTGCGGGCGGGCGGGCGGTGGAACCGGCACGGCGGACGTCGTGCTGCTTCATCGTGGCGCTGCCCGGCATGCAGGCGTGCGCCTCGTGTCCGCGCCTGGGTCAGCCGGACTCCGGCAGCCGATAGTCCTGCATGGCGCACGCCATCAGCTCGGCGAGCGGGCCACCGTCGCCCGCGTGCTCGGGCGCGCGCATGGCGACCATGACGTTGATGAGCATGCCGTGCGCGACAAAGGCGCGCAGCTGCTCGTCGGTCCCCCCGGTGCGGCGGAGCAGGGCGAAGATCCGGCCCATGCAGTGGCGAGCGGCCCCGCCGATCTCGTCGACACCGGCCGAGGTGAAGCCGTGCATCATGACGAGGAGGAAGTCCCGGTCCTCGACGAGCTCCTTGTAGGCGTGACCGAGGCGGGTCCAGTCGTCCGGCTCGTCGGGGTCGAAGGGCTGCGAGTCGAGCTCGCGCTCGAACGCCTCGATGATCCGCTCGGCGGCGTGCTCGAAGACCTCGACGAAGAGCCGGAGCTTGGTGCCGAACATCCGCACGACGTAGGGCTGGCTCACCCCTGCCTCCCGAGCCACGGTGTCGGTGGTCGTGGCCGCGTAGCCCCGGTCGGCGAACGCTCGGGTCGCAGCGGCGAGGATCAGCTCGCGGCGGGCCTCGGCGGACATGCGAGTGCCGGTGGGGGCAGCGGTTGGCGAAAGCATGTTGACATGTTATCAGTCGATTACCTACTGTCGATCCGGCAAGTAATCATCCAATGCATACTAGGAGTCTCGACATGAGCACCCTCACCGGCGCCACCTCCGCCGTCGAGCAGTCCCGCGGCCTCGGGCCACGGACGCGCGCGACCGTCCCGCTCTGGCTCGTTCTCGTGGCCACCTCCCTGCCGATGTTCATGGCGACCCTGGACAACCTCGTCATGACGACCGCCCTGCCGGTCATCCAACGCGACCTGGGCGCCTCGGTGGGCCAGCTCTCCTGGTTCCTCAATGCGTACACGCTGGCCTTCGCCGCGTTCATGCTCCCCGCGGCGACGCTCGGGGACCGGCTCGGCCGGCGAAAGGTGATGCTCGCGGGGATCGTCGTCTTCACGCTCGCATCCATCGGCGCGGCCCTCAGCTCGACGTCCGAGGCCCTCGTGGTCGCGCGCGCTGTCCAGGGCTTCGGCGCTGCCGCCATCATGCCGCTGTCGCTCGCCCTGCTCGCCGGCTCGGTGCCCGAGCGCCTGCGGCCGATGGCCATCGGCATCTGGGGCGGCGTCTCCGGCCTCGGCGTCGCCGTCGGTCCGGTGGTGGGCGGCGCCATCGTCGAGGGGATCAGCTGGGAGGCAATCTTCTGGGTCAACGTGCCAGTCGCCGTCGTCGCCATCGCCCTGATCCTCGCGGCCGTGAAGGAGTCCCGCGGCGCCTTCACCCGGCTCGACCTCGTCGGCACGGGGCTGCTGGGCGGCGCCGTCCTCCTCGCCACGTGGGGCATCGTCCACGGCAACGAGGACGGGTGGACCTCCCCCGGTGTACTCACCGTGCTCATCGGCGCGGCCCTGCTCCTCATTGCCTACCTGCCGTGGGCCGCGCGTCGCACCGACGCCGTGCTGCCGCTGCGGCTCTTCCGGTCTCGCAGCTTCTCGACGGCCAACGTCATCGGCCTGTTCTTCACGCTGGGGATGTTCGGCGCCGTCTTCCTGCTCTCGCAGTACCTCCAGATCGTCCAGGGCTACAGCCCTCTCGAGGCCGGCATCCGCACGCTGCCGTGGACCGCGGCGCCGATGGCTGTCGCACCCATCGCCGGGCTGCTGGCTCCTCGGCTCGGGGTCCGCGTCCTCCTGCTGACCGGGCTCGCCCTGCAGACCGTGTCCCTCGTCTGGTTCGCCGTCGTCACCGAGGCCGGCCTCGACTACGGCGCCTTCGTCGTGCCGCTCGTCCTCGCCGGGGTGGGCATGGGGCTGACCTTCGCGCCGGCGTCGACGGCCGTGCTGCAGGACCTGCCCTCCGAGGACTTCGCCATCGCGAGCTCGGCGAACGCGACGATCCGGGAGTTCGGGGTGACGTTGGGCGTCGCGACCCTGACCGCGGTGTTCCTCGGGGCGGGCGGGCAGCTGACGCCCACTGGCTACGAAGGCGCTGTCGGACCGGCCCTGGTCACCGGCGCGATCGCCGTCGGGATCGCGACCGTGGCCGCCCTGTTCCTCCCCGGCCGGCGGGCCTGACCGCGAGCCGGCGGACTACCACGAAGCGCCGCCCCCGCGCCCAGCCACGCTGGATCGCCAGGCGCGGACGCACCTCGTGGTAGTCCGTCGGGCCCTGTGGACAACCTCAGCGGCGGTGGGCGCACCGCGTCCAGAGTCAGGGCATGGACCCAGCGATGCTCGTGGCCCAGCTCGGCGGTTCGTGCACCTGGGCGGAGTTGCGCAAGGCGCTGTCCAAGCGGCAGATCCGGCGAGCCGTCGCGGGTGGCGTGGTGGCGCGCGCGGGCAAGGGCCGGTACGTCCTGCCCAACATCACCGCCGCGCGGCTGACCGCGGTCGAGCTGCACGCGACGGCTTCACACACGACCGCGGCCTTGCACTGGGGTTGGGGGGTCAAGACCGAGCCGGAACGAGTGCACCTGACCTTTCCGCGGGGCCGCAAGCTGAGGGGCCGTGCCACCGCCGCCGTGCGCCACTGGCGCCCCCTGGACGACGCCGACGTCGTGGACGGTTGGGTGACCAGCCCGCACCGCACCGTCATCGACTGCTGTCTCGACCTGCCGTTCGACGAGGCACTGACCGTGGCCGACTCATCGTGGCGCAATGGGCTGGATCCGCTGGAGGTGGCCCGGCGCGCTGCACGCCTGCCGCCGAGGTTGCGCAGGCAGGTCCTCGCCGTCCTGCGCCACGTCGACCGTGGCGCGGCCAACCCGTTCGAGTCCGTCCTGCGGGCCCAGTGCCTCGCCGCCGGCGCCGACGTCGTGACCCAGCACGAGATCAAGGACAAGAGCTTTTATGCCAAGGTCGACATCGCGATCGAGCAGTTCCGGATCGTCGGCGAGGCCGAGAGCTTCGAGTACCACGGTGACCGGGCGGCGCTCAAGCGGGACTGTCGCCGCTACACCGGCCTGGCGGCGCGCGGCTGGGCAGTGCTCCGGTTCACCTGGGACGAGGTCATGTTCGAGCCGGACTACGTCATCGGCGCCGTCCGGGCGACGATCGAGGCGCGCCGACCGACTACCACCAGCTCCGCCCAAACCGCGTGACCACGCACGACCGGGTGGGTTGGCCCGGCTTCGTGGTAGTCCGTCGGCCCGCCAGCGGAGGCGGGGCTGGGCCTAGAAGGTCTCGCGCGGCTGGTAGACGCCCCACACCTGGCGAAGGGCGTGGGCCACCTCGCCACCGGTGGCCCGCAGGCGGAGGGCTTCGCGCATGGGGTAGAGGACGTTGTCGCTGCCCCGGGCCGCCTCCTGCAGCTCGGCGAGGGCCGCCTTGACCGCGTCGTCGTCCCGCTCCGCCCGCAGGGCCTTGAGCCGCTCGCGCTGATCCACCTCGATCTGCGGATCGACGCGGAGCGGGTCGTAGGCCTCCTCCTCATCGAGCGTGTACTTGTTCACCCCGACGACGGTCCGCTCCCCCTCGTCGATCTCGAGCTGGACGCGGTAGGCGGATCGCTCGATCTCGGACTTCTGGAAGCCCTGTTCGATCGCCGCGACCGCGCCGCCCTTGTCCTCGACGGCCTGGATCAGCGCCAGCGCCGCCGCCTCGATCTCGTCGGTCATCGACTCGACGACGTAGGAGCCGGCGAACGGGTCGACAGTCTTGGTCACGTCGGTCTCGAAGGCGATGACCTGCTGGGTGCGCAGCGCGAGGCGAGCGGCCTTCTCGGTCGGCAGCGCGATCGCCTCGTCGAACGAGTTGGTGTGCAGCGACTGCGTGCCGCCGAGCACGGCCCCGAGGCCCTGGAGCGCGACGCGGACGAGGTTGACCTCCGGCTGCTGCGCGGTCAGCTGCACACCGGCGGTCTGGGTGTGGAAGCGGAGCATCATCGACTTCGGGTTCGTCGCGCCGAACTGCTCCTTCATGATCCGGGCCCAGATGCGGCGGGCTGCGCGGAACTTCGCGACCTCCTCGAGCAGGGTCGTACGCGCCACGAAGAAGAAGGACAGGCGCGGCGCGAAGTCATCGACGTCCAGGCCCGCGGCCTGGGCGGCCCGGACGTACTCCATCGCGTTCGCCAGGGTGAAGGCGATCTCCTGCACGGGCGTCGCGCCGGCCTCGGCCATGTGGTAGCCGGAGATGGAGATCGTGTTCCAGCGCGGCAGCTCCTTGTGGCAGTACGCGAAGACGTCGGCGATGAGCCGGAGCGACTCGCGCGGGGGGTAGATGTAGGTGCCGCGAGCGATGTACTCCTTGAGCACGTCGTTCTGGATCGTGCCGGTCAGCTGGTCGCCGCGGACGCCCTGCTCCTCCGCGACGAGCTGGTAGAGCAGCAGCAGCGTCGAGCCGGGCGCGTTGATCGTCATCGACGTCGAGATCGTGTCGAGCGGCAGGTCGTCGAACAGGACGCGCATGTCGTCGAGCGAGTCGATGGCGACCCCGACCTTGCCGACCTCCCCGTGCGCGATCGGCTCGTCGGAGTCGTAGCCCATCTGGGTCGGCAGGTCGAAGGCCACACTCAGGCCCCCCGTGCCCGCCTTGACGAGCTGGTGGTAGCGCTCGTTGGACTCCTTCGCCGTGCCGAAGCCGGCGTACTGACGCATCGTCCACGGCTTGCCGGTGTACATCGTCGGGTAGACACCCCGGGTGAACGGGTAACTGCCCGGCTGCCCTAGTTTGGCCTCCGGGTCGAACCCGACCAGCGCGTCGGCGCCGTAGACGGGCTTGATCGGCAGGTCGGACTCGGAGCGCGCGCCAGTGCTGTCAGCCATGCCGCCGAGCGTAGTGGCGTCGGCCGGCGCCGGCGCCGGGCCGGAGCGCGAACGTAGCCGATCTCACGTGGTGCGTTCACCCCTTGGTCGTATGCCGCTGGGCTTGCCTCCGCACGTCGGCTGCGTCGTCGGAGTGGCCGGGTCAGTCGTCGGTGGGCCAGTCGCGCGTGATCTCGGCCTTGCGCTCCTCCCAGCCGAGCATGACGGCCTCCTGTTGCTGCCCGAGGAAGTCGAGGAACTCGACGGAGAGCTGGAGGCGGCGGCCGGCCCGGGTGTCCACGCCGCCGACCGCGTCGACGCCCGAACGGATGCTCGCCTCCATCAGGCCGAGGATGCGGTCGCGGCTCAGCATCGCGTTGTGCCAGCCGTCGTCCTGGACCACGTAGACGTCCCTCCGCGTGCCCCGCTCACGTTCCTTGCCGATGAGCATCGTGTGCGTCAGGTAGCGGACCGCCCCCGAGATCGCGGCGGGGCTGACCTCGAGAGCCTCGGTCAGCTCCCCCGCCGTCATTCGGCCGTCGTCGTCGGCGAGCAGCTGGGCGAAGACGCGAGACGCGAGCCGGGGCATGCCCGCGTCAGTCAGGGCGTCGCCCAGGCGCTCCACGTAGGCGCGGACGGCCCGGTCGTCACGGGCCGGCGCGGCGCCCGGCTCGTTGCGGTCGGCGGTTCCGTCCTCGAGCAACCTCATGGTCCGACGATATCGCAGCGTTCATGACATTCACCAATTGCTGAATGATGTGTAGTCTGCCAGTTATGACCGCAGCCATTCAGGTCACTGACCTCCACAAGCGTTTCGGCACCACGGTGGCCCTCGACGGGCTCGACCTCGAGGTGGCCACGGGCGAGATCCACGGCTTCCTCGGGCCCAATGGCGCCGGCAAGTCCACGACGATCCGGATCCTGCTCGGGCTGCTCCGCTCGGACGGCGGCAGCGCCAGCCTCCTCGGTGAGAACCCATGGCAGGACGTGGAAACCCTCCACCGGCGACTCGCCTACGTCCCGGGTGACGTCGCCCTCTGGCCGAACCTCACCGGTGGCCAGGTCATCGACCTGCTCGGCAACCTCCGCGGCGGCCTCAACGAGAGGCGGCGGGCGGAGCTGCTCGAGCGCTTCGACCTCGACCCGACGAAGAAGGGCCGGTCCTACTCGAAGGGCAACCGGCAGAAGGTCGCGCTCGTCGCCGCGCTCGCCTCGGACGTCGAGCTGCTTCTCCTCGACGAGCCGACTGCAGGCCTCGACCCGCTGATGGAGGCGGTCTTCAAGGACACGGCCCGGGAGCGGCGCGACGAGGGCGTGACGATCCTCCTGTCGAGCCATATCCTCAGCGAGGTCGAGTCGCTCTGCGACCGGGTGAGCATCATCCGGGACGGACGCAACGTCGAGTCCGGCTCGCTCACGCAGCTGCGGCACCTGGCCAGAACCACCGTGGACGCGACGCTGGCGCAACCCCTCACCGCCGAGGAGCTGGCGACCGTTCCCGGGCTCGGCGACGTCGTGCTCACCGACCACCACGTCGTGTGCACGGTCGAGTCGACCCACCTCGGCCAGCTGCTCGAGCTCCTCGGTCGCCACGGGATCAGGAGCCTGACCAGTGCTCCCCCGACCCTTGAGCAGCTCTTCATGGCGCAGTACCGCGGCGCGCCAAGCAGCTTGGGCGGCAGCGAGGCGGACCCGTCGGCCCCTGAGGCGGCGACGACCCGATGAGCGGCTTCACCGGCACGGGCGCCCTCCTGCGCCTCGCGGCCCGCCGCGACCGGGTGCTCATCCCGGTCAGCGTCATCGCGCTCGTCGTCCTCGTCGCAGGCTCGGCCCAGGCGACGATCGACCTCTACCCGACGACTGAGTCAGCGCTCGGTGCCATGGGCGACATCTTCACCAACCCCGCGCTCGTGGCGATGTACGGCCCGCTGACCAGCCCCACGATCGACTCCTTCTCGGTCTTCAAGACGATCCTTCTCGGTGGGGTCTTCCTCTGCCTGCTCGCCTACATCGTGGTGCGCCGGCACACCCGGACCGAGGAGGAGGAGGGGCGCCTCGAGCTGGTCGGAGCCGGCGTCGTCGGGCGTCGGGCGCCGCTGGCCGCCGCCATCCTGCTCGGCGTGCTCGCGGTCCTGGTCACCGCGCTGCTGACCACCGTGTCCGCCATCGCCGTCGGTCTCGACCAGACCGGGTCCGTCGCCTTGGGCGTCGCGTGGCTGACGATGGGACTGACGTGGGTCGGCGTCACCGCGTTCGCAGCGCAGCTGACGGAGACGGCACGGGGCACCGCCGCCTTCTCCCTCGGCGCCCTGGCCATCGTGTTCCTCCTGCGGGCCGTCGGGGACACCGCCGCGGAGGGAAGCCCGCTCACCTTCCTCACGTGGCTCTCGCCGATCGGTTGGGGCGAGAAGGTCTCGCCCTATGGCGCGAACCAGTTCTGGCCGCTGCTGCTGGGCATCGCAGCCTTTGGCCTGCTCTGCGCGACGGCCTTCAGCCTGCTCGAGCGGCGCGACCTCGGCGCCGGTGTCATCCCGCCCCGCCCCGGCCCCGGCCGGAGCCGGATGCGCACCGTCGAGGTCCTGACTGCGTACCTCGCGCGCGGGACCATCACCGGGTGGGTCGTCACGGCGCTCGTCCTCGGCACTGTCGTCGGCTCGATTGCCGGAAACGTCCAGTCCCTCATGGACTCACCACAGACCGCGGAGATGCTGCAGAAGCTCGGCGGCGGAGCAGGCACGATCGTCGACATCTTCTTCTCGGCGGAGCTGCACATCGCGTCGGTGGCGGTGGCGGCCATGGGCATCTCACTCGTGACCCGTCTCCGGTCCGAGGAGACCTCGCTCCGGGGCGAGCCGGTCCTGGCCACCTCCGTTACCCGCCCCCGCTGGGCCCTCTCCCACGTCGGCGTCGGGGTCCTCGCCACGACGCTCGTCATGGTGCTCGTCGGCATCGCCGCCGGCCTGGCCGACAGCCAGCGAACCGGCGACGCCGCAGGGTCGATCGGTCGCCTCGTCGGCGCAAGCATCGTGACCCTCCCCGCCATCTGGGTCTGCGTGGGCATCGCCCTCGTCTTCGTCGGGCTCCTGCCACGGCACACCGGGCTCGTGTGGGCCGTCCTCATCGGATTCCTGCTGCTCGGGGAGTTCGGGGCGCTCTTCGGCCTGCCCGACTGGGTGCAGAGCCTGTCGCCTTTCGGCCATGTCCCGGGCCTGCCCGCGGCCGCCCTCGTCATGACACCCCTCATCACGCTGACCGCCATCGCCGCGGGTCTCGTGCTCGTCGGGACCGGCGCCCTCCGACAGCGCGACTTCCCGACGACCTGACCCTCCCCTACTTCGTCCTCGTCTTCGTCGAGTGTGCGATTGGCGTCGCCCGCGCGCCGGCGCGAAGTGCACCCTCGACCGGGCGGTCCGGCGCGAAGTGCACTCTCGACGCAAAGGAGGGGGTGCGGGAGGTCTGTCTGAGCGGAAGCCGGCCGAGCGGCATACGGCATTGGTGGTTTGTCGATAGGTTCTGCCACATGTCTGAGGGAACGCAGATCGAGGGGCTGTGGGCGGTCATCCCCGCGGGCGGGTCGGGTACCCGGCTGTGGCCGCTCTCACGCCGGGCCTCGCCGAAGTTCCTCCACGACCTGACGGGGTCGGGGCGGTCCCTGCTGCGGATGACGTGGGACCGGCTGGTGCCTCTCGTCGAGGACCGCTTCCTCGTCGTCACCGGAGCAGCCCACGAGGACGCCGTGCGCAGCCAGCTGCCGGCGCTCCGCCGCGACGACGTCATCGCGGAGCCGTCACCCCGGGACTCGATGCCGGCCATCGGACTGGCCGCTGCCATCCTCGAGCGGCGTGACCCCGAGGCGATCCTGGGCTCGTTCGCCGCCGACCACGTCATCACGGATGTTGCCGCCTTTCACGCCGCCGTCGCGGAGGCGTCGGCAGCTGCCCGCGCAGGCGAGCTCGTCACCATCGGTATCGAGCCAACCCACGCCGCCACGGGGTTCGGCTACATCAGGCAGGGTCATGCCCTGGACATCGAGGGGGCGCCCCACGCGCGCCGGGTCGACGAGTTCGTCGAGAAGCCGGACGTCGATGCGGCGCGCCGCTACGTGGAGTCTGGCGAATATCGCTGGAACGCAGGGATGTTCGTCGTCGGGGCGACGACTCTGCTCGAGCTCCTTGCCGAGCACCACGCCGACCTCGTCGACAACCTCCGGATCATGGCGAGCGACCCCCGCCGCATGCAGGACCTGTGGCCCACGCTGCCCAGGATCGCCATCGACCACGCCGTCGCCGAGCCGGCAGCCGCCGCCCGGCGGGTCGCCGTGGTGCCGGCATCCATCGGCTGGGACGACATCGGCGACTTCGCTTCACTGGCAACGATTCTCGGCGGCGGCGGGGCGCCCTCTCTCGAGGTCATCACGGGTGCGGACCACGTCATCGCGGTCGACTCGACAGGCATCGTCGCAGCCGACAGCGGACGGGCGGTGGCCATCGTCGGCCTCGACGACGTCGTCGTCGTCGACACCGCAGACGCCCTGCTCGTGACGACGAAGGACCGGGCCCAGGATGTCAAGCGGATCGTCGACGAGCTGACGGGGCGCGGGTTGACAGAGCTCACCTGAGACGCCCGTCGGCTCGCCTGACGGGTCCTCAGTCGCGGCCGTAGATGTCTCGCGTGTAGACCTTGTCCACGACATCCGCCAGGTCGTGGGAGTGCCGGTTCGCCACGATGACATCGGCCTCCGCCTTGAAGGCGTCGAGGTCCCGGACGACCCGCGAGTGGTAGAAGTGGTCCGACTGCAAGGTCGGCTCATAGACGATGACCTCGACACCCGTGGCCTTGATCCGCTTCATGATCCCCTGGATGCTCGAGCTGCGGAAGTTGTCCGACCCCTCCTTCATCACGAGGCGGTACATGCCGACGACCCGGGGACCGCGTCGCAGGATGTCCGCGGCGACGAAGTCCTTCCGCGTCGTGTTCGACTCGACGATCGAGCGGATCAGCGTCTGCGGCACCCGGTCGTAGTTGGCAAGCAGCTGCTTGGTGTCCTTGGGCAGGCAGTACCCGCCGTAGCCGAACGACGGGTTGTTGTAGTGCGAGCCGATGCGTGGGTCGAGGCTGACACCCTCGATGATCGACTTGGCGTCCAAACCGTGCGTCGCCGCGTAGGTGTCCAGCTCGTTGAAGTAGGCCACGCGCATCGCGAGGTAGGTGTTGGCGAACAGCTTCGTCGCCTCGGCCTCGGTCGGGTTCGTGAGCAGCACCGGCACATCGGTCGCCTCGGCCCCCTCTGCGAGCAGGTCGGCGAACTGCTTGGCCTCGGCCGAGGTGTCCCCGACGATGATCCGGCTCGGGTGGAGGTTGTCCCACAGCGCCTTGCCCTCCCGGAGGAACTCCGGCGAGAAGATCACCCGGGCGTGGGAGTGCCGGTCGCGCATGCGGGAGGTGAAGCCGACCGGAACGGTCGACTTGACGATGATCGTGGCCTGAGGGGCGTGGCTGCGAACGTCCGTGATCACCGACTCGACACTCGACGTGTCGAAGTAGTTCGTCTTCGGGTCGTAGTCGGTGGGGGTGGCGATGACGACGAAGGACGCGCCGGCGTAGGCGTCGGCCGGATCCGTCGTCGCGCGCAGGTCCAACGGCTTCGACGCGAGGTAGTCCTCCAGCTCTCCGTCGACGACCGGGGACCGTCGCTGGTTGACCGACTCGACCCGGCGGGCATCGAGGTCGAGGGCGACGACCTCGTTGTGCCGCGCGAGGATGACGGCGTTGGACAACCCCACGTAACCGAGGCCGACGACTGCGATTTTCACACCGACACCTTAGACAGTGGCCGGGAGTGCCGCCTCTGCCACGACGTCATGACCGGGGTGTCCGGGTCGCGACGACCGAACCTCGGCAAACGCGGCCGACGCGAATCCCCCTCTGCCGCCGATGTTGCGGCTAGGGTGTGGCACGGCCCGACCAATGACGGTGGAGGTTCGCACGATGAGTGACACACGGCTCGATCTGGGACCTCAAGGTCGATCGGTGCCTGGCGGAGTCGGTTCGCCCGGACGAGCGCAGATCCCGCAGGCGACCCTGCGGACGGACCGCTGGTGGGTCCAGCCCGCTGTCACGTTCACGCTCCTGTCGATCTGGGTGCTCTATGCCCTGGTCCGGACCGCCTCTCAGCGCAACTACTTCGTCGAGGCGCACGGCTACCTGACGCCGTTCTACTCGCCCTGCGTCACAGCCTCCTGCGCCCCCGGCGCCCGGCACTTCGGGACGTGGTTCGGCGAGTTCCCGCCACTCGTGCCGTACGCGTTGCTCGTGCTGCCGTTCCTGCTCGGGTTCCGGCTCACCTGTTACTACTACCGCAGGGCGTACTACCGGTCGTTCTGGCTGTCACCGCCTGCCTGCGCCGTGGCCGAGCCGCACCGCAGCTACACCGGTGAGACCCGCTTCCCGCTGTTCCTGCAGAACTCCCACCGCTTCTTCTTCTATTCGGCGCTGGTCGTCTCGTCCATCAACACGTACGACGCGACGCGGGCCTTCAAGGGCGTCGACGGCGGCTTCGGGATCGGGCTCGGCACCGTGATCATCGTGGTCAACGTCGCCTTCCTCTGGCTCTACACCCTGTCCTGCCACTCCTGCCGTCACGTCGTCGGTGGTCGCCTCACGCACTTCTCGAAGCACCCGGTCCGCTACCGCGCCTGGACGATCGTGTCGCGGCTCAACACCAGGCACATGGAGCTCGCGTGGATCACCCTCGGCACCCTCATGGTGACCGACGCCTACATCGCCCTGGTCGCCTCCGGGGCCCTTTCTGATCTGAGGTTGGTCAACTGATGGCTGCAGAGCTCGAGCGCCACGACTACGACGTGCTCATCATCGGGGCCGGCGGAGCCGGTCTGCGTGCGGCGATCGCAGCGCGGGAGGCCGGCATGCGGACCGCCATCGTCTGCAAGTCCCTCTTCGGGAAGGCCCACACCGTGATGGCCGAGGGCGGCATCGCGGCGAGCATGGGCAACGTCAACAGCCGGGACAGCTGGGAGGTGCACTTCCGGGACACGATGCGTGGTGGCAAGTTCCTCAACTCGTGGCGGATGGCCGAGCTGCACGCCAAGGAGGCGCCCGATCGGGTCTGGGAGCTCGAGACCTACGGCGCCCTGTTCGACCGCACGCCCGACGGCCGGATCAGCCAGCGCAACTTCGGTGGCCACGAGTACCCGCGCCTCGCACATGTCGGCGACCGCACCGGCCTCGAGCTGATCCGCACGATGCAACAGAAGATCGTCTCGCTCCAGCAGCAGGACGAGCGTGAGACGGGTGATGCCGAGAGCCATCTCAAGGTCTTCGCCGAGTGCACCATCACCGACCTGCTCATGGACTCGCAGGGCGGTGGCGGTGCCATCGCGGGCGCCTTCGGCTACTGGCGCGAGTCAGGTCGCTTCCTCCGGTTCGACGCGCCCGCCGTCGTGCTGGCCACCGGTGGGATCGGCAAGTCGTTCAAGGTGACCTCCAACTCGTGGGAGTACACCGGCGACGGGCACGCCCTCGCCCTCCGGGCCGGCTCGACCCTGGTCAACATGGAGTTCGTCCAGTTCCACCCGACCGGCATGGTCTGGCCGCCCTCGGTCAAGGGCATCCTCGTCACGGAGTCCGTGCGGGGCGACGGGGGCGTCCTGCAGAACTCCGAGGGCAAGCGCTTCATGTTCGCCTACGTGCCTGACGTCTTCCGAGGGCAGTACGCCGAGACCGAGGAGGAGGGCGACCGCTGGTACACCGATCCAGACAACAACAAGCGCCCTCCAGAGCTGCTCCCCCGTGACGAGGTGGCCCGGGCCATCAACGCCGAGGTCAAGGCGGGACGAGGGACACCACACGGCGGGGTCTACCTCGACATCGCCTCGCGCCGCAGCGCTGCCGAGATCCTCAAGAAGCTGCCGTCGATGCACCACCAGTTCAAGGAGCTGGCCGACGTCGACATCACGGCCGAACCCATGGAGGTCGGCCCGACCTGTCACTACGTCATGGGCGGTGTCGAGGTCGACCCCGACACCGCCGCGGCAGCCCGCGTGCCCGGGCTGTTCGCCGCAGGCGAGGTGTCCGGCGGCATGCACGGCTCGAACCGGCTCGGTGGCAACTCGCTCTCCGACCTGCTCGTCTTCGGCGCCCGCGCCGGCACCGGCGCGGCCGTCTACGTCAAGGGCCTGGGAGCCGCCCGTCCACAGGCCGAGGCGGCCGCCATCGACGCGGCAGCAGCGGCCGCGCTGGCTCCCTTCGCCGAGGAGGGCGGCGAGAACCCCTACACCCTTCATCAGGAGATGCAGCAGACGATGAACGACCTCGTCGGCATCATCCGCACGGAGGAAGAGATCGAGCAGGCGCTCGCCACCCTCGAGGAGCTCAAGGCCCGCGCCCAGCACCTCACCGTCGAGGGGCACCGCCAGTTCAACCCCGGGTGGCACCTCGCCCTCGACCTGCGCAACATGCTCGCCGTCAGCGAATGCATCGCCCGGGCCGCCCTGCTCCGACAGGAGAGCCGCGGCGGGCACACCCGTGACGACTACCCGGGCATGGACTCCGCCTGGCGATCCAGGCTGCTCGTCTGTTCGCTGGACGCAGACAGCATCAGTGTCAAGGAACAGCCGACGGAGCCGATGCGCGACGACCTCATGGCGCTGTTCACCCGGGACGAGCTGGCCAAGTACCTCACGTCGGACGAGCTCGCGGCCATGCCCGCGCCGGGCACCAGTGATGGGAGTGGAACGTGAGCTACGACGCGAGGTTTCGGGTGTGGCGCGGGAATGGCGACGGTGGTGAGCTCGTCGACTACACCGTTGAGGTGAACGAGGGCGAGGTCGTCCTCGACATCATCCACCGCCTCCAGGCCACCCAGGCGGGGGACCTCGCCGTGCGCTGGAACTGCAAGGCCGGCAAGTGCGGCTCGTGCAGCGCCGAGGTCAACGGCATGCCGCGCCTCATGTGCATGACCCGGATGTCCACCTTCGCCGAGGACGAGACGGTCACGGTCACCCCGATGCGCACCTTCCCGGTGATCCGCGACCTCGTCACCGACGTCTCCTTCAACTACGAGAAGGCACGCCAGATGCCGTCGTTCGAGCCGCCGCCCGGCCTGGCGCACGGCGAGTACCGGATGGCGCAGGTCGACGTCGAGCGCTCGCAGGAGTTCCGCAAGTGCATCGAGTGCTTCCTCTGCCAGGACACCTGCCACGTCGTGCGCGACCACGAGGACAACAAGGACGCCTTCGCCGGGCCGCGCTTCTTCATCCGCGCCGCCGAGCTCGACATGCACCCGCTCGACGCCCGCACCGACCGCGTCCAGCTCGCGCGGACCGAGCAGGGCATCGGGTTGTGCAACATCACGAAGTGCTGCACCCAGGTCTGCCCTGAGCACATAGCCATCACCGACAACGCCATCATCCCGATGAAGGAACGCGTCGCTGGCGACCGCTACGACCCGCTCGTGTGGCTGGGCCGCAAGATCGGCCTGCGCAAGACGTGAGCCACCTCCCGTAGGCCGCCTGCGGGCGGGAGGGCTGGGACGGCGGTGACGCGCGAACCAGGCACAGCGGCATACGGCATCGTGCGTGTCAGTGGAAATCGTCACACTCGTCGAGTAACCCGCGGGTAGTCGGCAGGTGCCGGAAACGCGGCGATAGGGTGCGCAGGTGGCCACCAACACTCTCCCAAGGACGGGACCCGCAACGGCGCGCCGCACCACCGTGTTCATGAAGGTTGTCATGGCCGCGTCCGGTGCGCTCTTCGTCCTGTACGTCCTCCTGCACATGTACGGCAACCTGCACATCTTCAGCGGCGTCAAGGCGTTCGATGACTATGCGCTCTCCCTGCGGACGATGTTCACACCGATCCTGCCCTTCGGCGGGTTCCTCTGGGTCCTGCGCGCGCTGCTCGTCCTCGCGGTGGTCGCCCACCTGTGGGCCGCGTTCCACCTGTGGAGCCGCGCCAACGGGGCGCGGGCCACGCGTTACTACGCCAAGGAGGCCGCCAAGGCCGCGGCGAAGTCGAAGATGATGCGGTGGGGTGGCGTCGCGATCATCCTCTTCGTCATCTGGCACCTGCTCCAGTTCACCTGGGTGAAGTTCAATGTCGGCCCCGACAGGGCCGGCGACAGTGTCGGCCTGCTCGTCATCAGCAGCTTCCAGGTGTGGTGGGTCACCCTCATCTACGTGCTCGCCATGATCGCGCTCGGACTGCACCTCTGGCACGGCGTCTTCAGCGCCAGCCAGACCCTCGGCTTCTCGACGACGGCGAGGGCGCGCAGCCGCGCCCGGGCCACGGCGACGATCATCGCCCTCGTGACAGCCGTGGGCTTCATCCTGCCGCCGCTCGCCATACTCTTCGGATTCGTCAAGGGGAACTGATCGATGACTGAACTGATCCACGGCCTCTACACCGAGGGCGACCCGATCCGGGACACCAAGACCCCCCGGGGTCCCATCGCGGACAAGTGGAGCACCCGCAAGTTCGAGTCCGGCCTCGTCAACCCCGCCAACCGACGCAAGCTGTCGGTCATCATCGTCGGCACCGGCCTCGCCGGTGGGGCGGCCGCGGCGACGCTCGGCGAGGCGGGCTACCACGTCAAGTCCTTCTGCTACCAGGACTCCCCCCGTCGCGCGCACTCGATCGCCGCCCAGGGTGGCATCAACGCCGCGAAGAACTACAAGAACGACGGCGACTCGACGTACCGCCTCTTCTACGACACCGTCAAGGGCGGCGACTACCGCTCGCGTGAGTCGAACGTCTACCGCCTGGCCGAGGTGAGCGCGAACATCATCGACCAGTGCGTCGCCCAGGGTGTGCCCTTCGCCCGCGAGTACGGCGGCCTGCTCGACAACCGCTCCTTCGGTGGCGTGCAGGTGTCTCGGACGTTCTACGCCCGCGGCCAGACCGGGCAGCAGCTCCTGCTGGGCGCCTACCAGGCGCTGGAGCGGCAGGTCGCGGCCGGCACGGTCGAGATGTTCAGCCGCCACGAGATGCTCGAGATCATCGTCGTCGACGGGCGGGCCCGCGGCATCATCGCCCGCGACCTCGTGACCGGTGACATCGAGACCCACCTCGCGGACGCCGTCGTGCTGGCCAGCGGCGGCTACGGCAACGTCTTCTTCCTGTCGACCAACGCCATGGGCTCCAACGTCACGGCGACATGGCGGGCGCACCGCAAGGGCGCCCACTTCGCCAACCCGTGCTACACGCAGATCCACCCGACGTGCATCCCCGTCGCCGGCGAGTACCAGAGCAAGCTGACCCTGATGTCAGAGTCGCTGCGCAACGACGGCCGGATCTGGGTGCCCAAACGGGTCGAGGACTGCGAGAAGGACCCACGCCAGATCCCCGAGGAGGACCGCGACTACTACCTCGAGCGGATCTACCCCTCCTTCGGCAACCTCGTCCCCCGCGACATCGCCTCGCGAGCCGCGAAGAACGTCTGTGACGAGGGCCGCGGCGTCGGCCCCAAGGTCGGCGACTTCCGGCGCGGCGTCTACCTCGACTTCACCGACGCCCTCAAGCGGATGAGCAAGGAGGCCGTCGCAGAGAAGTACGGCAACCTGCTCGACATGTACCAGCGGATCACGGGCGAGAACCCCTACGAGGTGCCGATGCGCATCTACCCCGCGGTGCACTACACCATGGGCGGTCTCTGGGTCGACTACGACCTCGAGTCGACGATCCCCGGCCTCTTCGTGGCCGGAGAGGCGAACTTCAGCGACCACGGCGCGAACCGTCTCGGCGCCTCGGCCCTGATGCAGGGCTTGGGCGACGGGTACTTCGTCCTGCCGCACACGATCCGCGACTACCTCGCCAAGGGCCCGTTCCCCAAGGTCGACGAGGACGACCCGGCGGTCGTCGAGGCGCGGGCAGCCGTCGATGCCCGGGTCGCCCGGCTGCTCGAGATCAACGGTGACCGCTCGGTCGACTCCTTCCACCGCGAGCTCGGCAACATCATGTGGGAGTACTGCGGGATGGAGCGCACGGAGGAGGGCCTGCTCAAGGGGATCGACCTCATCCGCGGGCTCCGGGACGAGTTCTGGCGCAACGTGCGCGTCCTCGGCGCGGCCGACACCCTCAACCAGAGCCTCGAGAAGGCGGGCCGCGTGGCCGACTTCCTCGAGCTCGGCGAGCTGATGTGCGTCGACGCCCTCCACCGCCGCGAGTCCTGCGGTGGCCACTTCCGGGCCGAGAGCCAGACCGAGGACGGCGAAGCCCTGCGCCACGACGAGCAGTTCGCCTACGTCGCGGCGTGGGAGTGGGGCGGCGACAACGGCGGCGCTCCGATCCTGCACAAGGAAGACCTGGTCTATGAGTTCGTCGAGATGAAGCAGCGGAGCTACAAGTGAGCGGGATGAACCTGACCCTGAAGATCTGGCGGCAGCCCGGGCCCAAGGCCAGGGGCGAGATGGTGACCTACCCGGTCACCGACATCTCTCCCGACATGTCGTTCCTCGAGATGCTCGACGTGCTCAACGAGCAGCTCATCGCCCGCGGCGAGGAGCCGATCGCCTTCGACTCCGACTGCCGTGAGGGCATCTGCGGGATGTGCGGGCTGATGATCTCCGGCCAGGCGCACGGCCCCGAGGTGACGACGACGTGCCAGCTGCACATGCGCTCGTTCCACGACGGCGACGAGATCACCATCGAGCCGTGGCGGGCCGACGCCTTCCCGGTCATCAAGGACCTCGTCGTCGACCGCGAGGCGTTCGACCGGATCATCCAGGCTGGCGGCTTCATCAGCGCCAACACGGGGTCGGCCCCCGAGGCCCACTCGGTGCCCGTGCCGAAGCCGAACGCAGACCGCTCGTTCATGGCGGCCGCCTGTATCGGTTGCGGCGCCTGCGTCGCGGCGTGCCCCAACGCCTCCGGCATGCTCTTCCTCGGCGCGAAGGTCACCCACCTCGGCGAGCTGCCTCAGGGCCAGCCGGAGCGGGACGCCCGGGTCGTCGCCATGGTGAACCAGCACGACAACGAGGGCTTCGGCGGCTGCACGAACATTGGCGAGTGCTCGCGGGCGTGCCCGAAGGAGATCCCGCAGGACGTCATCAACCAGCTCAACCAGGACCTGCTTCGCGCCTTCGCAAGCGGCCGGTGACGACCTGACCGCCGTTGACGGGGCCCGTCCCCTTCCGAGGGGGCGGGCCTTGCCCCGTGGCCGTATGCCGCTGAGCTCGCGTGATCACGCGGGTGCTGTCCCGCAGCTGGCGGGGTCAGTCGGGTTAGCCTGTCGGCGATGATCCGACCCACCGCAGTGCCGCGTGGTTCCCGGGCTGCCGCGCGAGTCGGGGTCGGTGCCGCCTGTCTGGCCATGCTCGCCTCCGTCACGCTCGGGCTCCCGGGCGCGGTGGCTCGCACGCCGGCCTCCGCTGCGGCAACGCCCCGCTGCCAGGAGTGGCAGACGATCACGCAGGTGCCGGTCCCGGGACCGCGGCGATCGGCGAGCGGAACGACCACGACGACGCCGACGCCCAGGACCACGCCCGTGTGCCGGAAGGCGCCGCCCACGCCCTTCGCCCACCCGGCTTGGGCGCCCGAGAGCGTGGTCGGCGGCACGGCTCTGGACGCGACCGGGGTGCTTGTCGACCTGCCTCCCGGGACGCCGGCCCCACCCACGGTGCCGGACGTCGCCTACGTGGTCGCCGACATGGACAGCGGCGAGGTGCTCGCCGCGAAGTCCCCGCACGCCTGGCTCCGGCCGGCGAGCACGCTCAAGACCCTGACCGCCCTGACCCTGATCCCTCGGCTCGACCCGCGTCAGGTCGTGGTCGCGAAGCCCGAGCACGCAGCCGCGGCGGGGACGCGGGTCGGCATCCTGGCCGGGAACGGCTACCCCGTCGGTCGCCTGTTCGATGCCCTGTTGATGTCATCCGCCAACGACGCGGCGTACCTGCTCGCCGATGCCGCCGGAGGACCGGAGCAGACCGCCGCCCTGATGAACGAGGCGGCGGCCGGTATCGGTGCCCACGACACCGTCGCCGTCGACCCGAGCGGCCTCGATGAGGACGGCCAGCGCTCCAGCGCCTATGACCTGGCCCTCATCGGCCGGGCGGCGATGAAGCTGCCCGACTTCCGCGCCTACGTCCTCAAGCGCAACGCGATGTTCCCGGGAGGGAGGGCCCCGTCCACCGGCAAGGTCTACCGGCCCTTCCAGATCCAGAACATCAACGAGCTGCTGCCGCACTATCGCGGAGCGATCGGGATCAAGCCCGGGCGGACCAACCGGGCGCAACACACCTTCATCGGCGCCGCCACACGGGATGGCAGGACGCTGATCGTCAGCCAGATGGGTAGCACGACCGGCGACTGGGAGGACACGGCGGCCCTACTGGACTGGGGCTTTGCGAACGCTGCGGCGGTCGTGCCGGTGGGGCGCCTCGTCGAGCCGGGCGAGGCCGGCCCGCCGCGCGCTGCTCCGACGGCACCGGCGAGTGTGACGGGTACGCCGGTCCCCTCCCCCTCGGCGATGCCGGCTCCGGCAGCTCTCGAGCCACAGCCGCAGGCTGACCTGGGACAACAGATCGCCGCCGTAGTGGCGACGTGGGGCATTGCGGCGCTGGGCGTGGCCGTTCTCGGGCTGGCGGTTGTGCTCGTCGCACGTCGACGGCTGGGCTCCAGAAGGCGCTGAGCCTCGGCGGGTCATCGGACTCGCGAGGCCTTCGCTAGGGTCCGACTGTGCGCCGGACGACGATGACCCTGGTCCTGGCTACGGCGTCAGTGGGCACGGCTCTCGCGTTGCTGTTCGCCTGGGCCACACCGCCAGGACAGCCCTATGACGAGCCGGCCCATTGGGCCAACGTCCTCTTCTACGCGGTCAACCACCGAATGCCGGTGCTCGGCGAGACGGGCACGCAGTACGAGGCGCAGATGGGCCCGGGCTACTACGCCCCAAGTGGACTTCTGGTTGACCTGTCCGGACTCGGGACCGGGACAGCGGCGTTCTGGCTCATCCGGCTGGCCTGGATCGTCCTCGTGCCGCTGCTGGTCCTCCTGACCATGCGCGCCGCGAGGGTATTGGGCACGGGCCGAAGGGCCTCGATCTCGGCCGCAATGCTTGTCGCCGCCAACCCCCTCATGCTCGCCATGGGCTCAACGATCCAGAACGACTACCTGGCCATGGTCGTCGCCACGGTCGGAGTCCTCTTGGGGATCCATCTCTTCCAGAGCCGGGAGCCGCTCCTCCGGGGCCACTTCGCCCTCGGCGTGGTGGTCGGGCTGGCCATCCTGGTCAAGGTCGTCGCCGTGGCCCTCTTGCCGGCGATCCTGATCACCCAGGTGCTGCGGAGCGGCGTTGCCACCCGGGTGCGAGCTGCCCAAATGCTGGCGACCACCCTTGCCGCCGCAGCGACGTCGGGGTGGTGGTTCGTTCGCAACCTCGTTCTCTACGGCGACCTCACCGGGGACCAGGGGATTGGCAGCCTTGGAGTTGGCTTCCCACCGATGCGGCTGTCCAGCATTGAGGACGTCATGACCTGGGTCGGCTCGATCGTGTCCTACCTCTTCGTCCCGGTCGAGTACTACCGCAACGTCATCGACGCTCCCCCAGCCCTGGAGGTCCTGGCGATCGTGCTGGCGGCTGGCGTGCTGGCGCTGCTGGTTCGAGCGTATGTGCCGTGGCGTGGGGTGCGGGGCGGGATCGGCCGGTGGCGCACCAACCCGGATCGCCTGCTGCTCGTGTGCGTGCTTTCGATGACCGCGTTGGCCTACCTCGTGTATGCGCTGGCAGTCGCGTGGATCGCGGCCCGGTTGCTGTTCCTGGCGGCGCCGGTTGCGGCCATCGTCCTGGCGGCGGCGGGACGCGACCGCATCGGGCGGGCGGTGGTCAACGCCGTGATCGTCTCGTTCCTGCTCGTCGACGTGTGGTTGCTCATCAACCTGGCGGCCCTCCCCCCTGCCGAGTACTGGATCTTCTGAGTCTCCGGGCGGAAGCTCACCGGCGCCTGTCCCGCAGCGCGCCGATGGTCAGCGCGCCCAGCGCGCCGAGCACCGCTCCGGCTGCGAAGGAGACCCGGTCACCCGCTCGACTCGGCGGTGCCTCGGTGACGACGTGAGCGGCATACGGCATGACGGTGAGCGGGGACGTCGCGACTGGGGCCACGTCGACGCCAACGAGGCGGGCCATGTCCAGGTTGTCGGCCGCCCACGACGAGGAGAAGAGGACCACCCGCGCCATGAGGTTGAGCCAGACGAGAAGGCCGGCCGCCACGGCGACGGTTCCCAGCAGCGGGTTCGACGTGGCGCGCTCGACCAGCAGGCCGCCGAAGTACTTCAGCGCGGTGAGCATGACGGCACCCACGATCGCCCCGGTGCGGACGTTCACCCACGGAAGGGGGACTCCGGAGAGGACCCGGATGAGGATCACCATGAGCAGAGCATCGAAGAGGACACCCAGAAGGAGCCCAGTAGCGGTGAGCAGTACAGGGTCGCCCGGTAGCAGCTCGATCCGGCCGGCGATGCTTTCTGCCCAGCCGCCGACGCCGCTGGTGACAATGGCCGACAGGGCGATTCCCACCCCCAACGTGAGCAGTACGCCGAGGTCCCGTGCCTTCGCCAGCACCGGGTTGCCCGGCGCCGCGTCAAGGCCGAACACGCCGCGGATACCCCTGCGCAGGGCGCCGACCCAGCCGAGGCCGGCCCAGACGAGCGTGATGAACGAGACGATCCCCGTGATCGTCAGGGTGGAGATCTCTGGGGCGGAGATGCCGATGATCCCGTCGGGGTTGTCCGCCGTCTTCACGATGCCGGGGAAGGTCTGGTTGAGCGACTGGGCGATCGTCTCGAGGATGTCGGGCCGCCCCTGCAGGAAGAAGGCGAATGCCGTGAACGCGAGCGCGAGCGCCGGGAAGATCGAGAAGAAGGCAAAGTAGCCGACGCCCGCGGCGAGGAGCTTGCCGTTGGCGTCCAGGTACCTCCTCCAGGATCGGTATGGGGGTGTGGCCGTGGCACGGTCGACGAGGTCCTTGAACGCCATGACCGAGTCACTCTCCTTGCGTGGCCGCTCCGAGTCTGAAGTCGTGCTTGGGCCGCCATACCTCGTCAGCACCCAGCTCATAGAGGTGGAAGCCGTCGACGGTGAAGGCGATGTGGAAGTCGGCGAGCTCGTCGAAGGCCCGGTCGAGGGCGTCATCCGGAACGTTGTGGGCGATCGTCACGTGCGGGTGGTAGTAGAAGTCGAGCTGCCGCTGCAGTGGTCCCGATCGCAGGGCCGTCTCGAGCCTCTCGCAGGCAGAGACGCCTTGGGCAACCTGGATGTAGACGACGTCGGAGATGGGCCGGAAGGTGCCGGTCCCACGGAGGACGACCTCGAAGCTGTCGCGCTCACTGGCCACCTGCTTGCAGTGGGCGATGAAGTCCTCGAACACCCCGTCCTCGACCAACGTCGGCGGCACCAGCGTGATGTGGGCCGGGATGGCCCACGCCGACGGATCACCGAAGGCCGCACGCCGCTCCTGGAGGAACTCGCCGTGCGGAGACGGGATCGGGATGGAGACACCGATCGTCGTTGGTTCGGTCACATGACGAACCGTACCCAACGCCGTGGTGGGCGAGGTGCACTAGGTGAGGGAACCAAGCCGGACCAGCCGGTCAAAAGCCTCGTTCGAGCGGCGCACCTCGTCGAACGTGCCCATCGAGACCACCCGGCCGTCCTCCAGGAACGCGATCGCGTCGGCGTGACGGACGGTGGAGAGCCGATGAGCAACGATGACGACGGTGACGTGTCCACGCAGCGCGGTGATCGCAGCGCTGATCCGGTGCTCGGTCTCGTTGTCCAGGGCTGAGGTTGCCTCGTCGAGGACGAGGAGCTTCGGCTGTCGGTAGAGCGCCCGCGCTATCCCGACGCGCTGGCGTTGTCCGCCCGACAACCGGGAACCCCGCTCGCCGATGTAGGTGTCGATGCCCTTCGGGAGCGCTGCGACAAGATCGCCGAGCTGCGCCTGTTCCACTGCCTCGGCCAGCTGGTGGGCATCGATCTTGTCGGGCGGCTGGTCGAAGGCGATGTTCTCGGCGAGGGTGCCATCGAGGAGGAACACGTCCTGTGGGACGTAGCCGATGTTGGCCTGCCACGCGCGCACGTCCTCTGCCACGTCGCGCCCGTCGACCGTGATCCTGCCCTGGTCTGGGCGGTGCAGTCCGAGGAGCACGTCGACCAGGGTCGTCTTGCCGGCGCCGCTCCCCCCGACGAGCGCGAGCGACCGTCCATAGGGCACCCGGAGAGACACTCCCTCCAAAGCGGGCCGGTCTGCTCCGGGATAGCGGAACCCCACGTCCTCGACGATGACGTCGTGGTCGAACGCCAGCCGTTCGTCGGTGGCCGGCACCGGTTGACGGGTGGCTCCCATCCGCTGAAGCTCCGCGTGCACGAGCCCGAGGTACGGCAGCCCGAATCGGATACTGTTGACGGCCCCCAGCAGGGCCGTCACGGCTGGCAGCGTGCGGAAGCCCGCCGCGACGAACATGGCCAGGAGGCCGACGATGGCACCCGCTCCCGTCTGCCCGGGGCCGGACGCGCTCCCGATGACGAGGATGACCCCGACGGCGATGATGAACAGGATCTCCAGCAGGTACCGGGGCGCCGCACCGATGAACTCGGCAATCTGCGCGGGACGGACTCCCCGACGCGAGGCGGCCTCGAAACGCCCGACGAAGACGGCCTCGCTGCCCCGCACTCGCGTCTCCTTGAGCCCACCGAGCGCGGCCAGCGCGGAACGCCACGCCGCTTCCGACGCTGCTGCCGATGCATGACCCGCTCGAACGGCCTTCGGCTTCATGAAGCGGAGGTAGGCAGCCGACGCAAGGCCGAGATAGACGACGAGCACGATCGTCGGCAACGGCGCCGTGTAGAGCAGCGCCGCAAGGATGGCCAGCATCGAGAGCGCGCTGGTGACGACCAACATCAGCCCGTAGACGACACTCCCGTACACCTGCGTGACGGCGTCGACCATGGTGCGAATCAGCTCTGACGTGCTGCGCCGAGAGATCTCGGTATACGGCGAGCTGAGGAAGTGGCCCAGGATGGCGCTCGACGTCTTCACCCTGTTGATGCCCTTGAACCGCGCCATCCACCATGTGAAGCCGAGGGCCCCCAGATCCTTGGCGACGAAGAGGGCGACCACGAGGAGAGTGACGTACAGGGTGAGCCGATTCGGTGGCGGATCGCCAAGAACCCGCGACACGGTGGCCATGATTCCCTCAGTGGGAGCGTTGCCCGCGGCGAGCTCGACCAGAGGCAGCATGAGCACGATCGCCGCGGTGTCCAGCAGTGCAAACAACAGGGACACCACGGTCGCCAGTCCCAGTCGGAGCTTGGTCGGCCGGTCGAGAACGTCCCCCAGCTGGGCCATGAGATGTCGCATCGAGCGACATGCTACGGGTTGGCGCCGGGGGCACTCGCGATTCCCTCCAGACTCAGGCGGGCCGCACCGCCCAGACGAGCAGCGGCTTGCTCACCGCTCCCCAGGAGAGCTCGTCCAGTACCTGTGCTCGAGCATGCCGCCCGGCGCGCTCGTAGTGCTCGGGTCGGGCCCGCACTGCGGCGAGGACAGCCACCCAGCGGTGAGGGTCGTCGGAGACGCAGACCGGCAGCGAGCTGCGAAGCGGCGCGCCATCGATGGTGGCGAGGACCGGCGCGCCCGAAGCCAGTGCCTCCGCGTACTTCAGCGGCGAGCCGACCCCGTTGTGGACGGGGACGACCACCGCTGTGGCGTCGGCCAGGAACTCGCTCACCGAGGGCACCCGCCCGACGGCGTGCACGCCAGCAGGGAGTGGTTGTGCTACGCCGGTTCCGGCGATCTGACAGGTCCAGCCCGACGTGTGATCGAGCCCCGCCCAGACCTCGTCGAGAAACCATCGGAGGCCCGCGGCGTTCGGGGCCCAGCCCCAGTTGCCGAAGAGCTTGATGACGGGGCGAGGAGCAGGCACCCGAGGTGCCGTCCACTCGTCCGGATCTATCCCGTGCGGGAGCACGATGGGCTCGGTGGAAAGGCCGAGCAGTCCGGCTTCCTTCTCCGAGCAGACGGCGACCGAGGCACCCCGCGAGATGATCTCCTTCTCGACCTCCTGCCAGCGGCTCGCGTCGTCGAGGCGCCCGTGGCCGCGGTGCCATGCGCTTAGGACGTTGTGCATGTCGACCAGCACCCTGGTCGAATCCAGGCGCCGGAGCAGTCGCTGCCAGGTGGGCCACGATTCGGTGTGGGCGATCAGGACCGCATCCCAGGACTCGGCGGCGAGACGCCGCATGAGCAGCGCATGCCGCGCAGCTGGCAGACCTCGCCAAGCGCGGGGGCTCGTCCGGTGGACGCGGGCGATGGCGCAGACGGCCTGGTCCGACTGCGGCCCCGCCAGCGTCACGACCGTGACGTCGACGCCGGCTCCGACGAGGGCGGCGATCTGAAAGTACTGCCGACGCTGACCACCTTGGCCGTGTCGATCCGGAGTCTCGTTGCTCAGCCAGAGGATTCGGGCCGCGGTCGAGGTCACGTGCTCACCGTATCGACAGCGGTCGTCGGGCCGATCAGTCCGCCGTGGCAACGTCTACGATCGGGCGCGTGCCGATCAACGCCCGACCCCGCCGCATTGCGCTGGTCACCTCGTCCTTCGCACCGCATGTCGGCGGCGTCGAGGAGCACGTGCGCCACGTTGCGCGTGAGCTGACGAACCTCGGCCACAGCGTGGAGGTCTGGACTGTCGACCGTGGTGAGCATCTCGGTCAGCAGCTCGTCGACGGCCAGACCGTTCACCATCTTCCGACCCCGCTCCCGGCCCGATCGGCGCGGGCCCTGTGGTCGTATGCCGCTCAGGCACCTTCCGCGTGGCTGCGCTGGGTCGGTGTGCAGCGAGCCTTTCGACCAGACATTCTCCACGTCCAGTGTTTCGGGCCCAACGGGCTCTACGCACTGGCGCTGCACCGCAGGTTTCGGACCCCGCTCGTCGTGAGCTCCCATGGTGAGACGTTTGCTGACGACCATGCGGTCTTCGACAGGTCTGCTCTGCTCCGGGCCGGACTGCGCAGTGCCCTGGCTCGGGCGACCGCGACCACTGGCTGTTCACAGTTCGTCCTCGACCACCTGGCGGACCACTTCGGACTCGGCGGTGGTGTTGTCGTCCCAAACGGGGTCGATCAGCATGTCTCATCCTGCGCACGCGAGACCTGGCCAGCTCCGTACGTCTTCGCGGTGGGTCGGCTCGGCAGACAGAAGGGGTTCGACCTGCTGCTGTCCGGCTATGCCGCTTCCTCGCTGCCGAGACAAGGCGTCCGCCTCGTCATCGGGGGCGACGGGCCCGAGCGCACTGCTCTGGAGGAGCAGCGACGGGGGCTGGGTCTCGACCGGATGGTCGCACTGCCCGGGCGGCTCTCGGCGGAAGAGGTCGCCGGCGGCATGGCGGCAGCGGTCGCCGTCGTCGTGCCGAGCAGGATCGAGGCCTTCGGCATCGTGGCCCTGGAAGCCTGGCGGAGTGGCTCCCCGCTCATCATGACGAGCCGCGGGGGCGGCCCTGAACTCGTACGCGATGGCGTTGACGCAATGGTGATCGACCCCGCGGACCGTGCTTCGCTGGCCGGTGCGCTCGACACGCTGCGGGCCGACCCTGCCCTCGCTGCCAGACTCTCCAGTGCCGGCGGCGAGCGCGTCCGCGGATTCACCTGGGAGGCAACGGCAGCGGCATACGACAACGTGTACTCCACGACGGGACGGTGATCCGTGATCGCATACGAACACCGGCTTCGCCGTAGAGCGCGAGTCCTGAAGAGAGTCGCCACCATGCTGACTCGGCGGACGCTGAGAACTCGGGGCATCGTCGTGCCCGCCTACTGGTGGGACGGTCACCCGAACTTCGGAGACGACCTCACGCCTTGGCTGCTGCCCCGCCTGGGCGTGGCCCCGATCCACCGGGAACCGGAGCACGCGCGGCTCAGCGGTGTCGGGAGCATCCTCGAGTTCCTCCCTCCCGATTGGGAGGGGGCGATCTGGGGCAGCGGCCTCATGTCGGATCACCAGTACAGCCTGCCGCGCGCCCACGTCCTCGCCGTCCGAGGACACCTGACAGCTGAGCGCATCGGTGCCGCCGAGGGATGTGCCCTGGGCGATCCGGGGATCCTGGTGGCACGCTTCCTCCCCGCCCCACGGAAGCGGTGGGATGTCGCAATCGTGCCTCACGGCCACCACCGAGCGCACCGCGAATTCCTCCGCATCGCCACGGCAGGTGACGACTCCGTTCGCGTCGTCAACGTGCACCAGAGCGCAGGCCGAGCCGTGCCGGAGATCGCTGCGGCGAGCGCCGTGATCACCACATCACTTCATGGCCTCATCACGGCAGACGCCTACGGGATCCCAGCCGTCTGGACGACCTTGGAACCAGGCCTTGGGGGCGGTGACTTCAAGTTCCGCGACTACGAATCGGTCGTCACGCCGGGACACAGCCGTTTCGTTGCCTTCCGACCGGGGATGCCTGTCCACGAACTCGTCACGGCTGCTTGGGCAGCGCCACGCGACACGGTGACCACGAGCGGCAACGCCTTGGTGGCCGCGCTCAAACGGCTCCCTGAGGTCGTCGAGGTCGGACCCTTCCCGCGCGAGGTCCTCGCTGTCCTGCGGCGTGCCTGACGCCGAATCATCAACGTCTGAATGCGGGTGCCCGATGGAGCAGCGAAGGGAGCCGCTGCTCGAGCGCCGCGCGGCTCGGTAGCACGGCCGTCACCAGCGCCCTGACGCTCCGATCTGTCGGCTCGACCCCGAACTCGTGTGCGACACGGCGCGAGACTGGCCGGCCAAACCCGCCCATCGATATGCCTGAGTGGTTCTCACCTGTCGCGACACGGTACAGAGCGCCAGGAAAGGGAACCTCGGCGATGGGGTGCCCCTCGGAGGCCAGGTCGTCGCTGATGTGCAGGTGAGAGCCGAAGTGACGCGCCAACCGCTCGCCGAGCGCTGCAACGACCTCCTCCTGAGTGGATGACGTGGTCAACCCAGCGGGTAGCGGGTAGTGGCGTCGATGAATGATGTAGCCAGTCCCGCAGTGTCGATGGAACTCCGGTTGGGCCCGGATCGAGCGTCGGTCACTGACCCATCTCCAGCCGCGTGTGACGCGCCAGCCATCGGCATCCGGCGACCCGTTGGACAACGCGGCCAGACGTCGCGAAACCAGGTCATCAGCATCGAAGAACATGACATGGTCTGGCTTCAAGGTTTGCGCTGCGACGAGGCCGACGGCCAACTTGGTGCCCTTGTCGAGAAGCACCGCCTCAACGCCGGTCAATGGACCCGCCACCTCGCTCGGCGGATCAAAGTTGACCTGAACCCACTCGACCCCAGCTGGCAGACTGGCGGGCCGGCGGTTCCCCACGACCCATACGGTGAAGTCGGGGCAGCTCTGGCGAAGGACCGAGGCGAGGGAGTCCTCAAGGAGGCGCTCAACCCTCCGGTAGTCGCCGCTGTTGTGCGGGTGGCGCAGGGAGGTGATGAACGCGAGCATGGCCGAGACCCTAGACCTGCGGGGTCGCACCGACGGAAGCCCACACGCGGGCGTGCTCGCGAGCAGAGCGTTCCCACGTGAAGAGCGCAGCCCGGGCACGCCCCCTGTCGACCAAGGCCGTCACATCGGCGTGCCCCGAGGTCGCTTCGATGATTCCTTCGGCAATGGCAGCGCCGGTGGGCTCGACGAGTAGGCCCGCGTCGGCGACCACCTCAGGCAGCGAGCTCGTGCGCGCCGCGACAACGGGCACACCGGCCGCCATTGCCTCGAGGGCAGGGAGCCCGAAACCCTCGTACAGCGACGGGACGACCACGGCGCTGGCTGCCGCGACGAGGCCCGGCACGGCTTGGTCCGGCAGCCGGCCCACGAGGCGGGTGCCGGGCAGTGCCACGAAGAGATCCGTGCGGCGCGGATGTGGCGGCCCCGCGAGCACGAGGTCGAGGTCAGGGCGGGTGGCACGCACGAGCGGCCAAGCCGCAGCGAGCGCCTCGAGGTTCTTGCGTCGTGCGGCACCACCCGCGTGCAGCACGAAGGGCCGCTCGATTCCCCACTGTTTCAACGTGGTCGAGTCGTGCGGCGTCGCCTGGAAGAACGCGGCATCGACACCGTTGTGCACGACATGCGGGTCACGAATGCCGAGCAGATCCTGCGCCTCGCTGGCGCTGAACTCCGAGACGCAGATGACCGCAGCAGCACGTCGTGCCTCTTCGGCGGCGGCTGGGACGGGCGGCGACTCGTCCGGGAAGCGCCAGGCAACGACGTCGTGGATGGTGACGATGTCTCCTCGCGGTGCCGGGGGCAGCTCCAGGTTCATCCGGTGGGACACCTGGGCCCGGCCGTAGAACAGCCTGCCCAGTTCACGTCGCACGACGGCAGGAGCGATTGCGACCTTGGCCACCGGAAGTCGGCGATTGCCGCGCAGCGAGGACCGAACTGAGCGAGTGACGAGGCGGCGTACCTCCCACTCGTCGGCCCCGACCTCCAGCAACGCCCCCTCGGCGCGACGTGCGACCTGCTCCTGGTACACCTGTGCACCCATCGGCGCCTCGGTGGCGATGGTTGCGATGCAGAGGCGCTGGCCTACCGTCACTCTCGCGCAGAACTGGGCAGCAGGCCGACCGTGTCATAAACGCGGCGGGCCGTTGCCTCGGCCACCTCGGCCGCCCGTTGCGCGCCGTCGGCCAGGATCTTGTCGAGCTGCGCCCGGTCCCCCATGAGCTCGAGGACCCGCTCCCGGAACGGGCCGATCGCACCGACGACAACCTCAGCGACGTCCTTCTTGAGATCGCCGTATCCCTTGCCGGCGTAGGTCGCCTCGAGGGCGCTGATCGGGGTGCCCGACAGGGCCGAGTGGATGGAGAGGAGGTTGGACACGCCGGGCTTGGTCTCCGGGTCGTACCGGATCTCACGCTCGGCATCGGTCACCGCCGACTTGATCTTCTTGACGATGCGCGCTGGGTCCTCGAGCAGCGCGATGAGCCCGGCATCTGTGCCCGCGGACTTGCTCATCTTGGCGGTGGGCTCCTGGAGATCCTGGATCTTCGCGATCTCCCGGATGATGTGCGGCTCCGGCACCACCAGCGTGTCGCCGAATCGTTGGTTGAACCGGCCAGCGAGGTCCCGCGTGATCTCGAGGTGCTGGCGCTGGTCCTCCCCCACCGGCACGACGTCGGCGTCATAGATGAGGATGTCGGCCGCCATGAGGATGGGATAGGTGAAGAGCCCGACGTTCGCGGGGGCGCCCTTGGCCGTCTTGTCCTTGAACTGGGTCATCCGGCTGGCCTCACCGAACCCCGTGATCGTCGAGAGCACCCAGGCCAGCTCGGTGTGCGCCGCGACATGGCTCTGGACGAAGAGCACCGACCGCTCTGGATCAACGCCGCCAGCGATGAACTGCGCCGCAGTGACCCGCGTCCGCTCACGCAGGACGTGGGGATCCGGCGCGACGGTCAGCGCGTGCAGATCTGCGACGAAGTAGAAGGCGTCATGGGTCTCCTGGAGCTTGACCCACTCGACGAGCGCACCGATGTAGTTGCCGAGGTGGAGCGAGTCGCTCGTCGGCTGCATGCCGGACAGGCTGCGGGGTTGGCGGGTCGAAGGCATGGCTGCATTCTGGCGCATGCACGCGGCCCCGCCGAATCGGCGTCAGCCCTCCGGTATGGACCTGACGATGACGGGCACTGTCAGTGGCCCAGTCCTCGATTCACTAGGGTGGCGCCGGAGGGAGGGCCGATGGAGGACCGACCGCGGCCGCCACGGCCGCTGCATGTCGCGGTAGTTGACCACACCGCACAACTCGGCGGCGCTGAGCTGGCTCTGGTGCGGTTGCTCGAGGCGATCGGAGACACCGTCCGCGTGACCGTCGTGCTGTTCGAGGAAGGACCCCTCGCGGATCGGCTCCGGAACAGCGGGCGGGACGTGCGAGTCCTGGCTCTTCCCACATCCGTGAACGCGATCCGGCGGGACGAGCTGGGGTCGAGCACGGCGCTGCGATCGATAGGTCGCATCGCGCGGCATGGGTTCCGTCTCGCGCGGCTGATCAGGTCCCTCGAGGTGGACGTGGTGCACGCGACGTCGCTGAAGGCGAACCTGCTCACCGCTGCGCTGCGGCCGCTGATCCGCCGCCCGCTCGTGTGGCACGTGCACGACCGCATCGCTCCGGACTATCTGCCGGCACGGACGGTGAAGCTGGTGAGGCGGCTGGCTCGGGTTCCGCGCGTGGTCGTCGCCAACTCGGCGGCGACCGCGGCCACCCTGAGTTCGCGACCTGACGCGATCGTCGCTGCCCCCGGCCTGTCCCCCGAGCAGATCCGGGACAGTCCGCGGCCTCGACCCTCGGGCCCGGCAACGATCGGCGTGGTCGGGCGCATCAGTGAGACCAAGGACCAGCTCACCTTCGTGCGTGCAGCAGCACAGGTTCGCGATCGAAACGGAGCAGCGAGTTTTGTCGTGATCGGTGCGCCCGCCTTCGGTGCGGACGCCTATGCGGAGGTCGTCGCCTCCGAGGTGAGCCGCCTGGGCCTGGACGAGGTCGTGCACTTCACCGGTTTCGTCGACGATCCGACTCGGCTCGTCGACGAGCTGACCGTTGCCGTACACACAGCGGCCGTCCCCGAACCGTTCGGCCAGGTCGTCACGGAGGCCATGGCCCGGGGGGTTCCTGTCATCGCCACGTCCGGAGGCGGGGTCAACGAGATCTTCGAGCACGGCTCGAACAGTGTCGGCTGGCTGGTGCCTCCGGCGTCTCCGGACCAGCTCGCGAGCGCCATCGTTGCCGCGCTGGCTGACCCCACCGAGGCCGAAAGGCGCGCCGCGAGAGGGTGGGAGATGGTCCGGGCCCGGTACCCCGTGAGCCGAACGGCGGAGCTGGTCCGGCAGGCGTGGTCGTCCGCCGCGGCGAGCCAGCGCCCCGCACGGCGGCGGAGCTGACCTCGTCGCGTCGTCGTTACGTCGCCGTCACGCGGTCGAGAACCTCGGCGAACTGCTCGACCCGATCGTGCCACGAGGGCACCCCCGAGACAGCCACCTGCTCGCGGGGCACCCGGTCCGGGACGCGTTCCGCGACCGCCGACGCGAAGGCTGACTTGTCCACAACGGTGATCATTGCGTCCGCCGCCTCTCGAAAGCCTGCCACCGGAGTGCTGACCACCGGCCGGCCCGCGGCCAGGTATTCATAGCGCTTGATCGGATCCAGGCTGTCGGTGAACGGCGTGACGACGTGCGGCACGACGAGGACCTCGGCGTGCTGCAGGTACGCCGGTACGTGTGCGGCCGGACGGGGGCCGAGGAGCAGCACCCCTGATCCCTCGAGCTGGGCTCGGTCGCCCGACGACAACGCCAGCGGCCCAACCACCACGAGTCGGCCACGGTCGCGCAGGGCCCGCGCGGTGTCGACGCACAGGGCTAGGTCGATCCGGTCCCGATGGACCGTGCCCACGTAGAGGGCATAGGGCTCGGCAGGCACGTCGCTCGGCCGCGGTTGACGCTGCTCATAGGCCGCCACGTCAACAGCGTTGGGGACGAGGACCACGTCTCGTCGGACACCCTTGGTGCGCGCCAGTGTCGGCGAACAGACGACGACCTCTCGCGCCCTGTCCATCAGCAGCTCCTCGGCGCGGGCCCGACGTTCCGTCTCCACAGCCGGCCTGTCCGCCAGTAGCCAGTCGTCCGTGATGTCATAGAGCGCCGGCCAGTCGGTGGCATCGAGAACGGCCGCACCATCCGGGTCGTTCACCCACAGCGTGGGCGTCTCGAAACCTAGCCGGCGGGCGGCGGCCACCACTCGGGCGGCCAGCCCGGCGTCGGCCCCGGGGGCCAGGCGCCGCGGAAGCCACTTGGCGCCCTCCAGCAGCCAGAGACGGCCGGCCCGACCCTGAGGTAGAGCTGGCCCACGGCGTAGCCCGCGCGGCCATCGTGGCCGTCGCCGCTGGAACAGGTCGTGGAGCGGATCCACGGCAGGCTCGACGAACAGAACTCGCAGGGTCGGATCTCGGTCGAGCAGTCCGGCGATGAGGTGTTGGTTCCGTCGCCACACGTCATCCCACTTCTCGAGGGACAGAACCACGACGTCGGTCACAGCACACTCCGATACACGGCCTCGGTCGCGCACGCCTGCGCCTCGAGCGAGAACTCGCCTTGCTGTGCTGAACGGAGCCGAGCACCGAGCTCCCCCCGCAGGACCTCGTCCGCCGCGAGCGCGCGGAGGATGTCGGCACCGGCCGAAAGATTGCCCACGGGATAGCAGAGCTCCGGCGCCACGGACCCGACTGTCTCCAGATGTCCCCCACCGTTGGCGGCGACCACCGGCAGTCCATGGCTCATGGCTTCGAGCACCGTCAGCCCGAGCGCCTCGTCGGGGCGGGGCGCGAGGAGGATGGCTGCATCTGCCATCAGTGCGTCGACGTCCCGACGCAGGCCGAGGAATCGCACGCTGGAATCCAGCCCGCGCTCCGCGACCAGCGCTCGCAGGCGCCCGAGGTCCGCGCCCGACCCAGCGATGTCGAGATGCCAGCCCGCGGCTGCCAAGCCGGACGTCGCGAAGCACTCGATGGCATCTGCCGTGCGCTTCTCCGGCTGGAGCCGCTGTGCCACGAGCACCATCCGGGAACGGCTCGCAGCCCGGTTGCTCAGCTCGGCGGATGCGACCCCGGAGAGGACGACGGTAGCCGGTTGCTCCACATGCTCGGCGACATAGCGGCTGACCGCGATCTGGGCGGCGATACGTCGTGACGCCCACCGCGACACGACCCCAGCGGCCCACGATGACTGCCCCCGGCGGGCAGCGAAGTGGCGCGTAGCCACGACCGGGACGTGTCGGCTCTTCCATGCCATGGCTGCCGCGATCTCGGCGGCGGTCATGTGGACATTGAAGATGTCGGCATCGCCGAGGAGGTTGAGGACCGATCGCATGCGTCTGACGGTCCGAGCCGGGATGTGGCGAATGTCGGGGCGATCCATGACGGCGCTCATGGTGGGGGCATGGCCTCCAGCGACGACGACCTCGTGGCCGTGATCGGCCTGTGCGGCTGCGAGTACCGCGACGTGCCTTTCCACGCCGGCGAAGGCGTCGGTGCACACCGCATGGACGATCTTCATGGGACAGCGCTCACGAAGCCTTGCCGAGGGCAGCCGTGCCGAGACCGCTTGGGTGCACGGCGCGCTCGATCTGGTCGAGCACGTGCCGTCGTTCCGCGGTGGCAGCCTCGGAGTGCGCGGCCGCCCCGAGGCAGATTCCCAGGATCAGGAAGGGGAGGGAGACCTGGACCGCGACCCAGAAGAGGTCGAACTCGCTCTGCACGAACCGCGCAAGCAGGACGAGCTCGGCCAGCATCCCGTAGGCCGGGTCGATCCGTCGGGCCGCGAGCCAGGTGCCGACCAGGAGGACGAGGAACGCAGCAAGTCCAACGACCCCGGCCGAGGTCGCGGTGTCCATGAGCGCGTTGGGTGGCTGGAACGCCTCAGGGAAGCGGTCGGTGTACCACCACCGCAGGCCCACTCCGAACCACGGGTCGGTCTGCCAGATGGCCATCGAGTCCCCGAACCAGGTGACCCGCTGGAAGAAGGAGTTGAACTCGTTGCCCGACTTGATCTGGTCCTGCACCATCACGCTGACACCCGCGAGCGCAGGGATGATGGCGAGCAGGATGCCTTTGGACCTGCGGTGCGTCGTCGTCCGGCGCAGGACGAGGACCGACACTGCGACGGCCAGCGCGATGATGGCCTGTCGGGACTGCGTCGTCAGCAGGGCCGCGGCAAGAAACCAGAATCCGAGCAGCGCCCAGCCGCGCCGCCACCCGGTCCAGGCGGGTCGCACGTAGAGCACGACGGCCATGAGAGCGAAGACCGTCCCGATGGCGTTCTTCTGGACCCCGTACGGCCAGCTCATCTCGACCGGTCCGAAGTCGCCCCCCGCATACTGGGACCCGGCGTGGACCAGGGTGATCAGAGCAAGGAGCAAAGAGGTCACGACGAGGATGTTGAGACCCAGGACGGCTCGCCCGCGCCGCCCCAGGGCCCAACCGACGACGACCGCCCCGAGGACGAGGAGGCCCGCGTGGAACCACTCCACCACGTTTGCTGTGTACGGATGGCGGATCACGGTGAACAGGGTCGCGACCTGGTAGATCACACCCAGCCACATCACCTGCCGCATGGCGGGTGACGTGCCGCCGAGGAGCACGAGCAACGACGGCACCAGTGCCACCGCGAGCAGCGCGTCGGCGATGGTCAGGTCCACTCCACCGGCTCCGATCCGAGCGGTGACGATGAGAAACGGCAGGCAGGCGATGGGCACCAGGACGGGATCGGCGGCAACGAGGCCGATGAACAGGATCACTCCCGCCACGAGCAGCGGAAGCATCGGGTCACTCGCAAGCTGCCGACCGATGAGCAGCAAGAGGCCGAGCAGACCCATGGTGAGGACGACGCGGGTGACGAGTGGGAGGATGCGGCGCAGCGTCATCGAACCGCCGTCCCTTTGAGCCTGGCCTCGACCCGGAGCGGTCCACGCACGTAGGTCGCGACGCGAGCCAAGGCCGCCCGGCCCGCCGGACCGCCCCGAAGCCCGCGCACCGTTGACCCGGCGATCTGCGCGCACCGTGCCAGCTGCCAGCCGAGCCGGCCGAAGTGCTTGCGGTAGTACCGTTCCTGGCTGGCGTGGAAGTGGGCCTCCCGCCGTCTTGGGTCACGACTCGTCGCGGCTCCGACATGGAGGGCGGTCACCTCGGGCACCATGGCATGGCGCCAGCCTCGACGGGCCGCTCGGTAGGCCCAGTCGGTCTCCTCCGCGTATAGGAAGAACGACTCGTCGAACCCACCCAGCTCGGCGACCGCCTCGGCGCGAAGGAGCAGAACCGCGCCGATCGCGAACTCGCCGGGTCGCCACCGGCCCAGGCCGACCGCGTCGAGCCAGGCGCCGAGGGGAGAAGGAAAGGGCCACATGGCGCGTTCCTCGTCACCATCGGCGTCGCGAATGCTCGGGCTGACGCTCGCGAGATCGGCGCTGGCGCGCAGCGCCTTCTGGAGCTGCCGGAGGTCGCTGGGCTCGATGACCGCGTCCGGATTCAGCAGGAGCACATCGGAGCTCGCAGACCGTCGCTCTCGCAAGCCGATGTTGACCCCAGCCGCAAACCCGCCATTGTGGCCAGGGTCCACATAGCGGATTGCCAGGCTCGCGCACAGCTCACGCACCGCCTCGGACGACGAGTTGTCGACGACGGTGACCGCCTCGTCCCGCAACGGCTCGAGCGCACGGCGGAGGAGGTGTGGAGCGCCGTAGGCGACCACGACGACCTCAACGGGCGGAGGAGACTGCCCCGAGCCCAGCACACCACTGTCGGCCGTGCGGGGTCCGAGTGCTCTGAGATACAGGGCTTCCTGCAGTCCCGCGACGGCGGTCCAGCTCGTCGTCGCCGCCTTGGCCACGCCCGCCTCGCGCATCAGTGCGGCCGTCTCGGGCTCCGTGCCAATGGTGAGCAGGGCCCTTCTCAGGGAGCTCGAGTCACCCTGAGGGACCAGCATTCCGGCATCGCCCACAACCTCTGGCAGCGCGCCGCTGTCACTGGCCACGACCGGGGTCCCGCACGCCATGGCCTCGACGGCGACCCGGCCGAACTGCTCGACCCACGAGGGCGTGGTCAGCGAGGGCATCGCGAGGACATCGAGCGAGCGGTAGAACTCAGGTAGGTCGACCTGTCCGAGCGGGCCGGCGAAATCGACACGCTCGTCGATTCCTGCGGCGGTGACGCGGGCGCGAAGCGACTGCGCCAGCGGTCCCCCACCCGCGATGCGGAGAAACAAGCGGGGGTCACCGGCGACCGCCTCGAGCAGCACGTCAACGCCTTTGTGACTCTCGAGACGTCCGACGTAGCCGACACGAATGCGGTCCGGCGCTGGCTCGTGCTGAATCGTCCCGTTGGGCAGGCAATACCTCGAATCAGTTCCGAGTGGGATGTGAGTCGCTGCGCACGCCAAGCCCTTCCGCTCGACGATCCGCCCGGCGGCGACGTTGCAGACACTCACCCCAGCAGCATGACGCAGCGCCCAGCGCTCCAGCCAGCGAAAGGGGACGGGATACGTCTTCTCGAGATTCTGGGCGGAGTACAGCACGTAAGGAGCCTTCTGCCGCCGAAGCGCACGGAGCAGGAGAATCTCGGCCGTGCTCAGGGCGAAGGGCTCCTCGTGAATGTCGATGACATCCCACCGTTCGCCCAGGGCACGCCAGATCGGCCGCGGGTCGTAGACGAACAGCGCCGGATGGCGCCCGAAACTGCGCACGCCCTGCACCGGTTCTCCCGGGCGTGGCTCCAGACGGACCGGCGAGCCGCCCTCGTCCCACGCGAGTGCGGACAGCAGCTCGACCTCGTGACCACGGGCGCGCAGTGCCCGTTCTCGCTCTCGCCAGGCGTCGACGACGGCGCTGTGCGACACCCGCAGAACCCGCAATCGACAACTCCCCAGCCGTGTGGAACGACGCCTTGAGCCACTCCGATACTGCTCAACGTGACCTTGCCACGCAGATGATATGGGAGGATTGGGCCCTCAGTAAGCACACCCGTAGTCGCAGTCTTGCCGTTCGCATGCCCGAGGGGGGCCCTTGACCATCCGTGATCTCCTCGGTGTCATTCGCACGAGGTGGCGGTTGATTGCGCTCTGCATGCTGGTGGTCATCGGCGCGACCGCGGCAACGACCATCGTGACGACGCCAGTCTATGAGGCGACCGCCAGGATCTACCTCGAGACCGAGAAGGCGGCCAACGACCGAGCCACCGGCAGCTATGCGATCACGCAGAAGGACCTCAACACCTACGTCGCCATCCTCGGCTCACCCGCCGTCCAGGACCCGCTGCGCGAACGGCTTGGGCTGGCGCCCGGCACCGAGCTCAACGTCGGCGCCACCGTCGCAGAGCTGACCAACATGCTCGATGTCACCGCGCGGAGCTCCGACCCGCAGCTGGCGGCCGCCCTGGCCAACACCGCTGGGCCGGTCCTTGCCGATTCCGCGCAGCAGTTCTCGCCGTTGCTGGCGAACAACAACCAGATCGTCACAGCGACCGCGGTCACGCCGGCGGTGCTGCCGAGCGAGCCGATCTCGCCGAAGGTCAAGACGAACCTTGCCCTGGCCCTGTTGGCTGGCCTCGTCGTCGGCATCGGCGTCGCCCTCATCCGGCACCTGTCGGACACGAAGGTGCGTGGCGAGGACGACGTGAGGGAGCTGTCCGATCGACCGATTCTCGGCACCATTCCGCTCGTCAAGAACGCCGGTCGGCCGGTCCTGTCGATCGCCGACGAACCCCACTCCCACCACGCTGAGGCGATCCGCCGACTGCGCACCAACATCTTGTTCGTTGACGTCACGACCCAAGGGCACTCATTCGTCATCACATCGTCCAACCCGGGCGAGGGCAAGACGACGACGTCGGTGAACCTCGCGCTCGCGATGGCTGATGCAGGGTCCAAGGTGCTCCTCATCGACGGAGACCTGCGCAACCCCACGGTGGCCAAGACCATGGGAATCGAGGGTGGGTCGGGTCTGACCACCGTGCTGCTTCGGCGAGCAGAGGCCCTCGACGTCGTCCAGCGGTGGCGCGACACCAGTCTGTACGTCCTTCCTGCCGGCCAGATCCCGCCGAACCCGAGCGAGCTGCTGGGTTCGGAAGCAATGTCCCTGCTCTTCCAGAAGCTCTCCCAGGACTTCGACTACATCCTCGTCGACAGCCCACCGATCAACCCGGTCATCGACGCGGTGTTGCTGAACCAGCTGACCCACGGCCTGATCATGGTCGTCGCTGCGGAGCGGACGAAGCGGCGGGAGCTCGAGGCCGCGCTGCGTTCCCTGAAGACCGTCGACGTCCCGGTGTCCGGCTTCGCGCTCAACCTGGCGACCGCGGCCAACTCCCTGGCCTACCGCTACGGCACCTACGGATACGGTCAGACCGGAGTCATGCACAGCAGCCGCGCGGAACGAGCCTCGCGGAGCAAGGCAACACGTCGAGCGAGTCGCGTTCGCTGAAGCGGCACAGCAGCGGGCGCGCCATGCACCGCCCGCCCGCCGCCAGCGCTGCTCACTCGCCGTGATCGATCTCCACCAACCCCTGCCGTGCGAGCTCTGCCACGAGTGCGCCCACGGCCTCGTCGACTGTCTGGTCTCCCGGCGCGCCGAAACGCGCCGAGAGCTCCACGCCGATCGAGCGCAGCGTCGCGCCAGCCTGAGTGAGGGCCAGAATGGTTCGTGCGATCGCCGACACCTTGAGGACTCGCGAGCGCGCTCCGCTTTCAAGGAGGACGACGGCCCCGTCGTCAAGCTCCAGCAGGTCGACCAGTGGTGTCGCCCGGACGACGTCGTCTGTCATCGGCGGCCTCCGACGGTGTCCCGCACGAGATCGGCGAGGTCGGCAGCCTCGGCATAGCGAACGAGTCGGAAGCCTCCCGTGGACTCCCCCAGTGCGGCGAGTCGGTGCAGCGGTCGCTCCAGCCGCGTCAGCGACGACGCTTCCGGTGCCAGCAGGAGCAGGGCGTCGGCGACGTCCAGCGGCTCGACGGACACACCACGCACGGCGGGGTCTCGTCGGATGAGCACGACTCCGGCGACCCACGGATCATCTCGCGGCTCTCGCAGGCCGAGGTCGTCTGGGGCGTGCTCGACCTTGGCTCGGCCTCCCGACGGAAGGCGCAGCGTCAACGGCTTGGGATAGGGCAGGATCCGACCCTCCTCGGTGATCCCGACCGTCTCGTCGGTGAGGTAGCCGAACTCGCGACCGAGGACACGGCTCAGGGTCGTCTTGCCCGTGCCGCCAGGCGCGACGTAGACAAGGGACGCGCCGGTGTCCGGGTGGCACAGAGCACCGGCATGGAGCATGAGGAGCCGGCCCGCCTGGGCGCTGATGAGCGCGGCAGTGATCCGCTGAGTGGATCGCGTCAGCGCCCGCGCGGCTACGTCACGACTGGCCTCCGGGCGAACGTGCGCGACGTCACCCGCCACGTCGACCGTGCCGGCATCGACCTCTCCCGTGGTCCCACCTTTCGGCACAGGCGCAAGACACCGACGCCAGACGCGCTGGAACTCCTCGACCAGCACCGGTGCTGCCGCGCCGAGGACGACTCGGACCCGCGCGCCGAGGGCGTGCAGCTCGACGACCTGCACTGCGGCCGCGGGGAACTCAGGGGACGTGGCGGCTGCAGGGTATCCGCCCGTTGGCGTCACCGTTGGATCAGACATCGTGATGGACCAGCACCCCGTGGGCGACGAGCTCATCGAGGAACGCCTCGACATCGTCGATGATGTCATCCGCCCGTAGGCCCACTGCGGCCGCGACGCGGCCAGCGATCTCGCTACGCGTGCCTCCCCCCAACGCGTGCCCCCAGATGAGCGCGGCCGAGTCCGTGAGCACCATCGGCGGGCCCTCGGGAAGACGGGCGACGTACCACCGACCTGCGTCATGCACGTGGCCGACATTCGGACCGATGCCGTATGCCGCTGAGCCCCTCACGCTCGTAGCCTCTCACGAGTGTGGGTGGTGGCGTTTGAGCTTGCCGCCATGCCGAGTACGCAGCGCGCGAGCCTCCTCGGCGAGGCCGCGGAGAGGTCGAGCCACGAACTCCCTCAAGGTCTCCGCCGTGGACGGCGTGTGCCCGAGTCGGACTCCGAGGTGATCGGTGTTGACGAGCGGGGCTCGCATCGCGACGTGCAGCCGGTCGCGCCAACTGCGGGCCGCCTTGATCCGCGCCACCCACTCCTCCAGTCTCGTGCCACCATCGCGGGCGATCCGCCACAGCTCGTAGTCCGGGGCACCGCGGAACCGCTCCAGGTCCCCGGTGGCCGAAGCGAAGGCGACCTCGGCATCCAGGTCGGCGACCAGCGCCTCCATCTGCCGGCGACGCTCGGAGGTCGCCTGTCCCCACACGGCATCGACGTCAAGCCTCCTGGCATTGAGGCCGCCTCCCCGGGCAGCGTTGAGCATCAAGATGACTGACTGGGCCACGGGATCGGGAACGGGGCAGGGGACACCAGCCAGCTCTCGGCTGCCTCGACGTGCCCACAGCCGGTCGAAGGCGCCCTCCGGGACCTCGGTGATTCCCGGAAACGATCGATGAACGTCCGCGTGGCCCCAGTAGGCGTGCTGGAAGGTCGCCGCGTGCCCGAAGGGCGAGCCGGTCTCGAAGCTGGTGACCCTCCGCCAACCGCGCGCGGTCATGATCTCGATCAGGGGCTCCACCTGCTGGGGACGAACGAGCAGGTCGGCGTCGGTGCCCGACTGGCGATCGCTCCGGAGTGCCGGGTCGACGGCAACCCCCTTGATGTGCAGGACGTCGATCCCAGCCTCATCGGCCATGACCTGCAAGGCGGCGTGGGCCATCGCCACGCGCACGCGGATGGGCAGCACGACCTCGGTCAACGTCAGCCTCGCACCAAGCGAACGCGGACGAGGGCCGCAGCGGGCTCAACGCCCGCGCGGCCCTCGTCCGTCAATGCAACGAGAGTCAGCAACCAGCCGCGGTGGCGCTGGGCGGGGTGAGGCACATCTGGTTCTCGGGGAAGGGGAACTTGCACGACCCACCGCCCTGCGGGGTGGTCCACGACTGCCCCACGACATTGCCGGACGTCACGCCGATCTGACCCGATCCGGCAGCGCCACACGAGGATTCGTTGACCCAGTACTCGACGGTGACCGCCACGTCGGTGCTGGAGCTGTCGGTGCTGGCGTTGGAGAACACGCCGTAGACCTTCTCCTGACCCGGCGCCAAGGTGATGCAGTCGATGGTCTGCGGCGGGCACGGGCTGGCGAGCGACGGGTCGGTCACGCCGACGAGACACTGGTCGACACCGCCAACCACGATGTTGGTGACGCGGAACGAGACCGTCGTGTCCAAGGTGTTGACGAACTGCCCCCACAGCACGTAGCCCTTGTTGTATCCAGCGCTCCCCCAAGAGTTGCCCGGCAGCTTGCAGGCCGTGCTGTCGCCGAAGTCGATGACGATCGGCGGCGAGGCGGCCAGGGCCGGCGTGGACTTGGCGATGAGAACGGCTGGCACCGACCAAGCGGCCCCCTTGGCGACCGTGCGACGCGAGATCGTGCGTCCGGCACCGCCCGGCTCAACAGTGTCTGTCATAACGGAAGTCTCCCCACAGTCGTGAGTCCCGCAGACCTGCGGAACCAGCGCAAAGCCTAGCAGCGACAACCGTCGCGCTTGGGGAGGTTCCTCACATTCTCGCAACGATGCCGGGCGGCCCTCAACGTACGATTCGGTCGTGACCACGGCCGCGCTCGTCTCCCCCCTCCTCCTCTCCCTTGTGCTCGCCCTCAGTGGAGGGGCGAAGCTCCGGGCCCCGCGTTCCTCGGCGGCCGCCTTCGACGCCTTGGACGTACCCCAACTGTTCTCCAGCTCGATTGTGCGGCAGGGGCATCCGTGGCTCGAGATCGTCCTTGCCGTCGCACTGTTGACGCTGCCCGGAGGGTGGCAGCTGGCCGCCGCTGCCCTGGTTCTCGCGCTCCTCGTCACGTACCTCTGGCTCATCATCAGGGCGCTCTCGTCCACCGATCCCGTGGACTGCGCGTGCTTCGGCGCCATCGGGTCCGACCGGGTGACACGGTGGACCGTCCTGCGCAACGCATGGCTCGTGCTGCTCGCGGTCATCGGCGTCCCAGTCGCGATGAGTGACGCATCGGTGCTGGCCCGACTCGTGGCGCTCGGATCCGAGGCCTGGTGGTTGGTCGCCGTCGTAGCTGGCGTCGTGACCACCGCCCTCGTCATGGCTCGGCCGAGTTCATCGTCCTCTGCCGCGGACGAGGTCACCGTGGACTCCGCGGACGGCGAAGGGGAATACCTCCGGCGCCCGACGCCTCACGTGCCTGTGTCGCTGGCGGACGGCACCACCCTGAGCGTTCGAGCGCTGGCCCAGCACCGACCTCAGCTGCTGGTCCACGTCTCAGAGCTGTGCGGCAGCTGCTCCGCCACGGTGGCCGCAGTGCCGGGTTGGCGCGAGATGCTGCCAGAGGTGGACATCCGCCTCCTGCTGCGGTCAGCAGCCGATTCCTCGCCGTGGGCATCAGCCCATGAGCCGCAGACCATCCACGATCCTCCTGGCTACGCGGCGGTGACGATGGAGATGCCCCGGACCCCCTCGGCCGTCCTTCTCGGCGTCGACGGGCTCCTTGCCGGTGGACCGGTCACCGGCCCTGACGCGATCCGAGACTTCGTCGAGGACATCACTCGCGAGCTCGATGCTGCTCGTCCTGCGACGGCTCCCAACGGGTCTGAGGAGCGCCAGCACGTGTGACCGGTCAGGACACCGACCGGACGAGGACGGCCCAGACGATCACTGGTGCTCCCAGAACGAGGACGATGCCGAGGACGCGGAACGCGGCGGCGTGGTTGTAGACGCGCACCATGACTGCGGCGAGAACGCCGATGCCGAAGATCCCGATGGACCAGTTGGCGAACCGTGCGCTCAGCTCCACGATCTCGGCCGACTTCGTGACGTTGGCGATGGTGGCGGCCTTGCCCGCGGGGCCCCACGGAGCCGGCAGGGGCACCTGCGCGAACAGCAGCAGCGCGATCCCGATGAGGTCGGTCTTGAGGAAGGACCTGCGTCGCGCTGCCATCTGGCTGCGGGCGCGGGCGGACGGCAGGACTGACGGGGGCGCGGGCGCCAGCGCGCGAGGCAAGGTCAGCAGGCACCCGGGCAACCCGACCAGCAGCGCGAGCAGAGCGGCATACAGCGTGGGACGAGTGTCGCTCGCGAAGGCCAGCGTCGTGATGACGGGAACGGTGGCCTGGGTGAGCAGCCAGACGTAGAGGGCGAAGACGAGAGCGGCGCCTACGGCGACGCGAAGGTCACCATTTCTGCGCCCACGTCTTCTCGACATGACGGCCAGTGTATGCAGGCCCCTCCACCTACACTTGCCGGGTGGACCGCACCCAGGAACGACCCGAGCCGGACCTGTTCGACCCGCAGGACTCGGAGGACGAGGCGCCCCAACCCGCTTCGCGGCGTGACCGCAAGGAACGCCGACGCAACCGCAAGGTCCTCGTGGCGGCCCTGGTCCTCCTGCTCGTCCCGGTGCTCGCGGTCGGCGGTTACCTCGTCTGGCTCAACCAGATCGTCTCGAACAATGTGAAACAGGCCACCCTGCTCCCGGACTCGGGCCCCGACGCGCAACCCACCGACACGTCCGGCAACGCCGTCGCGCAGCCAGCGGGCAACGGGACGAACTACCTGCTCATCGGCAACGACGCCCGACCCGGCGACACCGGCTCGAGGTCGGACGTCATGGTTCTGGTCCATGTGCCTGAGGACCGCAGCGACGTCACCCTCATTCACTTCCCGCGTGACCTCTGGGTCCCGATCCCGGGAAGGGGTGAGGCGAAGCTCAATGCCGCCTACGCCTTCGGTGGCGCCCCGCTGCTGGTCAAGACGATGCAGAACCTGCTCGGCATCGAGATCGACCACGTCGCCATGGTCGGCTTCGAGGGATTCAAGAAGATGACCGACGCGGTGGGCGGCGTGGACGTCCAGGTCGAGGAGGCCTCGGAGGGCGACGGGAAGGTCTTCCACGAAGGCACCATGCACATGGACGGTGAGACCGCCCTCGTCTTCGTCCGCCAGCGCATGCAGCTCAGTGAGGGCGACATCTCGCGAGGCAAGCGGCAGCAGGCCTTCATCAAGGCCTTGATGCTCGAGGCCCTCAGCAGGGACACGCTCACCAACCCGATCCGGCTCAAGGACTTCCTCGACGCCGCCACCAGCAACCTCACGGTCGACCAGAAGCTCGACGTCGGCACCATGCGGTCCGAGGCCTTCGCCATGCGGAACCTCCGCGGCGGCGATGTGCGCTTCATCACGGCCCCGTTCACCGGCTTCGGCTGGAGCGCGGATGGCCAGTCCATCGACATCGTCGACCAGGTCCGGATGCAGGAGCTCGGCGAGGCGATCCGCACCGACGGGCTCGCGTCGTACGAGTGAGGCGGACCCTCAGGCCTGCTCCCAGGTCGTGAGGTCGGCGCCGCTCACCCACGTCTGGTCACCCACGACGAGCCAGCCGGCCTGCGAAGACGCGGAGATCGCCACGCTGCCAGGCGTGGGCATGGGCGTCTTGACGCACGCGACCTCAGCCGGCTTCTTGCCCCTGACGACCTTGACGACCTGCACGCCCGGACATCCCTCGATGCCCGCCCGAGCGGCGTAGGTGGTCAGGGAGCCGCCCTCGAGCCGGTTGGAGAAGGCGAGCGCCCCCTCCGCCTCACCGGACTCGCTCCAGGTGGCACCACTGTCATTGGTGACCTTCACCGAGCCGTCCAAGCACAGGGCCTCGGCTTGTTCAGCCGAGGTGCGAGACAGGTCCAGGACGTTCTGGTCACCACAGGGCCGGGAGCTGCCGTCCTCGGGAGTGACGATCTCCTTCGGTTGGGCCAGCTTCCTCGCCCACCCGCCCACGAGCGGCCGTGGACCGGTCCACGTCCCTCCGTTGTCGTCCGTGGTGAACTCGTTCTCTCCGCAGCCTCGGTCGGCCCCGACGACGAATCCCGTTCCCGCGGACAGGACCTGGACTCTGGAAATGGTCGTCGGGGGAACCTTCACCTCGTCCCAGCTCGACCCGCCATCGCGCGTGAGGGACAGCGTGGCGCCGCCATCCCGGCAGGTGCCGGTCGTCGCCTTCCAAGCCACATCGGAGTCGAGCCCGACCAGGAGGATCCCGACCGGCCTCGGACGCAGGTTCGCGGTCCCGGTGGGACCAGTCGTGCCGGAACCCGTCGGACTCGTCTGCGGCTGTGAGGTGGAGCGCGGTGGCGTGGTGGATGCTGCGCCGTCCGTCGACGATCCCGTCGGAATTCCTACGGCCGCCGGCGTCACCGGTGGCGGGCGCAAGGCAACGTAGACCAGGACGATATCCACCAACAGGAAGGCGATCAGCCCCGCCGTGATCAGACCCCTCTTCATCCGCGAACCGCTCCTCGCTTCCCGCCAACCCGACCGCCCACGTGGAGACATGGTACGAGTGGGCCGACCCAGCGGCATACGAACTCCTGCTTTGGGCCACGTGGTCGAGTGGCGCTGTGCGAGGCTTGCGTCTCGACGCACCGCAGGAGACCGGGGGCAGGTGGGCGAGTGACCACGACTCCGACGCGTCGTGAGCTGCTCGTCTGGTCCGCAGGGGCGGGAGCCCTGGCCGGCGCCGCCCTCGTCGGCGTCCTCACCACACCGGGGCAGCTCGCCGATGCGGGACTGGCTTCCTTCATCCTGGAGACGATTCCGGCGCCGGCGCGCCAGCTCCTGAACGATCTCGCCCGACCGCTGCTTCCCTACCTGCTGGCCCCGGTCGCCGCCCTGTTGTTCCTTCGCGGCGTCGTGCGCCGGCAGTGGCGCCCCTGCCTGGCAGCCGCCGCAGCGCTGCCCGCGATCCCGTTGTCCATCTGGCTCCGGGACGACGTGGTGCCCAGGCCAGACCTCGGTGTCCCAGGATATGGCTGGAACACCTTCCCCTCCACCCACGCGACGGTCGGATTCGTCGTGCTCGTCGCGGTGGTTCTCTTGTGGCCGGGGCGACCCGGCCGTCTGGGCGTTGCTCTGGCGGTCGCCGCTGGGCTCGCCATCGCGGTCGGGAACGTCGCCTGGTACGCCCACCGCCCGGTCGACGTGCTCGGTTCCTTCGGCATCGTCGTGGCCCCCGTCCTGCTGACACTCGGGCTGACCTTCGGCGGCCAAACCCGTCCGCCACGAGGGACACAAGTCCAGAAGGTGACGAAAGGCATGACATGATCAGGGCCATGGTGGTATCGACCAACCTGCGCCCTAAGGTCGCGATCGCGCACGACTACCTGACGCAGCGAGGCGGAGCCGAGCGGGTGATTCTCGCGATGCTGCGCGCGTTCCCCGACGCCACGGTCCACACCACGCTGTACGACCCTGCGGGGACGTATCCGGAGTTCCGCGACGCCCGGGTCATCACGTCTCCCATCAACCGCATCCGCCCGCTTCGCCAGGACCACCGCCTCGCACTTCCCCTCCTGCCGGGCGCCATCAACCGTCTTCCGATCGACGCCGACGTCGTCATCGCCTCCAGCAGCGGGTGGGCCCATGGCGTGCCGACCACCGGGCGCAAGCTCGTCTACTGCCATGCTCCGGCCAAATGGCTGTACCAGCCCGCTGCGTACTTGGGGCACGAGCCGTCCGCCTCCGTCAAGGGCCGAGCACTCCAGGCCATGACTCCATGGCTGCGACGGTGGGACCGGCTCGCCGCAGCGAGCGCCGACCGCTACCTCGCCAACTCCACGGTGGTGCGCGACCGGGTCAAGGCTGCCTATGGCATCGACGCGGCGGTCGCCTTCCCGCCCTTCGGCGTCTGCGACGACGGGCCGCAACGCGAAGTCCGCGAGGTTGCCGACTGGCGGGACGGCTACCACCTGATCGTCTCGCGGCTGCTGCCCTACAAGAACGTGACCGAGGCGATAGCAGCTTTCCGCGGGTTGCCCAGCCACCGCCTGGTGGTCGTCGGTCACGGGCCGTTGGAGGACGACCTGCGAGCCGCGTTCCCGTCCAACGTGCGTCTGCTCAATGGGCTCGATGATGCCGCGCTGCGATGGGTCTATGCCCATGCGACGACGCTGATCGCGCCCTCGATCGAGGACTTCGGCCTCACGCCGCTCGAGGCAGGAGCGTTCGGGAAGCCGACGCTCGCCCTGCGCGGCGGCGGGTACCTCGACACCGTGGTCGAGGACGTCACGGGCCTCTTCTTCGAGGCGCCCACGCCCGATGCCATTCGCTCCGCGGTCCTTGCCGCATCGCAGCGTCGTTGGGACGGCGAGGCGATCGCCAAGCATGTGGACCAGTTCTCGGAGCCCAGATTCCACGAGCGCCTGACGGCCGAGGTCGAGAGCCTGCTGGCGCACCGGCATTAGGCCGTATGCCGTTGGGCCGGGTCCCCGACGGAACGGCGCTTCCCCCGGGCCTGGTCACATCCCCATCCTCAGGACTTCCACGCACCTGCAGAGCCACGCCGGTAGATTGATGAGCGGTGGCCAGCGGTGTGGAGGATGGATGACGGGTGGGGAAGTCCGGTTCACGGTCTTGACCGTGTGCACCGGCAACATCTGCCGCTCACCCGCAGCCGAGCGCCTGATCTGCCGCGACTGGGCAGCCGGAGCGCCCACGATCGAGGTCGTGAGCGGGGGCACCCGGGCGATGGTCGGTGATCCGATCCAGATCTCCATGGCGCACCTGCTCGAGCAGTCCGGTGCCTACTCCGGCGAGTTCTGCGCCCAGACCCTGACCGGTGAGCTCGTCCACGACGCAGACCTCGTGCTCGGGATGACGCGGCGGCACCGGGCGGCCGCGGTGGCCCTCGCACCAGCCGCGACGTCGCACACCTTCACCCTGCGTGAGTTCGCACGGCTCGTCGTCGACGGAGCGGACGACTTCACGCCCAGCGAGGACCGCGCAGCCTCCTTGCGCCGGCTCGTCGACGTCGCTGCCTCGCGGCGGGCTCCCATCACGGATCCGACGTTGGACGACATCGCCGACCCTTACGGTCAGGGCCTCGACGCCTATCAGCTGGCCTTCTCCGAGATCTCCACGGCGGTCGACACGGTGGGCCGGGTGCTCACCGGCTCGCCGCTCCTGGAGTCAGCTTCTGGTGTCACCGCCGAGCCGTCCCCCTCGGGTCCGGAGGCTCCAGCGCCTGAGCGACGCCGTATCTGGGGCCGACGCCGGTGAGCTGACCTCGCGGCGCGTCTGGCGGATCAGTCGCCCGCCAGGCCGGCGGTGTAGGCCATGCAGGCCTCGAGTGTGGGAAGCAGGCCCTGGTCCGCCGCCGCCTCGAGGGTCGGGGCCGCGGCGTCCTTGTCGGACACGACCGGGACGAAGCCCTCGGGCAGGGCCAGCCCGATCCCCGGGTCCAGCGGGTTGAGGCCGCGCTCGCCCACAGGATTGAAGACCTGCGAGCACAGGTAGACGGCCACGCCGTCCTCGACGCACGCGAGGGCGTGGCCGATCCCCTCGGCGACGTACACCGCCCTGCGGTCGACCGGGTCGAGCCGGACGCTGTCCCATTGCCCGTACGTCGGTGAGCCGACTCGCACGTCGACGACGAAGTCGATGAAGACGCCGCTCGTCGCCGTCACGTACTTCGCCTGAGACGGAGGGACGTCGGAGTAGTGGATGCCGCGGAGCGCGCCCGCGGTCGAGACCGAGATGTTGGTTTGCCGCACCCGCAGCTCATGGCCGATCGCCTCGGCGAGCCGGTCGACCCGGAACCCCTCGGCGAAGGTGCCGCGGCGGTCCCGGAACTGACGCGGCGTCACCTCGAAGGCCCCCGCGATGCTCAGGGGACGAATGTGCACGGCCCGGTCACCGACCGTCGGCAAGGAGCTCGAGCAGGTATCGGCCGTACCCACTCTTGACCTGCTCGTCGGCGTGGCGGCGCAGGACGTCCTCGCCGATCCAGCCGTTGCGCCAAGCGACCTCCTCGACACAGCCGATCTTCTGGCCCTGTCGCGCCTCGATGACGTGGACGTACTGGCTGGCCTCGATGAGCCCGTCAAAGGTCCCCGTGTCGAACCATGCAGTGCCGCGTGGCAGCACGCTGACGGTGAGCTGGCCGCGGCCGAGGTACTCCTCGTTGACGGCCGTGATCTCGAGCTCGCCGCGGGCACTCGGCCTCAGGCCCTTGGCGATCGCCAGGACGTCGTTGTCGTAGAAGTACAGGCCGGGCACGGCGTAGCTCGACTTCGGCCGGGCGGGCTTCTCCTCGATCGACAGCACCTGCCCGGTGTCGTCGAACTCGACGACGCCGTAAGCCGTCGGCTCCGCGACCCGGTAGGCGAAGATGTGGCCGCCGGTGACGTGCGTGTGGTCGGCGAGCCGGGTGCCCAGACCGGGGCCGAAGAAGATGTTGTCACCGAGGATGAGGGCAACACTCTCCGAGCCGACGAACCCGGCTCCGATGATGAACGCCTGGGCCAGGCCCTCGGGCCGCTCCTGCATCGCGTAGGACAGGGACATGCCCCACTGGTGGCCGTCGCCAAGCAGCCGCTCGAACTGGTCACGATCCTGCGGCGTCGTGATGACGAGGACGTCGCGGATCCCGGCCATCATGAGGGTCGAGAGCGGGTAGTAGACCATCGGCTTGTCGTAGACCGGCATGAGCTGCTTGCTGATGCCGCGGGTGATCGGGTGCAGCCGGCTGCCCGTTCCCCCCGCAAGGATGATCCCCTTCATGGTGGCCAAGCCTAGGGCCAACCGTGCGTGCGGCTGGGATAGCGCTCAGCGGCATACGGCCTCGTCTAGTCTCACCCCATGCGTGTACTCGTGACCGGCGGGGCCGGTTTCATCGGGTCGAACTTCGTGCTTCGGGCGGGCGAGGTCCGCCCGGACTGGCGGCTCACCGTCATCGACGCGATGACCTACGCGGCCAACCGGGCCTCCCTCGAGCCGGCGTTGAGCAACGGGGACGTCACGCTCGTCGAGGGCACCATCGCCGACGCGGCGCTCGTCGACGAGCTGGTCGCCGCCAACGACGTCGTGGTCCACTTCGCCGCCGAGTCGCACAACGACAACAGCCTCGACTCGCCGTGGCCGTTCGTCGAGTCGAACGTGGTCGGCACCTACCAGCTCCTCGAGGCGGTCCGCCGGCACGACAAGCGTCTGCACCACATCTCGACGGACGAGGTCTACGGCGACCTCGAGCTCGACGACCCGGACCGGTTCACCGAGCAGACGCCCGTCAACCCCTCTTCCCCGTACTCCGCGACCAAGGCCGGGGCCGACCTCCTCGTGCGTGCCTGGATCCGTTCCTTCGGGATCAGGGCGACGCTGAGCAACTGCTCGAACAACTACGGGCCGCGCCAGCACGTCGAGAAGTTCATCCCCCGCCAGATCACCAACATCCTCGAGGGCACCCGTCCGAAGCTCTACGGCTCCGGCCTCAACGTGCGCGACTGGATCCACGTCGACGACCACAACGACGCCGTCATCGCGATCCTCGAGCAGGGCCGGCTCGGCGAGACCTATCTCATCGGCGCGGACGGCGAGCGCAACAACCGCGACATCGTCAGGATGCTGCTCGAGCTCATGGGTCAGCCGAGCGATGCATACGACCATGTCAACGACCGGCCGGGCCACGACCTGCGCTATGCCATCGACGCGTCCAAGCTGCGCAGGGAGACCGACTGGCGCCCGCGCTACCAGGACCTCCGGGACGGGCTGGCGCAGACGATCGACTGGTACCGCGCCAACGAGTCGTGGTGGCGCGACGCCAAGGTCGCCGCCGAGCAGACCTACGCGCGGCTCGGCCGGTGAGCGAGGGGCTGCGCGTCCTCGTCACGGGTGCGGGAGGCATGCTCGCGCACGACCTCGTCCCCGCCCTCCGCGCCGCAGGTCATGTGGTCACCGCCGTGGGTCGTGAGGACCTGGATGTGACCGAACCCGCCGAGTGCAGTGCGGCCGCGGCAGGGCACGACCTCGTCGTCAACTGCGCGGCCTGGACGAGAGTCGACGACGCCGAGAGCCACGAGCCGCAGGCCTTCGCGGTCAATGCCGTCGGTGCCGCCAACGTCGCCCGCGGCGCTTCCCGTGCGGGGGCCCGCCTCGCGCACCTGTCCACCGACTACGTCTTCGACGGACAGGCCACCATGCCGTATGCCGCTGAGCACCCTCCCAGCCCCCGCTCGGCGTACGGACGCACCAAGCTCGCAGGCGAGTGGGCGGTGCGTGCGTTGTGTGTCGACAGCTGGGTCGTGCGGACCGCGTGGCTCTACGGGGCAGGCGGGCCGAACTTCGTCGCGACGATGCTGCGACTCGCCGGAGAGCGCGAGACCCTCGACGTCGTCGACGACCAGCACGGCCAGCCGACTTGGACCGGAGACCTGGCCGACCTCATCGTCCGGATGGTTGCCGCTGACGCGCCCGCCGGCACCTACCACGGGACCTCCTCGGGCGAGACGACCTGGCATGGACTGGCCCGAGCGGTCTTCGAGGCACGCGGCCTCGACCCGAAGCGCGTGCGACCGACGACGAGCGCTGCGTTTCCCCGCCCCGCCGCCCGCCCGGCGTACGGCGTCCTGTCCCACGCCACTCTCGACGCGGCCGGCGTCATCCCGATCCGCGACTGGCGCGCAGCACTCATGGACTACCTCGCGGACAGCCCGATCGAGTGAACAGCTTTCAGTCAACCGGGTTGGGGCTGTGAGCCGGGCCGGGCTCCTCGGTGGCCCCCGGACTGCGCAGCACCCGGGCCGCCAAGGCGTGCGCCGCCTCGACGCTGCGCACGAGGTCACCATCCTGCATCAGGTAGCTGGTGAGGAAGCCGGCGTTGAAGGCGTCACCAGCACCGGTGAGGTCGCGCACGTCCTCCACCGGATCCACAGGCACCGTCGCGAGGACCGCTCCGGCCTTCATCACGCTCGTCGCCTCCTTGCCTCGCCGGGCCAGGAGCACTGCACCGGGGAACCGGTCCAATCCGGCACCCGGCCGATGCCCGTCGACCAGATCGAGGATCGTGCACTCGTCCTCATTGGCGGAGATGAAGTCCGGCCGGCACCGCTGGACGAGGTCGACGAAGGCCTCGACGCCGTAGTGCCGGATCAGGCCCGTCGACGACACATCGAAGGAGACGAGGCCGCCACGCTCGTGCTGGCGCGCCACGGCGTCGAGCACCGCGTCCGAGGTGGACCCGGACTCGAACGAGTAGGCGGTCACGTGGAGGACCTCCACGTCATCGAGCCACCCCGGGTCGATGTCGACCAGCTGCGTGTTCGCTCCGCGGGACGGATACATCGTCCGCTCGCCCTGCTCGTCGATGAGCAGCACGATCATCCCCGTGCTCGCCCTCCGGTCCACCTCGAGGCGGACGTCGACGCCATGCCCGGCGAGCTCCTCCCGCAGGACGTGCCCGCCGAGGTCGTCACCGACGCAGCCGATGAAGCGCGTCGGATACCGCGGCCCGGCAAACGCGGCCACGTTGGCGGCTGACCCGCCTCGACGCATGACGATCTCGGACTTCGTGTCGGTCGCCTTGCGCTGGGGTTCGAGCTGCCAGACGACGACGTCCTGGACGATGTCGCCGATGACACCGAGCACTAGGCGCCCCGGTCGGCCGGGGTCGCCTCGACGAGGGCCGCGGCGACCTCGCAGGCCAGCCGGATGTTGTTGCGGTAGAGGGCAACGTTGGCGTCCAGACTGCGGCCCTCGGTGGCGCGGCGGATGTAGTCGAGCAGATAGGGAGTTGAGGCCTGGCCGCCGATACCGTCCTTCTCCGCCGCGGCCCAGGCCGCCTCGATGACACCGTCGAGCTCGGCCGGGTCGAGCTGCTCGGCCTCGGGCACCGGGTTGGCGACGAGCACGCCGCTCGGCACGCCGAGGGCACGCTGGGTGGTCAGCACCGTGGCGATGTCCGCGGGCGAGTCCACGCGGGCGTTGACCGGGTAGCCGGAGTCGACGACGTAGAAGCCCGGATAGCGGTTGGTCCGATAGCCGATGACCGGCACGCTCAGAGTCTCGAACCGCTCGAGCGTGGCCGGGATGTCGAGGATCGCCTTGGCCCCGGAGCTGATGAGCACGATCGAGGTCCGGGACATCGCGATGAGGTCCGCCGACTCGTCGAAGGTCTTCTCCGCCCCGTGGTGCACGCCGCCGAGGCCGCCTGTCGCGAAGACGTCGATACCGGCCGCGCGCGCGAGGAAGGCTGTCGCCGCAATGGTCGTCCCGGCGTTCTTCTTCGTCACCGCCCCCAGAGCGAGCTCCCGGATCGAGGCCTTGTCGGCGTCGTCGTCGTCACCCAGCTCACGGATCTCGTCCGCCGTCAGGCCGACGACGGGGGTCCCATGGTGGACGCCGATCGTCGCTGGGACGGCTCCGGCCCCCCGGATGATCTCCTCCCCCTCGAGGGCCACCTCGACGTTGCGCGGACGGGGCAGCCCATGGGTGAAGATGGTGGACTCGAGCGCGACGACGGGCCCACCGGCGGACAGCGCCTCGGCGACCTGCGCCCCGATGCGGATGGACGACGGCACGGGCGGCGTGGGTGGACTGGTCGACATGGCGTTCCTTTCGTCGAGGCCTCACCCCGAACCCTAAGCCCGCCGCCCGCGCCGCGTGTCAGCTTGCCGCCTGCTTGACGAGCTCGGCGATCTGCTTCTCCACCGCCTGGGTGAGCTTCACGATCGCGAACGACGTGGGCCACATGTCGCCCTCATCGAGCGCCGCGTTCTCCTGGAACCCCAACGTGGCATAGCGGGCCTTGAACTTCGCCGCGTCCTGGAAGAACACGAGCACCTTGCCGTCCTTGGCGTAGGACGGCATGCCGTACCAGAGCCGTGGCGCGAGTTCCGGGACTGCCGCCATGATCACCTCGTGGACCCGTTGCGCCGTGGCACGGTCGGGCTCCGGCAGGTCGGCGATCTTGTCGAGCACGGACTGGGTGTCGTCCACCTTGGACTTCTTGCCGCCCTTGACGGCCTTGAGCTCCTGTGCGCGCTCCTTCATCGCGGCGCGTTCCTCCGCAGTGAACGTGTCCGCGCTCGCGTCTTCCCGCCTGGTCGTCTTTCCTGAAGTTGCCATGCGTCCATTGTTGGCCCCCCAAGGGCCGGTGCGCTTCTCCGAAACTGACCGAGTGCCCCGGAGCGCGCCCGGCGCGGACTCGGCGGTGAACGGGAGCGAGCCCAGCGGCCTACGGCCTGCTGGGCGGGTCAACCATGAGGCCGACGAGCCCGACTCACCTCCCGGTTGACGGCCCACGCGTCGCCCACCGGGCCGAGATGACGCAGCTTGTCCGGATTCACGACCCCGCGGATCGTCTGGATCCGGCCATCGAGGATGTCGAGGGCCAACGTGCCGAGGACGCGCCCCGATCCGTCCCGCACGATCGCACCCGGTTGGCCGTTCACCTCATGCGGCTGGACACCCAGCTCGACCGCGCCGATGGCGGGGATGAGGCCCTCGAGGACCCGAACGACGCGATCGAAGCCCCTGACGCCCTTGGTGAAGGCCGGCGCCTTGCCCCCGCCGTCCCCGATGATCTGGACATCGGCGGCCAGCAGTTCCTGCAGCTCATCGACCTCGCCATCGCGGAGGGCGGCGAAGAACCGCTCAGCCAACTGCTCGCGCTCGCGCCGGTCGGCATCGAACCGCGGTCGCCCCGCCTCCATGTGCCGTCTGGCCCGGGACGCCAGCTGACGACAGGCGTCCTCGGATCTGCCTACGGCAGAGGCGATCTCGTCATAGTCGAACCGGAACACGTCCCGCAGGACGAACACGGCCCGTTCGAGCGGGCTGAGTCGTTCGAGGAGCAGCAACGCGGCCATCGACACGGAGTCAGCGAGCTCCGCCGAGCGGGCCGGGTCCTCGTAGGGGTCGGCAACCAGCGGCTCCGGGAACCACGGTCCGACGTACTTCTCCCGACGGACCCGCGCTGAGCGCAGGACGTCGATGGAGATCCGCGTGACCACGGCCGAGAGAAACGCCTTCGTCGAGACCGGTTCCGTCTCCGTCGCCTCGAAACGCAGCCAGGTCTCCTGCACCGCATCCTCTGCTTCGACCACGCTGCCGAGAATCCGGTAGGCGATCGCGAAGAGCAGCGGCCGCAGCTGTTCGAACTCCTCGGCCCTGCCTTCGACCCTGATCACCCGAGCTCCTTCTTGTACCCCAGCCGCCACGACGGGTAGCGCAGCTGCCAGCCCAGCTCGCGCTTGGCCTTGGCGTTGGAGAACCCACGCCCCTGCGTCAGGATGCCGACGGCCATCTCCCCGGCCAGCAGCCGGACGAGCCAGGCCGGCAGCCGACGAGGCGGTTTCGCCCCGGCACACTCCGCGAGGTACGGCAGCCACTCGCTCGCCGGCGCGGGCTCGTCGTCGACGATGTTGTAGATGCCCGAGGCCCGTTGCTCGATCGCCAGGACGGTTGCGTCGGCCGCGTCGTCGATGTGGACCCAGGACGTGTACCCCGTGCCGCCCCCGACCAAGGGCACGAGTCGCTTCCGCACGAGCCGGAGCTGGTCGTCCCACGCACCCGGCCCATAGAACCCGCCGTATCGCAGCACGACCCCACCAACCCCGACCACGGCGTCCTCGAGGTGCTCCAGCGCCTTCGTGCCCTCGATCACCTCGAGCGGGTCCTCCTCGGTCTTGACCCAGCCGCCCTCGCGCTTGCCGTTCATGCTCGCGTGGCTCTGTGCGACGAAGTGCGCCACGCCGGTTGCCTCCGCGGCGGCGAGCAGGTGGTCGTTGCCCTCGCTGCGCAGCCGATTGGTCACCGCGAAGAAGCGACTCGCGTCCCTCAGGTTGACCTTGCCGGCGTGCTCCTCCGACAGCCCGGTCATCTGGTTGACGACCACGTCCGGGTGCGCTGCCGCGACCGCCTCGCCGACCGCTGACGCATCGAGGCCGTCCATGACGACCCCGTCCGCGCCGAGCCGCTCGAGCAACCCCAGCTTGGCTGGGCTCGTCGTCGTGGCGGTCACCTGGTGCCCCTTGGTCACGAGCTGCGGGATGAGCCGCCGTCCCATGACTCCACTGCCTCCGGCCACGAATACACGCATCACTGTCACTCTCCTCGTCAATAGTGGCTCCTACCACCCGAGACGAGGCAGCCGGCCTGTCCGTGACACGGCCACACGCCTGGGGCCGTATGCCGCTGAGCCGGCTCAACGGCATACCGTCGCTCTGTGTTCCGCTGGGTCAGCCGGGGAGCCAGGCCGTCAGGGACTCGGAGACCCGGGGCTGCGTGAAGAACGAGCAGTGCCACGTGCCGGTCTCGGACGTGAGGTGGAGAGAGCGCTCCTCGTGAACCCGGAAGCCGCGGGCTCCAGCAACGAAGCCGACGCCTTCGGAGGGGACCACCCCGTCGTTGGCCCGGTCGCCGAAGATCTTGTCGAGTGCTGAATCAGGGAGGCGCCACAGCGCGGCGAGCGAACCGGTGGGCTCGAAGTCGGCATCCATGGCATAGAGCCGCCTCTCGTCCGGCGCCGCGGAGGCGATCCCGGCAAGGAACTCGCCTCCGGGCCGCATCGCCGCCAGTCCGGGAAGTCCGCCCATCGCACCCTGACCGATGATCTTGACCACCTCGAGGACGGCGTCGAGCACGTCGAGCACGGCCGACCAGGGCCCCGGAGGAACGAGGTTGAGCAGGGCCGTGACCCGGTCGACGAAGGTGCCCAGGTGTTTGCCGTCCGCGAGCGGGGTCCCGGCGTTCGGACTGGCGACGAAGATGGTCCGTCCGATGGTCAGTCGCCCCTCCGATCGATCGGCAGCGCCGGCCAGGGCCCGCGCCACCAGCCCGCCCCGGCTGTGGCAGACGAGGTCGACGTCGACGGCCGAGTCAGGCCCGAGCAGACGCAGGAGGCCCAGGAGGTCTCGGGCATTGCCGACCGGATCGACCGACAGGGTCGGGTGGTCGAGCGCGAACATCCGACCCTCGTAACGCGCGGCGAGGGTCTCCATCGTCGCCGGTGGCAGGGCGCCGAACGACCCGTGACCGGTGCTGAACGCGCCGTGGAGGAAGAGCAGCGATCGCCCGGCCGTCAGCCGCGAGGCGTCGAAGCCGTCGCTGGCCGCAGCCGAGCCGTAGGCCGCCGGGCCGAAGTCGCGCAGCTGCGTGGGCCGGTGCGACCCCTCCCACCTGCTCGCGATGAGCTGCGCCGCGGCGCCGACGAGCTCGTCGACGATCGCGTAGACGAGGACGGAGAGGATCTTCTTGCCGATCAGGGTGATCAGGGACCGGTCCCCGACCGGCGGGTCCTCACCCTCGGTGACGTGGGGAACTCCGACCGCACTGGGCACGACGAAGCGGATGGTCGCACCACCTCCGCGCGAGACGTCCCCGGGCGAGCCGCCCTGCGCTCCCGGTGAACCCGCCCGGCTCCTCGACTCCGGGTAGTGCCAGCTCGGCACTCCCGCCTCGTCCACCAGCAGCAGGACCTGGCCCCTCGTCGGGCCGAGGTCGGGGACGTCGAGCACCAGTCCGGGCTCGCCCTCGGCTGTCCGGATCTCACCCGCGCGTCCTGCTCCTCCACCAGCCCGGGGTGCGGCCGTTGCGTCGATCTCGACGGCCACGGCCTGTCGCATCCCGGCCCGGGCCAGCGCGTCGTCCCACCCGCGTGTCGTTCGCTCCGGCTCACCCGAACGACCGCCGAGCGGACCCTCCTGGAGGACGGCACGTCCCCGCAGCCCAGGCGCGGTGATGACGATCCCCCGCCCCAGGTCGACTCGTCGCGCGCTTCCGTCCAGCTGTGCCATGCATGCCTCCGATCTGAGCAGCGAGCGCGGTCACGACTAATCGAACGTCAGCTCCGGATGCCCGTAGAAGACGTAGGCCAGCGGCGTCGCCGTCTGCTGGTCCCAGGCGCTGGCGTAGCGGGACCGGAGCTGCCGCAACGACTCGGACACCGAGGTCCCCTTCTGCAACACCGCCTGGTAGAACTCCTCGGCGAACTGGCGCGCCACGAGGTCGTTGACGTTCCACAGAGGCGCGACATAGCCGCTGCACCCCTCGGACACGAAGGCTCCGGCGAGCCCGCCGTAGTCGCTCAGCACCGAGCCCGCCGTCCCGACCTGGCAGGCATTGAGGAAGACGAAGGGCTTGGTCTCCCGGGTCAACGAGGAGCCTTGGACGACGAAGGGATCGAGCCGGTGGTCCGAAGCGCTGAGGATGATCCCGGTGTACTGCTGCATCGTCGGGCTCACCTCCCCGTGTGCGGCGACATGCACGGCCGTCGGCCCGAAGGGCGCGCCGTTGCGCTCGAGCTCGTTGCTCAGCAACCGCCCGAAGTCATCCTCTGTCGCCTTGAGCGGGAGGCCACCGTAGGCGAGCGCGATCGCCTTGCCCTCGTCGATGGCCTCGGGGAGGGGACGCACGTTCGTGTCCGAGGCGTAGTCGCCGATGACGACGGCCAGACGCTTCGCCGAGGCGGTGGTCGGCGGCGGCGTTGCCGGGCGATCGCCGCCGCGGGGCGTACGGGTGATGGGCGGCACCCAGCGACCTACGCGGCACAGGCAACCCAGCGGCATACCAACGCTTTCCCCCGGCGCTGCGGGAGGCAGGTCGGCCGGGTCGAGGATGTCGTCTCCCACCCACGCCAGCTCCCATGGGACGTACGGCTCGTTGGTGACGATGAGGATGGACGGCACCTCGCCGGCGGCCTTCGCACGGTCCCACACCTCGGCGAACAGGGTCCAGAACTCCGCTGGCATCGCCCCGGTGACCGCTCGACCGATTCCGGTCACCGTCTTGCGCAGGAACGGCGAACCGACCTGCGCTGGAAGCTGGTTCATCAGCTGGACCGCGAACTCCCGCGCGGACTCGTTGCCCAGGTCGGTCGTGATCCGCGTCGTCGGCAGGGCTACGTCGCTGTGCCGCGTGTGCAGCAGCCACTCCAGCTGAGCGTCGCCCTGCCGGTTGCGGACTTCGACGGTGATGTGCGGCGCGGGCACGTTCGGCGTCGGGGCCAGGCTCGTCCCGCCCTGGAGGGGCGGCGCGGGCGCAGCCGGTGGCGCAGTCGCGCCCACGTGGACCTCGCGCCAGGCGCGCCCGACGACATTGCCGCCGAACTCGTACGACACCTCGACGACGCGCACCTGGTCGCTATCGACCGGATCCGCGACGACCGCGAACGTCACCGTGGCTGCCTCCGGCGCGGACCGGGACACGGCCAACTCGCGCCGGACCCCCTGCGGGAAGTCCAGCCCGTGGCCCATCACCGACACGACGAACGGCAGCATCTCCTGCTCGCGCGGCACCACGACGGTGAAGACGGTCGCACCGGGCGCTCCGGTCAGGCTGAAGCCGACCGCCACGTCGAACTGCTCGCCAGCCTGGACGGCATCCGGCGCGCCGACGCGCGGGAAGGCCTGGAAGAGGGAGTCGCCGTATGCCGCCGGGCTGGCTTCCAGCCCCGTCGTGGGCTCTGGGCGTGGCTCGGGAGGGGCGGGGGCAGCAGGTTGGTCGAGGCCTCGGGTACCGCCTCCGTTGCGCGTGGGACCGCTGCCGCCGCGGGTGCCCTCCACGCCACCGCGGGTGCCCTCGACGCCACCGCGCGTGGTGCTGCGCCGTGGGACGAGGACGCCGATGATGTCGTCTCCGTCTCGGACGACGGTGATGCCCCGAGCCGCCACGCGCTCGGCCTCCTCCGCGGACGTGGACTGCAGGTCCACCTGCGGGCTCGCCTGCCACTCGTGCAGGTTGAGGGCGAGGGTCAGCGTCGGTGCGGGGTTGCCGCGCAGTGCTGCCCTGAGGGTCCCGACGCTGAAGTCGTAGCAGTAGGTCGCTCCCTCCTCCTCGCGACGGACCACCACGGACGCATCATCGGAGAGGGACGAGAGCCGCTGGAGGGCGACGTCCGGGGTGAGAGTTGACGGCAGCACAGTCGCAGACATGAACATGGCGGCTCCTCAGCCATCGTTGGGCGGTCGTGTGCCCGTGATCTCGGGCGGCGAGAAGATGACGGTCGGCGTCGGAGTCCCAGTCGACGGGCCCGTCGATGTGTCAGTCGGTGAGCCAGGCGTGGTCACCGTCGGTGAGCCAGGCGAGGTCAGGTGGCGCTTGTAGGTTGCGGCATTGTTCTTCTGCTTCGGGTCCGTGGTGCCAGCGGTGTCCTTCACCGTGGCCCTGACGCCCGATGAGGTCGCCACCCACCCGACCGTTGCCGACACGTGCACGAGCCCCTTGATCGCGTGGCCGCCGATCTCGCAGGTGGCCTCGGCGCCATCCACACTGCAGGGCTGGGGCTGCCCGCTACTGCCCCTTGTGAACGACACCGCGTGCAACTGCCCACCACCGACGGCCTCGACAAAGACCTGCTCGTTGACGAGTTCTGCCTTGCCCAGGTTGTCCGTCTCGAAGGTCACCGTCACCGCGTCCCCCTCGGCGGCCAGGACCTCCGAAACGCTGATCTCCACGTCTGCGGTCTTCGCGGGATCGCGTGGCACCGTCACGGCAACCGCTGCGGGATCCGATCGGGAACCGTCGGCACCCAAGGCAACGACCCGGTACTCGACCTGCCCAGACCGTATGGGGGGAAAGGACGCCTCGGGCTGGCGGACGGTCGTGACACGGACGTCGTCGAGGTAGATCTCCCAACGATCGACCGCCGGGCCATCGGCGGGAACCGGATCCCAGGTCATTGACACGAGGCCGGTGTCGAAAGCTGCGACGACATGAGTGGGCGCAGCGAGGGCCGCAGCCCGGGGGCGAGCCACGAGCCAGACCGCCACGGCCAGGGCCAGAATCAGCACGATCGCCACCGGCACTCGGCGCACGTGACGCGCCTTCACCTCAATCCATCCGTCCTCGGGTTTATCCGGTGAGCCGGAGGTCGGCTGGGGCCTGGACGGCGCTGTCGGCCGGGTGGGCGGCCCCGAAGCCGTGAGGCGTGGTGCCTCGATGGAGGGGCCGGGCACCGTCGCCGTCCACTCGGCCGAAGGCTGTGACTTCTGACTGCCCTTGCCCGCGGCGACGACAAAGTAGGAGTACATCCCAGGGCCCTCCGGCTGATCAATGGCCCGCGGCGAGACAACCCGGGAAATCAGCTCGCGGTCGCGGAACACCTCCCAGTCGAGGACCGAAACGTCTGCCGCTGCCTCCTGCTGCCAGCGCAGGTCCACCCTGCCCTCGCGCACGGACCCCACCAGCCCAGTCGGTGGCGGGGGTGCGATCGACACCGGCTCCGTCTCCGGTTCACGCTCGCTCTCGCGTTCGGGATCGGGCGGCGGCTGCTCACCCGCGGGCGCGGGGACTGGTGCGGTGTCCGGCAGGCGCCCCCGGGTCGCCAGCGGGTCCTCGAGGATCGTTTCGACCGGTCCGTCCTCGAGCTCGAACAGCACGCCGTCCTCCCCCCGGAGGTACAGCACCGGAGTGGCCCACTCCGTCTCGCTGGTCGCGAGCAAGGCCTGGCGGCCAAGAGTCACGCCGAGGTCGACGGAGCGACCCGCTGCGACAGAGTCGTAAAGCGTGCGGCTGAACGTCCGCGCGCCGACGTCCGAGATCTGGAACTGCATGGCCACCACGGCAGGGATCCCCTGCTCCACGAGGGCGATGGCCGCGCTGCCAAAGGGATCCTCGGCGCTGACGGTGCCACCCTCACACGAGTTGAGCACCGCGAGCCGGATCGGCGAGTGCTCGAGCATCACCGCGAGGTCGCCCCCGGGCACCCGGTGCTGGAGCCCGTTCGGCCTGACGAAGGCCAGGTGTCCTTCACCGTTCGCGTTGATGCCTCCGTGGCCGATGAAGTGGAAGACGTGGAACTCCGTGGTGCTCGCCTTGGTGTACAAGGCCTCCATCGTGGGGACCGGCAGACGCTCGAGATCGATGCGCCCGGCTGCGACCAGCGGCTTCAGCTCCTCCTGGAGAGCCATCCACTCGTTCTCGACGGCGAGCTCCGGCAGGTCCTTCGGGCTGGAGATCACGACGAGCATGCGCAGCGGCCCGGTGACCCGGAACGGCGGCACCGGCTCGGGGAGGTCGAGCATCCGGATCGTCGGGTAGGCACGGTGCCGACCGAGAAACTTGTGCTTGTCCGGGTCGTACAGCAGCTCCCAGGGCAGGTTCGCGAGCTCCGCGACGTCGGAGAACCTGATCCGCAGGCGGAGCCCCCGACCGTGACTTGCCGCGACGAACTGGCTCGTCTGAAAAATGTTGAGGGCCTTCTCGGTGAAGAGCGCCAGGAACAGCGCGCTGCCGAAGGCCTTGGGCGTGACGGTTGGGGAGCCGACCTGGTCGACCTCCCCGGCAGGCGCCGTCCCGCCCACGCCCCGCATGGTTTCCCGCAACTGGAGCAGGGCAGCCTTCTCCACGGGAGGCACGAAGGGCGCGGCAGGAGTCAGCCCGGTGAGTGACTTGACGACCCGAGCGCTGTACCCGTCCCCACTGCGTTCGAGAACCACCTCGAACTCGTCGTATTCCAGATCCTTCATCGCGGCCTCCCACGCCACGGATGGGGATAGTTCGACGATATGCCCGAGGTGTTCGCTATCGGACGAGAATCACCGAATCCCCGTGTTGTCCAGACGCGCCGTGAGAAGACCGAAATACGCGCACCCAGACCGCCGTGGCGGGTGACTGGGCCGATGGCTCCGGTCAGGGGAGGCCAGCATCTCCAGCACGAAGTGCACCGTCGACCAGAACCTCCGCAGTGACTGGCGGGCGGCCAGTGCTGACGATCGCGGGACACGACGTCACCGGAACCTAGAATCACGGCATGGAGCAGGTGGGACGGCTCAACCTGGAGAGGCGCACCGCCCCGGTCATCACCGCCCGGCATGTCGTGCGCGCGGCGAGAGCCGAGGCCGACCGGTTCGGCCTCTCGTGGACCGGGCTGCTGTTTGGCGCGGCCTACTTCATCATCGCGCTGTCGCCGAGCCTGCTGCCACGCACGTGGTTCTACCAAGGCCTCGTGTCCGGCATCTGTGGTGCCGCCGGGTACGGCCTCGGGGTGCTGCTCGCCTGGCTCGTCCGCGGGATCAGCCGGCTGCTCGCCCTGCGACTCATCATCGGCGAGGAGCAGGGGCACTGGCTGCGCGTCGCCTGGTTCGTGCTGCTCGCCGCCGGGTTCGTCTGGGCGGTCGTCGCCAACGTGCGGTCGCAGGCCGTCACGGCAGCTGTCGTCCACCTCGCCCCACTGAGTCCGCTCGACTGGGTCGGCGCGCTGGCCCTGGCAGTGGCGGTCTGGATCGGGCTCATCGCCGCTGGCCGCGGGGCCCGACGGCTGACCAGGCGCCTCGAGCACCGCGCCGCCAAGGTGCTGCCCACCGCCGCTGCGACCGCCCTCGCCGTGGTCGTCGTCCTCTTCGTCGCGGCGTGGTTCACCGACATCATCATCATGCAGCGTGGCGTCGAGCTCTTCGGACGCTACTCGGCGCACCTCAACGCCCAGTCGCCCGAGGGCAAGAGCGCCCCGACCTCGCCGCTCGTCTCCGGGGGGCCCGGATCCGCCGAGCCGTATGCGACGCTCGGCTACCAGGGGCAGGTGTTCGTCACCCAGGCTTTGACCCCTGCGCAGATCACCGCGGCGACCGGGGAGCCGGCGATCCAGCCGATTCGCGCCTACGCGGGTCTCCACGACGGCGAGACGATCGAGCAGACCGCCGATCGGGTGGTCGCCGAACTGCACCGCACCGGCGCCTTCGGCCGCAAGGTCCTCGCCGTCGTCACGGCGACCGGCAACGGTTGGGTCAACGACTGGTCCTCGCAGTCGATCGAGTACCTCACGGGCGGGGACAGCGCCATCGCGTCGATGCAGTACTCCTACCTGCCGAGCGCGCTCGAGCTGCTGACCGACCGGGCGACGCCGAGAGAAGCGGGCCGGGCGCTCTTCGACAAGGTCTACGCCGAGTGGTCCACGCTTCCCGCGGGTTCCCGGCCGAGGCTCGTCGTCGGCGGTGAGTCGCTCGGGGCCTATGGCGGCCTCTCGACCTTCTCGGACGTCGACGACATGCTGGCGCGGGCACAGGGCGGTGTGTGGAGTGGCACGCCGAGCTTCACCGGCATCGCCGAGCAGCTCTATGCCTCCCGCACCCAGGGTTCGCCGCAGATCTCTCCCGTCATCGACAACGGCCTGCACATCCGCTTCGCGACCAATGATGTCGAGCTGACGACGGACTACGTCGGTCGTCCGCTCGGCACCTGGGAGTACCCGCGGTTCGTCTTCCTCCAGCACCCCTCCGACCCCGTCGTCTGGTGGCACCCCGCCCTCCTCGGTGCCCAACCCGACTGGCTGCGCGAGCCGCTCGGCCGCGACGTCAACCCGGACGTCACGTGGATCCCCTTCGTCACGTTCTGGCAGCTCACCACGGACATGGCGGTCGGGTTGAACCCGCCCTACGGCTATGGCCATCGCTACGGCCCCGAGATGGTGCGGGCCTGGGGCGGGGTGCTCGGCGACGGGGCCGGGCGTGACTACGGCCGAATCCTCGCCGCCATCGAGCAGACCGCGTCGCGCTCCGAGTGAGAAGTTGCCTCCCCCCGATCGAAAGAACAGCTTCCGGGCCGGAAGTTGTTCTCTCGATCGGGAAGGGTGCGGAAAGGTGTTCTTTCGATGTGGGGAGGAGTCCCCGAAGTTGTTCTCTCGATTGGGGAGGTCGTGCTGGGTCAGATGTCGACGTCCTCGTCGCCTTCGGGCGTCACCGGCGCGGGTGCGCCGGACGGCAACGTGGCCCCGACCATTCCGGCCGCGAGCGTCCTCCCGTCGTGCCCGTCGATGAGCAGGAACGACCCGCCTCGACGCGACACTGCGTAGTCCTCGACTGGGACCGGTGCGGCAAGCCGCAACGTCACGCGCCCGATGTCGTTGAGCACCAAGGCTTCTGCCGGCACGGCATGCAGGTCCTCGAGGTCCAGGGCTCCCTCGATGCCACGGACGAAGCCCTGCACCGTCCGGGCCCCGTGCTTCAGCAGCAGCCGCTGGCCGGCCCGGAGGGGCGCGTCACCGAGCCAGCACAGCACCGCTGCAAGGTCCTGGGTCGGCTCCGGTGCTCCATCGACCCCTGCGACGATGTCGCCGCGCGAGATGTCGATCTCGTCGGTCAGGCGCAGCGTCACCGACTGCGGTGCGAAGGCCTCCTCCAGTGACCGGGACCCCAGGTCGATGCCGACCACTCGGGACCGCTGCCCCGATGGCAGGGCGACGACCTCGTCACCGACGCGCACGACCCCGGAGGCCACCGCTCCGGCGTAGCCTCGATAGTCCCGGTGCGCCTCGGCGCGCGCCGCGCCTTGGGGCCGGACGACGAGCTGGACCGGCAGCCGGAACGACTCCTGCGACACGTCGTCAGATGGCGGCAGCGACTCGAGCAGCTCGAGCAGCGCCGGACCCGAGTACCACGGTGTCCTCGACGAGCGCTCGACGATGTTGTCGCCGTTGAGCGCAGAGACGGGGATGGCGCGGGCCTCGACGACGCCGAGCTCACGCGCGACCGCCTGGACCGACGCCTCGACCAGCTCGAAGACGTCCTGCGCAAACCCGACGAGGTCGATCTTGTTCACGGCCACGACGACGTGCGGCACGCGCAGCAATGCGGCAACGGCCAGGTGCCGACGGGTCTGCTCGAGGACGCCCTTGCGCGCATCGACCAGGAGCACGAGAACGTCGGCCGTCGACGCCCCTGTCACGGTGTTCCGGGTGTACTGCACGTGGCCGGGGCAGTCGGCGAGCACGAACGACCGTCGCGGCGTGGCGAAGTAGCGGTACGCCACATCGATGGTGATTCCCTGCTCCCGCTCGGCCCGCAGTCCATCGGTGAGCAGTGCCAGGTCCGCGGCCGCCAGTCCCCGGTCGCGCGAGACGCGCTCGACGGCCGCCAGCTGGTCCGACAGCACCGACTTCGTGTCATGGAGCAGCCGCCCGACGAGCGTCGACTTGCCGTCGTCGACGGACCCAGCCGTCGCGAGACGCAACAGTCCGCCCTCCGCGAGCCCAGCGGCATACGGCATCGTCTGTGTCGTCATCAGAAGTACCCCTCCTTCTTGCGGTCCTCCATGGCCGCCTCGGAGAGGCGGTCGTCCGCGCGCGTGGCCCCGCGCTCGGTGAGGGTGGAAGCGGCCACCTCGGCGACGATCTCGGCGTTGGTCGTGGCGGGCGAGAGCACCGCGCCCGTGCAGGACATGTCGCCCACGGTCCGGTAGCGCACGATGCGCCGCTCGACGGCCTCGCCCCCGCGGGGCTGCGAGTACGGCCCGACGCCGAGCCACATGCCGTCGCGCTGGAAGACGTCGCGCTCGTGGGCGTAGTACAGCGGCGCGAGTGGGATCGACTCCCGCTCGATGTAGCGCCAGACGTCCAGCTCGGTCCAGTTGCTGATCGGGAAGGCACGCACGTGCTCCCCCGGCCGGTGCCGCGTGTTGTAGAGGTTCCACAGCTCTGGGCGCTGGTTCTTGGGGTCCCACTGGCCGAACTCGTCACGCAGGCTGACGATGCGCTCCTTGGCGCGGGCCTTCTCCTCGTCGCGCCGCCCGCCCCCGAAGACGCCGTCGAAGCGGTGCTCGTTGATCGCGTCGAGCAGGGGAATCGTCTGGAGCGGGTTGCGCGTGCCGTCCGCTCGCTCACGCAGCCGCCCGTCGTCGATGTAGTCCTGCACTCGAGCCACCTCGAGGCGCAGCCCGAGCCGCTCGACGGTCGCGTCGCGGTAGTCGAGCACCTCGGGGAAGTTGTGTCCGGTGTCGACGTGGAGCACGGGGAACGGGATCGGGGCCGGCCAGAACGCCATGGCCGCAAGGTGCAGCATGACGACCGAGTCCTTGCCTCCGCTGAAGAGCAGCGCGGGGCGCTCCAGCTCGGCAGCGACCTCCCGGATCACCTGGATCGACTCCGCCTCGAGCGCGTCAAGCTGGCTCAGGCGTCTGGCCGGCTCCGGCACGGTGTTGCCGTATGCCGCCGGGCCAGCCTCCGCACGAGCCGCTGCCGCATGCCTCACGCTGGGAGCGTCGATGATCGTCATGTGATCGAATGTATAACTGCTGATTATGATCGCCCGTGGCGGTCCACGATCTGGGCCATTCCCACGCGTGCCATGGGAGATGACAGGACCTACGTTTCGTGGCAATCCGCGAGCGGATTGCTTGCACAGTGCAACATGAAGACGCTCTATCTTCTTCGCAACGTCCCTGATGACGTGAGTGCGGCCCTGGAGGAGCTCGCCGCCAAGGAGTCCATGTCGGTCAGCGCGCTGGCCGTGCGGGAGCTGAAGGCGGCCGTGGCATTCCGGCGCAACGCTGACCTCCTCTGGTCAGCCCCCGTTCTCACGGTTGAGATCCAGGACATCGTCGATGCGGTCCGTGCGGGACGGGATCGGTGATCGTCCTCGATACGTCTGTCGCCATCGCGGCGCTGACCGGGCACCGTGCGGCCCATGAGGCGGTTGCGAGGCAGCGCCTGGGGGCGCCGCACCTCATCGACGTCGAGATCGCCCACGCCCTGCGCGGTCTGGTCTTGGGGGGCCGGATCGCAGCGTCGGACGCCGAGACAGTGCTCGATGGGTGGGAACGTCTTGCCATCGACCGCGTGGCCCACGCACCGCTCGTCCGTCGGATCTGGGAGCTGAGGGAGGACCTCACGGCGTCCGACGCGGCCTTCGTCGCGGTCGCCGAGGTCCATGGTGTCGCACTGCTCACGGCCGACCGCCGCCTGGCGACAGCCCCGGGGCCGAGGTGCGCCATCGAGCTGTTCCCGCTGTGAGATGCGCTCCGGCCAGGCTGAGCCGACACCCAACCGTGGCCACGGAGAGAACGCCAGGTGCGTGGCGGCGCCCTCAAGCGGCAGCCGGGTGCTTCCGGGGACGTCCACGACCTCGCTTGTGCGCGATGACGGCTCCATCGAGGAGCAGCTGCCCTCCCCAGACACCCCAGGGCTCACGGCGCTCGAGGGCGCCGGCGAGACATTGGGCACGCAGGGGACAGAGGCCGCACAGTGCCTTGGCGACATCGACGACCTCCGGCCGTTCGGCGAACCACAGGTCTCCGTCGAAGTCGCGACACGGGATCGCAGCCTCACCGGGCCGATGACCAGCGGTACCGCTGACCGCAGAGGTGATGCGGCTACTCATGAAACCACTGTGCGACCTGGACCCAACGTTCCACATCGGCCATTTCCCCGGTTCTCGACTGGACCACTCGTTGACTGAGCCGGCACGAGGGAACGAGCCCAGCGGCATACGGCATCTGCGCTCCACCGTTCCCGGCCCTCGGAAGTCGCGTCCACTACGCTGCCAAGGGGACGGCCGGCTTCGACGAAGGAGACCTCGATGTACCAGCCGAAGATGAGTTCACGTCTCGGTGCGGAAGCCTTCGGAACCTTCTGGCTCGTCTTCGTCGCATGCGGGACCGCGATCTTCAACGGCAAGGTCGTCACGCAGTCGCTCTCTGACAGCACGCCCGTCCAGATCGGTGTCGGTCGCCTCGGCATCGCCCTCGCGTTCGGGCTCGTCGTCATGGTGATGATCTACGCGGTGGGTCACGTCTCCGGCGGTCACTTCAACCCGGCCGTCACGATCGGGCTCGCCATCTCGAGGCGCTTCAACTGGCGCGATGTCCTGCCGTACCTCGCGGCGCAGGTGATCGGGGGCCTGATCGCCGGGGCGGCGCTGGCCGGGCTGGTCTCCAGCCGCGGGCTCCCCGTGACGGACAACCTCGCCGCGAACGGGTACGGCGACGCGTCTCCCGACGGCTTCGGTCTCGGGGCGGTCCTCATCGTCGAGGCACTGATGACGGCGTTCTTCGTCTACGTCATCCTCGGCTCGACCAAGGACGACGCCCCCAAGGCGTTTGCGCCGCTGGCGATCGGCTTCGCGTTCACCCTGGCGTACTTCGTCGCCATCCCGGTGAGCAACGCGTCGATCAACCCGGCGCGGTCGACGGCGGTGGCGTTCTTCAACGGCGGCGAGGCGCCGGCACAGCTATGGGCCTTCTGGGTCGCGCCGATTGTCGGTGGCCTCATTGCCGGGGCGACCTATGCGTGGATCACCGGCGACGACCGCCGCCACCTGGACGTCGACGGGTCGACGTCGGACGTGGACAATGCGGAGCTGGACGAGGCGGGGCGCCCCGTGCTCGATCGGTGATCCTGGCTGTCGGCGACGCGGGGTTTCCCCGGGCCCGGATTACTCCTGCTGGGTGAAGTAGGCAGTGGACACAGACTTGGGCACACACATCGCCCACGCGTCGACGATGAGCTCCTCGAGCTCGTCGCGGTCCAGGGCGGCCAGCCGGGCACACACCCATTGGTAGCGCAGGTCGGACGGCCGGGGCCGGAAGAACTTGTCCGGCTCGCTGGCAATGAGGTCGTCGCGCTCCTCGCGGGGGAACCCGAACCCGAGCTCCGTCTCGTCCGGGCTCACGCTCGCGAACACGATCTGGCCCACGCGGAACTTGCGATAGTCGCGCACCCAGGCTTCGTACGCCCTGGGGAGCCCCAGCGCGATGTCGCGCACATCGAGAGCGGTGACGGCCATGGCTGCGATAGTGCCACCGCCCGCTGACACAGTGTCGCGCTTCACTTCGAAGAAATACAGTTATCCTCTTCATATGTCGGAAGTGAAGCGGAGCGCTGCACGGGTTGCTGTGATTGGCGACATCGTCGAGTCTCGCCGAACGAGCGATCGACAGGTCCTGCACGACGCTGTGTCGACGGTTTTGGCCCGCGTCAACGCTGAGCACCCGGTCCTCGACCCGGCGGTGATCACGCTCGGCGACGAGTTCCAAGGCGTCTACGCCACGCTCGGCGAGGCTTTCACTGCGGCGTTCACCATCCGGGCGGGGCTGCGCCCCCACGACGTGCGCTTCGGGATCGGGCGCGGTGACATCCAGGCGCTCGACCCCGAGCGCGGCATCCACGACGGTCCCGCGTACTGGGCCGCCCGCGACGCCATCGTGGAGGCAGAGCGGCTTGCTGGCAAGGCCGCGCTGCGTACCACGCGTGCGGTGTACCGCTCCCCCGCGGACGAGCCCGCCCTGGTCGCTGCCGTCAACGCTGCCTTGACGGCGCTCGACCACGTCCTCGGATCGTTGTCACCGGTCTCGTGGAGGATCCTCGGAGGGCGCCTCGAGGGGCTGACCCAGCAGGACATCGCGGCGCGCGAGGGCATCACGCCGTCCGCTGTGTCGCAGCGGGTGCGTGGTGACGGGATCGGGATGGCCATGGAGGCGATGCGCATGCTGGGTGAGCTGCCATGACGTGGGTCTCGCTCGCCCTCCTGGCGTTCGGGGTCGCCGACCTCGTCCGGGCCAGACATGGCCGTATGCCGCTGAGCTTGCCTCCGCTTGCCGGTGTCCTCACGCTCGTCGTCCTCTCGATCGTCGCGGACGTGAACGGTCCTGCTGACCTGGCCGCCCTCGCCGTCACCGCCGTCGCGCTCACCGGCTGGGTGGTGACGTCCGCGCAGACCCAGGCCACCGGTCGTCGCGCCGGGGTGCCGCTTGCCGTGATCGCGGTGCTCCTCGGCGGCCTGGTCGTCTTCTCGGGCTTCGCCAGTACCCCGGGCGGCGCGCTCGCCGACTGGTTGTCGTGGGCGGACCTGCCGTGGGGCGGGACGGCGCCGACGGCCGAACGTGCGCTGCTGCTGGCCGCCCTCGTGCTGCTCAACATCGCGACCGGCAATGTGGTCGTCCGGCTCGTGCTCCTGGCGATCGGGGCGCTCCGACCCGACCACGTCGCGGCGGTCCGGGCGGCGTCCGGAGATCCACAACCGGCCGACCGCCTCAAGGGCGGGCGCCTCCTCGGCCCGATGGAACGTCTCGTCATCCTCGGTCTCGGACTCGCCGGCGAGTACGGCGCCGCGAGCATCGTCATTGCCGCCAAGGGCCTGCTCCGCTTCCCCGAGATCCAGGCGGCAGCCCGCACCTCTCCCCCGCCCACCAGCTCACGGGTCGGGATCGACGACGTCACGGAGTACTTCCTCGTCGGAAGCTTCGTCAGCTGGCTGGTCGCCCTGGGCTCCCTCGCCCTCGCCCGCTGACGTCGCTCTCCCCCGGGTCCCCCGTCCCCGTCGAGTGCGCAGTCCGCGCCGGGCCCCTCCCCCTGTCGAGTGTGCAGTACGTGCCTTTTCCTTGCCATAGCCTCGCCGAGGGCCTGCGCGAGCCGGGCGCGGGGTGCACACTCGACGGGGAGCCAGCCCGGCGCAAAGTGCACACTCGACCGGGAGCCAGCCCGGCGCAAAGTGCACACTCGAGGGGGAGCCGGCCCGGCGGCATACGGCATCGTGTTGAAGGGGACTTCTGGCCCTGTCGCTGAAGGTCGGGGCGCATGACGCTGGCTGCGTGGTTGTTGAGATTCCCTCCTCGCACCGCGATCTGGTCGAGTGCCCGCCGGTTGCCGCCCTCAGCACCCTCACGCGAGACGGCTACCCGCAGACCTCGGTGGTGTGGTGCGACTTCGGCGGGGGCTGCGTGCGGGTCAACACGATGCGCGGCTTCGCCAAGGAGCGGAACATGCGTCGCGACCCACGGGTCACGCTGCTGTGCTACGACCCGCGAGAACTGCTGCGGTACCTCGAGATCCGCGGCACCGTTGTCGAGATGACCGAGGTCGGCGCGGCAGCGCACCTCGACGCTCTCGCGTCGAAATATGTCGGGCGCCAGATCCACTACTTCGGCGACGCCGTGCCAGCGCGTTTCGCCGAGACCGAGGTTCCGGTGCTGTGCTGGATCAGCCCGACGCACGTCGTTGCATTGGACGCACGGGGGCCGCGATGAAGGCGCCACACCTGCCGGAGACGGCCACGATCCCGGACTCGCACCTGGACCTGCTGACCAGGCCGATCTGCGGGGTGTTGACGACCATCGGCCCGGACGGGTGGCCGCAGTCGAGCCTGGTGTGGCTCGACTGGGACGGCGAATGCGCGCGCGTCAACACGACGCTCGAGCGCCAGAAGGGCCGCAACCTGTTGGCCAGCCCCAAGGTCTCGCTGCTCGTCGTCGATCCTGACAACACCGCCCGGTACGTCCAGATCCGTGGCGACGCCGAGCTCCGGTGCGCGGGGGCGGAGGAGCACCTCGACGCACTCACCCGCGCGTACACGCGACACCCCGGCTTCTACGGCCACGTCTATCCGGACTCCCAGCGGGAGCGCGAGACGCGCGTCATCTGCCGGATCCACGCACGACGGGTCACCCTCGACGCCATCCACGTGTAGCGGGACCAGCCGGGGCGAAATGCCGTCCGGCTGACCGGCGCGGTGGGACCATGGCTGCATGGCGGGACCCTCGGGGTACGTCGACGTGGACCTGGTCGTGACGCAGCGGGGCGACCTGCTCGAGACACGCGTGCTCGACTCCCCCGCGGGCGAAACCGGCACCCTCACCGCGCCCCTGCCGAGCACCCTCGACGGCGACGACAAGGACGTCGGCGATGCGCTCTTCGCCGCGCTCTTTCCGAGCGAGGTGCGACTCCGGTATGAGAAGAGCACGGACCGGGCCTTCGCCTCGGGCGTCGGGGTGCGGGTCGTCCTGCGTTTCGAGGGAGGCGCCGACCGACTGCCCTGGGAGCTGCTCCGCGACCCGGGGCGGTTCCAGTTCATGGCGCTCGACCCGTGGCGGGCGGTCGTCCGGTGCACTGAGATGCAGACCCGCGAGCCTGCTGCTGCTCGACCCACCCCACTGCGGATCCTGCTCGCCGTCTCCACCCCTGACGGCACCCCCGCGATCGATGCCGCTGCCGAGATCGTGCGCATCCAGTCCCGCTTGCGGCCCTACAGCTGGGGCGCCGCCGTCGAGGTGGTGACCCTGCGCACCGCCTCCCTCGAGACGATCCGCCAAACGTTGCAGAGCAAGGAGTTCCACGTCTTCCACTACGTCGGACACGCGTCGCACCCGGTTGGCGGGACCGGGCATCTCGACCTCACGGCGGCGGATGGAACCGTGTCGAGCCGCCCGGCCGACGAGGTCGCAGCCATTCTCGCCGGGTCGCCCACGCTCCGACTCGCGGTGCTCAACTGCTGCGACAGCTCGGTCAGCGACCGGAGCGACCCCTTCGCGGGCACCGCAACCGCACTCGTGCGAGCTGGCGTCCCCGCCGTCGTCGCGATGCGCCGGGCGATCACCGACACCGCCGCAGTCCTCTTCGCCGACGAGTTCTACGGCGCGCTCATCGAGAGCGGCGGCCGGGTGGAGCAGGCGGTCGCCCGAGGGCGCGCGGCACTCTTCGCGGCCGAGGGCCCCACGGCGGCGGAGTGGTCCACCGTGGCCCTGCACCTCGGGTCGTCCCTCGGGGCAGAGGACATCGGGATCCCGGTGCCGGGTCTCGACCGTGACGTGCAGTTCACGGTGTCGCACCCAGCGGAACTGCGCCCGACGGTCTGGGAGCCGCTGCTCTTCTTCGCCCACCACGGCGAGCGGCAGACGACGGCGAGCGGGGAGGTGATCGACCAGACTGCGGAGGTGGGAGACAGAGTCGCCACCTTCTTTGCCGGCGCCCCCAGCCAGACGACTGCGGCCCTCTCCACCCAGCCGGTCCCCCGGGGCGCGGGACTCATCGTCAGGCCAGACCTTCCGGGCCTGGAGTGCAGCCCGCCCCAGGCAGCGGTGACGTGGACCGGCGAGATCGCCGAGCTGACCTTCCTGCTGCGCGCGCGGGAGGACCTCGTCGAGAGGACCGTGGAGGGTCAGGTGCGGGTCTTCTCGGGGCCGCTCGTCATCGCGGAGGCCGCCGTGGCCCTCGTCGTCGCTTCGTCTGCTGCAGCCCAGCCGTCGAGCCGTCACGACCAACCGGCCCAGCGCTTCGGACGGATCTTCCCCTGCTACGCGCCTGAGGACGCCGACCTCGTCGAGGGAGTCGTCGCCGTGGCCGAGGCACTCGGCGACGGCTACCTGTCCGAGATCGTCGCTGAGCGGCGGTCGGGCGCTCCGCTGGAGTGGATGCGGGCCAAGATCGCCGAGGCTGACAGCTTCCAGCTCTTCTGGTCCAGCCGGTCGATGACCTCCGCGACCTGCCGGAACGAATGGGAAGCCGCACTCTCGACGCACCGGGCCGACTTCGTCAGGCCGCTCTACTGGGAGGAGCCGTTCCCGCACTCGGAGGGTCTCCCACCGCCGGATCTTGCGGCCCTGCGCTTCGTCCGGTTGCCCGTGCCCAAGGGAACGGTCAGCGGGAACCTCTGGGCCCCATCGGATTCCGCCGCTCAAGAGCCGGCCCAGGACGTCTACCGGCCCGTCGCACCTGCTCCGGAGCCAATCCTGGCGCCACCAGCACCGGCTCCATCACCGCAGACCTACCCGCCGTCGACGCCAGCGCCGCCACCAGCCTCGTGGCAGGCCGATTCTCGTTCTGCTCCCCCCTCCGCGGCGGGGCCGGCCAGGGGTCTGGCGCCGGGTCTCGGCGCCGTCACGGGGCTCCTGCTGACCGTTGCCGGACTCATCGGCGGACCATGGTTGTCCCTGCAGCCCGGGGCCGGACCGAGCGAACACACGACGTACTGGTGGCTCATCGTGCCCGGCGTCCTGCTCCTCGTCCTCTCCGTCAGCGCAATCGTCGCGAGGATGGTCGTTCGGCGGCGCTGACTCCACACGAGCACACGGCGCGGCGGTTGTCGTGGCACCGCTGGGAGGGCACGTCGACGGGAGCCGAGCTCGGCGGCATACGCCATCGGGTGGAACGCCCGGGTGACGCCGGTCACGGGACCCGCCTGCGCGGTCAGGGGTCTCCTGCCTGACTGGTAGTTTCGATTGCGTCCACAGCCACACTGACGTGAAGGGCCAACCGTGAGCAGCACCCCCGTGAAAGTCGCCGTCACCGGAGCCGCCGGTCAGATCGGCTACAGCCTCCTCTTCCGCATCGCGAGTGGCGCCCTGCTCGGCCCGGACACCCCGGTCGAGCTGCGGCTCCTCGAAGTCACCCCGGCGCTCAAGGCGCTCGAGGGCGTGGTCATGGAGCTCGACGACTGCGCGTTCCCAACGCTCGCGGGCGTCGAGATCGGTGATGACCCGGCCGCCATCTTCAACGGCGCCAACCTCGCGATGCTCGTCGGGGCCATGCCGCGCAAGGAGGGCATGGACCGCGCCGACCTGCTCGCCGCGAACGGCAAGATCTTCACCGGCCAGGGCAAGGCGATCAACGACAACGCCGCCGACGACATCAAGGTCCTCGTCACCGGCAACCCGGCCAACACCAACGCGCTCATCGCGATGTCCAACGCTCCCGACATCCCGCGGGAACGCTTCAACGCGCTGACCCGCCTCGACCACAACCGGGCCAAGTCCCAGCTCGCCAAGAAGCTCGGCGTCAGCGTCAGCGAGATCACCAACCTCGCCGTCTGGGGCAACCACGACGACTCGATGTATCCCGATCTGTACAACGCCAAGGTCGGCGGCACGATCGCGGCCGACCTCGTCGACCAGACGTGGATCACCGACGAGTACATCCCCACGGTGGCCAAGCGCGGCGGCGCCGTCATCGCGGCCCGTGGCCTGTCCTCGGCGGCGTCCGCGGCCAACGCGACGATCGACCACATGCGCGACTGGGTGAAGGGCACCGAGGACTGGGTGTCGATGTCGGTCCCGTCCGATGGCTCGTACGAGGTGACCGAGGGCATCATCTCCTCGTTCCCATGCGTGGTGCAGCGCGGCCGGTACGAGATCGTCCAGGGTGTCGAGCTGAACGACTTCTCGCGCGAGCGCATCGCCGCGTCCGTGGCGCGCCTCGAGTCCGAGCGCGACCAGGTCAAGCAGCTCGGCCTGATCTGAGCCGAGCGGCTCCCGCAGCGGCGTCGAAGGGCGTCGGTCACCGGCTCGGTGGCCGACGCCCTTGCCGTATGCCGCTGAGCCAGCTCCGCGTCGAACGTGCAGTTCGCGCGCGCCGCGGCAGCCCGAACGTCGCGCGGGTGATCAGCGTGACTCAGGCACTGCGCGCTTCATGTGACGGCCTCCACCACAGGGCGACGGCGACGAGTCCGAGGACGGCCGACAAGGCGAAGGGTGCCTCGAGGCCACGTTGGGATGCGAGCATCCCGCCCGCCAACGCCCCCAGCGCGGCGGCGCCGTAGACGACCGTACGCCACGTTGCGACCACTCGCCCCAACACGCGATGGGGTACGAGGCGGTGCCGCAACGACGCACCTGCGACGTTGAACACCCCGAAGGCGCCACTGGTCACGACGACGACGAGCAGGGCCGCCCACACCGTCCCGGACAGGACCAAGAGAGCGGGTGTGAGCGTCGTCAGCGCCATCGAGACGAGCAACACCCGGCCGTGATGGTCACCGCGGATGAACCGGTCAGCCACCCAAGCGCCACCCAGCCCGCCGAGAGCGCCCACCGCGAGCAGGGTGCTGAATCCGACGGGGCCCAGGCTCAACCGAGCCTCCGTGTAGAGGACGAAGATCGCAAACCACGCACTGTCGGCCAGGGCGACGAGCGCGGCGGCGAGCGCCAGGGTCCGCAGGGTGCGGTGATGGCCGAGCCATGCGAGTCCGGCCCGCACGCCGCTGGGGACGGCTTCCCCGGCCTCGGCGCCGGGGGCAGCGAGCGTCAGGAGCGCGGTCGGCACGCTGAGGACCAGCAGGACGCCGATCGCGAGCGCAGCACTGTTGGCGACGAAGGGCAGCGCCGCGCCCACGGCAAAGAGCGAACCACCGACCAACGGACCGACGAACTCGTTGCCGGCCACCTCTCCCGCAACGAGCCGGCTGTTCGCCCGCTCGAGCAGCGCCGGATTCACGAGCCGCGGGATCACCGTCTGGGCCGCCGTGTCTCGCACCGTTTCTGCCACCCCCAACAGGAACGCCGCCACGGCGACGAGGGCGACACTCGTGACATCGGTGACGAGGGCAACGACCAGGGCGACGAGCACGGAGATCCGGACGGCGTCGCTGACGACGAGCAGGACGCGTGCTCCCCTCCGATCGGCCAGGGAGCCCGCAGGCAGGCCGGTCACGAGCCAGGGCAGGGCCGTGGCCGCGGCGACGAACCCGACCGCCGCCGGGCTGTTGGTCAGCGATGCGGCGAGCAGGGGAAAGGCCGCGACGCGGATGCCGTCGCCCACGTTGGCGAGCACGGCCGCACACCAGAACCGCCAGAACGCGGCGCCGAGGACCATGGTCGACGGTACCCCCGGGTCAGACGTCGAGTCTGACGGTGGCGGAGGCGACGAGGATCCCCACCGCGAACGCGAGGAGGATCAGCACGTCAAGCGTCCGGGAACGGACGTTGAGTCCGCCGGCCTTGCGAGCCGGCCGCGCAACCAGGCGCACGATGGCGCCGAACAGGAACGCCGCCGACAGGATCCGGCCGCCCCACCGGACGTCCCCGAACGCCATCATCAGCGTTCCCGCCGCGCCGACGACGGCGACGACGTACCACCAACTGAGGACGACGAAGCCGCTACCGCGCCACTGCACTGGCCCTCGCCTCGGCCGCCTGGACGATGTTGGTCAGCAACAGCGCTCGCGTCATGGGGCCGACGCCACCGGGGTTGGGGCTGATCCAGCCGGCGACCTCGGCCACGTCGGGCGCCACATCGCCAGCGATCTTGCCGTCGACACGGCTCACGCCCACGTCGAGCACCGCGGCACCGGACTTGACCATGTCCTTCGTGACGATCCCAGGAACACCGGCCGCTGCGATGACGATGTCGGCCCGGCGCACCTCCCCGGCCAGGTCCTTCGTCCCGGTGTGACACAGCGTCACCGTCGCGTTCTCCGACTTGCGGGTGAGGATCAGGCCGAGTGGTCGACCGACCGTGAGACCACGACCGACGACGACGACCTTCGCACCCGCGATCTGGACGCCGAAGCGGCGGAGCAGCTCGACGACCCCCATCGGAGTGCAGGGCAGCGGCGCCGGGCGGCCGAGGACGAGCCAGCCGAGATTGGTCGGGTGGAGGCCGTCCACGTCCTTCTCCGGCGACACGCGGGAGAGCAGGGCCATCTCGTCCAGGCCGGTCGGCTGCTGCACGAGGAAGCCGGTGCACTCCGGGTCGGCGTTGAGCTCGTCGATGACGGCCTCCACCTCGGCCTGCGAAGCGGACGCGGGCAGGTCGCGGCGGATGCTGGTGATACCGATCTCGGCGCAGTCCCGGTGCTTGGCATTGACGTACCACTGGCTGCCCGGGTCGTCCCCGACGAGCACGGTGCCGAGGCCCGGGACGATCCCACGCTCCCGAAGGGCGGCCACCCGTTCCTTCAGCTCGGCCTTGATCGACGCGAGGGTTGCCTTGCCATCGAGGATCTGTGCCGTCACGCTGGCCATCCTTTCACGGCACCCGGCTGGCCGGTCACTCCTCCCGGGAGCGTCGGGCCTCCCGCTCCTCTCGGCGGTCGGTGACGAGGATCCACCCCACGAGAATCGCGCCCGCGATCGCAGCGAGGATGAAGAACAGCATGGCGATGGCCGGGTAACCGAGGATCCGGCTCGTGGTCGGGACCTGCATCATGAGCGCGGCGCCGACGACGATCGCCGCGAGGACGATGCCCGTCGTCAGGCGGTTCGCGAGCCGCTGCAGCACCGACACGAACCGCACCTCGTCGATGGTCCGGACCCGGAACGCCAGCTCGCCCTCGGACAGCGCGTCCATGATCCGGTTGGCCCGGCGCGGCAGCTGCGCCGCGAAGTCCTTGGCCTCGATGGCGGACGAGATGGCCCCGGAGAGCGAAACGGAGAGGCCGCCGCGCAGCAGCTCCTCGAGGTTGTCCCGAATGGCCTCAGCGGGCGCGAAGTCGGGGTCGAGGTGCGTGGTCACCTGGTCGAGGTTGAGCAATGTCTTGCCGATCATCGCCATCTCGGCGGGAGGCCGCAGCCCGTGGGTGCCCGACAGGCGGCTCAGCTCCAGGAGCACACCTCCCGCCTCCACCTCGCCACCGAGAGCCACCGCGGTGGACACCAGGTGGGAGACGTCGTCCCGGAAGCGCGCCGCATCGTAGCCCGCCAGGGGGTGCCCCATCTCCGCCAGGACGAGTGCGGCCTCATCACCGTCGCCGTCGCTCAGCGCGAGCAGGAGCTTGATGATCTTGGCACGCACCCGCCGCGGGACCGTCGCGACCATGCCGAAGTCGATCAGGGCCAGTCGGCCGTCGTCGGTCAGCAACACGTTGCCCGGATGCGGGTCGGCGTGCAGCGTCCCGTCAACGAGGATCATCCGGACGTAGGCGGAGAAGAGCTCCTCGACGAGCGGACGGGTGTCGACGTCGAGCAGCCCGAGTGGTCCGACGGTGGTGACCGGTCGCCCTGCCGCGAAGTCCATCGTCAGGACCCGCGAGGTCGACAGCTCAAGGACCGGCTGCGGCACAACGAGGTGCGGGTAGGCCGCGGTCAGCTCGCCGAAGCGGATGAGGTGCTGGGCCTCCTGCCGGTAGTCGAGCTCGCCGGCGAGCGAGCGCCTGAAGTGGGCGAGGAGGTTGTCGATGCCATAGCGGCGGCCCATCTCGGTGTGCCGGTCGACCTTGGACGCCAGGGAACCGAGGACCTCCATGTCGTCGCGCACGATCTCGCGCACCCCCGGCCGCTGGACCTTGACGACGACGTCCCGGCCGTTGCGGGTCGTTGCGCGATGCACCTGTGCGAGGGATGCGGCAGCGAGAGGAGCCTCGTCGAACTCGCTGAAGAGGCTGCGGACCGGCGCACCGAGCTCGGCCTGGACGATCTGGCGGACCTGCTCGACGGAGAACGGCTCAACCGAGTCCTGCAGCCGCGAGAGGGCCTCCGTGTAGGGAGGCGGCAACAGGTCGACCCGCGTGGACAACAGTTGACCCAGCTTGATGAACGTGGGGCCCATCCGTTCCAGGTCCGCCGCGAGTCGCTCCGGCTCGCCGCCCTCGACGTCGGCGACCACCCCTTCCTCGGTGAGGAACTCGTCGACCTGGACTCCCGTCAGGAGATCCCGATGGCCGTGCCGCACCACGAGACGCACGAGGTCGGCGTACCGCTTCCGATGGCCAGCATCCATGACCGGACCGTACCCGCTCGACGACGCAGAACCGGCCCCAGCGGAAGGCCACCGATGCGCGGGAGCGAGCCCAGCGGCATACGGCACATGCGTGTATCTGCCCGGCCGAGCTGGTCTCTGGACGGTTGCTATCCGGGATACACGTTTGCCCGGAGCCAACCAGGGAGGGAAAGACAGTATGAGTGCACTCCACCGGACCATGCGTCGTGCCGGCACGGTCCTGGCCGCAACCGCGGCCATCACGCTCGCCGGCTCCACCATGGCCTCGGCGCACCACTGCTACAAGGTTGAGTGGCAGGAGGCTGCCCACCGAGCGCACAGCAAGGGCAACAGCGCGTGGATGCCGCTGAGCGACCTCGGCGCCACGTTCCTCATCGGACCCGAGTACGCGCAGCAGTGCGGCTACGTCGCCGATGACGCGGTCGCGCAGTGGATGGCGGCAAAGGGCGTCACGCAGGAGCCGCTGATTCACACGCGCGCCACGATCGGCAGCGGCAGCTACTACAAGAAGGGCGTGGCCCCCAAGCCGATCAGCTACCTGGAGGACGACGACTTCGGGATGCTGACCATGGCCATCGTCGACGGCATGGCGACGTGCGCTCCCGACTGGGAGATGCCGATGGAGTGACCCACAGGTCACCGCGTTGAGGGGCCGTGCCGAACGAGGGGTTGGCACGGCCCCTCACCATGCCGGCGGTCCGGGTCAGCGGAGCTGGCTGAGTGCCAGCTTGAACTCTCGCTGGGCGGCGAGCCGCATCGTGGTGAAGGATCCGTCCGCGATCGGCGACGCGGCATCCCCTGCCATCTCGCGGACCATGAGGACGACGCGCAGCATGTCGCCGACCTGCTCCTTGGGCAGTTCGGCGGCGAGGATCGGCAGCTCTTCGTTCTCCTCCGCCTCGGCGTGATCCCGGAGGCTGCGCTCGAGCTGGTCCAGGGCGACGAGGAACTCGTCGTCGGACGGGGGTGCGCCCACCGGGTCTGCCTCGGCGGTCATCGACGTCACCGAGTGAGCATCGCCGAGGCGAGCCAGGCGCTCGACGATCTCCGCGGCCTCGCGCTCCTCGTCGAGTCTCTCCCTCGTCGAGTCGGTGACCCAGGCATTGTGGATGGCCACCTCCTCGGCCGCCTCGTGGACGGCCAAGTAGCGGAGCAGCCCCTGCAACGGGAGCTCGCGCTCGTCGACGGAGGCGTGGCGAAGGGAGCCGATCAGCCCCCACAGGTGCTGGTGTTCGGCGTTGAGCGCGGATCTGATCTCGTGCAGGGTGGCGACGCGGGCCTCCATCGGATCACCTTCGGCAGTCGGCAGTGAGACGTTCCTTCCGGCGACCACTACCCGTGCCCTCGTCAAGGTAACGGCTCTGCACCGCCAACGTGCTGCACCTCTCGCGATACTGGTCAGGCAGAGTCCACCTCGGTCAGTGCGATCCCGGGGTCGGCGAGGCGGTCGCGGTCGACGGAGGTGCGGTCCCGGACGAGAGTCTGGACGGCCTCCATGGTGTCCCACATGTTGACGTGCATCCCCGCGAGGACTCGGACCCCGCCGGCCTCGGGAACGACCCAGAACGCCATGAACTCGTTGCTCTTGGGGTCACCCCGAAGGACCACTTCGGTCTCCGTACGAGGCGGGATGTAGCCCGAGTACTCGAGGCCGACGTCGTACTGGTCGGAGAAGAAGAAGGGGACCGGTCCGTAGTGCACGTCCTTGCCGGCGATCGACTGACCCGCCGCATACCCGCCGTCCTGAGCGTTGGCCCAGTGTTCGACGCGCACGCGAGTCCCGAGGGTCGGGTTGTACCAGTTGGCGACGTCGCCAGCCGCGTAGACACCCTCGGCAGACGCGCGCAGCGCCTCGTCGACGACGATCCCGTTGTCGACCTCGAGACCGGCCTCCTCGGCGAGACGGGTGTTGGGCCGGATTCCGACCCCGATGACCACGGTGTCGGCCGGCAGGCGCTCACCGCTGCTCGTCACGACCGCCGTGACCTTGCCGTCCTCACCCTCGAGACGCTCGACGCCCTCACCGAGGCGCAGGGTAACCCCGTGGCTGCGGTGCAGGTCTGCGAACCAGGTGCCGACCTGCTCGCCGACCACCCCGAAGAGCGGAGTGGGGTTGGGCTCGACGATGGTCACCTCGGCGCCGTGGTGCCGGGCGGCCGCTGCGACCTCCAAGCCGATCCAGCCGGCGCCGATGACCACCACGTCACTTCCGGCGACGAGACGGGCGCGAATCTTCTCGGAGTCGGTCATCGAACGGAGGTAGAAGACGTCGGCGAGGTCGGTGCCGGGCACGTCGAGCTTGCGCAGGCCGGAGCCGGTGGCGATGAGTACTGAGCCGTAGCCGAGCTCGCTGCCGTCCGACAACGTCACGGTTCGCTTGTCCGGGTCGAGGCGGTCCGCTGCGACGCCGAGTCGCAGCTCCACGTTGTTGTCGTCGTACCACTCGCGAGGATGCGTGAAGGCGACGTCCTCGGGGTCATTGCCGAGCATGACGCCCTTGGACAGGGGCGGCCGCTCGTAGGGCAACCGGTTCTCCTTGCCCACGAGCACGATCGGCGTTTCGTGGTCGCTCTCGCGGATGGCTTCGATGGCGCGTGCGGCTGTCAGGCTGCCGCCGACGATGACGATGGGATGGCTGTTGCTCATGGGGCCACTCTCCCCCACCTACCTCACTTGGTCGAGTGTCCAGTTCGTGTCGAAAGAGCCGGGTGTCTTACCCGGCGGGCACCGACTGCGCCGTCGCGCTGGGTGCGAGCCCAGCGGCATACCGCAAGACTTTGACGGATGACTGAACATCCGTTTAGCATCTTATACATGAGTTCAGCACGGCCCCCTGCGGTCGAGGACCTCACCACCCGCGCCCGGATCCGTGAGGCGGCGATCCGGCGCTTCGCCGCGGACGGGATGGAGGCTCCGCTGCGCGCGATCGCCGCGGACGTCGGGGCCAGCCCGGCGCTGATCCTGCACCACTTCGGCTCCCGGGCCGGGTTGCGGGAGGCGTGCGACGAATGGGTTCTCGCCGAGGTCAGCGCCAACAAGTCCGCGGTGCTCGGGCCGGGCGGTGCCACCGCCATGCTCACCCAGCTCGCGCACGTGGAGGGCTACGCCCACCTCGTCGCGTACCTGCTGCGCTGCCTGCAGAGCGGCGGCAAGCTCGCCACGAGACTCCTCGACCAGCTTGTCGTGGACGCGCAGACCTATCTCGGCGAGGCCGTGGAGGCGGGCTCGGTCCGCCCGAGCCGCGACCCCGAGGCACGGGCGCGGGTCCTGACCGAGACGGCCCTTGGGGCGCTCCTGCTGCAGCTGCCCGGCCGCGACGAGCACCTCGACGTGTCGCAGCTGCCCGCGTGGCTGCAGGCCTACTCGAACCGCCTCATCCTGCCGCTTCTCGAGATCTACACCGAGCCGCTGCTCACCGACTCGAGCCTCCTCGACGCCTACCTGTCCACCCTCCACGAACCCCACAGGAGCTCACATGCCTGACCTCGCCATCGAGACCCACGATCTCGTCAAGTCGTTCGGGACGACGAAGGCCTTGGCCGGATTCTCCCTCCGCGTCGAGAAGGGACAGGTGGCCGGCTTCCTCGGACCGAACGGTTCGGGGAAGTCGACGACGATCCGCGTCCTGCTCGGCATGCTGCGGGCCGACTCCGGCTCCGCGCAGGTCCTCGGGCTCGACCCGTGGGTCGATGCGGTCGCCATCCACCGGCGCGTCGCCTATGTCGCCGGGGACACCAGCCTGTGGCCGAACCTCACCGGCGGTGAGGTGATCGACGTGCTGACCCGGCTCTACCGCAAGTCGGCCGACCGCCGTCGGCGTGAGGAGCTGCTCGAGCGCTTCGAGCTCGACCCGACGAAGAAGGCCCGCACCTACTCGAAGGGGAACCGCCAGAAGGTCGCGCTCGTCGCGGCGCTGGCCACCGATGCGGAGCTGTTCCTCCTCGACGAGCCGACGTCGGGCCTCGACCCGCTCATGGAGGCGGTCTTCACCCAAGAGGTCCGGGCGCTGCGCGACGAGGGGCGCACCATCCTGCTGTCGAGCCACATCCTCGCGGAGGTGGAGAAGCTCTGTGACACCGTGACGATCATCCGTGCCGGTCGGGACGTCGAGACGGGCACACTGGCCGAGCTGCGCCACCTCACCCGCTCGACCGTCACGGCGACGACCTCCGCAGACCCCACGGCCCTCTCGCGGGCGCCCGGCGTCCACGACCTCACGGCGGACGACGGGTTCCTTCGCTTCGACGTCGACAACGTCCACGTCAATGACGTGCTGCGGCTGCTCGCCGACAAGCGGGTGGAGAACCTCACCATCGCCCCGCCCTCCCTCGAGGAGCTCTTCATGCGCCACTACGGCGACGAGATCGCTGCCCCGGAGGAGGCTGCGTCCCGATGAGCGCCCCGATGGACACCCCCACGGCCACCGCCGGGCAGGCCACGTCCCAGGCCCAGCGCTCGGGCGCCGTGAACCGTCCCGGTGCACGGGCGACGGCCGAGCCCTGGGCCGGCACCCTTGAGCTGTTGCGGTTCTTCCTCCGGCTCGAGCGCATCCGGATCGCGGTGTGGACCCTCTCGCTCGGGATCCTCGTCGCCGGTTCGGTCGCCTCGCTCGAGGCGACGTACACGACGCCCGAGGCCCTGCAGGCGCGTGCGTCGCTCATGTCGAACCCGTCCGCCATCATGATGACCGGGCCCGCGTTCGGGCTGGACAACTACACCTTCGGGGCGATGGTGGCGAACGAACTGTCCCTCTACGTCATCCTCGGCGCCGCCATCATGAGCATCCTGCTCGTCATCCGGCACACGCGGGCCGAGGAGGAGTCCGGGCGCCTGGAGGTCGTCCGTGCGCTGCCCGTCGGACGATTCGCCCCCGCTGCCGCGGCCCTGTTCACCGTCGCCCTGGCCAACGTCGCCGTCGGCGCGGTGACGACGCTCGCGCTCGTCGGCACCGGGATGGAGGCTGCGAGCTCGCTCGCTTTCGGGCTGGCCACCGCCCTGACCGGACTCGTCTTCGGCGCGATTGGAGGCGTGACGGCCCAGCTCACCGAGCATGCGCGAACCGCCTCGAGCATGGCGCTCGGAGTCCTGGCCGTCGCTTTCCTCGCGCGCGGCCTCGGCGACGTCATCCGCAACGAGGGTTCCTGGCTCTCGTGGTTCTCGCCGCTGGCCTGGGCGCAACAGACGCGGCTCTACGTCGACCTGCGCTGGTGGCCGCTCGCGGTGTCCGCGGCGGCCATCGTCGTCCTGCTCGCCGTCACGGTCCGCCTCGCCCAGCGACGCGACCTCGGTGCCGGGCTGCGTGCTCCCACGCCCGGCCCCGCCGAGGCGTCGCCGCGGCTGCTCTCGCCAGTGGGGCTCGCCCATCGGCTCCTCTGGAACACGTACCTCGGCTGGCTCGTCGGGATGTTCCTCTTCGCGATTGCCTTCGGCGCGCTCGCCAACTCGCTCGAGGACCTCGTGAACGACATCCCGCAGATCGACGAGATGCTGCCACTGGACCTGGCCAACCTGACGACGAGCTTCTCGGCCTACATGTTGTCGCTCTTTGTCATCGCCCCGATGGCGATCGCCGTGGCAGGGGTCCTGCGGCTTCGCTCGGAGGAGGCGGCCGGCCGGGTCGAGGCTGTGCTCGCCACGGGCAGCGGGCGGACGGGGCTGCTCGGCGGCTGGACTCTCGTCGTGGCCCTGCAGGCGGTGGTCATGCTCGTGGTCATCGGGCTCGGCGCCGGGCTCGGCGTCGCGGCGGGCACGGGCGACGGCGGCTGGGTGTGGGACCTCGTCCGGGCCGCCCTTGCCTACGTTCCGGCAACTCTGCTCATGGCCGCTGTCGCCATCGCCCTGTACGGGCTGGCTCCCCGGCTGGGCTCGCTCACCTGGGTGCTCGTCATCTGGGCCGCCCTGGCCCTTTATCTCGGCGGCCTGCTCAACCTGCCCGAGTGGGCCTTGTCGCTCTCCCCCATCCATCACACGCCGCAGGTGCCCGCCGAAGCTGCCGCGGTGACGCCACTGGTCGTGATGAGCCTCGCCGCTCTGGCCGTCGCGGCCGTCGGCTTCCTCGGCCTCCGGCGCCGCGACATCGTGTCGGTCGGCTAGCCCAGGGGACAACCGCAACACGCCCGGTATCTCGGAACGCACACCTGAAGTTTCAGGGGTGCGTTCGAGATTCCCGGGCGTGTTGCGGGCCGTGGGGGGCGGGAGGCGCGTGGGGCCACGTGCGCGCGGGGCGAGCTCAGCGGCATACGTCAACTGATGTCGTATGCCGCTGAGCCGGCGGCCGCTGGCACGCCCGGTCAGCGCGGGGTCAGGACGTCCAGGCGCGCCACAGGGCGGAGTACTCGCCGTCCCGCGCGACGAGCTCGTCGTGGCTGCCGAGCTCGACGATGCGCCCGTCGATGACGACCGCGATCCGCTCGGCGTCGTGAGCAGTGTGGAGGCGGTGCGCGATGGCCACCACGGTGCGGCCGGTGAGCAGCGCGTTCATCGAGCCCTCGAGGTGCCGCGCCGTCCGGGGGTCGATGAGCGAGGTGGCCTCGTCGAGGACGATGGTGTGCGGGTCGGCGAGGATGAGGCGGGCCAGGGCGATCTGTTGCGCCCGGCCCGGCGTCAGCTGGGTGTGCCCGGAGCCGAGCTTGGTCGAGAGCCCCTCGGGCAGGCGCTCGACCCAGTCCCAGGCGTCGACCGCGCGAAGTGCCTCGATGACCGCCTCGTCGGACGCGTCCTCGCGGGCCAGGACGACGTTGTCGCGCACCGAGCCGATGAACACGTGGTGCTCCTGCGTGACGAGGGCGACCTCGCTCCGCAGGACGTCGAGGGGCAGCGAGGTCAGGCCGACCCCGCCGACCTCGACGGTCCCGGTGCGCGGGCCGTGGATACCCGCGAGGAGCCGGCCGAGAGTCGACTTGCCCGAGCCGCTCGGTCCGACGACGGCGAGCCGCTCCCCCGGTCGCAGGGCGAGGTCGATGCCGTGGAGGACGTCGTGGTCCGCACGGTACGCGTAGCGCAGGTCCCTGCCGACGAGGTCTGGGGCGGCCGGCCTGGCGGCACCTGCCTCGCGGTCGGGCGGCACGGTGGCGATGCCGAGGAGTCGGGTCGTCGACGCGATCCCGACCTGCACCCGGTCGACCGTGTGGACGAGGATCTCGAACGGTCCCCAGAGCGCCTCGGTGTAGAGGATCGCCGTGGTGATCTGGCCCAGGGTGGCCCAGCCCTGTGCGTAGCCGACCGCCCCGAGCAGCAGGACGAGCACTCTCGGCATGCTGAACGCGAGGTCCATGACCGCGAAGAGCAGGTTGCGCAGGGTCATCGTGTAGCGCTCGGCCTGGCCGGAGACCTCGAGGTCGTCCTCACCACGGCGGAGCCGCCGGGCACCGAGCCCGAGCGCCTCGACGGTGCGGGCGCCCTCGACGGTTTCGGTCAGCGTCGTGTTGATCCGCGAGTAGGTGCCGCCCTCGGTGAGGTAGCCCTTGGGTGCACGGGCGAGATAGCGGCGGATCTGGAAGAGGGCCAGGCCCATGAGCACGAGCGAAGGGACCGACAGGATGAGCGAGTTGCTCAGCATGGCGACGAGGGTCAGCACGACGGTCGTGCCCGCGATGATCGCCTGAGGCAGCGCCCACCGGACCGACTCACTCATCGTCCCGACGTCACGAGTGACGCGGGTGACAAGGTCGCCCGAGCCGGCCGACTCGACTCGCGACAGCGGCAGCCTGAGGATCGCCCGCACGACGTATTCGCGCGCCGCAGCGAGGACGCCCTGGCCGAGGACGGCCGAGGTGGCCTGCGCCGCGAAGGTCAGCAGCCCCTGCAGGAGGACGATCCCCGCGACGACAAGCGCCATCGTGTTGGCGGCGGCGAGGGCCGCATCCTGGCGGCCGGCCTGGACGTCGGCGACGGTCGAGTCGACGAGCGAGCCGAGCAGTCGCGGCACGAGCAGGCCGGCGCCGGCCGCCAGGGCGTTGGCGACGAGGACGGCGGCGACGACGTGCTTGCGCTCGGCGAGCAGCCGGCCGATGAACCTGACGACGCGCCCCGGCGCGGCGATGGGCAGGCCCTTGCGCGAGCTCAGCTGGTCGGCGACGAACTCGTGTGCCCGCCGCTCACGCAGCTGGTGGCGCAGCCGGAGCGCCCGGACGCGATCCTGCGGCGAGGCGGTGGTGGGAGGACGCAGCTCGACCGGGACGACGGGGACTTCGGCGGGGCGGTCCCACGTGTGGGCCGACTCGGCGGCGAGGTCCGACGGCAGCGGCGACACGTCGGTGTCCACGTGGCTCATGGCGCCTCCTCCTCGCTGAAGTGGGTGACGAAGGAATCGGGGTGCGACCCGTTCGACTCGTCGGGGCTGGGCTGGTGCGACGCCGCGACCTCCCCGCGCACGACGATGGAGCGGTATGCCGCTGAGCTCGCCAACAGGTCGACGTGCCGTCCCCGGGTGGTGGCCTTGCCGTCCTCGAGGAGGATCACGTCGTCGGCATGGTGGAGGAGCAGCGGAGACGCCGTCATGACGATCGTCGTGCGACCGGCGCGGTGGGGTGCGAGCCGCTCGGCGATGCGTGCCTCGGTGTGCGCGTCGACGGCGGAGGTGGGCTCCACCAGGACGAGGACGTCGGGGTCCGCCGCCAGGGCTCGCATGAGGACGAGTCGCTGCCGCTGGCCACCCGACAGGCCCCGACCCCGCTCGTCGAGCTCCCCCTGCCAGCCCCCCGGCATGGCGTCGAAGACGTCCTCCGCTGCGGCGGTGTGCAGGGCGAGCTCGGCCTCGGACCGCGTGAGACGTCCGAGGGGGTCGACCGCTTCGCGCAGGGTGCCCGCGAACACCTGCGGCGAGGTGTCGCTGACGAGGACATGGCGACGGACCTCGTCGAGGCGGATGGCCCCGAGGTCGACGCCGCCGACGGTGACGCCCCAAGCCTGTCTGGCCCGCTCCTCGTCCTGTCTCGCCTGCTCCTCGCGCTGGACCGTGCGGCGGGAGCGTTCTCGCCGGGCCGCTCGTCCCTTGAGCTCCTCCGGGATCTCGTCGCTGACGAGCGTGCCCTCATCGGACGGCAGGTACCGGCCGAGGCGGTCCGCCAGCGCGGCCGAGTCGTCGGGGACCGCCGAGACCACCATGGTGAGGTGGCCCGGCTCGAAGACCGCGCCGGACGCCCCGTCGACGATTGGCGCCCCGGAGGGGAACGCCTGCGGGTGCTCGGGCTCGACCCACGGGGGACGCTGGCTGAGCACGGCGATGGCCTTGCGCGCCGACACCACCGACCGGATCCACTTCAGGGCGAACTCGACGAAGGTGCGCATCGGCGCCAGCAGGAACAAGCCGTAGCCGAGGAAGCTGACGAACTGGCCCACCGTGAGCCGCCCCTCGGCGACCTCCCGGGTGCCGAGCCACATGAGGACCACGACGAACCCGCCCGAGATGAGCACGCCCACGGCCTCGACGGCGCCGTACCACTTGCCGGCCAGGACCCCTGAGTGCCGGACGCGCTGTGACTGGTCGGCGTAGTTGCCGCCGAAGGTGTCCTCGCCGCCGATCCCCCTGAGGATGCGCAGGCCGGCCACGATGTCGGTCGCCATCGAGGTCAGCTCCGAGTTGCGGGACCGCTCGATCCCCTGCCAGCGCTGCATGGGCCGGAGCAGCGGCGTGCCGAGGACGACGAGCAGCGGCGCCGCGAGGAGGACGAGCAGGCCCATCCGGACCGATGTCGACAGGACGATGCCCGCGACGACCAGATAGGCGACGAACTGCGAGATGGCGCGTGTCGTGACCTCCATGAGTGCGCCGAACTGGTCGCCGTCGCTGCCCGAGACGGACAGGACCTCGCCCGTCGGCGTGCGGCGGGTCAGCACGTGGCCGAGCTGGAGTGCCTTGCGTGTCACCAGCGCGGTCGTGCCGTAGAGGGCGATGAGCCACTCGCGCACGATGATGGTGTGGTAGACGACCCCGCTCATAGCCCCGATGGCCGTGACCGCCCCGAGGATCAGGACCCACCGGAGCGTCGCACTGGCGTCACCGGCGATGATGCCGGTGTCGATGGCCCGCCCGACCATCCACGGCCCGAGCGTCTGCGGCACCATCCACACGACGGCGACGAGCAGGCCGGCCCAGAAGAGCGCGCCCTGCTGACGGACCATCCAGCGCAGGAAGGTTCGTGGACTGCGGGTATCCGGTTCGTCGGCCTTGGTGGCGCGATCGGTGTAGGCCCGGATCTCGGGTGGGAAGTCTCGCATAGCCCATCCAGCCTAGGTGGGGGCGGTGACGCCGCCCCACCGGTTTTTCGGGCGCCGACCCAGCCTTCGAGTGTGCACTTCGCGCCGGGAGCCTCGGGGCTCGGGCTTCGTCGAGTGTGCACTCCGCGCCGGGAGCCTCGGGGCTCGGGCTTCGTCGAGTGTGCACCTCGCGCCGCGCCCTCGGGGCTGGGGGCCTTGTCGAGTGTGCACTCCGCGCCGGGAGCCTCGGGGCTCGGGCTTCGCCGAGTGTGCACCCCCGGTCATCTAGAGTCTTGCCGCCCGGCGGACGTTGCGCTCGAGGGCCAGCTCGATGGCATGCCGCGAGAAGAAGCGTGGCTCGGCCAGGCCGAGAGTGAGAGCGTCCTCGTCTACCTCGAGCTCCCGGGCAAACCGGCGCACCGTGGACTGTCGCGCCTCGGTCGTGCACACGTCGGCGTTCCAGATCTCCAGTACTACCCAACCGTCTTGCTCAAAGAGAACGCTGCGCGCTTCATCACGGCCACGTTGCGCCTCACTGGAGTGGAATTCAGCCCCTTGATACTCCCCGATCACCTTGATCACTCGACCGTCAGGTGTACCGATGCGCCAGACGAGGTCTCCGTAACCGAGAAGCAGGGTGGGGTTCCAGCTCGCGTAGATGGGTTCGTTGAGAAGTGGCTCGACAAGCCCCGCCCGCACAAACATCAGCCGGCACACCGTTTCACGCGGTGACCAGGAGCCGACTCTGATGGACTCGAGCGCCTCGAGCAAGGTCCTCTTGCCGCGAGGGCGGACGCGCTTGGCCAGCGCGCGCCGCAGCGGGCGCACGGACTTGAGACGGGTCGCGCAGGCATCTCCGATCACGATGAGGTCATCGAGCCCGACCGGCTTGCCTGGGCCCACCAGTTCTCCGAGGTCGACCCACGTGTCTGCGAGGTCGACGGCGCGCAGCCCCGACACGTCGGTCACGGCACGCTGATGCAGGATCCGGTGGCCCACGAGCCCGTGCCGACGCACTTGGGGCTGGTCGATCGGCCCAATGACGTGCAGTCGGATGTCCTCCTCCATCGCATACGACAAGGGGAGTCCGTGCAGCCGGGCGGCCGTGAGGTGTGAGAACGCGGTTGTTGCTGGCAGCGCCAAGGACACTGCGGTCGCCAACGCGGCCAAGTCCCGGGGAGGCTGGACTGCCCAGACGCCTCGTGTGGGCGAGTTAAGGAAGGGACGTCTCAGCTGACGGCCACTCAATCCCGCCGCGCGCCCATCCGTCACGGTGAAGTATGGGGCCAAGGGTTCCGGGAGCGGCCTCGAGTTCATGGGCACACGATCGGTGCTCCGTCCGATGCGCGGGCAGGATGGGCAGGCTCCCTGTGGACAGAAGAGCGTGCCGCCACGGGATGTGGATCCCGGGGCCACCGCCCGGAAGCGTGCAACCGACGGGCACCAAGTCCGGCGCGAATTGCACACTCGAGGAGAAGCCAGCCCTGCGCGAATTGCACACTCGAGGAGAAGCCAGCCCGGCGCGAACTGCACGGTCGAGGAGAAGCCAGCCCAGCGGCATACGGGCGGATTGTGTGTCGTTCCGGGGAGAGGAACGTGCCCCCCGAACCGGCGGCCCAGGCGCGACGCTCGTATCGGCGACACGTGGAGGTGGCGCCTCGACAGATCGCAAGGGAGCGCCGGTGCCGACACTCACGATCCACCCGACGGGCGAGAGGATCTACCTCGCGCCGGGAGAGACCGTGCTCGAGGGGCTGTACAAGGCCGGCTACGCCTACACGATCGGGTGCCGCCGCGGCGGCTGCGCCATCTGCAAGGTCGACGTCCACGACGGGGCGTTCGACTACAACCGACCCGTTGCCGACTCCGTGATCTCCGACGAGGAGCGCGGGGACGGCACCTGTCTGAGCTGCCGGGCCGTCCCGGACTCGGACCTCACCATCGAGATGCGCGACAGCTGCCTGCGTCTCGTCAACCCGTTCCTGCGCCAGATCAACGAAAAGGCCCGGCTCCGCGCCGAAGCCCTGGCCGCCGGCACCACCACGAAGGAGTAGCAGTGGGAATCTTGAGGATGGGCTACGCGCATGTCCGGGTCACGGACCTCGCCGAAGCCAAGCAGCACTACGCCAACACGCTCGGTCTCTACGAGACCCTCGAAGAGGACGGCAAGCTCTACTTCAAGGGCTGGGACGAGTGGGACCACCACTCGCTCGTCCTCGAGGAGGGCGGCGTCGGCGTCGTCAAGTACGGCTTCAAGGTCGAGAAGCCCGAGGACATCGACGAGATCGAGCAGAAGGGCAAGGCCTTCGGCCTGACCGTCGAGCGCATGTCCAAGGGTGAGAACCCCGAGGTCAGCGACGGCATCCGCTTCACCACCCCGTCGGACCACGTCTTCGAGGTCTACCACGAGCAGACGCTCATCGGCACCGAGGTGGGCACGCACAACCCCGAGGCGTTCCCGCGCCACCTCGTCGGCGTCGGCGTCCCCGGCCTCGACCACTCGCTCATCCTCGCCGAGGACGTGCGGCTCATGGAGAACATGCTGACGGACGTCTTCGGGTTCTACACGACCGAGCGAGTCCAGACCGACCTCGTCGACGACGACGCCCACTACATCGCCACGTGGATGACGAGCAACAACCAGATCCACCAGATCGCCGTCCTCGAGGGGCCGCAGAGCAAGCTGCACCACGTCGCCTTCAAGCTGCAGGACTGGGCAGAGGTCGGCCACGCCGGTGACCTCTTCGCGATGGACGACGTGCCGATCGACATCGGCCCCACCCGTCACGGCATCACCCGCGGGCAGACGATCTACTTCTTCGACCCGTCGGGCAACCGCAACGAGGTGTTCGCCGGCGGCTACCTGGCCTACCCGGACCGGCCGACGGTCAAGTGGACGCCCGACCAGATCGCCAAGGGCATCTTCTACCACGCCCGCGAGATCAACGAGCGCTTCACCACCGTCTCGACCTGATCCTTCCCGACCCTGCCATCCCGGAGGAGAGCCATGACGACGACGGCCGCCCGCGCCACACACGTGCGCACCCAGCAGACCATCACGTATGCCGGTGCGCGGGCAGCCGTCGACGCCGCCCTCGAGCGGGCGGCTGAGATCGGAGTCCCCGTGAACGTGGCCGTCACCGATCCGTCGGGTGCGCTCATCGCCTTCGCCCGTATGGACGGAGCGCCGCTGCTCTCCTCCGGGATCGCGCAGGACAAGGCGTGGACCGTCTCGGCCTTCAACGGCATCGCCACGCACGAGTTCTTCGGGCTCATCGAGAACGAGGCCCCACTCCGGGAGGGCATCGTCCACCGCGACCGGCTCGTCGTCTTCGGCGGCGGGGTCCCGGTGCGCGTGGACGGCGCGCTCGTCGGTGCGGTCGGCGTCTCCGGCGGCACGGCCGAGCAGGACCGAGAGATCGCCGAGGCCGGCGCCGCCGCCCCCACCCACATCTGACCCAGCAACCCCTTCCAGGCACGAACCACGAGATAGGACGAGCAATGACGCCGTTCATGCTCCAGGTCGCCGAGCTCGTCGGAGCGCGTGACACCGACGTCGAGCCCGTCGCCCCGATGCCCATGACCCGGATCAGCCAGCGCATCGCCACCGGCACCGGTGCCGACCGCCAGGTCGCCATCCGCTCGCTCGCCGAGCAGCTCGTCTGCGAGGCCAACGCCGTGCTCGCCTCGGCCGGGGCCATCGTCGCCGGGGTTGGAGACGACCACCTCGCCCTCTTCGACGAGACCCTTCCCAACGAGCTCGCCTTCAACATCACCTACCGCGGCCGCGCGGTCCGCGTCTCGACGACGTTCGAGGACCGCACGGCCTACGCCCGCCTCGTCGGCGACGGCTTCGAGTCCGAGGTCCCCCAGGAGCTCGACGGACCGGACGCCCTGCCCGACCTGCTCGTCCGGCTCCTCGTCGAGTCCGGAGTCACGCGGCACCCCGCCGCCTGACCACCCGCCCCAGTCTGGGACGCCCATTCCGGGCGCTCCCCATCCCAACGCGCCCGCACACGCTCCCGAGAAGGAGGGCCGAGCATGCAGTACGAACTGCGCACCCAGGTCATCGAACCGCAGCGCAAGACCTTCGACCACCTCGTCGCGAGGTATGGGGACCGCCCCGCCTCGCGCTACGAGGAGGGGTCGATCGACATCCAGGCCAAGGAGAACTTCCACTACCGGCCGCTCTGGGATCCCGGCCACGATCTCTACGACGAGGACTTCAGCGTCCTGCGCCTGTCCGACCCCTACTCGTTCACGGACCCGCGCCAGTTCTACTACGCCCCCTACGTCACGTCGCGGGCGGCGATGTCGGACGCGTTCGGCGCGACCCTGACCTACCTCGAGAGCCGCGGCCTCCTCGAGCGCCTCCCCGACCGCTGGAGGGACCTGCTCGCCCAGCTGGTCATCCCGCTGCGCCACTACGAGTCGGGCGCCCAGCTGATCTCGACCGCGGCCGCCCGCTTCGGGTTCGGTACGACGATCACCCAGTGCGCGGCCTACGCGGCCTTCGACCGCATCGGCAACGCGCAGCTGATCAGCCGGCTCGGCATCGCCCTCGACGGCGGCACCGCCGGCTTGCTCGAGGACGCGAAGACCTCGTGGCTCGAGGACGCTGCCCTCCAGGGCCTGCGCAAGCACGTCGAGCAGACGATCGTCGAGAAGGACTGGGCCCTTTCGCTCGTGGCGCTCGACGTCACCGACCAGCTGCTCTACCGGATCCTCTTCGTCCACCTCGACGATGCGGCGCTCACGGGCGGTGCCCCCGCCTACAGCCTTGCCGCGCAGCACCTCACCGAGTGGTTCAAGGACCAGCGCCGCTGGCTCGACGCCCTCTACAAGGCGTGGACGGCCGACCCCGAGCTCGGGGCCGCCAACGCCGAGATTCTCGAACGCACCGTCGCGGACGCGGTCGACCGGACCGTGACCGCGCTCCGCCCGCTCGCCGCTCGCGCCGACGCGCTGGTCGGAGCCGGCGCCGAGGCCGCCCTCGAGGCGGTCGCCGCCGAGGTCCGCGCCGCCCACTCCACCCCCAAGGAGGTCTGACATGACCGACACGACCACTGCCGCCGGCGCGACCCCCGCCGCCACCCGCCCCGTCGGCGTCGACATCCAGGAGTCGGAGACCAACCGCGCGGTCGTCGAGGCCATCGAGGCCGACAACCCCGACTGCGCCGTGAACCACATGCCCGGTCTCGTCCGGATCACCGCACCCGGTCGCCTCGTGGTCAACCGGATCACAGTCGAGGACCGCCTCGGGCGCGAGTGGGAGACCCACGAGTTCCAGATGGCGATCGTGTCCTACTTCGGACACATCAAGGAATGGGATGACGACGAGATCGTCATCGCCTGGGACCACTGAGCCGCCCGGCCGCCACGAAGCGATCAAGGAGAAGACCATGACCATCGCCCCCAAGGCGCCGCGCAAGCTGTCGATGAAACAGCGGTACGAGGCGCTCACCCGTGACCTCGACTGGGAGCCGTCCTACGTCTCCCGCGAAGAGATGTTCCCCTACCTCGAGTTCGAGGGGATCAAGATCCACGACTGGAGCAAGTGGGAGGACCCCTTCCGCCTCACCGTGGACGCCTATGCGAAGTACCAGGCCGAGAAGGACAAGCGCCTCTACGCCGTGCTTGACGGTTTCGCGCAGGGCCAGGGCCATCTGTCCCTGACGGACGCGTCCTACCTCAACGCGATGAAGCTCTTCCTCCAGGGCGTCGCACCACTCGAGTACCAGGCGCACCGCAACTTCGCCTACCTCGCCCGGCACCTCGCCGGCCCCGGTCCGCGGTTCGCCGCGCTCTGTCAGTCGATCGACGAGATCCGGCACCTGCAGACCGAGGTCCACACCCTCTCGAACTACAACAAGTACTACAGCGGCTTCCACAACTACCTCGAGATGCACGACCGCGTCTGGTATCTCTCGGTGCCGAAGTCGTTCTTCGACGACGCGCTCGCCGCCGGCCCGTTCGAGTTCCTCATCGCCATCGGGTTCTCCTTCGAGTACCTGCTGACGAACCTCCTGTTCGTCCCCTTCATGTCGGGCGCGTCCTTCAACGGCGACCTGCCGACGATGACGTTCGGCTTCTCGGCGCAGTCCGACGAGTCGCGCCACATGACCCTCGGCCTCGAGGCGATCAAGTTCCTCCTCGAGCAGGACGAGGACAACGTCCCGATCGTCCAGGCCTGGATCGACAAGTGGTTCTGGCGGGGCTACCGGGTGACCGGTCTCGTGGCCCAGATGCTCGACTACATGCTCCCGCGCAAGGTGATGAGCTGGAAGGAGGCCTTCGAGCTGTACTTCGAGCAGCAGATGATGAAGGGCCTCTTCGAGGACCTCGCCTTCTACGGCATCCGCCCGCCGAAGCACGTCGACGACGCGATCGCCGAGAAGGAGATCCTCTCCCACCAGGTCTACTGGATCCTCTACCAGTTCTCGCACGCCGCCTCGTTCACGACGAGCGTCCCGGACGACGAGCACCTGGAGTGGCTGTCCAAGACCTACCCGGACACCTTCGACAGGTACTACCGGCCACTCTGGGAGAAGGAGAAGCGCAACATCGAGGCCGGTGGCCGGCACTTCGTCCGCGGCCTGCCGCAGCTGTGCCAGACCTGCCAGATCCCGATGGGCTTCACCGAGCCGGGCGACCCGACGACCATCTGCCAGCGCGAGTCCGAGTACAACGGGGAGAAGTTCCAGTTCTGCTCCGACGGCTGCCAGTGGATCTTCGAGCGCGAGCCGGAGAAGTACGTCCAGGCCTGGCTGCCAGTGCACCAGATCTACCAGGGCAACTGCGGCGGCCCGACCGTCCCGGACGTCCTCGCGTGGTACGGCATCCAGGACGGTGACGGCGGCGAGCACCAGGGCTCGCGCGACGACAAGAACTGGAAGCAGTGGCACGAGGACGCCGATCACGAGCGCCTGGGCGTCGAGGCCTGAGAGGAGACCGACATGGCTGTGAAGAGTATTGGCGCATATGACTTCCCGTCGAAGTCCCGTCAGGAGCTGTACGGAGAGGACCAGCTCGTCCACGTGTGGTTCAAGGACAACCCGTGGTTCTGCGCGGCGGCGTGCTTCCGGGCACCGAAGGCGATGACGTGGGGCGACTTCTGGTCCCAGCTCGTCATCCCCTTCGCCGAGGAGGACCCCGACTTCGACCCGTCGGCCGCGCGCGCCTGGTCGCTCCATGGCGAGCCAATGACTCCGCGAGACGATGCGACCCTCGAGGAGCTCGGCGTCGTCCACAAGGACGTCCTCGCGACCGTCCTCGCCTAGCCAGGCAACAACGGTGCCGTATGCCGCCGAGCCGGCTCAGCGGCATACGGCACCTTCCGAATTTGCTTGAGAACCAAAGGAACCGCCGTGGAGACATTCACGATCACCGTCGAGCCACTCGGTCGTGAGATCGAGTGTCGCGAGGACCAGACCATCCTTGACGCCTGCCTGCGCAACGGCGTCTGGCTGCCCCACTCGTGCACTCACGGCACGTGCGCGACGTGCAAGAGCGACGTGCTCGACGGCGATGTCGACCACGGTGACGCGAGCTCGTTCGCACTCATGGACTTCGAGCGCGACGAGGGCAAGCTGCTCACCTGCTGCGCCAGGCCGCGCTCCGACGTCGTCATCGAGGCAGACATCGACGTCGACGAGGACGTCGAGGTGCATCCCGTCCAGGACTACACCGGAACCGTCGTGGCGCTCGAGGACATCGCCCGGGACACCCGGCGCCTCGTCATCGAGCTCGACCGGCCGATGGCGTTCAACGCCGGGCAGTACATGAAGTTCGAGGTGCCGGGGAAGGACTGTGACCGGACCTACTCGATCGCGAACCCGCCCACCGAGCAGCAGCGGCTCGAGTTCCACATCCGGCGGACGCCCGGAGGGCTGGCGTCCGATGGCTGGATCTTCGGGGCGATGGCCGTCGCGGACCGGGTGAAGCTGTCTGGGCCCTATGGCCGCTTCGTGCTCAAGGTGGGCGACGACCGCAACGCCGTCCTCGTGGCGGGAGGGACCGGGCTCGCACCGATCAAGTCGATGATCCGGCACGCGCTCGAGAACGACGCCTACGAGGGGCACCTGACGCTCTACCAGGGCGGCCGGTCGCGCGAGTGGCTCTACGACGTCGACGACTTCCGGCGGCTCGAGGCGGAGCACCCCGACCAGTTCACCTACCGACCGTGCCTGTCGGACGAGACAGCGGAGGAGGTCGGCGAGGACGCCGCGGCCTACGGCTACGGCCTGGTGACCGACGTCATCGCGGCCGACCACGCCAGCCTGAGCGGCGGAGCCGGGTACCTGTGTGGGCCGCCGCTCATGGTCGAGGCGGCCCTGAAGACGCTGATGTCCAAGCGCCTCTTCCCTCGGGACATCTACCGCGAGGACTTCTTCGACGAGTCGGACAAGGCGTCCGGTGGGTTGAAGAGCCCGCTCATCAAACGCTGACGGACTCGTGGTCCCCGTGCTCGGCCCCCTCCCGGTCGAGTGTGCACTTCGCGCCGGGCAGCAACTGCACACTCGACGGAGGCCCGGCCCCCCTCCCGGTCGAGTGTGCACTTCGCGCCGGGCGGCAACTGCACACTCGAGTTGGTCAGAGCCGGCTCTCGCGGAGGGACCGGCCGAGCGTGTGCGCCGCCGTCAGCACAGCCGGCCCGAGGCGGGCCGGGTCGATCGAGGTCGTCCGGCCCGTGATGGACAGGGCGGCCCGTACCTTGGTGTCGCTGCCGAAGACGGGAGCGGCGACGCACGAGACACCCACGTGGGACTCCTCCCGGTCCTGGGCGAAGCCACGGGTCCGGGTCTGACGCAGGTCGCGCTGGAGCGCCCCCGGCGTCGTGATGGTCCGCGGCGTGAGGCGTGGCAGGCCGGCGTCGATCCGGGCCTGGACGACGGCGGCTGGTGAGTAGGCGAGCAGGGCCTTGCCCACCCCCGTTGCGTGAGCAGGGAAGCGCCCTCCCGTGCGGGAGCCGACAGACAGGAGGTTCGCACCGACGATCTCGACGTAGACGACATCGACCCCTTCCAGGATCGCGAGGTGGATGCGCTGGCGAGTTGCCTCCCGAAGGTCCTCCATGACCGGGCGAGCCACCTCGGAGAGGGAGCGGTAGATCGGCACCCGCTCGCCGATCTCGAAGAGTCGGAGGCCAAGGCCGTACCTCCCGTCCTCCTGCCGCTCGAGCAGCCGTTCCCGGCACATCTCTGACGCGAGCCGGAAGACGGTCGACTTGGGCAGGCCGCTGCGGCGGGACAGCTCGACGAGCGAGAGGCTCGACGTCCGGGCGTCGAAGGCCTCGATGAGGGCGAGGGTCCGGCCGAGGACGCCCGGAGGGCCGGCGGGTGACCCCCTGGGGGGCGTGAGTTCGCTCACCTTCGCCGTTTCATGCCGCTCAGTGGAACGCATGGATTGATTGAACGCCATCGCTCGGTCACTGTCATGGCATCCCGTCGATGAGAGGCCGGTCGATGACGATCGTTGAACACGCGTGGTGCGCCACGACGCCCCGGAAGCCCGTTGCCGTCCAGGACCCCACCCTGGGTTCCGGGCTCAAGTCGGTCGGGTCGGCCCTGGACGTGCTCGAGTGCTTCGCCGTGGACGGCGAGCTCGGCGTCTCGGACATCGCCCGTCGGCTCGGGGTCGCCAAGTCGACCGCGCATCGGCTGCTCCAGACGCTGGTGTCACGTGGCTTCGTCGAGCAGGACCAGACGACCGGCAGCTACCGCCTCGGGATCCACCTCTACGAGCTCGGGCAGCTCGCGCTCGCCCGCAACGCGCTGCGCCACGCCGCCCTTCCCACGGTGCGCCAGGTCGCCAAGGCCACCAACCTCACGGTCAACTTCTCCGTGCCGGAAGGCGCCGACGTCGTCTTCGTCGAGCGGATCGAGAACGTCGACGGGGTGCGCATCCTCGGCCACTTCGGCCGCCGCCTGCCCTCCCACTGCACCAGCTCCGGGAAGGCGCTCGCGGCGTTCAACCAGACGGTCTACCGCGCCCGCCTTGCCGCCGGGTTCCCGCCCCGCCTGCGCAGCACCGTTCGCACGCCGGCGGAGTGGGAAGCTGTCGTCGAGATGGTCCGCACCCGACGGTTCGCCGAGTCGCACGGCGAGTCCTTCGACGGCGCCTCGTCCGTCGCAGTGCCGGTGCTGAACAACGGCACGGCCATCGCGTCCCTCTCGGTCTTCGGGCCGACCGAGCAGGTCAAGCCCGCCGTGGGACAGCTCGTGCCACTGCTCACTGCCGCATCCAACCGGATCGCCAGGAACATCGGGCACTGAGGGCACCAGCTGCACACTCGACCTTCCGGTTGTCGAGTGTGCAGTTCCTGTGGCGCGCGCCTCCGGCGGGAAGTGCACAGTCGACGAGGAGCCGGCGCAGCGGCATACGGCACGGGGCTCGTTCCCGGGAGCGGAACGGAGCACGACGGGCCCCCTGCCGCCGACCTACCGTGAAGGGCAGAGCCTCGGGTGCGGTCCGCACCCCCGTTCCGGCAGGAGCCTGGAACACGAATCTCGAAGGGACCTCAGGTGGACGATCTCACCCGGTCAGAGGCAGCCAGGGCGCTGCTCAAGGCGTACGAGACGCGAGAGCCGATCGAGCCGTTGACCTCGACGTACATCGACCTGACGCTCGAGGACGCCTATGCGATTCAGCTGAAGCAGATCGACGAGCTGTTGGCGGGTGGGCGGACCATCAAGGGCCACAAGGTGGGCCTGACGTCCGCGGCGATGCAGCGGCTGCTCGGCGTGTCGGAGCCGGACTACGGGCACCTGCTGGACGACTTCTTCTACCTCGAGCACATGCCGATCCCGGTGGACCGCTTCCTGCAGCCGCGGGTCGAGCCGGAGGTGGCCTTCGTGCTGAAGAGGCCGTTGCGGGGTCCGGGTGTGACGGTCCACGAGGCGCTGGCGGCGGTCGACTTCGTCCTGCCGGCGCTGGAGCTGGTCGACTCGCGGATCAGGGACTGGAAGATCGGCCTGTTCGACACGATCGCCGACAACGCCTCCTCGGGGGCCGTGGTGCTGGGGTCCACCCCGACCGACGTCTCGGCCGTGGACCTGCGCCTGGCCGGTGCGACGTTCCACCGCAACGGGCAGGTCGTCGGGACCGGAGCGGGGGGCGCGGTGCTCGGGTCGCCGCTGAACTCGCTGGTGTGGCTGGCCAACACGGTCGGTGCCCGCGGGGTCACCCTCGAGGCGGGCCATGTGGTGCTGCCGGGCGCGGTCTGCGCGATGGTCCCGGTCGCGCCGGGCGACACCTTCACCGCCACCTTCGCCGGTCTCGGCTCGGTCACTGCACGCTTCTCGACCACCTCGTCCCCCTCGTCCCCCTCGTCCATCAAGGAGTAGCCAGATGGCTGACCAGAGTTCACGGAGCAAGGGCACCGCTGCCATCGTCGGCCCGGGCAACATCGGCACCGACCTGATGTTCAAGCTGATGCGGCGCAGCGGGATCATCGAGCCGCGCTGGATGATCGGCGTCGACCCCGCCTCGGACGGCCTGCGCCGCGCCGCCTCGCTCGGGCTGCAGGCCTCGCACGAGGGAGTCGACTGGCTCCTGGCCCAGGACGAGCTGCCCGACATCGTGTTCGAGTGCACCTCGGCCAAGGCGCACGAGTTCAACGCGCCGAAGTACGCCGAGGCCGGGATCCTGGCGGTCGACCTGACGCCCGCGGCGATCGGGCCGTACATCTGCCCTCCGGTCAACCTCGAGTTCAACCTCGACGCGACCAACGTCAACATGATCACCTGCGGCGGGCAGGCCACCACCCCGATCGTCAAGGCGATCTCGAGCGTCGTGCCAGTCCCTTACGCGGAGATCGTGGCCTCGATCTCGTCGAGGTCGGCCGGGCCGGGCACCCGCGCCAACATCGACGAGTTCACCGAGACGACCGCCTCGGCGCTCGAGGTCGTCGGCGGCGCGGACCGCGGCAAGGCGATCATCATCCTCAACCCGGTCGAGCCGCCGCTGATGATGCGCAACACCGTCTTCTGCGCCATCCCGGATGAGGCCGCCGAGCCCGGCGCGTTGCAGGACGGGGTCCTGGAGTCGATCCACCGGATGGTCGAGACGGTCCGGGAGTACGTGCCGGGCTACCACCTGCGGGCCGACGTGCAGTTCGACCATCCCCGCGAGACGTGGAAGGGCCAGGCCCGGGTGTTCGTCCCGATCGAGGTCAAGGGCCGCGGTGACTACCTGCCGGACTATGCGGGCAACCTCGACATCATCACGGCCGCCGCGGCGCGGGTCGGCGACATCATGGTCGCCCACCGGCTCGGCGTCGCGTCCACGTGGAAGTCCTCGGCGGACCTCGGTGAGCTGCCCGAGGCCGCCGCCACCAAAGCAGCGAAGGCAGGAGTCTGACCCATGGGCGACATGACCATCCGTCCCGAGGACGCCCCGAAGATCACCGAGGCGGTGACCGAGTCCGACGTCCTGGCCAACACCCCGACGGCCGGAGGTGAGCGCGACCTGCGGATCACCGACTCGACCCTGCGCGACGGCTCGCACGCGATGAGCCACCAGTTCACCGAGGAGCAGGTCCGCGGCGTGGTCCACGCCCTGGACAAGGCAGGCGTCCAGGTCATCGAGGTCTCGCACGGCGACGGCCTCGGCGGGTCGAGCTTCAACTACGGGTTCTCCAAGGTCGACGAGTTCCAGCTCATCAAGGCGGCCGTCGAGGAGGCGACCCAGGCGAAGATCGCCATCCTCATGCTCCCGGGGCTGGGGACCGTCCATCACCTGAAGCAGGCCCACTCGGCCGGGGCGTCCGTGGCCCGGATCGCGACGCACTGCACCGAGGCGGACGTCTCGATCCAGCACTTCGGCGCGGCCCGCGAGCTCGGCATGGAGACGGTCGGGTTCCTCATGCTCTCGCACAAGGCCGCCCCCGAGGAGCTGGCCAAGCAGGCCCGGATCATGGTCGACGCCGGCGCCCAGTGCGTCTACGTCGTCGACTCCGCCGGCGCCCTCGTCCTCGACACCGCCCAGCAGCGGATCCAGGCCGTCATCGACGAGATCGGCCACGGTCCCGACGCGGCGCAGGTCGGTTTCCATGGCCACCAGAACCTGTCCATGGGCATCGCCAACTCCGTGCTCGCCTACCAGGCCGGGGCCAAGCAGATCGACGGTGCGCTCTGCGCCCTCGGTGCCGGGGCCGGCAACAGCCCGACCGAGGTCCTCGCCGCGACCTTCGAGCGGATGGGCATCAGGACCGGCGTCGACCTCGGCGAGGTGCTCTCGGCCGCGGAGGACGTCGTGCGCCCGTTCATCCCGCGCCTGCCGTGGATGGACCGCGCCTCGATCACGCAGGGCTACGCCGGCGTGTACTCCTCGTTCCTGCTGCACGCCGAGCGGGCCGCCGAGCGCTACGAGGTCCCTGCCCACGCGATCCTGCAGCGGGTCGGGGAAGCCGGCTACGTCGGCGGCCAGGAGGACATGATCATCGACATCGCCCTGCAGCTCGCCGAAGAACGTGAGCGAGAGCTGGCCATGGGTGACCTGGCCGGGCTCGGGGTGCGCTGATGACCGACACGACCGCAGCCACCGGCACCGGCGCGATGCCCCCGGGCGGCTGGGACCTCGAGTCCGTCGCCGCGGAGCTGCTCGCCTGCGAGGACGAGCGCCGCGAGCGCGAGCCCTTCACCGACGAGTGGCCCGAGCTCGACCTCGACACCGGCTACCAGATCCAGGACCTCAACCTGACCAAGCGCCTCGCACGCGGCGAGAAGCTCATCGGCGTCAAGCTCGGGCTGACCAGCCGGGCCAAGCAGCAGCGGATGGGCGTGCACTTCCCGTTCGTCGCCTGGCTGACCGACGCGATGATCCTGCCCGTCGGCGACCCCGTCCCCCAGTCCCGCCTCATCCACCCGCGGATCGAGCCCGAGATCGTCTTCGTCATGGGTGACCGGCTGGAGGGGCCCGGCGTCACGGCCGCGCAGGCCATGGCCGCCGTCGAGTCGGTGTGGGGCGGCGCCGAAGTCATCGACTCGCGCTACCGCAACTTCCGGTTCCGGGCCGGCGACGTCGCCGCCGACAACGCCTCCTCCGGCGCCTTCGTCACCGGCCCGGTCGGCCTCCCGCCCGCCGAGCTCGACCTCGGCCTCGAGGCCGTGCTCGTCGAGGTCGACGGGCAGATCGTCGACTCCGCGACCGGCGCCGCCGTCCAGGGCCACCCCGGCGAGGCCCTCGCCCTGGCCGCCAACGACCTGGCCCGCCGCGGCCACGCCATCGAGCCCGGCTGGATCGTGCTCACCGGCGGCATGACCGACGCGGTGTTCACCCCGCCCGGCGCATCCGTGGCGCTGCATTTCACCAACCTCGGCTCGGTCTTCCTCAACGGCGGCCAGTGACCATGCCCCTCATCGAGATCACCCTGGTCGAGGGCCGCAGCCCCGAGCAGCTGCGCAGTCTCATCTCCAACGTGACCCGGGCCGCCGTCGAGAGCGTCGACGCACCGATCGAGAGCGTCCGGGTCGTCCTCCGGGAGGTTCCCGCAACGCACTTCGCCGCCGGGGACGTCACCATCGACGAGCGCCGAGCCCAGCGGCATACGGCCCAGTCCTCTTGAAACCCAATGCGATCCCAAAGGTGAACGCCATGACCGACTACCCCTTCTTCGGGCACATCATCGACAACGAAGAGGTCGCGTCCCTCGACGGGAAGCGCTTCGACACGATCAACCCCTGGACCCGCGAGAAGTGGGCCGAGGTGGCCGAGGCCTCCGCGGCCGACGCCGACCGCGCCATCGCGGCCGCGCGCAAGGCCTTCGACGAGGGGCCGTGGCCGCGGATGGGCCGCAACGAGCGAGCCGCCCTGATCCACCGGCTCGCCGACCTCATGGAGGAGCACGCCGACGAGCTCGCGCGCCTCGACTCGACGGACATGGGCAAGCCGTTCGCCCAGGCCAAGCATGACGTGGGCCGCTCCGTCTGGAACTTCCGGTTCTTCGCGGACCACCAGCGGGACCACGTCGGCGAGGTCATGCCGATGGACAGCGGTCACCACACGTACACCGAGTACGGCCCGGCCGGTGTCGTCGCGGCGATCTCCCCGTGGAACTTCCCGCTCATGATGGCGTCCTGGAAGATTGCCCCCGCCATCGCGTGGGGCAACACCTGCATCATCAAGCCCGCGGAGGACACGCCGACGTCGGTCGTGCTGCTCGGCCGCCTCGCGATCGAGGCCGGGTTCCCGCCCGGCGTCCTCAACGTGCTCAACGGCTTCGGCGTCCCCGCGGGCAACTCGCTGACGGAGGACCCGCGCGTCGACCGCGTGACGTTCACCGGTGAGTCCGGCACCGGCAAGATCATCATGACCGCCGCCGCGTCGCACCTCGCGCCGGTCAGCCTCGAGCTCGGCGGCAAGGGCGCGAACGTCGTGTTCGACGACGCCGACCTCGACAACGCCGTCTACTGGGCGGTGGAGGCGATCTTCCGCAACGCCGGACAGGTCTGCCTCGCGGGGTCGCGGCTCTTCCTCCAGGCGGGCATCTACGAGGAGTTCCTCGCGCGCTTCAAGGAGGCCGCGGAGAACCTCGTCATCGGCGAGCCGTTCGCTGCGGAGACCCAGTTCTCGTGCCTGGCCTCGGAGGAGCACTTCCGCAAGGTCAAGTCCTACGTCGACACGGTCGAGGAGCAGGGCGGCAAGATCCTCACCGGCGGTGTCGCCGAGGACGGCTCCTGGCTCGTGCGCCCGACGATCATCACCGATTTGCCGCTGACGGCCGCCCAGTACTGCCAAGAGATCTTCGGCCCGGTCGTCGTGGTCAACAAGTTCGAGACCGAGGCCGAGGTCGTGCAGCTGGCCAACGACACCCCCTACGGCCTCAACGCGATGCTGTTCACCGAGAACCTGTCTCGCGCCCACCGGGTCTCCGCGAACCTCAAGGCCGGCACGGTCTGGGTCAACTGCTTCTTCATCCGCGACCTGCGCACGCCGTTCGGCGGCGTGGGCGACTCCGGTGTCGGCCGCGAGGGCGGCAACTTCAGCCGCGAGTTCTTCACCGAGCCGAAGGCGGTCGTCATGCAGATCGACCGCGAGGTGAAGGCATGACCCAAGCGGTCCTCGAGGGCACCTTCGTCGAGGTCGGGGGGGTGCGGACGTTCGTCCACGACGTCGGCTCCGGGCCGGCCGTGCTGTTGCTGCACGGCTCCGGTCCGGGAGTCAGCGCCGCGGCGAACTGGCGCCTGACGATCCCCGCGCTCGTCGAGGCGGGGCACCGCGTCATCGCTCCGGACCAGCTCGGCTTCGGCCAGACCGTGCCGCCCGAGGGGCACGAGTACTCCGTCGACTCCTGGCTGGCGCACGCCGTCGAGCTGCTCGACGTCCTCGGGGTCGGGCGGGCCAGCGTCGTCGGCAACTCCTTCGGCGGCGCGATGGCCCTGCGGCTCGCGACCCGCCACGCAGACCGCGTCGACCGGCTCGTCCTCATGGGGTCGGTCGGCGTGCCCTTCCCGATCACCGAGGGCCTCGATGCGGTGTGGGGTTACGAGGCCTCCGTGGAGCAGATGCGGGAGCTGCTCGACCTGTTCGCCTACGACACCTCGCGGATGACCGACGGTCTCGCCCGGGACCGGTACGAGGCCTCCGTGGCGAACGGTGCCGACGAGCGCTTCGCGGCGATGTTCCCCGCGCCCCGCCAGCGCTGGGTGGACTCCATGGTGTTGCCGGTGGACGAGATCCGATCCATCAGTGCCCCGACGTTGCTGTTCCACGGGCGCGAGGACAAGGTCATCCCGTTGACCACGTCGCTGAACCTGTTCCACCTCATCGAGCGGGCGCAGCTGCACGTGTTCGGCCAGTGCGGCCACTGGACGCAGATCGAGTACGCGGACGACTTCAACCGCTTGCTCACGGACTTCCTCGCCTGAGGCGTCGCGGCGCGCAAGGTCGACCGTGCGCGAGCACGGTCGAACCTCCACCACCACCATGCCGTATGCCGGTGAGCTCGCTCCCCGCGCCCGCTGGCCCGGGTGCCTGGTGGAGCAGGCAGGGAGGACGCCGGGTCACGTGGCCACGCCTCCACGGACCCGGAGGAACCCGGACGGTGAGCAACACGGAGGGCCGGCACCGTGGTGCCGGCCCTCCGTCAGCTCGTGCGCCGCGAATCGGTGACCCGCGGCCAGCTCGGCTGGTGATCAGACGAGACGAACGCGCATCGCCTGGGGACCCTTGGGGCCCTGCTCGATGTCGAACTCGACGCTCTGGTTCTCCTCGAGGCTGCGGTAGCCGTTGGTCTGGATCTCCGAGTAGTGGACGAAGACGTCCGGGCCCTCGGTCGGGGCGATGAAGCCAAAGCCCTTCTCCGCGTTGAACCACTTGACGGTTCCCTGTGCCATGTTGTGCTCCCTTGTTTTTCAGGTTGGTACGGAGTCACGGATGTGACGGTCCGGGTCAGCAAGGACGCGACCAGACTCCTGAACCTGAAGCAAGGCTGCGCTCGCAATGTCCTCTGCGAGCGTGCAACACACAAACAGCAAACGTTGACCGTGGCCAACCCTAGTGCGGGCGGACCGAATCACCCAATCGCGCGAGCCAGAGCAGCGAGGGCCTGGGTGAAGCACGCCTCCGGTGGGTTGACCAGCCCCGCTCCGACCTGGCCGACTCCGGCAACCCTCCCCGCCATGCCGGTGTTGATCTGCGGGAGCACTCCCGTCCGCGCGACGGCGGCGACGTCGATCCCGGCCGGCGTCCCGCGGAACTCGAGGATCGGCACCTGATAGGCCGGGTGCTCGCCAACGGTGATCTCGTACATCGTCTGCGTCGCCCGCAGCGCGAACGGCACGTCTCCGCCGACGAAGCGCACGATCGCCGGCGCCGCCGCCATCGCGAAGCCCCCGATGCCGGCGGTCTCGGTGATGGCGGAGTCGCCAATGTCGGGGTTGGCGTCCTCCGGACCGTACGACCCCAGGAACAGCCCTTCGGGCGTCTGGGCCGGACCGACGAACCACTCGTCACCCGTGCCCGACACGCGCACCCCGAAGTCGGTCCCGTTGCGCGCCATGGTGGTCACGACCGTCGAACCCGGAATGCCATGGGCCGCAAGGGTGGCCAGCTTGCACGCCGGCATCCCCAGGTTGAGGAAGAAGTGCTCGTTCGCACCCGAGAAGCGCACCGCCTCCGCGACGTCGGACGCGGGCGCGTCGGCCGTGATCAGAGTGGGCAGCAGCTCACGCAGCAGCATGAGCGACCCGGCCCGGTTGCGGTTGTGGCCCTCGTCGCCCATCTGGAGCATCTGGGCGATGATCGCCTTGACGTCGATGGGGCCAGCCGAGTCGACGCGAGCCCGAATCGCCTGCTGCAGCAAGGGCCCCAGCACCGAGTTCATCCAGTGCAGTCGGTCGATCACCTCGGGTCCGTAGGCGCCGTACCTCAACACCTTGCCGAGCCCCTCGTTGAGGGAGCACCAGGAGGTGTTGCCGTGCACGTCGTCCCGCAGCTCGTAGACCCACATCGACGGACTGATGACGCCCGCCATGGGACCGACGGCGTCCCGGTGGTGGCACGGCTCGAGCGTGATGCCATCACCCTTCTGCAGCCTTGACTCCGCCTCCTCAGGTGTGTCGGCGAGCCCTTCGAAGAGCATCGCCCCGATCAGAGCGCCCTTGAGCGGGCCTGATGCCCGGGCGAACTCGATGGGTGGGCCGGCGTGCAGGAAGGTGCCCTGCTCGAGACCGAGCGCCTCGCTGGCCGGACGGACGTCGACGAAGTCGGCACCGGCGGCCACCATGCGCTCGAACGCGAGCCGGTTTGCCTCCTCGCGGCGGGGGTCGGCCAGCACGGCCGCGAGGTCGCGCTCCGTCCCTCCCAGCGGTGGCTGCCACGCCGTCTCGGTGACCGGAACCGCTTGGGCCCGAATCGACTCCGCGAACAGGGCCACTCCGGCGGTCGCCACGGTGAGGTCCGCGGTGAGGAGGCCGTTGAGCTCCCCGGAGCGGTCTCCCTCACCCACGCTCGCCACATTGCCGTATGCCGCAGAGCTCGCTCCCGACGCCGGTGCAGCGGGTGCGTGGCCGAGGAGGGAGACGGCACGCCGGGTGGCCGCGGCGTTGGACAGGAAGACCGAGGCGCCGGCGTCTCGCAGCATGACCGCACTCCGGGTGAGCCCCTGCGGATCGCCCTCGGTCCCGCTGATCGACACGACGACGGGAAGCGTCCGCCCGTCCGCCTCCGCCGTGGCCCGCGCCGCTCGGATCGCATCGGCGAGCTCGGGCGCCGGGTCGGGATGCGCTCCATGCCCGAGGACGAGGTCGAGGAGGAGCACACCGCACGTGGCATCGGCAGCCTCGGTGGCGATGCGCTCGAGTCGCAGGGAGGGGTCGATCATCGGGTGCGCACGTCCCAGGGTCATCGAGTCGTCGCCGAAGTCGATGACGACGTGGCCTCCGTCGCGCAGCTCCGGACCGAGGGCGAGGTCCGGTCGGAGCGGGGTGTTGGACCGGATGTCGCCGAGGGTTTCCCCCGCCACGAGCATCGCCTCGTCCGCGAGGGTGCCCCCCACGAACAGTCCGCGCAGCGACGGTCCCGAGGCCGCCGGTTGGTCGGCCTCCCAACGCGGCCACGCGATCGCTCCGCCCGCGTCGCGGAGCGCCTCGGCGACCGACTCGGTGAGGTCTGGCCTCCCAGCCCCGAGCGTGGCCCAGTGGACCGGCTTGCCGAGCCCAGCGGCATACGACTCGATGTCGGACAGCACCTGCGCGGCAGGAGGCTTGGAGACGACGATGATGCTCTCGGTCGCCGCGTCGGCAGCGAGGGCGGCGAGGGCCTGCTTGGTGGAGCGACCCGCGACCGGCGTGGACAGGTCGCGGCCACCGACGCCGAGCACGTGGCTGACGCCCGTGCCGGCGGCATCGAGCAGGCACATCACCTGCTGCGCGCCCGTGCCAGAGGCCGCGACGACTCCGACGGAACCGGGCCGGACGACGTTGGCGAAGCCGAGGCCGACCCCGCCGACGACGGCCGTCCCGCAGTCTGGGCCCATGACGAGTACGCCCCGCTCGGCGGCGAGGTCCTTGAGCCGCACCTCGTCCTCGACAGGCACGTTGTCGGAGAAGACCATGACGCTCACGCCGGCGTTGATCGCGTCGAGCGCCTCGGTCGTCGCGTGCTGGCCCGGCACTGCGACGAGGGCCAGGTTGGCGTCGGCACGACGAACGGCTCCGCCGAGGGTGCGCGGTGCCGGCGCCGCACCGAAGCCCGCCGACTGAGCGGCCGCCGAACGAAGGCCGGCGAGCGCCTCGTCAAGGGCCGCCTTGCCCTCGGCGAGGCCGGACTCGTCCCCGCGGATCGCGATGACCAGGTCGTTGGGGCCGGCCTCTGGCAGGTCGAAGCCCATCCCCCGGATGACGTCGAGGTTGAGCTCCGTGGCCATCGCAACCTGGGCCGCGTCGACGCCCGGGGCGGCTGCGACGGCGCGCGACACCTGCATGAGGCTCACGGAGTCGTAGTAGGCACCGGTGCGGATCTCGACCTGGTCAACCATGGAGGACGCCTTCCTGAGTCGTTGCGTACGGAATGGGGAACTCGGCGAGCGCCCGGTGCGCGCCGGTGACCCCGGAGAGGAGGTCGCGGCCCGAGGAGTGGCCGATGGCGATGACCTGCGCGACGGCCGGGCCGATGGACTGCAACGACGATGATCTGACGGGCTGGCTCGTGCTCGGGCCGGCGTGGAGCGTCAACTCGTGGTAGTCCGTCGGCTCGGTTTGCTCGGCAAGCAGGTCGATGAGGGTGACGACCTCTGGGACGGCATAGCCCTCGGCGGCGGCTCGGAGCAGGGCCGCGGAGATCGACGTGGTGCTCGGCAGGAGCGGCGGCAGGTCTGTGGCGAGGAGGTCGACGGCGTCGAGCTCACCGACCGAACGCAGGGTGAGCAGCACGCCGGCCACGGCATCGTCGCCGCTCGGCGTCAGGCCCGTCCCAGCCCCGATGAGTCCACGCAGATGGGGCGCAACCGATCGGCCGGCGAGCGCCGCGGCGGCCAGGTCGTGCGCCAGCTCAGCGAGCGGTCCGCCGCCCGGGTGGGGCGCGTGAGCCGCAACCCGACTGACTCGATCGTGAGGTGGGAGCGATGTGACGCGGGCCGGTCGATGCATTCGGGCGACGACGACGTCAGCCCCTGGCAGACGCACCCGACCGGCCCCAACCCCGACGGTGACGCCGGGCTCGACCCGCCAGCGGATCTGCGCCGACGACGCTCCCAAGCGCAGTCCGATCGGCTGCTGCAGGGCGTCCCGCGCCAGCAGCGCCAGGACGGCGTCGTGCGTGCCGAGGTCGAGGTACACGCAGGTCGGGAAGGCGCCGAGCACCCGCGCCTCACGCACAGGTCCGGTCACGGCATCGACGACGAGCGGTGACACGGCAGCGGGCCACTGTGGTCGTGCGGCAGCGGTCAGCACACGCGTCCTCCTCCCGTTGCAGCCGGACCGATGACCGACGGTACCTAGGCAGGTTAGGGTGCGCTCATGGTGAATGTTGCCAACGATGCCAGCCTCATCGACAGTGACTTGCCAGTGGCGTCGGCCGCCGAGCTGGCCCTGGTCAAGGAGCAGCTCGACCGACAGACGGCTGCGCTGCGACGCCTCGAAGATGCCGACCGGGCCCTCGTGCAGATCGTCCTCACCGGCGGCACCCTCGACGAGCTGTGCGAGCGCGTCGTGTCCTTCCTCGACCCCAGGTCACGCGCGGCAGCCATGGTGACGACGACCGATGGCCGGGTCGTCGCCAGGGCGGGGGCGCCGGACGAGCTCGCCCGGGCCGAGGCGCTGCCATGCTTCGACCGGTCCGGGCGGTTTCTCGTCGAGTCCGAGCCGATGGGCCCGCGCGACGACAGCGCGTCCGCGGACCGGGCGGCGGTGCGGATCATCGCCGGACAGCTCGACCACGGCGTCATCGTCGCCTTCTCTAGTCACCGCACCCTCACCGAGGACGACGTCCGTCTGCTCGAGCGCGCTGCCACGGTCGCAGCGCTCGCCATCACGAAGGACCAGGCGGTCGCAGCGGTCGAGAGCAAGTACCGGGCCGAGTTCCTGCGCGATGCCCTCTCCGGCCGCGCCGGCACGCCGATCGACGCCGTCTCCCACGCGGCCTCCCTCGGCTGGGACATCGACCGGCCCATGGTCGTCGTCGTCGCCGAGACGGACGAGGACGACGACCGCACCGAGCGGGACCGGGACGAGATCCGGTTCCTCCAGCAGCGGTTCGCACGAGCCTGGACGCATGCCATCGGGGTGCGCGACCCGAGCTCGCCGGTCGTCGGCTTCAGCCGCGAGGTCGTCGCGCTCGTCGCTGTCCCCGGGTCCGCCGACACCGAGCGGGTCATGCGCACCGTCGGTGACCTCGTCCGGGTCGTCCGCGGCGACGGCGGCGGTGGGCGGCGCAGCTTCTCCGCCGGCGTCTCGCGAACGATCACCTCGCCGGAGCAGCTGCCGCAGGCCTACGAGGAGGCACTGTCAGCGGTCTCCGTCGGCCGCCAGATGCAGGGCGACGGCGCCCTTGCCCACGTCGACGGCCTCGGGATCTACCGGTTGCTGGCCCTGATCCCCGACGGGGCGGACCTGCGCCGCTTCGTCCGGGAGTCGCTGGGCGCGCTGGCCACGGACGACCAGCCCGAGTATGCCGACCTGCGCCGGACGCTCAAGATCCTCATCGACACCAACATGAATGTCGCCGAGACGGCGCGGCTGCTCTTCTTCCACTACAACACGCTGCGCTACCGGATCGGCAAGCTCGAGAAGATGCTGGGTCCCTTCACCTCCGACCCCGAGCTGCGCCTCACCCTGGCCCTGGCGCTGAAGGTGCACCAGATGCGCGGCCTCTGACCGCTCGCCGTTGTCGAGTGTGCAGCGTGCGCCGGGGGCTCGCCTTGGGTCGAGTGTGCACTTTGCGCCGAGGAGTCAGGGGTCGGCCCGTCGGCCGGACCTCGGCTGGAGTGTCGGAGGCGGCGCGGAGTGCACACTCGACGCCATGGGTGCGGCGCGGAGTGCGCACTCGACGGGGCGGCGGGAGGAGCGGGACCGCACGTCGGCTGGGAGCGCGCTCAGCGGCATACGAAACCGTCCGAGAACGCCGGTGGGGGTACGTCAGGTTTGACAGGTAACGGGACCAACTCGTTATCACCAAATGCCGAACTCCATCCCCGGGAATCGGAGTAGTTTGCGCCCAATCCCGATGTGGGAGTGAGCCGGGTCACAGGAGGTGACCGGCCGCAATTCGCTGAGGAGTCTTTGATGGCTTTGGGCTGGAAACTGCACGGGGACGGCAAGACGATGGGCCCCGACGACGTCGTCGCGCCCGACGAACGTCTCTCCTGGGGCAAGACGGTGGGGCTCGGCGCCCAGCACGTCGTCGCGATGTTCGGGGCGACCTTCGTCTTCCCGATCGTCATGGGCCTCAACCCGCAGCTCGCGATCATGATGAGCGGTATCGCGACGATCATCTTCCTGCTCATCGTCAACGGAAAGGTACCGAGCTACCTCGGCACGTCAGCGAGCTTCGTCGGTGGTGTGGCCGCGATCCGCGCGCAGGGCGGCGACTCCGCGGAGGTGACCGGCGCGATCCTGGTCGCCGGTATCGTGCTGGCGCTCATCGGAGTGCTCATCCACTTCATGGGTTCGTCGGTGCTGCACCGCGTGCTGCCACCCGTCGTCACCGGCGCGGTGGTCATGCTCATCGGCTTCAACCTGGCCCCCGTCGTGGCCGGCATCTACTGGCCGCAGGACCAGTGGGTCGCGATCCTCGTCATGCTCTTCACCATCGTCTGCGCGGTGGCGTTCCGGGGCTTCGTCTCGCGGATCGCCGTCTTCCTCGCCCTGGTGTTCGGCTTCGTGCTGTCGTGGGTCCTGGACAAGACCGTCGGCATGATCAACTCGCCGCTGCCCGGTGCCGCCCAGGCGACGGACCACTTCCGGACGAACTTCGACGCGGTCGGCGCGGCGTCCTGGATCGGTTTCCCGCCCCAGACCATGGTCGCTGCGGACGGCAAGGAAGTCGTCGGCTGGCACACGCCGAGCTTCTCGGTCGCCGCGATCCTGCTCGTCCTGCCCGCCGTCATCGCCCTCATCGCCGAGAACACCGGGCACGTCAAGGCCGTCGCCGAGATGACCGGCCACGACCTCGACCCGTACATGGGCCGGGCCATCGCCGCCGACGGTGTCGGCACGGCGCTCGCCTCCTCGGTCGGTGGCTCCCCGACGACGACCTACGCCGAGAACATCGGCGTCATGGCGGCGACTCGCGTGTACTCGACGGCTGCCTACTACGTCGCCGCGATCGTCGCGATCCTCTTCGGTCTCTCCCCGAAGTTCGGCGCGCTCGTCTCGTCCGTCCCCGGCGGCGTCCTCGGCGGGATCACCGTGGTCCTCTACGGCATGATCGGCCTGCTCGGCGCCAAGATCTGGAAGGAGAACGGCGTCGACTTCGGCAACCCGATCAACCTCGTGCCGATCGCCGCGGGCATCATCATCGGCATCGGCAACGTCGAGCTGAAGATCACCGAAGACTTCACCCTCGGCGGTATCGCCCTCGGCACGATCGTCGCCATCGCCGGCTGGCACCTGGCCAAGGCGATCGCCCCTGCCGAGCTGAGAGCCCGAGCAGAGTCGGCGCGCGGCACGATGATCTCGCTCGGCGAGGAGGAGGGGACGTACGGCGACGGCGACCGGATCGATGACCTCTACCAGAACGACGGGCCGCGGGAGCCCAGACGCTGACGACCTGCGTCGACGCGCACCTCGCACGGGCCCTCGAGCAATCGGGGGCCCGTGCGACTATCGGTGCCCCTCCGTTTGGCAGGCTGGGACTGTCCGGCAACGCGCTGGCAAGTTGTGCCAAAGGGCCACGCCCAGCGATGCACAGGACCCTCTAGTCCCACACGACTCCGGAAGGCAGGATCAGTTCGGTGAAGCCCGCCCCCTTCGTGCACCACGCGCCTCGCTCGGTGGAGGAGGCCGTCGCCGTCCTCGGTGAGGTCGGACACGACGGCAAGATCCTCGCGGGCGGCCAGAGCCTCATCCCGATCCTCAACATGCGCTTGTCCTCGCCCGGCCACCTCGTCGACATCAACCGGGTCGACGGGCTCTCGGACCTCACCGTCGAGGCCGGCTCGGTTCGGGTCGGTGCGCTGGTCCGCCACCGGGGGCTCGAGCGGTCCGAGGAGGCCTACACCGCCCTGCCGATCCTGCGCCAGACGCTGGTCAACGTGGCGCACCCGGCGATCCGCAATCGCGGCACCACGGTGGGTTCGATCGTGCACGCCGACACTGCCGGCGAGATGCCGGCCATCCTCGCGCTGACCGACGGGGTCGCCGAGCTGGTCGGGCAGGCGGGTCGACGGGAGGTGTCCTGGGAGGACTTCTTCCTCGGCGCGCTCGAGTCGTCCTGCGGGCCGGAGGAGCTCGCTGTCGCCGTGCGGTTCGGACGCTTCGTCGACGGCACGGGCAGCGCGTTCCTGGAGTCGGCGCGGCGGTCCGGTGACTACGCGCTCGCCGGGGTCGGCATCGCCGTGACCCTGACCGACGGCACGGTCTCCGGTGCCCGCGCCTCCTTCGTGTCGGTGACCGACATCCCGTCGGTCCTTGACCTGGGCCCGCACCTCACGGGGGTCGAGCCGGGCTCGGGCCAGTGGGACGACGCACTCGACGCCGTGGCCGCCGAGGTCCGAGCGCACGTCGAGCCCGAGTCCGACATCCACGCGAGCGCCGAGTACCGCCGGATGCTCGCCGGCGAGCTGACCCGGCGGGCGCTGTCACAGGCGGCGCGAACTGCACACTCGACGCAAGGGGTGGGAGCATGACCGACCAGGCCGCGACCGAAGAGCTGCGGGAGGCGCTCCACGACGTGACGATCGTCGTCAACGGGGTCGCCCGTACTGCGTCGGTGCCCGCGCGGCGTCTCCTGTCCGACTTCCTGCGCCACGACCTCCGACTGACGGGCACGCACGTCGGTTGCGAACACGGGGCCTGCGGGGCCTGCACCGTCCTCGTCGACGGCGAACCAATGCGTTCCTGCCTCATGTTCGCCGTCACCGCCCAGGAGCACGCGATCACGACCGTCGAAGGGCTCGGGACCCTCGACGAGATGAACCCGGTCCAGCGGGCCTTCACCGAGTGCCATGGCCTCCAGTGCGGCTTCTGCACGCCGGGCTTCCTCACGACCGTCACCGCGTTCCTCGACGAGAACCCGGCACCGACCGCCGAGGAGGCCCGCGAGGCGATCTCCGGCAACCTCTGCCGCTGCACCGGCTACCAGAACATCGTCAAGAGCGTCTTGCGTGCGGCCGAGCTCCGGCAGGAGAAGACGATGACGTATGCCGCTGAGCCGGCTCAGCGGCATACCTCCAGTTCTGCTGTGGCGCAGGAGGGCTCAGCGTGACCACGCAGATGTTCGGCGCGCCGATCAGGCGTCGCGAGGACCCGCGGCTCGTCACCGGCGGCGGGCGCTACCTCGACGACCTCGGCCACGACGCGCTCGAGGCGGCGTTCGTCCGCAGCCCCCATGCCCACGCACGCATCGTCGACATCGACGTGGCCGACGCCATCGACGTCGAGGGAGTCGTGGGGATCTATGTCCACGAGGACCTCACCGGTCCGATGGCCGAGGCGCTCCCCCTCCTCATCCCGCATCCGACACTGACGCACGGGCGGACGACCCATGCGCTCGCCAAGGACGAGGTCAACCACGTCGGCGAGGCCGTCGTGATGGTCGTCGCGACGAACCGCTACGTCGCCGAGGACGCCTGCCAGCGGATCCGCGTCACCTACGAGCAGCTGCCGGCCGTCGTCGGTGTCGAGGCCGCTCGCGACGCGGAGCACCTCGTCCACGACGACGTCCCCGGCAACGTCTCGGCGCACATGCTGCAGGAGGTCGGCGACGTCGAGGCGGCCCTGGCCGCGGCGCCGCACACGCTGACGCTCGACCTCGCGATCGAGCGGAGCGCCTCCATGCCGATGGAGGGCAAGGGCGTCTACGCGCGGTGGGACGACGAGCGCGGCGAGCTGCGGATGTACTCGTCGACGCAGACCTCCACCGGGGTCCGGGCCGCCGTCGCGGCGCGGCTCGGGCTACCGCTCGCCAAGGTCGAGTGCATCGCGCCGGACGTGGGCGGTGGGTTCGGCGTCAAGATCATGCACCCGTGGCCAGAGGAGGTCCTCGTGGCCTGGTCGGCGCGCCAGCTGGGGCAGCCGGTCAAGTGGACGGAGGACCGTCGTGAGCACTTCGTGTCGTCGGCGCACGAGCGGGGTCAGCTCCAGCGGGTGACCGTCGGCTTCGACGACGAGGGCCGCATGCTCGGCCTCGACGTCACGTTCTGGCACGACAACGGCGCCTACACCCCCTACGGGATCATCGTCCCGATCATCACCTCGACCCAGCTGCTCGGGCCCTACAAGCCGGGCACCTACCGGGTCGAGTTCTGGTCGCTCTACACCAACACGGTGATTGTCACGCCGTACCGCGGGGCGGGTCGACCGCAGGGTGTCTTCGCGATGGAGCGGACGATGGACGCCATCGCCGACCACCTGGGGCTCGATCGGGCCGAGGTGCGGTCACGCAACTTCATCCTCCCGGAGGAGATGCCCTACGACCACGGCCTGCTCTTCCAGGACGGTCGACCGCTCAAGTACGACTCTGGCGACTTCCCGGCCAGCCTGGACAAGCTGAAGAAGCTCGTCGGCTGGGACGACTTCGCGGCGTACCGGGCCCAGGCGGAGGCCGAGGGCCGACGGGTCGGGCTCGGGATCGGCTGCTATGTCGAGGGCACCGGGGTCGGTCCCTACGAGGGCGGCCACATCCAGATCGAGACGTCGGGACGGGTCAACGTGTCGACCGGCCTGACGTCGCAGGGGCAGGGGCACGAGACGGCCTTCGCCCAGATCGTCGCCCAGGAGCTCGGGGTTCGCATCGAGGACGTCCATGTGACGACCGGTGACACGCGCCGCATGCCCTACGCCGTGGGGACCTTCGCCTCCCGTGCGGCCGTGATGTCCGGCAATGCCATCGCGCTCGCCGCCCGCAACGTCCGGGCCAAGGCCCTGCGCATCGCGGCCGACGCGCTCGAGGTGTCGGTGGACGACCTCGACATCGCCGACGGGACGATCAGCGTCAAGGGCGCGCCACACACGTCGATGTCGCTCGGGACGGTGTCCGTGCTGTCGAACCCGCTCCGCTACGCGTTCGACGAGGCGGCCCAGGCGGCCACCCAGTTCGCCGGCACCTTCGACCCCGACAAGCCGCCGGTCGCCGACGACGAGGAGCCCGGCCTCGAGGGCAAGGACTTCTACTCCCCCACCCAGGCGACCTTCGCCAACGGGATGCACGCCGCCGTCGTCGAGACCGACCCCGTCACGGCCGACATCAGGATCCTGCGCTACTGCGTCATCCACGACTGCGGCCCGATGATCAACCCGATGATCGTCGAGGGCCAGGTCCATGGCGGAGTCGCTCAGGGGGTCGGCGGCGCCCTCTACGAGCGGATGGCCTACGACGAGTACGGCCAGCTGCTCAATGCATCGTTCATGGACTTCCTCATGCCCTATGCCACCGAGGTCCCGCACGTGGAGACCGACCACCTCGAGACGCCGTCGCCGCTCAACCCCTTGGGCATCAAGGGCGCCGGCGAGGCCGGCTGCATCCCCGTGTCGGCCGTCATCGCGTCGGCCATCGAGGACGCCGAGGGCTTCCCGATCACCCGGATGCCGATCTCTCCCAACGACCTCTGGGAGCTGCGGCGCCGCCACGAGGCCGGGAACCTTCCCTCGCTCCGGCGGGCGGGAACTGCACACTCGAGCGAGACCGAGCCGGCGGCAACTGCACACTCGAGCGAGACCGAGCCGGCGGGAACTGCACCCTCGACGCCGTCCGACACCACGACCCAGGAGCCGTCCGCATGAAGATCTCCGGCACCGCCTCCCTCGCCGCCGACCCGCTGAAGGTCTGGGACGCCATCCACGACCCTGCCGTCCTGGCCCGCTCGCTGCCTGGCTGCGACCGACTCGTCGAGATCGCACCGAACCACTACGCGATGACCGTCACCGCAGGGGTCGCCGCCATCAAGGGCTCGTACGACGGCGAGGTGCGGCTGCTCAACCCGCAGCACCCCGAGTCGTTCACCATGAAGGCGTCCGGGTCCGGTGCCCCCGGCACCGTGGCCGCCGATGTGGACGTGCAGGTCGCCCCGAGCGATGACGGTGGGACGCGCGTCACCTATACCGCCGACGCCACGGTCGGCGGCCCGATCGGCGGTGTCGGCCAGCGCATGCTCTCGGGAGTCACGAAGAAGATGGCCGGCCAGTTCTTCGCCGCCCTCGATGCGGAGATCGCCGGGGTCCCGCCCGAGCTGCGCGCCCAGGCACCGGCTCCGGCCGCGTTGGGACTGGGCGCCGGGGTGCCGGCCACCATTGGAGCCGGCGGACCGGCGGTGAGCGAGCCCAGCGGCATACGGCCTGCTGGTGCGGGAACGGTCTACGCAGGAAGGGCGGCCGCGGGCGGGGAGTCCACCCGGATCAAGGACTTCGTCATGGGAACGTTCACCGGTGCCGGGATCGCCTTCGTCGGCGTCCTCATCGGCTGGGCCATCGGAAGAGGATGAGATGCGAGCCTTCACCGCCGCTGCTGTCCAGGTCGCCCCGGTCCCGGGTGCGCTGACCAAGGAGTCCATCACGGACAACCTCGACCGCTGCGTCGACTTCACCCGCCGGTGTGTCGAGGCGACGGGGGCCGAGCTCGTCGTGCTGCCGGAGTCGGCGACGACCGGCTTCACGCCCGGGTGCACGAAGGAGGAGCTCTGGGACCTCGTCACGGAGATCCCCGGCGGCATCGTCGAGCCGATCCAGCAGGTGGCCCGGGAGACGGGCGCCCACGTGTGCGTCGGCACGTACGAGCGGGGACCGGAGCGGGGGATCGTGTACAACGCGTCCGTCCTCGTCTCGCCGACCGGCGGCGTGCTCGGCGTCTACCGGAAGACGCACCCGTTCTGCTCCGAGGCCGTTGGCGGCGGTGGTTGGGTCACCCCGGGTGACACGGTCACCGTCTGCGACACCGAGCTCGGGAAGATCGGGATGATCATCTGCTTCGATGGCGACTACCCCGAGCTCTCGCGCATCCAGGCCGTCCAGGGAGCGGAGGTCATCTGCCGGCCCTCGGCGCTGCTGCGGTCGGCCGACATCTGGGACCTCACGTCGCGGGCCCGGGCCTACGACAACCACGTCTACGTCATCGGCGCCAACGCCACCGGGATCGACCCTGCCGGCACCATCTTCTTCGGCAACTCGCACATCGTGACGCCGATCGGCCACGTCGTGGCCAAGGCGGCCAGCCACGAGGGCTGGGTCTCGGCCCGTCTCGACCCGGCGGAGGCGCTCGCCTCGCTGACGCCGGGCTCGAACGTCGGTCAGGGCTTCGACCACCTGCGCGACCGGAACCTCGACCTCATCCGTGGGCACCGCGACGAGCTCGAGCGCGCCGCGAGCAGCTCGTTCTGGCACGACAGAGCGCGGCACGGCAACGACGGCTGAGGGCGCCCCGCCCTGGGTTGCGGATGTCCCGGCACCTTCACGGAGGCTTCACACGGGCACGGCTCGACGCTTCATCGGGGTGAGGACCAGAACGTGGCGAGCCACGCGTCCTCCTTGCTCGTGCTGACGGGCCCAGCCCAGGAGCCAGGAGAACGGGCCGATGAACGGATCCGGCGCGGCGGATTGCGGGCTGCGACGGTGGGTAGGGCGAGCCCATGACGACCGACAGCGCGCACGTCCCGGATCCCTTCCCCCGCCTGGCGATCGTCACCGGAGCAGACTCCGGGATCGGGCGCGCCACGGCCCTGCTCCTCGCGACCGAGGGCTTCGACATCGGCTTGACGGTCCACCGCGACGTGGCCGGCGCCAAGGAGACGGCCCGGGCGGTCGAGCAGCGCGGCCGGCGGTGTGTCCAGGCCGCCTTCGACGCCGCGGCCACCGATGCGGGTGCAGTCGTCGAACGGCTCGCCGGCGACCTCGGTGGACTCGGCGTCCTGGTCAACGTCGCCGGGACCGGCCAGTCCGAGCTTGCCCTCGACCTCCCGCTCGAGACGTGGCAGCACGTGCTGGCGACCGACCTGACGGGCCCCTTCCTGTGCGCCCAGCGAGCGGCGCGGCGCATGGTCGCCGACGGACATGGTGGCCGGATCATCAACGTCACGAGCGTGCACGAGCACGTGCCGCGGGTGGGGTCGTCCGCGTACTGCGCAGCCAAGGCGGGCCTCGGGATGCTGACGCAGGTGCTCGCGCTGGAGCTCGCCGAGCACGGGATCACGGTCAACTCCGTCGCGCCGGGAGAGATCGCCACCGAGATGACCGGCCAGGACGAAGAGGACGCCTACCGCGTCTCGCGACCCGGGAACCCGCTCGGCCGCCCGGGCCACGTCAACGAGGTGGCGTCCGTCATCGGCTTCCTCGCCTCGCCCCGATCGGCCTACGTCACGGGTTCGTCCTATGCGGTCGACGGCGGGCTCATGCTCATGGCCGCCCACGGGCACGACGACGCCGGCTCGGGCTGGCGCCGTCCCTGACGCGTCGGTCCCACCTGAGGTGCCGTGTCCCGGGGAACGAGCCCTGCGGCATACGGCATGCGTGTGGAAGGAAGCCCACGTCTCAGCGTTGGCGTGTTGACCCAGTCCGGCGCGTGGTCAGACCGAGTCGGCGGCCCGGTTCGTCCAGACCCCGGCGGTGAGCCGCTCGTAAGAGCGGGCGACGACGGCCTCGAGCGCGTCCAGGTCAACCTTCTCGAGGTCCTTGATGTAGATGCAGCCGACACCGCTCGTGTGCGGGCCGAGGCGGTCGAGCTCAGCTCGGTAGGCCTCGACACCGTCCATGACATAGAGGGTGCTCGCCTCCTTGCGCGGTGCGAAGCTGGCTGCCGGGGCGTCTCCTTCGCGCCCGCTGGCGTACCGGTAGTGGTACTCCCCGAAACCGATGATGGACCCCCACATCCGAGGCTCCTGCCCGGTCACCCGTTGCATCAGCTCGACCAGTGTGGCGGCATCACGCCGACGCACGGGCGACCGGACGGAGTCGAGGTGGGCCGTCACGTCAGTGTTCACGAGCCCACTGTCCCACCCGAAGAACCGCTTGCGGGGCCGTGCTCTGGAATGCCTTGTGGGGTGTGCGTGGTAGCAGCCCAGTCGTAGATCACCGACGTGCGCAGCAGCACGTCGGCGGCGGAGCGGTTCTCGCGGCTGACGACGACCCAGAACAACACGATGGGCACGAAGACGCAGAGCAGCGCTCGGAGGAGGGCGATGCCGGGACGGAGTCGTCGTCCGCGATGGTCCACCACGCGCAGGCCGAGGAGCCGAGCACCGTAGCTGCGCCCGGTGGTGGCCCAGGCGAGCGTGAGATAGACGGTGAGCAGCCACAGGAAGCAGAGCAGGAGAAGCCCGAACCCGGGCTCGACGAATTGGAAGTCGCGGGGGCTGACGACGTACCTGATCACCAGCACCGCGAGGTAGCCGAGGCCGACGCCCAGGACGGCGATGAACGAGTCGACGGCACCTGCGAGGACGCGGGTGACGATGCCCGCGCGGTGGCCCTGCATCGAGCGGGCTCCCGCGGGCACGACGATGCGCGCCAGCGTGCCACCACCGGGCTCCATGGGCGGCTCCATCAACCTGTCCTCTCAGTGCACGTATCCGTGGCCGACCGCAGGGGTCGGGGCCTGACCGTCCGATGCGATGGGCGTGGTGGCCGGCGTCTCGGTCTCGAGGGACGCAGCGGAAGCGCGGTCGGATCGGCGCAGCAGCCGGTCCACCGCATGGGCGACTCGCTCATCCGCTCGAATGCCCTGGCGCCGCACCTCCAGCAAACCCTCCGAAGCCATCGAGCCGGTCGAGCTGCGGATGATGCCGGGCAGGTCGATGCCCTCGACGACGTACTCGGCCAGGCGGATGAGGTCGATCCTTGCGATCACCGCATCGAGATCGGCCCGGGACATGACCTGGTCGACATCCACGCGGTCAAGCACGGCCTCGAGGTCCGCCCGCGCGACGATCGCGTCCACGTCGACCCGGTCGATGACTGCCTGAAGGTCGGCGCGCGCGACGATCGCGTCCACGTCGACCCGGTCGATGACCGCCTGAAGGTCCACCCGCGCCACGACCGCGTCCAGCTGGACGTGCTCGATGATCGTGTCGAGGTCGACGTGCCGGAGCACCAGCTCGGTTGCGTCCACGCGAGCCAGCACCGCCTCGGCGACCCGGGGAAGGAGCTGGTCGATGAGCCGCGACAGGGCTGCTGCGGCGTGAACCCGCTCCGATCGCCCTCGCGCCTTGAGCTCGCCGGTGCGGGTGTCCCCGATCAGCCGGCGGCCCAGCCTGAAGGGCGCGCGTGCCGCGGCGCTGACCGGTCGCAGCACGAATCTCCCTCGGCTGGCGGCCTGACGTGATGCCCCCAAGGCCACCAGCGCCAGACCAAGTGCACCATCCACGAACGCGACCGACTCTGAGGTCGACGCTCGCTCCAGAGCCGTCGGCACGGGTTGATCGTCCAATGTGGGGCTGTCGGAAGGTGTACTGGACACGACGCCCCTCCTGTCATGTGGCGTGGCGGCTGACATGTCGATCATCCGCCACGACCACCCCGGCCCGCTTCATTCTCAGCGGAGGAGACGATCGACTGGCGATGTCTGGTCCGATCACCACCTCCCATTGGCAGTTTGTGCCAAGGCATCGGCCTCCTCTCGACTGTTGAATCCTTCCCATGACTGCGCGACGGATCAGGATCGGCATCGACACGGGCGGGACGTTCACCGACGTGGTGGCCCTGGACGAGGAGACGGGCGAGCTCGTCACCACGAAGACGCCGTCGACGCCGAGCAACCCTGCCGACGGTTTCATCAACGGCGTCCGCAAGGTCCTGGACCTCATGGCCGCGACGGGCGACGACATCACCGCGGTCTCGCACGGGACGACCGTTGCGACGAACAAGCTGCTCGAGGGCAAGGTCGGGCGGCTCGGCTTCATCACGACCGAGGGGTACGAGTTCATCCTCGAGATCGCCCGGCAGGCGGTGCCGGACGGCTACGGCAATTCGTACTTCTGGGTCAAGCCACCGCGCATCGTGCCGGCCGACCACGTCAAGACGGTCGGCGGTCGCCTCGACTTCGAGGGCACTGAGGTCCGGCCCTTCGACGAGGCCGGGGCCGTCGAGGTGGCCCGGTGGTTCCGCGAGCGCGGGATCACCACGATCGGGGTCTGTTTCCTGCACTCCTACGCCGACGACAGCCACGAGCAGGCGATGCGCGAGATCCTCCGCCGCGAGCACCCCGAGGCGGTCGTCTCGATCAGCTCGGAGGTGCTCCGGGAGTACCGCGAGTACGAGCGCTCCATGACGACCCTGGTGGACGCGGCCGTCAAACCGAACGTCTCCGGCTACGTCGCCAACATCCACCAGCGCCTCGACGACTTCACCCAAGGGGCAAACATCCCGTTCTACGTGATGAAGAGCAATGGCGGCGTCCTCTCCGCCGACGAGGTCGTGCACCAGCCCATCACCACGGTCCTGTCCGGCCCGGCCGCGGGGGCCCTCGGCGCCGGGCTCATCGCCAAGAAGGCCGGGTTCCCCAAGGTCCTCACGTGCGACGGCGGCGGGACATCGACCGACGTGTCCGTCGTCCTCGACGGCGAGCCGACCCTGACGACCGAGGGCACCGTGGGCGCCTACCCGAGCAAGATTCCGATGATCGACGTCGTCACGGTGGGGGCCGGCGGCGGCTCCATCGCCTGGATCTCTCCGGAAGGCACCCTCAAGGTCGGGCCGCAGTCCGCCGGAGCCGACCCTGGCCCGCTCTGCTACGCCAAGGGCGGCACCGAGCCGACGATCACCGATGCCCACGTCGTGCTCGGCCGCATCCCGCCACACCTGCTCGGCGGGGAGATCCCGCTCGACGTCCACGCCGCTCGCGCGGGCATCGAGGCGCTGGCCGAGCGGCTCGGCCTCGACGTCGAGCGCTGCGCCGCCGGCGTTCTCGAGATCTCCGCCTGGAACCAGGCCAACGCCCTGCGCCAGGTGTCGGTCAAGCGCGGCCTCGACGTCCGGGACTTCATGCTGACGACGTTCGGCGGCTCCGGCTCGCTCCTCGCCTGCCGCCTCGTCGACATCCTCGGACTCGCGGGCGTCGTCGTGCCCCAGAATCCGGGCAACGTCTCGGCCTTCGGCCTGCTCACCGTCGACGTCAAGAACGACTACGTCCAGACCGCCGTCGCGCGCCACGCGACCCTCGACCATGCCGCCGTCCAGAAGACCTTCGACGAGCTGACCGACCGCGCCGCGAAGGCGCTCGACGCAGAGGGCTTCCCCCGGGACGCGCACCGCTACACCCGCACCGTCGACCTGCGGTACTTCGGCCAGGCGTACGAGGTTCGCGTGCCCGCCCCCGCCGGAACCATCGATGAGCCGTATGCCGCTGACGTGGCGTCCCGCTTCCACGACGGGCATCGGGCCCTCTACGGCTACGACTTCCGCGACGACCCGACGCAGCAGGTCGAGTGGGTCAACCTCCGGGTCACCGGCATCGGCCCGATCACGCGGCCGGAGCTTCAGGAGCTTCCTTCGGCCGCAGCGGATTCCGCTGGCCCAGAGGAGCGCGCGCTCAAGAGCCGACGCCCGGTCTGCTTCGAGGCCACTGACGGGTACGTCGACACGGGCGTGTGGTGGCGAAACGACCTTCGCGCCGGGGACACGATCCAGGGCCCGGCCATCATCGAGGAGTTCGGCTCGACCGTCCCCGTCCACCCGGGCTTCGTCCTTCGCGTCGACGACCTCGGCAACCTCGTCATCACAAGGTCCGCTGCCGCAGACCCAACCACGCTCTCGGACCCGGAGGCCTGACATGTGCCTGTCCTGCCAGACCGCCCACATCAAGCTCGCCCCCGCGGACGGTGCCGCTTCGAGCGGCGGCCAGCTCAGCGGCATACGGCACGGGTCGACCGAGCCACCGGAGAACCCAGCCGGCCTGCCCACGGCGTACGAGCACGGCAACCGCCTGATGCCCGAGGGCACGTCGGTCGACCCGATCATCATCGAGATCGTCCAGGGCACCTTGGCGAGCGTGGAGATGGAGGTCGAGACGGCCATCTCGCGGACCTCCCGCTCCCCCATGATCCGCGATGCGCACGACTTCCGCGCCGGGATCCACGACCGCCAGCTGCGCAAGCTCACCGGGCGCTCGTACTCCGCGCTCGTCCACCCGATCGTCCGCGACTTCCCGCTTGCCGGGATGAGCGAGGGGGACGTCTTCTTCCACAACGACGTCTACGAGTCGGAGGGCGGCATCGGACACCTTCCCGACCTGTGCGTCACCGTGCCCGTCTTCCACCAGGGCGAGGTGGTCGCGTTCGTCCAGGCGTTCGGCCATCACGACGACATCGGCGGGGCCGTCCCAGGGTCCATGCCGAGCGATGCCCGGAGCGTTTTCGAAGAGGGCCTCTCGGTCCCACCGATCAAACTGTGGGACAAGGGAGTTGCCAACAGGTCCGCCTTGCGCATCATGACCCGCAACAGCCGGATGCCCGACTCCCTCGCTGCCGACCTCGACGCCGAGTGCTCGGCCTGCCTCATGGGCGCGCGGCGGCTGTCCGAGCTCTTCGAGCGCTACGGCCGCGACACGGTCGAGGCGGCGTTCGACGCGATCCTCGACAGGACGACGGAGACCTACCGGCGCGAGATCCTGTCCAAGATTCCCGACGGAACGTACGTGTGGGAGGACTACGCCGAGCACGACGGGGTCGACGAGCCGCAGCTGCACACCCAGCGGATCACCCTCACCAAGACGAGCGAGGACGGCGGCAAGATCGTCATCGACTTCACCGGGACGAGCCCGCAGGCCAAGGGCCCGATCAACCACTGCGGCGACTACGTCGGCGGCAACTTCCTCAAGAAGTGGCTCGCGCCGATCCTGCGCAACCTCGCCGACACGCCCGAGCGGATGGCCGAGCTCGACGTCAACGAGGGCGTCGTGGAGCTGATCGACATGCGCTTCCCGCCGCCGGGGACGCTGCTGACACCCGTCTTCCCGGCGCCGACCAACGCGCGCACGTTCGTGATCCTGCGGCTGCTCGGCGTGTTCGCGGGCGCCCTGGCGCAGGCCGTCGACGGGCGCATGCCGGCCGACCAGGAGACGATCCGCTACACGGGCATCACCGGTCGCGACGCGAGCGGCGAGTGGTACCTGTACCGCGAGATCCTCGGCGGCGGCTCGGGCGGCCGCTACTACGCCGACGGCTCGGACACGATCCACATCGTCCCGGACTCCAAGAACCTCCCGGCCGAGTTCGTGGAGTCGCGCTACCCGGTGCGCGTCGAGCACCTCGGGCTGCGGATCGACTCCGGCGGCCCGGGCGAGTTCCGCGGCGGGCTCGGCTACCGCAAGGACATCCGCGTGCTGCGCGAAGCGACGTTCATGTCGGTCGCGGACCGCTCGAGCCTCGCCTGCTGGGGCGTGCGCGGCGGCAAGGCCGGACTCCCGTTCCGCGTGACGATCGACCCGGGAGGGGCGAACGAGCGCGTCCTGGCCGGCCTGTGCGACGACGAGCCGATCGCGGCCGGCGAGCTCGTCCGCATCGAGACGACGGGCGGGGGCGGCTGGGGAGACCCGCTCGACCGCGACCCGGAGCGGGTCGCGGTCGATGTCCTGCAGGGCAAGGTCTCGCCCGAGTCCGCGCGCGACGACTACGGCGTCGTCGTCGGCGACCCCGACGCCACGACGCGGCTGCGCGAGGAGCTGCGGGCCGCGCGCGGCGAGCCGGCCTTCTTCGACCGCGGCGCCGGGTACGCGAGGCTCGCGAGCGCGGCGAGCCACGCCTCGACGACCAGCGCGGCGACGCCGAGCGGGTTGGCCCAGTCGCCGACGTCGTCGTCGGCGCCCGGCAGCCCGGTGGACCGGCTCAGCACGTAGCCGGCGATCGGGAGCGCGGCGAGCCCGAGCACGTACGCGGGCGCGCTGCGGTCGAGCCCCTGGGCGAGCCGCACCGCGGCGATCCCGCACGCGCCCGCGAGCGCCATGAACAGCCAGAAGACGCCGCGGGTGTCGCCCCACTCGTCGCCCGCCGCGGCGACGTGGAGCGCGGCGACGGCGAGCAGCCCGCCGCCCGCCGCCGCGCGCCAGCGCCCGGCGGCGCGCGACGGCGGGGCGGGCAGCGCGATCGGCACGAGCGCGGCCACGGCGACGAGCTCGGCGGCGATCGCGATCTGGACGGACGGGCGCAGGACCGACTCCTGCCAGCCGAACAGGCCGATCGTCGGCGCGGCCGCGAGGCCGGCGAGCGCGCCCGCGCTCACGAGCGCGCCGGCGGCCGCCGCGAGGCGGCGGTGGCGGGTGGTCGCGAGCAGCGCGACGGCGACCGCGGTCGAAGCGACGGCGTCGGCCACGAACAGCGGACCGATCCACGGCACGGCGTGGAAGATCGAGCCGAGCTGCGCGACGTGCACGGCCGCGGCGGCGAGCAGGGCCGCCGCACCGGTGATGGTGAGCGCGCGGGTCATTGGACCGTG
>NZ_JBEDUL010000175.1:0-3849 GCF_040414665.1 Intrasporangium sp.
CCCTGGCGCAACCACCGCAACGCCTGGCGGCCCGCCCACGTGCACTTCTCCCTGTTCGGGACCGAGTTCACGCAGCGCATGATCACGCAGCTGTACTTTCCGGGGGACCCGCTCTTCGCCCTCGACCCCATCTACCAGTCGATCACCAGCCAGTCGGCGAGGGACCGGCTCGTTGCCCAGTACGACCACGACGTCTCCGAGCACGAGTGGCTGCTCGGCTACCGGTGGGACATCGTCCTGACCGGCGCGCATGCCACACCGATGGAGCGAGAGGGCGACCATGCCTGAGACGCAAACCAATTCGCTGTATGCCGCTGAGTCCACGTGGGTGCCCACGCCGGGGCAGACGATCGGACCGTTCTACCACTTCGCGCTGCCCTTCGAGGGGGGCGAGCACCTGGTGCCCCCGGGGAGCCCGGGCTCGGTCCGTCTGCACGGTCGCGTCACGGACGGCAACGGGGAGGGACTGCAGGACGCCATGATCGAGATCTGGCAGGCCGATGAGCACGGTCGGGTGGTCCAGCGTGAGGGCACGTTCAGGCGCGACGCCGGCGTCTTCACCGGGTTCGGCCGGACGTCGACCTGGCGCGACGGCGGCTACACCTTCACGACGGTCGAGCCCGGCCCCCCGACCCACGGGGCGGCTCCCTTCATCGCCGTCACGGTGTTCGCCCGGGGTCTGCTCAACCGGCTCTTTACCCGGATCTACCTGCCCGATGACGTCGAGGCGCTCGCCCGCGACGCCCTCCTCGCGTCGCTCGACGCGGAGCGGCGCTCCACGCTCGTGGCGCAGCGCGACGAGGACGGCTCATTGCGTTTCGACATCCGCCTCCAGGGCGATCGCGAGACGGTGTTCCTGCGTTTTCCCCGGCACGGGGCCTGAGCGACGTGCTGTTGGAGCCAGGCACGGACCGGTCGGGCGGGATCACCGACGACCGGGCAGTGCTCCAGGCCATGCTCGACGTGGAGACCGCCTGGGTGCGCGTGCAGCACCGGCTCGGCCTCGTGGGCGACGGCGTCGTGGCAGCCGTGAGCGGGGCCGCGAACGCCGACCGGCACGACGTGGCACAGCTCGCCCGCGCCGCCGAGAATGGTGGCAATCCCGTCATCCCCATGCTCGCCTCGCTCCGTGAGCTCCTGCACGAGCAGCAGACGGCTGACGCGGGGGATGCCGTCCACGCCGTCGGTGAGGGTGCGGCGGCTGACGTCGACAGGGCAGTGCACCGCGGCCTGACGAGCCAGGACGTCGTCGACACCGCCCTGATGTGCATCGCGGCCCGAGCCCTCGACTCACTGGAGACGAGCCTGTCCAGTGGTACCGATGCCCTGGCGCGCCTCGCCCGCGAGCATCGACGCACCGTGCGGGTGGCGCGGACCCTGGGCCAGCCGGCCCTGCCGACGACTTTCGGCCTCACGGCCGCCGATTGGCTCAGTGCCCTCGACGACGTGCGTGACGAGCTCTCGGCAACGCGAGACTCCCTGCCAGTCCAGTGCGGCGGAGCGGCGGGCACCCTGGCCGCCATCGAGGCCCTGGCCCCCGGCCGGTCCCTCGAGGCGGCCGACCTGCTGGCCGAGGAGCTGGGGCTCGCGAGCCACGGACGACCGTGGCACACCGACCGGGGTCCCGTCACCACCCTCGGCGACGTCCTCGTGCGTACCGCCGATGCCATGGGCAGGATCGCCGCGGACATCGTCCTGTCGGCCCGCCTCGAGATCGGAGAGCTCCGCGAGTCGCCCGCGGAGGGACGGGGCGGGTCGTCGACCCTGCCCCAGAAACAGAACCCCGTCCTCTCCGTCCTCGTCCGCTCCGCTGCCATCGAGGCACCCCACCTCGGCGCGGTCCTCCACTCCGCAGCCGGCCTCGCGGTCGACGAGCGCCCTGACGGCGCCTGGCACGCTGAGTGGGGTCCCCTGCTCCGCCTGCTCCGCCGGGTCGTCGTGGCGGCCGCGCAGCTCGACGAGGTTCTCACCGGACTCGTGGTCGACGTCGACGCGATGCGCCGCCACGTCGACGAGGTGGGCCCCGCCCTCGTCAGCGAGCGGGTGTTGACCACGATCGCGGCCCTGCCCAACGGTGCGGCGGCCGTCGCTGCCCTTCGCCCTGTCCTCCGCGGGCGGGCTCGGGCCCGTCATCTCACCCCGCTGCTGCGCGCGTACCTGCACGAGGCCGTCCTCACGGACGCCGAGATCGAGGACCTGCTCGACCCCCTTCAGTACCTCGGCGCCACGGAGCCCCTCATCGACCGGGCCCTTGCCCGCCACGATGCCCGCCCCAGGACCCGACCCAACGACCCTAGAAAACCCGACCCTGCCCAAGGTGAGACATGACGATTGCCCTGACCCTGACGAATCTGCGCGTCGCGGAGCACCCGGGTGGTGCCCTTGTCGTCGGGCCCTCCCTCGGCACTGCCGTCGCCCCGCTCTGGAGCCGCTGCGTCGACCACCTGCCGCTGGACCTCACCGTCGTGGGGTGGGACCTGCCCGGCCACGGCGGCAGCCCACCGCACGACGCGCCGTTCACCGTCGAGGACCTCGCGGGGGCTGTCGTCCAGGCGACCGAGGAGCTGCGCGACGACGCGACGGGGATGGTGCTCTACGCCGGTGTCTCCCTGGGTGGAGCGGTCGGTCTCGCTCTGGCCATCGACCACGCCCAGGGCTTCGATGGGATCGTCGGCATCGCCGCTGGAGCCAGGATCGGGGAGCCCGACGCCTGGCACGAGCGCGCTGAGCTGGTTCGCCGGGCCGGGACTCCGGTCATGGTCGAGGTGTCCGCGAAGCGGTGGTTCGCCCCGGGCGCCATCGAGCGCGATCCGGCCACGGCCGCGGCCCTGCTCGACTCGCTCCAGGAGGCGGACCGGTTGAGCTATGCCCGCTGCTGTGAGGCGCTGGCGGTCTTCGATGCCCGCGACGCGCTAGGCGCGGTGGAGCTACCCGTCCTCGCGCTCGCCGGCGAGCACGACCCCGTAGCAACGCTCGAGATGGCCGAGACCGTGGCGGCGGCCACCGGTGGGACGGCTCGCACCATCGGGGGCGCCGCACACCTGCCCCCGGCAGACCAGCCCGCCGCGACCGCCCACGAGATCACCGAGTTCCTCATGGGGCCTGTCGCCGAGGCGAGCGCCTGGTGACCGCCGGTGGGCCCGGACCCTCCGGGCGCGGCGAGCGGACCGCTGAGGAGACCTACCGCGACGGGATGGCCGTGAGGCGGGAGGTCCTCTCTGACGCTCACGTGGACGCCGCCAAGGCCCGCACGACGGAGTTCACCGAACCCTTCCAGGACCTCATCACCCGCTACGCCTGGGGCGAGATCTGGACCCGACCCGGTCTCGACCGTCGAGTGCGCAGCGCGATCACCCTGACGGCGCTGGTCGCGAGGGACCACTGGGACGAGTTCGCCATGCACGTCCGTGCGGCCCGCCGAAACGGTCTGTCCGCGGGAGAGATCCAGGAGATCCTGCTCCAGGTGGCCATCTACCTCGGCGTTCCGACCGCCAACCACGCCTTCGCGATCGCGGCGGAGCAGCTCGCCCGGTACGAGCGGGAGGAAGGCTCGCCTCCACCCGAAGGCTGACGACCTCGTCGCATCCCCCGTCCCACCCCTCCCCGATTCGAGGTATCGCCTCGCTCTCGAGAGCGACCGGAAACCTCGAACCGAATACCTCGAATCACTGGACGGTGGAGGGGCTCTCCCTGAGGTCGTGTGTGCAGCTGAGCCCGGCGCAAAGTGCACACTCGAGGAGAAGGCCGGCTCAGAGCTGGGCGGTGGGCCAGCCCGTGTAGCACTCCGCGAGGTGTGCCGACCCATGGGTTGACGTGACGATCGAGCTCAGCTCTCCCAGCTGGCGCTTC
>NZ_JBEDUL010000176.1:0-6239 GCF_040414665.1 Intrasporangium sp.
GGCACCGCACCGTACGTGTACGTCGCGCCGTTCGCCACGCCGGTCACCAGTACCGTGGGCGGGGTGTTCGCCGGTGCCTGCACGGTCACGGCGTAACTGGATGACTTCCCTGCCTGAAGCTTTCCCCCGGAGCTGTTGCTGTTGGTGACGTCAAACGCGCCGACCGCGAGCGTAAAGGTGCCGTTGGCCTGTCCGGCCGCAACCGAAACGGAGCCCGTCGTGCTGAACGTGGTGGCGGGGTCTCCGCCGGCCCGGGGGGCAACGGTGAACTCCTGCGGGTTGCTACCCGTGAAGGTGCCGCCCGTCAGAGTCCAGTTGCGATAAACCTCGAAAGTGGCGACCCCCACCTGGTTGCCGCTGACGCTCATGTTGATGGTGATCTGGCCCGATGCGCCAGGCGCCAGCGTGACTGCGTTGATCGGAGTGGTGACGTCCACCACCGCTACGTCCACGTCACTCGCGTGAGCCGCGCTCCCGGCCACCACGATGCCAAGTGCTGCCAGGGCGGCTATGGCCGCTCTGCGTATTGACATGTCTTCCCTCCCCATTGCGCGGCCCCTCCGGCCACGACTACGGGGAACGTACGGTGAACTGTTCAACGATTTCGTGAAAACGTTGGAAATAGCCACCTACCCGGTGGTGACTAGTCACCGGCCGGCTGAGCGAGGTGTGCTCACGATGCAGCATCGGCAGTCCCACTGGTGGTGAAGGTCACTCAGACCGTGGGGACTCCGGGGTGGCTTGAGCGGACGGGGGTTGCACAGGCCGTTGGTCAGGAGCGTTCGGGGGTGGGGGCAGCAGGTGCTTGATGACCTGGCGGCCCACGGAGTGCATCCCGGCAAGGATCTTGCCGCCCAGCTTTGCGTCCAGCTCGGGCGCCCAGTTCGCGATGGCGGCCCAGGCGACGGTCCGGCCACCGTCGACACTCGCCGCGCCGATGTCGGCCCGCACGCCGGCGCTGGTCCCGGTCTTGTTCCAGAAGCCCAGCTTCCCGCCGAGGGAGTCATGATGCGCCAGGGGATCGAGGGCAAAGCGCTCCACGAAGGCCGCTCCCACCATCGACTGGTCCACGTTCGCCGAAAGCCACGCGCGCACCCGTCCGTCCTGCTCCTCGCCGAAGGCGGACCCCCGCATGAGCCGTTCGGCGAGCCAGCTCAGCTCGAGCGCCGTGCCGGACGACAACGTCGGTGGATCCGAGGGTCCACGAGAGTCGCGGACCTTGTCGTGCAGGGCCGTTCGCATGAGCCCCAGCGAGGCCGTGGCCATCGCGACGACATCGAGCCCCACCCGACGGAGGAGCACGTTCGTCGCGAGGTTGTCGCTGACCGAACCAATGAGGGCGGCGACGTCAGCGACCGGCAGGGTCTCCGACGACAGCGTGTGCCAGATCCCCGAGTCCCGCACGAAGTCCTCCGGCTCCCGCTTGAGGGGCTCGTCGGGAGCGAGGTCACCCTCGGCCATCTGCTGGGCGGCAGTCAGCAGCAACAGGACCTTCCCGACTGAGGCCGTGCGCAAGGGAACGTTGGCACCGGGCGAGCTCAGCGGCATACGGCTGCCTTGGACACGGAGGCACACCGCCCACGTGACGTCGGCTGGTGCGGAACTGCTGGACGGCATGGTTACTGAAGGGACTTGAGCCATGAGAGCAACTCGGCGGATACGGCGTCGGGAGCCTCTTCCGAGAGGAAGTGGCCGGCGTCGGGGATCGTCAGCGCGCGGTAGTCCCCGGGCACGTACTTCCCGGACCCGCGGGTCGACTTCTCCAGCACGGCACGGTCGTCGGCGCCGTGGAGCTGGAGCACGGGCACGTGGATGGGCGGGCGGATGCGCCGCATGAACAGCGGCCCGTCGGGACGGATCTGCGAACGGCCGAGCCACCGGTAGTGCTCCGCGGCCGAGTGGGCGACGAACGGAATCATCATGGCGTCGCCGTAGCGCGCCACGTCCTCCGCGGTGGGGAACGTGCCGCCCGGGGCGGACCACTCGCGCAGGAGCCCCTCGACGTAGTCATGGGACCGCGTCATCTCGCGCTCGGGAGCGAACGGCCTCTGCAACGCCGCGATCCACCCGGACGCGGCGCGCTGCTTCCGGTCGACCCACGACGCATGGCGCAGGACTCGCGGATGAGGCATGGACAGGGACGCGATCGCGGTCGTCACGTCGGGTCGCAGCACGGGCATCGCCCAGGCGATCCAACCGCCGAGGCCCTGACCGAGGACCACCGCGGCCGTCTCACCCAGCGAGCGGATGACCGAGGCGGCGTCGAGCGTGGCCATGTAGGTGTCGTACCCGCGCGGCGGCTTGTCCGACCCTCCGTAGCCGCGCAGGTCCATCGCGGCCGCGCGAAAGCCCGCGTCGGCCAAGGCGACCATCTGGTGGCGCCACGCGTACCAGAACTGCGGGAACCCGTGGAGCATGAGCACGAGCGGCCCCTCGCCGAGCTCGGCGACATGGAAGCGCGCGCCGTTGGCGGCGACGTAACGGTGATGCCACGGTCCGTCGATCTCGACGAAGGCAGCGTCGACTGGCATGGGGTGGAGGGTAGTGGTAATAGGGGACCTCAGGTGTCTCTTGCTCCATCACGAGACGGATCCGGTGCCGTGGAGGTCCCGACGGACGCTGCCGTGGATGATCCGGCGGGCAGCGACGCCGTGGCCGGCCGGTCCCATTCCGGGCGCGGGGCGGGCGGCATGGTGCCGGGTGCCGCTGCGGCGCCCTGGAGCCCGGTCACGGTGTCCTGCGCCTGGGCGATGGCCTTCTTCGGCGTGGGGTCGACGGTCTTCATGATGCGCACGCCGATCAGCGCGAGGATGCCCGCGACGAGGAGCATGAAGACGGTGATGATGAGGTAGGCCGCCCAGCGGGGGAGCCAGATGTCGAGGACCTCGACGAGCGTCGTGAAGATGAAGTACACGGAGTAGAAGACGATGACGGCGGCGGCCGCGAGCAGCCCGCCGCCCCTGCCGGCCTTCTTCAGCTGCGTGGACACCTCCAGCTTGGCCAGCGCGATCTCCCCGCGGATCAGCGTCGAGATGTCTTTCGTCGCGGACGCGACCAGCTGCCCGAGCGTGCGCTCCTGCCGGGGGTCCGTGCTCATCGGATCACTCCTCCACGTGACGCTGTGCGCGCGAGGCGCTGCTTGGTGTCACCCTACTGTGCTGCCCGTACGGGCGACTCGGGCGACGCGCGTGCCGTCCAGTGCCGTCACCTGGTGGGATCCATACCCACATCAGTCCGTATGCCGCTGAGCCGGCTCTCGTGCGGCGACGTCCTTGGGTGCGTGGTTGGGTTGGGGAGCGGGTGGTTGTCGGGGTTGTCTGACCTTCTAAAAGGAGTGAATCTTGACCAAAGAATCCCGGCCCTCTAACGTCCGGTATACGTGCTTCTAGGGGGTGTGGCTCGACGTGGACTGGTCAGGATGGGCCCTGTTCGGCCTCCTCGCGACCACCGGACTGACGGCGGTGATGATCGCCGCCCAGCTGGGTGGGCTCAGCCGCCTGGACATTCCCCTCATCCTGGGCACCGTGGTGCGGCGGGACCCGGACCGGGCCAGGATTGCCGGGTTCTTCATCCATCTGGTCTTCGGGCAGGTCTTCGCGCTGGGCTACGCCCTTGTGTTTGCCCGATTGGGTCAGGCCACGTGGTGGATCGGCGGCCTGCTCGGCCTGCTCCACAGTGCCGTCGCCCTGAGCGTGCTTATCCCGATGCTCGTCGGGATCCATCCGCGGATGGCCTCGAACCGCTCCGGCCCTCGGTCCACCGCCATGTTGGAGCCGCCCGGGCTCTTCGCCCTGAACTACGGCGCCCGGACACCGCTGGTCACCGTTGCCGCCCACCTCGTCTACGGCATCGCCCTCGGGCTGTTCGTCGGTCCCTCCTGAGGCGGCACGTCATGACATCCGGTGACGTGCCGATCGAGGACTACGGGCTCCTCGGTGACACCCGCACGGCCGCGCTGGCTGCCTCGGACGGGTCCATCGACTGGCTGTGCATCCCACGCTTCGACGCCAACCCGGTGTTCGGTCGCTTGGTCGGCGGCCCGGAGGCCGGGAGTTTCCGGATGGCGCCTGCGGAGGGTCTCTCCCTGGTCAGCCGTCGCTACCGCCCCGAGACCGCCACGCTCGAGACGACCTGGCGGACGGACACCGGGCGGCTGACGCTCACCGAGGGCATGGTGGCGGAGGTGAGCGGCCAGCTCCTACCTCCCACGCTGCTGGTCCGTCGGCTGACCGCCGAGGACGGTCCCGTGGAGGTCGTCGTCGAGTTCGACCCCCGGCTGGGGGAGCTGCAGGCTGTCCCGACGGTTCAACAGCGGGGGGCGGTGTTGGTCTGCACCTGGCCGACGACTGCGGTTGCCCTGACGACGAGTCCGACGATGCGCATCGAGCCGGGGACGGTCCAGAGGGTGGTCGTCGAGCCTGGTCGCCCGCTGACGCTTGCGATGTCGGTCGCGGACCGCGAACCGCTCATCTACGTCGACCCCGACACTGCGTGGGCTGCGCTCGAAGTCGACGAGCGGCGCTGGCAGGACTGGTGCAGTGAGATCGACAAGGACCTGCCCCATCGGGACGCCGTGGTCCGCAGCCTGCTGACGCTTCGGCTGCTGACCTACTCACCGTCCGGAGCGCCGGTCGCGGCGCCGACCACGTCACTGCCCGAAGTCCTCGGTGGGGTGCGCAACTGGGACTACCGCTTCGCGTGGCCCCGCGACGCCAGCATCGGGATCGCCGCGTTCCTCGGGGTGGGCAAGCACGAGGAGGCGCGCGCCTTCATGGCCTGGCTGCTCAGCGCCACCCGCCTCGATCGCCCGCGGCTGCCGGTGCTGCTCACGCTGCACGGCAAGCACCCGCCGGCCGAGCGGAAGTTCGACAGCTGGCCGGGCTACGCCGGGAGCGTGCCGGTGCGGCTCGGCAACGGGGCCGCCGACCAGCACCAGCTGGACGGATACGGCTGGGTCCTCAACGCCGGCTGGCTGCTCACCCGGGCAGGACACGGGTTGTACTCGGAGACGTGGCGGACCATGGCCGGCTTCGCCGACACCGTCGCCCGCCGGTGGCGCGAGCCCGACGCCGGTATCTGGGAAGTGCGCACGGAGCCCGTGCACCATGTCCACTCCAAGCTCATGGCGTGGCTCACCCTGGACCGCGCCCTGCTCATCTCGGGCCACCACCGGACGAGAGACTCGTCGCTCCGTCTATGGGCTGGTGAACGCGAAGCCCTGCGTAAGGAGATCACCAAGAGCGGCTTCGACCCGGTCAAGGGGATGTACACGCGATCGTATGGCTCTCCCGACACGGACGCTGCCCTGTTGATCATGCCGCAGCTGGGGTTTGACCCGCCGGACTCCAGCCGGATCAGTGGGACCATCGACGCCATCGCCCGAGACCTCGACGCCGGCCCTCCGCTGCTCTACCGCTATCCGCCCGGGGAGGACGGCCTACCCGGGACCGAAGGAGCCTTCCTGCCGTGCTCCTTCTGGTTCGTGCAGGCACTCGCCGAGACGGGGGTGGTGGTGGAGGCGAACCTCCTGTTCGAGGAGCTGCTGGAGCTGGCCAGTCCGGTCGGGCTGTACGCCGAGGAGATGGACCCACTCACGCATGAGCACCTCGGCAACTACCCGCAGGCCCTGACCCACGCTGCGCTGGTCCAAGCGGCGTTGGCCCTGCGGGACGCGGGACGCCGAGGGCGGTCGCCAGTCTGAGCGGTCCATCGGTGAACCGGCGGAAGTAGTGCGGGGCTCCGGCCCCTCTCGCCGCAAGATTTGCCTACGGTGTCGGCAGGTGCAGCAGAGCGCCGGAAGTGGACGCGGCCAGGGGTGGTGTGGCGGACCGGATGACCAAACGAGCGACTGGGATGGAAAAGCAGCAGCGAACCGTGACGACGGCCGACGGCGTCGTGCTGGCTGTGCACGTGCACGCTCGGCCGGACACGCCGACGTACGTGCCGACGGTGCTGCTCGCTCACGACTGGGGGCTCACCCACCGCAGCTGGGATGCGGTGCTCGCGCGGCTGGCCCCGTCAGGTCTCCGAGTCATCACGTGGGACCAGCGTGGGCATGGCGGATCCGCACTGGGACTGAACCGAAAGACGCTCGACGACCTCACGATCGAGGACTTCGGGAGAGACCTGCACGCCGTGATCCGCGCGCTCGTCCCGCCGACATCGCCGGTCGTGCTCGTCGGCCACTCTCTCGGTGGCATGACCGCCATGTCCTACATCGGGCAACACCTCAAGGAGGC
>NZ_JBEDUL010000177.1:0-17087 GCF_040414665.1 Intrasporangium sp.
AGGCAGGATCAGTCCGGCTGCGGCCAGCAGCTCGAGGGCCGCGATGGCCCGGAGCGTGCCCGGACTGAAGTCGAGCACCCACTCGGCGGCATGGCCCGCCGAAGCGATTCGCTCCCTGGGCACGAAGGCCTTGGACGTGCTGACGAGAAGGACGGCGGCAAGCAGTCCGGCAACGATCCACAGGGCGAGGTTCATGGTTCTCCTTCTTCGGATTGGTTTCTCGGCCAGAGCTCTGACCACCATGAGGACGAGGCCGGCCGCCGTGGTGTGACGCTCCCGGCGTGGCCGCCCTGGTCGTACTGCTCCTCGGGCTCGTTGGAGTTGCCTTGACGCTCGACGGGCCTGCGCTCCCGCCAACGGCCCGGATGAGCAGAAACGAGTGATCCCCGCTTCGTGTGGCGGTCACAATGGCACCGTGGCTGCTACGGCGCATGACGCCCATTCGTCGTCGCACCAACCGCCGCCGGGGTCGAGGTGGGTGGATCTCGACGGGCCGGTCCACTATGTCGACTACGGAGGTCCGGAGGACGGGCCGCTGCTCCTGCTCGTACACGGACTCGGCGGTTCGGTGCTCAACTGGGCTGCGACCGCGCCGGCGCTTGCCGAGACGTGTCGCGTGTTGGCGATCGACCTCGTCGGCTTCGGGCGCACGCAGACGCTCGGGCGGTCACCGCGCATCGCCGACAACCTCGCCCTCCTGGCCCGTTTCATCGACGAGGCCATCGGGCACCCGGTCATCGTGGTCGGTAACTCCATGGGCGGCCTGCTGGCACTGCTCCTCGCGGACCTACGTCCGGATCTCGTGTCCGGTTTGGTTCTCGTGGACCCAGCAGTCCCGGTCGGGCCCATGGCGCGCCCGGACCCCCTCGTCACGCTCATGTTCGGCGCTTACGCCGTCCCCGCTGTTGCTCGGGTGTTCATGTCTCGTCGGCGCAGCCTGGTGTCCGCCGAGGCGCAGGCAATGGCAGTCCTTCGGCTGTGCTGTGTCGACACGCGGCGGGTGCCAGAGGACGTTGTCCAGCAGCACCTGCTGCTGGCTCGGGAGCGGCAGGACCTCCCTGACGTCGACGCCGAGCTGGTCGTCGCGGGTCGCTCTCTGGTTCTCGTACTCGCCCGGCGCCGGTGGCTCTACGCACTGATGGGCCGGATCAGCGCGCCCGTACTCCTGCTTCACGGATCTCGAGACCGACTCGTGCCCATCGCCGCGGCAAGGACCGTGGCACGGCGGAACCCGACGTGGCGGTTCGAGGTCGCCAAGGACGTTGGCCACGTGCCCCAGCTCGAGGTGCCGCGGTGGACCAGGGACCGCATCAGCGAATGGCTCCGCTCAGAGGGTGCGATTGCGGTCCTCGGTGCGCGCCCTGAGCGCACGCCCTAGCGTCGTGCCGCCTCGGTAGTCCGTGAACCACCTCGTGCGTAGATCGCGTCAATCTCGCCGGCGTACCGCTCCATGACCACCTGACGCTTCACCTTGAGGGTCGGAGTGAGCAGGCCTCCGTCCACGGTGAAGTCCTCCGCGAGGACCGCGAACTGCTTGATTGCCTCGGCGTTGGACACCGCCTTGTTGGCGTCGTCGACCGCCGACTGCAGCTCGGCGAGCAGGGCCGGGTCCTCGCGCAGCTGCTCGGGCGCTGCCTGCTCGGTCCGCCCGTGCTGGGCTTGCCACTGGGGCAGCACCTCGGCGTCGATCGTCAGCAGGGCCGCGACGTACGGGCGCCGGTCGCCGACGACAATGCACTGGCTGAGCAGCCAGTGGGCTCGGAGCCGGTCCTCCAGGACGGCGGGGGCAACGTTCTTGCCGCCCGCGGTCACGATGAGGTCCTTCTTGCGTCCGGTGATCGTCAGGTAGCCGTCGTCGTCCAGTGAACCGAGGTCACCGCTGCGGAACCAGCCATCCTCGTCGAAGGCCTCTCGCGTCGCCTCCTCGTTGTGCCAGTACTCCTGGAACACGGTCCCACCCTTGAGGAGCACCTCTCCATCTTCCGCGATCCGGACGGCGCAGCCTGGCACGGGTCGGCCGACTGTCCCGATTCGTTGCTGGCCCGGCACGTTCAAGGTGACGCCGGCACACGTCTCGGTCAAGCCGTACCCCTCGAGCGGGTTGACGCCGACACCGCGGAAGAAGTGGCCCAGCCGAGCTCCGAGAGGCGCTCCACCGCTGACGATGTAGGCGACCTCCCCGCCGAGGGCGGCTCTCAGCTTGCCATAGACGAGACGGTCGAACACGGCGTGGCGAAGTCGCAGCAGCAGGCTGGGCCCGCCGCGATCCAGGGACTCGCTGTACTCCCGGGCCGTGGTGTCTGCGAGGCCGAAGATCCAGCCCTTGCCCTCCGACGCGGCCTTGTGCTTGGCGGTGTTGTAGATCTTCTCGAAGACGTACGGCACGGCCAGGACGGCGGACGGCTTGAAGTCCTTGATGAGGGGAACAGCCTTCTTGGCATCACTGCTGTGCGCCAGGTGCACGCGGTTGTGGACAGCAGCCAGCTGGATGACGCGAGCGAGGATGTGAGCAACCGGGATGAAGAGCAGCGTCTTGCTCTGGTCGTTGAAGACCAGCTCGGTGACGTTTCTGGCGGCGACGACGTTGCGGACCTCGGACAGGAGGTTGGCGTGGGTGATGACGCAGCCCTTGGGCCGTCCGGTCGTCCCCGAGGTGTAGATGATGGTGGCCAGCGAGTCGCTCCGCCGCGACGTGCGTCGGCTTTCCACCTCCGCTGGAGCGATGTCACGGCCGGACGCGGCAAGCGCCTCGAGGGCGCCGGCGTCGAAGATCCACACGGTTCGCACGTCGGCCGCGCCGTCGCGAACGGACTGGACGGTCGTGGCCAGCTCGGCGTTGGCGACGAAGATCCCGACGGCACCAGAGTCACGCAGGATCCAGTCGACCTGTTCTGCTGAGGAGGTCTCGTAAATGGGAACGGTCACACCCCCGGCCATCCAGATGGCGAAGTCGCAGAGCATCCACTCGAAGCTCGTTCCCGCCATGATCGCCACACGGTCGCCCGGGGCGAGGCCCCAGGCCATGAGACCGGCAGCGACATCGGTCACCTGGGTGGCGAGCTGCGCATGTGTGACCGGCACCCAGGCACCATCGACAAGACGCGAGTAGCCGACCTCGGACCCGTGTTCTCGTGCATTGATGAGCACGTCGTCGGTGAGGGTGTCGTGTGGTTCAGGTAGGTAACGGGTGGGCTCGGAGAATTCGTGCATGACTCGCCTCGGAGAAGGTAGGAGGAGTGTTTTCGGGAGGAGTTGAGAGCGCGATCAGCTCGGTGATCGCCTGCTGGATGCCGTCCGCCAGGACGTGGAGGTCGCGGATGGAGTCGCGGTCCCCCGTGATCCCCCATGCCAGCCCGCCGGCATAGGACGCGACGCCGATCGTGATCCGCAGGTCGACCCCGAGGGGGATGTAGGGGTACAAGTCGGTCATTCGCCGGCCCAACAGGAAGAGCGGCTGCTGCGGCCCGGGGACGTTTGTGGTGACGGTGCTGAACATTCGTTGCGGGCTGTGTGCCCACGTCTTGACGCCAAGGGCGAAGAGGCTGCCCGGCAGCAGCTCAGCAGCCCCCAACAGAGCATCCGCGCCAAGAGCCGTCCCGCTGTTCTTCAGGGTCACGAGTTGCGCTGTGACGGCATGGAGCCGATCGAGCGGATCATCGAGTCCGACTGGAAGGTCTGCGAACACCGCCGACACCCGGTTTCCCAACCGACCGCGCTCATCGAGGTGACGTGTCGATACAGGGACCATGGTGCGCAGCGTTCGCCCTTCGACCTGTTGGCCTCGGGACTGCAGCCAGGTGCGGAAGCCGCCCGTGATGGCTGACAGCACGACATCGTTCACCGTTCCGCCATGGCGGTTCTTCACCTCCTTGACGGCGTCGAGGTCGACGCGACCCCATGCCCAGTCCCTGCGGGGCCCCAGCGGACCGTTGAGACCCAGCTCCAGGTGGGTCAGCTGCTCGCCGAAGCGCGCCATGCCGAGGACCTCCGCCATGCTTTCGGGGATGGCCTTCGGGCGCAGGGCGCGCGCCACGCTCTGGATCGTCCGGGCCGGGGAGGTGACCATCTCGACGAGCGCGTTCAGCGTCAACTGGAGGGCCGTCGGCTCCCTGCCCGGGGTCCACGGAGCCGGCGTCGGCGTCTCGGGCACGCCGGCGAAGGGGCTCGTCGTGAGGAGCCTGCTGATGATGTCCGCCCCGGAGATGCCGTCGATCATCGCGTGGTGGTTGCTGTTGACCAGAGCGAAACGTCCCCCCTGCAACCCCGTCACGAGCCACGTGTGCCAGAGGGGCCGGTCGAGGTCGAACGGCCGAGAGACCAGCTGCACGGCGAGGGCGCGCAGAGCAGCGTCGGTGCCGGGCGGACGCAGCGTGCGGTGACCGACGTGGGCTCGCAGGCGGAACCGGGGGTCATCAACCCACACGGGGAGAGCGAGGTCGAGCGGGACCCGGCGCACGTGCTGCCGGTAGCGCGGCAGAGCAGGCAGCTGAACCTCGATCGCCCTGCAGACCTCGTCGTACGGTGGGGCCGGCCCCTCGAAGATGAGAGCGGACCCCACATTGAGTGCCTGCACGTCACGCTCGAGATGGAGGAAAGACGCGTCGAGCGGGCTCAGCCGTCGCATACCTCGATGGTGTCGCGCCCTCCTGCCCACGAGTCCGGCCATTGGTCCCGGAGTCTCGTCACATCCTTCGATCCTCCCGGGATGCCATGGGAACTGGGGTCGTTCCTCCGCCGCACGGGTGTCGCACTCGATCCAGGCCCAGCAGGTCCGGCTCCACGGTCCACCCGTGGCAGCGAGCGCTGACGGCGTCAGACCGCCTCGACGTGAGCCGTCAGGTGCGCGGCTGCGCGGGCCAGCGCTGCAGACACCTGCTCCACGGTGTCTGCCCCTTCGGCCGGGTCAAGGCCCTCGCCGAAGAGGGCGAGCTCGTCGAGGCGCTCGGCGAACCGGAGCCAGGACGAGCGGCGGTGCGGCAGCAGGAAGCTGGCTCGGTAGGGCAGCTGGAAGTTGGCCCCCGCAGTGGCACCCGGATGCTCGGGTCCTACGGGGAGGCGGGCGAGGAGCAGGCCGAGCGGCTTGATGGCCTGGAACATCAGGCCGACTGCCGTCGAGGCGAGCACCTGCCTCTGCTCGGGTGTCTCGTGGCCGAACGCGAAGTATCGCGCGATCATCTGCAACAGGAGCTCGTACACGGAGTTGAACAGATCCGAGCACCCTCCGGTGGCGGCGTCGGTGATGTAGACATCCGGTTCGATCCCCTCCACCGGTCTCATCCCGGCAGCGACCACGGGGTGAGCCGGCTCGAAGACTGGGTCAACTTCGCGGATCGCCCGATACTCCCCGAGCGCCCGCAGGAAGCGGCCGTAGTGGGCGATCTCCCAGTCGCCAGTCGCCCCCTCGCCCTGCTCGACGATGCGCTCGATGGCCCGGTTGGCCCCCGCCAGGTCGGTGATTGGTCCGAGGTCGGGCCAGCGAAAGGTCGTTTCCTCCGCTTGGTGGAACGCTGGTCCGATGAACAGCCGCTCCTCCCCCAGCACGTCGGCCAGTCGTGCGAAACCGCGTTCCACTGAACGGTAGAGGTGACCCTGCGTGGAGAAGTCCTGCCCGCGCGGCACGATCTCCTCGGCACGCATGGGTGCTAGCGGCGGCCCTGTTTGCTGGAACCCGTCGGCGTCCGCCAGGTCCACGCCCTCCGGGCGCTCCAGGAAGACGAAGTGCTGCAACGCCGTCTCGCCGAAAGGGAGCAGCCGCAGCTGCACGCCGGCTGGATAACCCTTCGCCTGATGGGGGAAGTGTGGCCGGCTCACATAGGGCGCGGACCCGACGGAGATGAGCAGGTTCTGCACCACCGCCCAGTGCAGCATCTCCTCGGCCGCCACGTCCAACACCACCCGGCGCCACCGCTCCACCGAGGCGATCTGGTCAGCCCGAAGTCCCGGACCGCTCGTGCTCTTCAGACTGAACGCAGCATAGAGATACTGGCACATCAGGGCGTGCTCGAGCTCGCCGGCCAAACTCAGCAGGTAGGTCAGCTCCTTGCGCCGTTCGACCACGATGGGTGACTCGTCCGCCACACGAGAACGCTAGTTGACGGAGGTCCTCCCGCACTTCGAGATGGAGATACTCATAGGTGCCGTCGAGCGCGAAGCGGCCCCTAATCCGTCGGTCCAGGGTTCAAGCCCCGGCTCCCTCACTGACGCTCGTCGTCCCGAGGGCCCGCGCCTTCAGGTGCTCGAACTCCGTCTGGGTGATGGCTCCGTCGTCGAGCAGCTTCTTGGCGGACGCGATCTGGTCGATGCTCGCATCGCCACCGCTCGAGCCGACCACGGAGCGCACGTACTCGGCCTGCTGGTCCATCAGTTGCTGGCGGGCCTCCATCGAGCGCCTCGTCATCCCGCTGCCGCGAGCGATGAGATAGACGAAGACGCCGAGGAACGGCAGCACGATGATGAAGATGCACCACAGTGTCTTCGCTCCGCCGCCCAGGTCGCGGTCACGGAAGATGTCGGAGAACACATAGAACAAGCACATGATCCAGGCGACGAAGATGAAGAACTCGAACATCGCGAGCAAGAACGACCCGTTGTTGTCGAACATCTGACTGCCTTCCGGTGTGGAGAGTGCTGGACCGCGGTGGTCCACGCCTGACGGTCCGTCCGTTGCTGGCAGGCGGCACGTCAACGTGCCTGCTCATTCCATCGCGTCCGCCGACTGTGCGCCTCATCCCAACCGGATGGTTTTTGGGGGCCTTCCAGGCCCTACCGTGGAGTCGGCGCCGGACCGGCAGCAGCGGGTGCCAGCGCCACTACCAATGCACCGCTTTGGGAGGCTCGGAATGACAACAAGTGTGGAAGCAAGAGGTGGCACAACGGAGGGACGCGGACTGCGCGGTGTCGCGACCATCGGACTGCTCCTGATCATCTTCGGCGCCATCATGTTCGTCGCCGGGGTTGGGACATGGGTCGCGGTGGCCAACGAGCTGTCCGCCGAGAACATCACTGTCTCGGAGGACGCGAGCCGCTTCGCAGGCGCGACCGTGGACACCCCATGGGAGGCCTACGCACAGGCCGATGTGATCAACAAGCACGCCCTGGAGGCGTCCGGCGGCAAGACGTACGCCCAGCTCGACCGCAACGACCCTGTGCGCGCGACGGTGATGAACGCTTCGTTCCTGCGGGCGTCGCTCTTCACCTCTGTCGTCGCCTTCGGCGTGGCGTTCATGGCGGCGGCGCTCGGCGTCGGGTTCATCCTTGCCGGTTGGGCCTTCAGGCGCGTCGCTCGACGTGCCGACGTCGTCTGACCTCACGCGGACTGCAGCACCGTAGATCTGGGCGGTTGCCTCACTGCCCAGATCCCGCTGCACGCGTGCCCGCCTCTACTCGCGCGATGCGTCCTCGTCCGCTTGCGCAGCGCGCTCATGGAGGTCGGCCCGGTCGAGATCACCCACGGACCTGGCCAGCTCGGCCGCGCTCCGGTGCGCTTGCGCTGCCCGGGCATGCCCGAGACGGGACGACTCCTCGGCGGCCTCCCGGCGTTGCTCGGCGGACTTCAGCGACTCCTGCGCCCGTGCGGCGTCCTCGGCTTGCGCCGCTTCCCCTCTGCGAAGCCGGCCCAGGCGCACCGACAACTGCACGAGCCTCGCTGCCGCCGCCTCGCGGCGCTCGGCGGCACCATCTCGTGCATTGAGGGCCATGGTCAATCGTCGCACGGGGGCCGTTTGGGAGCCATGGCCCGCGCCTTGGTGCGGGTCAGGACTCGAGGACCTCCATGAGCAGGCCGTGGACTCGGGGCGGGTCCGGGCGAGTGGGCAAGGATGGCGCCGGATGAGCCAGCGCCGGCCCCCGCCAGCCGGGATGCAATGACGTGCACCTCCACCGGCTTGCCCCGCCGGTTGACCGCGTTGACCCGGATGGACTCCCCGCCCTTGTTGCTGCCGTCGGCGAGCTGCCGCCGCAGAATCGGTCGCAGCTGCTGGAGAGGGAGGCCGATGTCGAGGGTCAGCAGGTGCTCGCCGACCGCCTCCTCGGTGCGGACGCCCCAGAGGTCCTGCGCCTTGGCGTTCCACGCGGTGATACGGAGATCCTTGTCGACGACGGCCACTCCGGCGCTCATGCTGTCGAGCACGGCGGCCATGAAGCCGTTGAGGTGGTCGACCTCGTCCTGCCGCTCGCGGAGCGCCTCGTTGGTGATGTGCAGCTCGTCGTTCATGGACTGGAGCTCCTCGTTCATCGTCTCCAGTTCTTCGTTGGTGGACTGGAGCTCCTCGTTCGTCGTCTCGAGCTCCTCGACGGTCGACTGGAGCTCCTCGTTCGTCGTCTCGAGCTCCTCGTTGGTGGACTGGAGCTCCTCGTAAGCCGTCTCCAGCGACCGGTTCGCATGCTCCAGCTCCTGCTGGAGCTGCCGGTAGTGCGTCACGTCGTTGAAGATGACGGTGGAGCCGAGCAGGTTGCCGAGCTCGTCGACGAGCGGGATGAACTGCAGATCGAAGGAGAGCGGCTCCGACTCCGCCCGAGCCCAGGGCACACCTCGGACCCAGACCGTCCGGCGCTCACGGACCGCTTGGGAGATGGGCGTGCGCAGCTCGATAGGACGATAGGACACCTCGAGGTCCTGGATCGGCCGGCCGATGTCCTTGGGACCAAGGCCGAAGTAGTGCGCGGCCCGGGCGTTGGAGAAGGCGAGCTTGCCGTCGCTGTCCAGCACGAGCTGCGCCGAGGCCGACGACATGAGGGCCGCCTCCCGCAGCCGGGCGTGGTGCGTCGCCTCCGTGCCAGAAGTCTCGGTGGGCAGCTTCCCGAGACCGGGCCGGGCGCCCGGTGGCACGACCTTGGTGAAGAAGCGGCGGTTCAGCTCGATCGGCTGGAAGAGCCTTGCGTGGCTCAGCAGCATCTCGGCGCGCCCCAGGAACAGCACACCGTCGGGGTTGAGGGCGAAGTGCAGGCGCTGCAGGATCTGGGCCTGGGTCTCGGCGTTGAAGTACATCAGGGTGTTTCGGCATGCGAGCACGTCGACGTGGGAGATGGGCGCGTCCTGGACGAGGTCGTTGCGACCGAAGATCACCGACCGCCGCAGCTCCTTGCGGAAGGAGAACCCCTGCCCGTTGCGCTCGAAGTACTTCTCGCGCAGCTCCTCTGGCACGCCTTGGATGGCCTGGTCTGAGTAGACCGCCTGTCGCGCGGCGGCGAGGGCCTCGTCGTCAACGTCGGTGGCATAGATCTTGACCCGGTCGCGGAACTCCTCGATGCCGAGCTGCTCGGCGAAGAGCATCGCGAGGGTGTAGGCCTCTTCGCCGGAGGAGCAGCCCGCGCTCCACGCGCGGATCGGCTGGCCTTCCTTGGCCTCGAGCAGTGGTGGAAGCACCTTGGTGTCCAGGTACTGCCACGCCTCCCGGTCGCGGAAGAACGCGGTGACATTGATGAGGATGGTGTTGAACAGCGCGGTGAACTCGTCGGCGTTGACGAGCAGGTAGTCGCGATAGGCCTCGAAGCTCGTGACGCCCACGACCTGCATCCGTCGACGGACGCGACGCATGATCGAGGCGCGCTTGTAGCCCGTGAAGTCAAAGCCTCGAAGTTCCTTGACGTCCTCCAGCAGCCGCTCGAAGTGGGGATCGGTCTCCGTCACCACACCATGGTCCTCTCAGTTCGGGGCTGGCCGCTCACGCGCCGTCCACGGCCTCGGTCGCGGGTAACGCCCCGCCCAGTTCGTCGATCAGGTCCCGGACCAGCGCGGCTGCCTCCAACGCGTCGCGGGACTGCCCACCGAAGGATTCCGCCGTGAGGTGATGCCCGCGCTCCTGCGCCTGCTCCGCAAGCTTGCTCGTGAGGGCAGCTTTCTCCTGAAGGCTGCGCAGGGCCATCCACAGAGCCGTCTCGTGCGATGCCGACTGCTGCGCGACAAGGCTTTCGGTGGACCAGGCATGGCCGACGCGGCAGCGGTACCGCACCATCCCTGCCTCGGTGATCTGGAAGAGAACCCCTTGGCAGTCGGGGCAGGAGAACCCGGAGGGTGTGCCCGGACGCTCCGGGTCGTCGAGGGCGTCGGGCTCGAGGTCAGCCATGGCAGTCTCCGCCTTCATCAGACTACTGGGATCGGCAGGTGGGTCGGGTAGGGCCTCGCCGACGAGGCCGGCCAGGATCGCGGCGAGCTCGGCAACGGGCCCGACGAAGTCGACGCCACCCGAGTGGACGGCCGCGCGCGGCATGCTCCCGTGGAGCGCCTCGTCCGGGTCCTGCGCGACGCACGTCCCACCCCTGAGCTTTACGGCGACACTTCCGGCCGCGCCGTCATCCAGAGCCCCCGACAGGATGACGGCGACCACGCGCGGCCCCAGCACCCGGGCCGCGCTCCGGAACAGGACGTCGATGGCGGGACGGTGCCCGTTCTCCTTCGGGCCGTGACTCAGGGTGACGGCATCGTCATGGACGATGAGGTGGCGATCCGGCGGTGCGACGAGAATCTCCCCGGGGGTCAGGTGATCACCCTCCTCGGCGTGCCGGCAAGGAAGCAGGCTGGACCGCGCGAGGATCTCGGGCAGGGCGCTCCGGCCGCCCGATGGGATGTGCAGCACGACGAGGACTGCCGCCGGGAAGCCCTTCGGCAGGCGGCGGACCAGCTCCCGAAGCGCCTCGACACCTCCCGCCGAGGCCCCGACCACGACGACATCTCGTTTCGGCATGGCGTTCCGCTCCCTGGATGGTCGTGTGATCAGCCACAGTCCTGAGCTGTCTCCTCGAAGCATTTCCGGATGACGGCCCGTTGTCCACTCCCAAGGGTGGCGGGCGGCGGCGCAGCGGGTATGCAATGAACGAGGACGACATGAAGGAGCCTGAGATGTCGTGGACAGACGAGGACCGCCACGGTCTGGAGGAGTGGGTTCCCGGCTTCGAGCTGCACCTGAACCACGTCCGGCGCCGATTGGACAGCCTGCCCGACCTCGGCAGAGATGCGACGACGGACGAGGCAACGCTCCGGCAAGACCTCGAGGTCGCGCACGAGGAGCTCCGCGTGGCCGCCGAGGAGGTGCGGGTTCAGCACGAGACCCTCGAGACGCTGGTCCGTCAGGAGCGCACGCTCCACTGGCAGCACGAACGCCTCTTGGCGCTTCTGCCGACGCCGATCCTCACGACAGACCGGGAGGGACGCATCCGCACCGTCAACTCCGCCGCCGCGGGACTGCTCGGTCTCAGTGTGGACCGCCTGCTGCGAAAGCCCTTCCAGGTGTTCGTCGAGGTCGCAGACAGGCCAATGCCGCGGCAGGACCTCAACCGCTGCAGCGTGTCAGGCGGTGACTTCCGTCGTGCTGTGACGTTGCACGGACGGTCCGCCGAACGTCGGGTGGAGGTGGTCGTCACGGCGGCGGAGGGCAGGCTCGCGGATCGCGAGCTGACGTGGCTGCTGCTGCCCGAGGCGCCTCATGGCAGGACGGCGGGCACGCTGGACCGTCAGCAAGTGCTGCTGGCGCTCACCGAGCTGACGCTGATCCCGATCCACGCCTCGGACAGCCATGAGGTGTTGGCCCGCGTGGCCCGGATCTGCCGTGACGTCTTCGGTCCGGACAGCTCCGTGAGCGTCACTGTCGGCGACCCCTCGAATCCCACCATGCTCGCTACCACGACCACCTTGGCGCAGCAGGTCGATGGCGCACAGATCGATGCGGGGGAAGGCCCGTGTCGGACGGCCTGGAAGGAGGCGCGGCTGGTGTGGTCGGACGACCTTGCCCACGACGACCGCTGGCCCGCTCTTGCGCGACGTCTCGCTGACGTTGCGGTCCACCGCGTGCTCGCGGCGCCGGTGCAGCTCGGCGGCCAGGTCATCGGCGCACTCAACGTGTACGAGCCTGCCGCAGAGACCCTCGACGAGGTCACCGAGGCGGCGCACGTTCTCGGCACGGCCACGGCTGCCGTGCTGTTCGAGCTCGACGCCAAGGCTGAGCTGCGGCACACGACCGAGAACCTGCGGACCGCCCTCGAGTCGCGGCCCGTCATCGACCAGGCCAAGGGGATTCTCATGGCCAAGTACCGCTGTTCGCCGGAGAAGGCCTTCGAGGCTCTGCGCCGCATCAGCATGACCCGCAACCAGAAGCTGCGCACCGTGGCAGAACACATCGTTGCCGAGGTGTCTGACAGCGGCTGACCTCGCGTGCCCGCTGGGCAGGAAGTGAGCGTATGCCGCTGAGCCGGCTCAGCGGCATACAGCTGAGTTTGTCTGTGGCTGAGTGCAACTCATCGTGTGCGGCGGCGGGACCGCGCCAGTCCGACCAGGGCGAGCACGCCAAGCAATCCGAGAGCACCGCCGCCGAGAACAACGGGAAGGACGTCGGCCTGCGTGCCAGTCGCCGGCTGCGAGGCTAAGGTCGGCTCCGCTGATGGAGCGGCTGGCAGCGGGCTCTCACGCGGTGTGACGCGAGCCGTGGTCGTCGCCGACGGCTCCGCCGACGTGCTGGGAGTCGCCGGCGATGTTGGCGTCGGGCCCTGCACCGCTCCCGTGCTGTCGAGCTGCGTGTGGTTCGCCCATAGGTACTCGCGGATCGTCAGACCCGATCCATGCACCTCGGCGGCGACCTCGCGGCCGAGGTAGCGGTAGTGCCACGGCTCGTAGCGCAGGCACGTGCGGTCGTTCCAGCGGGTGCCCCCCTTGCCGCGTGGGTAGCTGTTGACCCAGCCGTACTTCCACGAGTTCTCCCGCATCCAGCGACCCGCCGCGGTCGTGGCCCAGTCGCCGGGCAGTGGGTTGCCGCCTCCGGCGCTCATGAAGTCGACGCCGAGGCCGAGCTGGTGCTCCGAGTGCCCCGGGCGCTGTGAGTACGTGATGGCGCTGTTCTGGCCGTTCTGACGGGCATAGCCGGTGAAGATCTGGACCTGCTCCGCGTAGCTGCGGTAGCCGCTCCACACGCCGATGGGCGCACCGGCTGCTCGCGCGGCCCTCGCCATCGCGCGGGTGTCCTCGACCGCCACCCCTCGGATCCGGCCACCCCCGGCGAGGCCCGCCTCACGGACGTTGACGAGGTCCGGAGGCACGTAGTCCTTCTCGACGCGCAACAGCCGGTCGACCAGGGTCACGCTCCAGTCGTCATAGCCGCGCGGCACCGTGTAGACGTCCCCGAGATCGCACGAGGGAAGCCGCCCGACCGCCTGCGCCGGTTGCGGGGCGGAGCCCGACACGACGAGAGCGGCGACGACGAGCACGAGGGCACGTCGAGTGGGTTCGGCAATGTCCATGGCTCACCTCGGTGCTCACCATAGCCACCGCCATGGGCGCAGCGTCAGGAATGGAGAAGCGCACCCTTCGCGCCGCGGCTAGCGTGAGGGTCATGACGGGCACGGCCACGAAGATCGATCCAGACTCGCGAGCATTGCCGCTCGCCGACAGCCACGACATGATCCGCGTGCATGGAGCGCGGGTCAACAACCTCAAGGACGTCAGCGTCGAGATCCCGAAGCGTCGCCTGACGGTCTTCACCGGCGTCTCGGGCTCGGGCAAGAGCTCGCTCGTGTTCAACACGATCGCGGCAGAGTCGCAGCGGCTGATCAACGAGACCTACAGCGCCTTCGTCCAGGGCTTCATGCCGACGCTCGCCCGGCCCGACGTCGACCTCCTCGACGGGCTGACGACGGCGATCATCGTCGACCAGGAGCGCATGGGGGCAAACCCGCGCTCGACCGTGGGGACCGCCACCGACGCCAACGCGCTGCTGCGAATCCTCTTCAGCCGTCTCGGCACACCGCACATCGGGTCGCCGCAGGCGTTCTCGTTCAACGTCGCATCGATCTCCGGGGCGGGGGCGGTCACCGTCGAGCGAGGCGAGTCGTTCACCAAGGAACGGCGCAGCTTCAGCATCACGGGCGGTATGTGCCCCCGCTGCGAGGGCATGGGATCGGTCACCGACTTCGACCTCACGGCCCTGTATGACGACAGCAAGTCCCTCAACGAGGGTGCGCTCACCATCCCCGGCTACACGATGGATGGCTGGTACGGCCGGATCTACCGTGGCAGTGGGTTCTTCGACCCGGACAAGCCGATTCGCAGGTACACCAGAAGGGAGCTGCACGACCTGCTCCACAAGGAGCCGACCAAGATCAAGGTCGAGGGGATCAACCTGACCTACGAGGGGCTGATCCCGAAGATCCAGAAGTCGATGCTCTCCAAGGACGTCGACGCGATGCAACCGCACATTCGGGCCTTCGTCGAGCGGGCGATCACGTTCACCACGTGTCCGGACTGCGACGGCACCCGCCTGAGCGAGGCCGCCCGGTCCTCGAGGATCAGGGGAAAGAACATCGCGGAGATCTGCTCCATGCAGATCAGTGACCTCGCCGACTGGGTTCGCGACCTCGACGAGCCGTCGGTCCGCCCGCTGCTCATCGGACTGCAGCACCTGTTCGACTCGTTCACCGAGATCGGGCTCGGGTACCTCTCACTCGATCGTCCGGCGGGGACTCTGTCAGGCGGAGAAGCCCAGCGGACCAAGATGATCCGTCATCTCGGTTCCTCCCTCACCGACGTGACCTACGTCTTCGACGAGCCGAGCATCGGCCTGCACCCTCATGACATCGAGCGGATGAACCGGTTGCTGCGGCAGCTGCGCGACAAGGGCAACACCGTGCTCGTCGTGGAGCACAAGCCGGAGATGATCGCCATCGCCGACCACGTCGTCGACCTCGGTCCCGGCGCCGGCACCGGTGGAGGGACGGTCTGCTTCGAGGGTTCTGTCGAGGGACTGCGCAGCAGTGGGACGATCACAGGTCACCACCTGGACGATCGGGCAGCGCTGAAGCCGACCGTTCGGACGCCCTCGGCAGTGCTCGAGGTCCGCGGCGCGAGCACCCACAACCTGCGCAGCGTGGACGTCGACATCCCGCTCGGCGTCCTCTGCGTCCTCACCGGCGTCGCAGGCTCGGGCAAGAGCTCACTCATCAATGGCTCGGTGTCCGGCCGGGACGGGGTGGTGACGATCGACCAGGGTGCGATCCGTGGGTCACGTCGCAGCAACCCGGCGACGTACACCGGGCTGCTCGACCCGATCCGCAAGGCGTTCGCCAAGGCCAATGGCGTCAAGCCGGCCCTGTTCAGCGCCAACTCCGAGGGCGCCTGCCCGGCGTGCAACGGCGCCGGCGTCATCTACACCGACCTCGGCCCGATGGCGAGCGTGGCGTCGCCCTGCGAGGAGTGCGAGGGCAAGCGCTTCCAGGCGGCCGTGCTCGAGTATCGCCTGGGCGGCCGAGACATCAGCGAAGTCCTGGCCATGCCGGTCGCGGAGGCCGAGCAGTTCTTCGGCGACGGGGCCGCAAAGGTGCCTGGCGCTCACGCCATCCTCGACCGGCTCGCCGACGTGGGGCTCGGCTACCTCAGCCTCGGCCAGCCGCTGACCACTCTGTCCGGCGGTGAGCGGCAGCGCCTGAAGCTGGCCACTCACATGGGCGAGAAGGGCGGCGTCTACATCCTCGACGAGCCGACCGTCGGACTGCACCTCGCTGATGTCGAGCAGCTGCTGGGGCTGCTCGACGGGCTCGTCGACTCGGGCAAGTCGGTGATCGTCATCGAGCACCACCAGGCCGTCATGGCGCATGCCGACTGGATCATCGACCTCGGCCCGGGCGCGGGGCACGACGGTGGTCGCGTCGTGTTCGAGGGCACGCCCGCCGACCTCGTCACGGCCCGAAAGACCCTGACGGGCGAGCACTTGGCGGCCTACGTCGGCACGGTGTGAGCCATGCGCGCGAGCCGCTCCCATCAGCCAAATCACCGGAATCTTGGGCCGGTTCCGCCCCGAGGCTCCGACGATCACCCTATGGTGGAAGCACCGGTTGGCACCGCGACGCGGGGGCGTCCGCGATGGTGACCGGCCCGAGGTCCAGTCAGGAGGCCCCGGTCCGCAATCGATCTGCCCGATGGGGGTGCCTGCCCGTGCAGGAGCCGATCAGGCCGAAGAGTGGCCCGACCGTGGTGCACATCAGGGTGCGCGGTCGGACCTTGACGTTTGCGGCCGGTGTCACCCTCGTCGCCCTGCTGCCCTTCCTCGGCGGCAGCGCACCACAGGTCTCCCGGCAGTCGGTCGTCCTCGCAGCTGGCGCCGCAGCCGCCGCTCCAGCCGGCACCCCAGAGGCCTCCGCGCCTGCCTACCCCCAGGGCGTCTCTGCGGACCTTGCAGGAGCCATGTCCGGCATCTCGTCGGCCATCGGCGGCGGGCTCTTCCAGTTCCCCAGCCTCGCCCTGCCCCCGGGGATGGTGCCACCGCTGGCCTCCCCCCTGCCCGACCAGCAGTCGCAGCTGCGTTTCATCCGTCCCGTGCTCGGCGGGGAGGCGTCCGGCTTCGGGCCACGGATGCACCCGGTCCTCGGGGTGCCGATGTTCCACACCGGCATCGACCTCGCCGCCTCGTGCGGGACGCCCATCCGGGCCGCGGCCGCCGGCACCGTCGTCTACGCCCAGGTCTCTCCGTCGTGGGGTGCTCGGACGATCATCCAGCACAGCCCCAACCTCAAGACGGCGTATGGCCACCAGTCGAAGTTCCTCGTCAAGGAGGGCGACGTCGTCAAGCAGGGCGACATCATCGGCCTCGTCGGCACGACCGGCTGGTCCACCGGATGTCACCTGCACTTCGACGTCATCCTCAACGAACGCTATGTCGACCCGGGGCCCTATCTCGGCCTGCCGAGCTCGAATGTCGCCAGCATCCCGTTCGTGCCCTCTCCCCCGACGGTGCGCGACCCTCGTGGCCTGCCGGTGCACGTCGAGGACGGCGACGTCCCCATCCCGGCCACGAGCGGGACCTCGAGCCTCTGGATCAAGCCGCCGACGTCGACAACGACGAAGCCACCGTTGATCTCGCCTCCCACCTCCAGCCCGACCACACCTCCCACGACGCCCCCCACGACGGACCCGACGACGCCTCCGACGACGGACCCGACCACGCCTCCGACGACGGATCCCACGACAGACCCGACCACTCCTCCGACGACGGACCCCACGACGTCCGAGCCGCCGCCGACCACGTCCGAGCCGCCGCCGACCACGTCCGAGCCGCCGCCGACCACGTCCGAGCCGCCGCCGACCACGTCCGAGCCGCCGCCGACCACGTCCG
>NZ_JBEDUL010000178.1:0-5719 GCF_040414665.1 Intrasporangium sp.
CCGCGACGGTCCTCGCCCAGGCGATGGTCAAGGAGGGCCTGCGCAACGTCGCCGCCGGCGCCGCTCCTGCCGCCCTCAAGCGCGGCATGGACAAGGCCGTGAGCGCGGTCAACGACCGCCTGCTCGACATCGCGCGCGACGTCAACGGCAAGGAGGAGGTCGCCTCCGTCGCGACGCTCTCCGCCCAGGACTCCACGCTCGGTGGGCTCATCGGCGAGGCGTTCGACAAGGTCGGCAAGGACGGCGTCATCACCGTCGAGGAGTCCTCGACGACGGCGACCGAGCTCGAGTTCACCGAGGGCATGCAGTTCGACAAGGGCTACCTCTCGGCGTACTTCGTCACCGACACCGAGCGCATGGAGACGGTGCTCGAGGACGCGTACGTCCTCATCAACCAGGGCAAGATCTCGGCCGTCGCCGACCTCCTGCCGGTTCTCGAGAAGGTCGTCCAGTCCGGCAAGCCGCTGCTCATCATCGCCGAGGACGTCGAGGGCGAGGCGCTGTCCACGCTCGTCGTCAACAAGATCCGCGGCACCTTCAACGTCGCGGCTGTCAAGGCGCCCGGCTTCGGGGACCGCCGCAAGGCCATGCTCCAGGACATCGCCATCCTCACCGGTGGCCAGGTCATCGCCGAGGAGGTCGGCCTCAAGCTCGACCAGGCCGACCTGACCGTCCTCGGCCAGGCCCGCCGCGTCGTGCTGACCAAGGACAACACGACGATCATCGACGGCGCCGGCGAGGCCTCCGAGGTCAACGGCCGGATCGCGCAGATCAAGTCCGAGATCGAGCGCACCGACTCCGACTGGGACCGCGAGAAGCTCCAGGAGCGCCTCGCCAAGCTGGCCGGTGGCGTCTGTGTCATCAAGGTCGGCGCGCACACCGAGGTGGAGCTCAAGGAGAAGAAGCACCGCATCGAGGACGCCATCTCCGCGACCCGCGCCGCGATCGAGGAGGGCATCGTCGCCGGTGGCGGCACGGCCCTCATCCACGCTGCCGAGGTCATCGACGGCCTCGGTCTCGAGGGTGACGAGGCGACCGGTGCTGCCATCGTCCGCAAGGCGGTCGTCGAGCCCCTCCGCTGGATCGCGGAGAATGCCGGTCACCAGGGCTACGTCGTCACCTCGAAGGTGGCCGACCTCCCGCTCGGCCAGGGCCTCAACGCGGCCACGGGCGAGTATGGCGACCTCATCGCCGCCGGCGTCATCGACCCGGTCAAGGTGACGCGCTCCGCCCTGCGCAACGCCGAGTCCATCGCGTCGATGATCCTCACGACCGACACGCTCGTCGTCGACAAGCCGGAGGAGGAGCCCGAGCCGGGCGGCCACGGCCACGGCCACGGGCACTGACCTTCGGTCACCATCAACAAGGGCCACCCTCGATCTCGAGGGTGGCCCTTCGTTTGGGTGGAGGCCGGGGACGTATGCCGCTGAGCTGCCCCCCGCGAGCGCGCTCAGCGGCATACGCGCTTGACTGGCCGGCGACCTACGGGTCAGGAGGCGGTGGCGATGGCGTGCACTGGCGCGGTGCTCGGCTCGCCGTACAGGAGCTCGCGCTCCGTCTCCGTCAAGCCACCCCACACCCCGTAGGGCTCACGGACCTGGAGGGCATGAGACCGGCACTCTTCGAGGACGGGGCAGGCGGCGCAGACCGCCTTGGCGGCGGCGTCCCGGTTGCGGCGTCGCGGCCCGCGCTCGCCTTCGGGGTGAAAGAACACCTCGGGGCTGACGCCCCGGCACGCCCCCTCGAGCTGCCAGTCCCACAGGTCCGCCACCGGACCCGGGAGGCGGGTGATCTCGGCCATGGTGTCGTGTCCTCGTCTTTCGTGTTCAGTGACCAACGGCCGATGGTGCTCTGCTGCAGCCGTGGATCGACGCTAACCGGGGCAAAGCCCTCGATTGAAGGCCCGAATCTTCAAGACTTGTTCAAGAAATGCCCTGCAAATGGCATCTGCTTTTCCGCCCGGGACGGAGGTGACCGCACGTAACATGTGGGGACACAGCCCTTGGGGTCCTCGTGGGTGGGGCCCGCTGGGTGGAGAGGTCGGGGGTTGGATCGCCAATGGGATTCAGCTGGGCTGCACGGTCCGGCGTAACGCCGCGCGCGACCGGTGCGATAGAAGGGGTGGACACCGCCATCTCCCTCCGCGAGCTCGCGTCCCGGGCGGCACACGACGACGTCGCGCGCGACCAGCTGGTTCGACGGGTTCGCGACCTGGCCTTGAGGTACGCGCGTGTCCGCCTCGGCCGCTTCGGGGCTGAGGATCTCGCGCAGGACGTAGCCCAGGAGGTGTGCATGGCCGTGGTGGCCGCCGTGCCCACCTACGAGGAGCGTGGGCTCCCGTTCGAGGCGTTCGTCTATCGCATCGCGGCCCACAAGCTCGCTGACGTGCAACGCGTCGAGATGCGCGGCGCGACACCCGTGGCCGACCTCCCCGACCGGGTTGACGCCGCACCGACTCCCGAGGAGGCCGCAGTCGCGCGAGACGAGGCCGGGCTCGCCCTCGCCCTGCTGCAGAAGCTGCCGGAAGCCCAACGCGAGATCCTCATCCTGCGAGTTGCCGTCGGCATGTCGACCGAGGAGACTGCCGATGCGATCGGCATGTCGCCCGGCGCGGTGCGGGTCGCGCAGCACCGGGCTCTGGCCCGGCTCCGCACGATGCTGACGCAGCTCGAGGCAGGTGAAGTGGCGTGACCAGGCCGACTCCGCTGAGTCAGGTCGTCGCCGACGACCTGCTCATCGACCGAGTCGCCGGTCGCCAGCCCGCAGGTGACGACCCCATCGCGAGCCTGCTCGCCGCCCTCGCGGAGCACGCCGACCGGCCGCTGGGCCGGGGACCGATGGGTCATCGCTTCCGGCGCCAACGCGTCTTCTCGGCCTTTGCGGCCCTCACGATCGGCGCGTCGGGCGCTGGTGTCGCGGCGGCAGCCACCGTTCCGGGTGGCGCGCACTCCGCAGCGCCGGCGATGGTGAGCCGAGCACCGGGCCGCCCGGCTTCGGACCTCGGTGCGGGGCTCGTCCGTGATGCCGCCGGACGTGTCCTGGTCGTGGGTGTCGACGGCACGCGGTTCGACTCGGCCTGGCTTCCCGATGTCGTGAGCCCGGTGCTGCTCGCGCCGGCCGCGTTCCTCGGGCGAGCATCCGGCGCCGCGGCAAGCCGGGACCGGTGGGTCGCCCTCGACGGCACCACGGCCGTCCTCCTTGCCCCGCCGGAGCAGGGGCTTGACGATCCGGGCCGAGTGGGCTCAACCCCCCAGCAACAGGCGGAGCAGGGTGCTGCGGCTGGCCCCTCTGACGAGGCGGCGACACCGGTCGGCCCACTGGCAGCGCCCGTCGACGAGACCGCCTCCGAGCCGAACGGGACGACGGCGGCCGCGACTCCGAGCGATGATGTCAACGACGACACGTCGGGCGCGGACGACAGCGCTGCCGCTCCCTCCGGGCCGGACTCCTCGGCGGCATCCCACACCGGCAAGCCCGCTGACACCGGCAAGCCCGCTGACACGGGCAAGCCAGCCGTCACCGGCAAGCCAGCCGTCACGGGCCAGCCCGCTCACGCCGGCGAGCCGGGCGTTGGCCGCCACACAGGCACGAAGAGGGCCGTCAACCAGCCGCCGCAACCAACGAACCCGGGTGTCCGAGCGGCCGAGGTTCCGACCCCCGTGCCCGCTTCGTCGTCGGCTCCAGCCGACGACGCTGGTCTCGCGGCCGCACCCACGCTTCCGGTCATGGTGCCGCTGCCGACCGTGCCCCTGGGCGTCGTGCCAGACCCCTCCTAGCGTTTCGGGCACGGACGGACCTGCCCGTCGTCTCCCGTAGAATCAGGCAATGCCCCTCGGTGTGAACGACGTCCCTTCCCCCTTCGAGAACCTCGGCCTGACCTATGACGACGTCCTCCTGCTACCGGGGTACAGCGACCTCGCACCCAATGACATCGACACGACGACCCGGCTCACTCGCGAGCTGACGATCAAGGCGCCGCTCATCTCCGCCGCGATGGACACGGTCACGGAGGCGCGGATGGCCATCGCCATGGCCAGACAGGGCGGCATCGGCGTGCTCCACCGCAACCTGTCGATCGCGGACCAGGCCTATCAGGTCGACCTCGTCAAGCGGACGCAGACGGGCATGATCTCCAACCCGATCACGATCGGGCCGGGCGCGACCCTCGAGGAGCTCGACCAGCGCTGCGGCGAGTACCGCGTCTCAGGGCTCCCCGTTGTCGACGGTGACAAGACGCTCATCGGCATCGTGACCAACCGTGACCTGCGGTTCACCCCGGTCAAGGAGTGGGCCACCACCCTGGTGCGCGACGTCATGACCCCCATGCCGCTCATCACCGGACACGAGGGCATCAGCCGCGAGGAGGCCACACGGCTGCTGCGCCAGCACAAGCGGGAGCGGCTGCCGCTGGTCGACGACGCCGGTCATCTCGTCGGCTTGATCACCGTCAAGGACTTCGTCAAGAGCGAGCAGTTCCCCAACGCCAGCAATGACGCCGTCGGCCGCCTCATGGTCGGCGCCGCGATCGGCTACTTCGGTGATGCCTGGGAGCGTGCGACGACGCTCATCGAGGCCGGTGTCGACGTGCTCGTGGCCGACACGGCCCATGGACACGTGCGGATGCTCATCGAGATGGTGCAGCGCCTCAAGAGCGACCCCGCGACGAGGCACGTCCAGGTCATCGGCGGTAACGTCGCGACCCGTGAGGGCGCGCAGGCGTTCGTCGATGCGGGGGCCGACGCCATCAAGGTGGGCGTCGGGCCCGGCTCGATCTGCACGACCCGCATCGTGACCGGCGTCGGCGCCCCGCAGATCACCGCCGTCCACGCTGCCTCGCTCGCCGCCAAGCCCGCGGGCGTTCCCGTCATCGCGGACGGCGGCCTCCACTACTCGGGCGACATCGCCAAGGCCATCGTCGCGGGTGCCGACGCGGTCATGATCGGGTCGCTCCTCGCCGGGTGCGAGGAGTCGCCCGGTGAGCTGATCTTCATCAACGGCAAGCAGTTCAAGACCTATCGCGGCATGGGCTCTCTCGGAGCGATGAGCTCGCGCGGCAAGAAGTCCTACTCGAAGGATCGCTACTTCCAGGCCGAGGTCGACGCCGACGACAAGCTCGTCCCGGAGGGCATCGAGGGACGGGTCGCCTACCGGGGTCCCGTCTCGCAGGTCGCGCACCAGATGGTGGGCGGGCTGCGGCAGGCCATGTTCTACGTCGGCGCGCGCTCCATCCCCGAGCTGCAGGAGAAGGGCAAGTTCGTCCGGATCACGTCCGCCTCGCTCAAGGAGAGCCACCCCCACGACATCCAAGGGATGGTGGAGGCTCCCAACTACGCGGTGAACTGAGCGCTTCCGCCGTCGGCCGGTGACGTGACCCCAGCGCAGGGTGCCGCGCACACGTAACTGGCTCAGCGGCATACGGACAGCTGGTTGACGGTGAAGTGGCAATCCGTGGCGGGTCGCTCGAGCTCGTCGACCGCGGCCACGGCGAGGTCCTCGGTGCTGATCCGGGAGCTGCCGTCGGTGCCGACGAGCAGCGTCGTGGTCCCGCGCTCATAGCTGCCGGTGCGTCGACCGGGCTCGAGCAGGGCCGGGGGGCTGAGATAGCTCCATGCCGCATCGGCGTGGCGTTCGCAGGCACGCAGCTGCTCGGTGCTCGCGGTGGCGACGGCGCGCCACGCCGCGGGGACGTATTGCGGGTCGTCGGCAACGAGGCGGTCGG
>NZ_JBEDUL010000179.1:0-34631 GCF_040414665.1 Intrasporangium sp.
GGACCTCGTCGAGATCGAGTGGGACGCGCTGATCTCACACTTCGACGACCTCGGGCTGTCCGCGCCACCGGGAGCGACCCTCCGGGCTGCCCGCGATCGTTACATCACCGACGGGCACCTCGACGACACACATGCATCCGCGATGCGTCGGGTCACGGCAACCCTCGAACGGGCTCGCTACGACCGGCCGGAGCGGACCACCCCGGGAGAGACAGAGGAGCTCCACCGGGACATCCGCTCGATCCGTCGACAGGTGTCGGGGACCCGCTCGTGGACGACCCGGGTCAAGTCCTTCCTGTGGCCCACCGAGGGCGTCTCGGTATGGCGTGACCTGACGGGTCGGTTGGGACGGTTCCTGCGCCGACGCGGATGAGGCGCGGAGCGCCGAGAGCGGCGACCGCGTGGCGGTAAAGGGCTCGGGCGAAACCTCTGGGACCTTCGCCCCTACAGCCGCGCCCTTGAGCAGGTGACGGTGGGCGTAGGAGGACGCGGGCGGGTCTGCGAGGCCCACCCGGGATCCGAGTCCGGCAACGCCAGAAGGAGGAGCCGTGAGCAAGGTCTGCATCGTCTATGGGACCACGGAGGGGCAGACGGCCAGGATCGCCGACGTGATGGCTGACGTCATCCGGGCGCATGGCCACGACGCCACCACCGTCGACATCAAGCGCGCCCCGCGTGGCCTGCCCGAAGGCTGCGACGGGGTGATCGTCGGGGCCTCGATCCACATGGGCCAGCACGACAAGCAGGTGCTCGAGTACGTGCGGCACAACCGGGAGGAGCTCGAGCACCTGCATTCCGGCTTCTTCTCGGTGAGCCTTGCTGCGCACGGCGACCTCGAGGAAGCGGAAGGCTACCTCGAGCAGTTCGAGCAGCAGACGGGTTGGCGACCAGCCCAGGTTGCCCTCTTCGGCGGTGCGTTGCTCTACACGCACTACGGCTTCTTCAAGCGTCGGCTGATGAAGAAGATCGTCAGCGACAAGCCTGGTCAGCTGGGTACCGACACCACTCGCGACTACGTCTACACCGAGTGGGACGCGGTCCGTGGTTTCGCCGAGGACTTCCTCAGCCAGCTCTCCACGACCACTGCGAGCTAGTCCATTGGCCGACGAAGGAGCGGGCCACGCTCCGCGAAGCGCCCGTGGCCCGCACCAGCGTCGAGATCTGCAGGTTCAGTCGAGGTAGTCGCGGAGCACCTGGCTGCGGCTGGGATGGCGCAGCTTGCTCATCGTCTTGGATTCGATCTGACGGATCCGCTCACGCGTGACGCCGTAGACCTTGCCGATCTCGTCGAGAGTCTTCGGCTGGCCGTCGGTGAGCCCGAAGCGCATCGAGACGACACCCGCCTCTCGTTCGGACAGCGTGTCGAGCACCGAGTGCAGCTGCTCCTGGAGCAGGGTGAAGCTCACTGCGTCAGCCGGCACGACGGCCTCGGAGTCCTCGATGAGGTCACCGAACTCCGAGTCGCCGTCCTCGCCGAGGGGCGTGTGGAGCGAGATGGGCTCTCGGCCGTACTTCTGCACCTCGACGACCTTCTCGGGCGTCATGTCGAGCTCCTTGGCGAGCTCCTCCGGCGTGGGCTCCCGACCGAGGTCCTGGAGCATCTGGCGCTGCACGCGGGCGAGCTTGTTGATGACCTCGACCATGTGGACCGGGATGCGGATGGTCCGTGCCTGGTCGGCCATGGCTCGGGTGATCGCCTGCCGGATCCACCACGTCGCGTACGTGGAGAACTTGTAGCCCTTGGTGTAGTCGAACTTCTCGACGGCGCGGATCAACCCGAGGTTGCCCTCCTGGATGAGGTCGAGGAACAGCATGCCGCGGCCGGTGTACCGCTTGGCGAGCGACACGACGAGGCGCAGGTTCGCCTCGAGAAGGTGGTTCTTCGCCTTCTTCCCGTCCTGGGCGATCCACCAGAGCTCGCGCTTGAGCTTCATGTCCAGCTTCTCGCCCGAGTTGAGCTTCTCCTCGGCGAACAGGCCGGCCTCGATCCGCTTGGCGAGCTCGACCTCCTGCTCGGCGTTGAGCAGGGCCACCTTGCCGATCTGCTTGAGGTAGTCCTTGACCGGGTCTGCCGTGGCGCCGGCCGTCACCACCTGCTGAGCGGGGGCGTCGTCCTCGTCATCGTCCCGGATGACGAAGCCGGACTCCTCCTCGGCCTCCTGGGCATTGGGCTGGGCAGCGGCTGCGGCACCGACCTTCTCGTCGTCCTCGTCCTCGGACTCGGTCTCGGCGACCTCCTCCGGGCTCTCCACGTCGGTGAGCTCGACCTCCTCGAGCTCACTCTCGACGGCCTCCTCCGGCTCGGCATCGTCCTCGGTCTCCTCGACCTCGGACACGGTCTCGCCGGCCTGCGCGGCCGCGCCCTGGCCTGCCTGGCCCGTCCTCTTGGCAGCGGCGGACTTCGTCGCCTTCTTGGCCGTCGCCTTCTTCGCCGGGCTGGCCGCCGCCTGCGCAACCCCGGCGTTGGTCGCCGCCTTCTTGGCGGTCGTGGCCTTCGTCGTCGCCTTCGTCGTTGCCCTCGGGGCTGACTTGGCAACCTTGGCACCCTTGGCGGCAGCGCTCGTCGGGGCTTCGCCCTTCGTGGCCGGCTTGGCGCCGCCATCGGCCTCGCCCGAGCCCGCCTTGGCGTCGCTGGCCCCACCGGTCGCGGCCGAGCGGGGCTTGCTGGCCGCCTTGGTCGTCCTGCTGGTTGTGGTCCGGGTCGCGGTCTTCGCGGCCGCGGCGGTCGTCTTGCGAGCGGTTGCCACAGTGCCTCCCTTGCTGCCTCTGCGGGTGTTCGTACCCAGTGCCGCGGTGTCCACGACGATCTCGATGTCGTTGGCCTCGAGGGTCGTCAGGACCGGTTTCATCTGCCTCAGGTCGAGCTGGGCTGCCACCTGCGCCTGGGCGATCTCGGAGCCAGTGACCGTTCCCGTGGCCCGGCCCTTGACGAGCAGCTGCATGATCGCGTCGTTCTGAAATGCTTTGGGAAGCGTGGTGGGGCTGGCAGCTGGGGTTGCCTTCGGCACGGAGGATGTCACCTTTCGGTCGCACGGGGGTCGTCGTTGCGCTGCCCGGCACTCGGGCATGCATCATCAACGAACGAGAATGGGGATTCGCTCCGGAAGTGCTTGGCCTGTCGGAGTCGACTCCTCCGTCGATCTCTCGGTGCGCCTCGTGCGATCCGGCTCAGTGGACATTATAAAACGCCGAGGGGGTCGGCGGGTAAACGAGTTCCCCACCCACCCCCTCAGACCCCCTCATGCCGTCGCGCACCCCGCGGCGCCAGGGGCTCAGTCCGCCTTGACGGCAAGCACCGGGCAGCTCGCGTCGAGCAGGATGCGCTGCGCGTTGGAGCCGAGGATGAGCTTGCCGACCGGGCTGCGGCGACGCAGGCCGATGACGATGAAGTCCGCCTTCTCCTGCTCCGCAACGGAGATCAGGTCCTCGGCGGGGTCGTTGCCGCGGACGAGCTGGCGCACCTCGTGCTCGAGGCCCTTCTCATGCAGAACGCCCTTGATGCGGTCCAGCTCGCTCTCGAAGCGGGCGGCCTCGTCGGCATCGAAGTCCCTGCCACCTCGGTGCGAACTGATGACGACGAGCTTGGTACCGCGCAGCACGCACTCCTCGGCCGCTCGCTTCAGTGCGGCGCGACCTTCCTTGGTGGCGACGTATCCAACGACAATGGCCACTTGCCCGGACCTCCTTGGGACGGAAATGTCTGTGCTCGGACGCTACCCGAAAATGGCGGTGCAGGCGGGCTCCCCGAAGGCGCGTCGGGGTCAGCTGGGGGTGACTTCTCCCACGCCGCGGTCCGACGCCAGCGCCGCACGGATGATTGCACCCACCTGGTCGTCCTCGATGAGGAATCCGTCGTGGCCGTAGGACGAGGTGATGTGCGCCCGCACCGACGTCGGCAGCTGGTCGTGCAGCTCATCCGACAGCCGCGGCGGGTAGAGCCGGTCGGTGTCCACCGAGGCGATGGTGCAAGCTGCCTTGACTCGGGAGAGCGCGACAGCAACACCTCCGCGGTCCCGACCGACATCGTGGGAGTTCATCGCCTCGGTGAGGACCACATACGAGTTGGCGTCGAACCGCTGGGCCAGTTTGCCCGCGTGGTGGTCCAGGTAGCTCTCGACCGCGAAGCGGCCCCGGTCCCCGGGCCTCAGCGGGTCCTCGCCCAGCTGGGCGTCGCGGCCGAATCGCTCCCCGAGCTCGGACTCGGTCCGATAGGTGATGTGCGCGATCCGACGTGCGAGGCCGAGTCCCGCCTCGGGCGACCGGCCGGTGCGGTAGTAGTCGCCACCGGCGAAGTCGGGGTCCTGCCGGATGGCGAGTAGCTGCGGCTGGCACCAGGCGATCTGGTCCGCCGTCGCGTAGCCAGTGCTGGCGAGCACGATGCTCCGGTCGACCTGGTCGGGATGGGAGACTGCCCACTCGATGGCCCGCATCCCGCCCATCGACCCGCCGACCACGGCCGCCAGGCGCGTGACGCCGACGTGCTCGAGCAGGCGGGCCTCGACGGCCACCTGGTCTCGAATCGTCACGTACGGGAAGCGGCCGCCCCATTCGCGCCCGTCCGGTGCGATGCTCGAGGGCCCTGTCGTGCCCTGACAGCCGCCGAGGACGTTGGCCGCGACGACGAACCACGAGTCCGTGTCGATGGGACGGCCCGGGCCGATGAGTCCCGGCCACCAGCCGGGTGACGGGTGGCCCTCGCCGGCGTCCCCGTCGACGTGGCTGTCCCCCGTCAGGGCGTGCTCGATGAGGACGACGTTGTCACCGGCGGCGTTGAGGGTGCCCCACGTCTCGTAGGCAACGGTCACGTCACCGATCGTGCCTCCGCGCTCGAGTGCCACATCGCCGATCCGGGCGAACCGGCGCGATCCCACGGGATCCCCGGTGCGCCAGGCCCCACCCACGCGTGGCGGCGCCACGGGTGCGGCGAAGCCGTTTCGGACCCGTCCCTGCCATCGGCGCGTCGGTCGGGTCGGGGCCTGATGGCTGTCAGTCATCGTCAAGGTCGACTCCCTGTGCTCGCGCTTGCACGCACCAGTGGTGGTGCGGCCAGGTCCTCACCCGGGGCACCCCACCGCGACGGAGGGTTGCCGACCAGCGAGCCGGGGCTTGGCGCTGGTACTCATGACCTGGGCCAACTGTACGTCACTCCGTCCCCGTCTCCCGTGTCGTCGTCCACGGTGTGAACACCGGCAGCACTGGCGTTCCGGGAGTCAGGCGGCCGGCATCCGCAGACCATGGTCGAGACCGAGCCGCATCAGCCGGGCCAGCTTGTGCTGCGGCTCGATCGCGAGGGCGAGATCGACGCACATGCCCGCCTTCGTGCCGTCGCCTCGCCACCAGGCGTGGGACGCCGCGATCGTCAGGACCGGTGCGGCGAACCGGGTCGGCGTCGCGCGGCACAGGGCCTCGAGCGCGTGCTCGACCCGGCGGTCCTCGCACGGAAAATCGTCCACATCAGGGGCGCTCTCATGGTCGGCCAGGGTCTGCTCGCCCTGCCCCGGCTGGCCCACGGGCGAGCCGAGAGCGTTCAGCCGCCCCCGCACCCGGTCGTCGACGTCACCGGCGGCCAGCCAGCCCGGGCACAGCCAGGCGATGAGGGCGTCCCGCAGGTTCTTGTCGTCCAGCGGCCCGACCAGGGCTGGAAGCAGCGAGTCAAGGTCGGCCGGCTCCTCGTCGTCCAGCAGCGCGCCCCACGCCGAGAAGCATTCGTCCGCGAGCACGTCCCACGTCCGGGGACGGTCGCCCGGGTTCCCCCCGGCATCCGGCTCCACCCGCTCCCCTGCCAGGCTTCTCATGGATTGGTGCCGCAGTGCGGCATGGTAGCTGCGCCGCCATCGCTCGACGGCCAGGCCGACCCGCGCCTCGTCGGCGCCCGCCCTGGCCGGTCGAACCAGCGCCTCCATGGTCTTGCGGTCGGCAAGGACAGCACGGCCCAGGGCGACGTAGCCGGCGACCGCAGGCACATCGGCAGGCGCTGGTAGGTCCTGGCCGTCCTCCGGACAGTCGTCGACCTTGAGGCAGTACCAGCGCCCAGCCCGGATCACGAGGTCTTCAGAGACCGGGATCCCGGCGAGCCCCAGCGCCGCTCCGAGTGCAGCGGCGAGGGGCCGGGCCTCTCCGGGCCGGCTCTCGTACGAGACCAGCGCCACCGCGGTGGGGCCGTCTCGCCGGATCGTCTCGGTCAGCTGCGCCGCTGCCTCGGCCGCATGCGGGCCTCCGACCACGTCGATCCGTGCCACCAGACCGACGGCCCGGTCCCGGAGGCAGATTGCGACGACACTTCGCTCGGGTTGGAACCCGAGGTGGAACGGGACGATGGTGACCAGCTCGGCCGGCCCGGAGACTGAGATCTTCTGCATGCCCCGACACTGGCCGTCCGACGACTGCCCCAACAGCGGCCGACCCCGCTCCTGTGGACAACGTTCGACGCGCGCCGGGGATGTGGACGACCGCTGCAGCACATCCCGCACTACATCCCGCAGCAGGTCCGCCGCATGCTGCCGGGAGTCACCGCTCCAGTCTCTTGCGGACCGTCTCGAGGACGTAGTTCGTCGCAGCCTGCCTGGCCTCGACGTCGGGGCGAGGTCCGGCTCCGGTCGCGCCCGCCTCCCGGTGACCCGGGTCCGCGGTTCCGCTCCCAGCCGTGGTTGCGCGTCCAGTTCCGCCAGGCGCCGCGGCCTCGTGACGGACAGCTGCTCGAATCGTCCGCGAGGAGCCGCCCAGACCTTCGCCGGCCTCCCACGCGAGGAACCGGTCCGTCTCCTCGACCAGCGTCTTGATCGCCCACGAGATGACGACCGCGTCGTCGACGGTGCCGAGCACCGGGAGGACGGCCTCGGGCACGAGGTCCACCGGCGAGACGATGTAGGCCACCGCGCCGGCGAGCAACGCGAGGCGTCCCCGCGTCGTGCCGACGTAGCGACCACTGACGGTCGCCCGCACGAGCCTCGGCACCGCCTGCACCCGGCTGGTGAGGCTCGGTGCGCCGGGTCGGGTGGATGCACGGACCACCGAGGCGACCGTGGCGATGAGCTTGATGCGCTTACCGGCCATACGTCGCCACCGCGGGGAACTCCCGGCGAGCCTGACCGGCGATCCGGGTCAACATGTACGCATCGACGCCGCCACCGATGAGCCCGCCGACGACCGGAACCGCGCGACCCAGCTTCGCGATGATGCCTGATCCGAGGCGGCCGAGCAGGCGGAACGCGATCGCCTTGTTGAGCACCATGAGCGCGGGTGCCGGGAGCCGTTCGAGCGCGACTGCGGTGAGCTTGCCGCCCGCCGCGAAGACCCCGGCCTTCTTGAGCAGGTCATCACTGTCGGCGCCCGCAAGGGTGAGCAGGACGGCAGACCGGATCTCCGGCTGGTCGATGTCGTAGCCGCGGAGCCGAGCCGTCGCCGCCGTCATCCGGGTGCCGAGGAGGTAGAACTCGACGACGTTCGCAGGGAGGGCGACGGCCATGGTGAAGAACCCGCCGAACCCGGTGGCGAAGCCGCCGGCCAGCCCGAGGCGACGGTGCTGGCGGTGGACCAGCCGGATGGCCAGGTCGGGATCGCCACCGGCGTCCTTCAAGGCATCGTCGGCCACCTCGTGCGCGGAGTCGAAGGGCCCCTTCCCATCGATGCCGACGTCGAGCAGCCGCTCCATGAGCCGCGTGGCTGCGCCGCTCAGGCCACCTTCGTCGGCGCCTCTCGCCCGCTCGAGCGCGCTGCCGCCGGATCCGTGCCTCGCAACCTCCTGCACTTGGGCGGCGGTGCGGTCCGACGCTGCACGCGTCTCGTCCTTGCCCCATCCGAAGATGCCCACGCGGCTCCTTCCCTGTCACAGTTCGTCTCGTCGACCACGGGCGCCCAGCCCTGCCGTCGACTGTCCGGACCGGGCTGACGTTACGCGATCCGTGACGCGCACGAGGCCGTTGGTGGCCTTCCCTGGCCTAGCCCTTACCCCCTGTTCGGCTCCTCGAGACGTCGGTGTGCTCTCCTAGGCTCGTGACCATGACCGACCGCATCCTCACGGCCCCGGCGGACGAGCTGAGGCGATCTCGCACGAGCCTCAAGTGGCGCACGCACCCGAGCGACGTCCTGCCACTGTGGGTGGCGGAGATGGACTGTGAGCCGTGCCCGGCCGTGGTCGAAGCCGTGTCGGACGCGATGCGCCGCGGCGACACGGGCTATCCCTGGACGCGTGACTACACCGAGGCATTCGCCAGTTTCGCTGCGACCGAGTGGAACTGGCAGGTCGACCCGGGGTCGGGTGTCGTCGTCGCCGACGTCCTCAGCGGCATCGCCCGCCTTTTGGAGGTTCTCACGGACCCGGCGGCGCCGGTCGTGCTGAGCTCCCCCGTCTACAACGCCTTCTTCACCGTCATCGACTCCATCGGGCGCAAGCCGCTCGATGCGCCGCTCACAGCGGACGGCCGCCTCGACCCCGAGTCCCTCGCCGACGCTTTCGCGCGGGCCACGAGCGGGGGCGCCCGAGCCGCCTACCTGCTGTCCAACCCGCACAATCCGACCGGCACCGTGCACACGTCGGCGGAGCTGGAGACGCTCGCGCGTCTCGCCGCCGACCACGGCGTCACGATCATCTCGGACGAGATCCATGCCGCCCTGGTGTACCAGCCCGGCTCCTTCACGCCCTACCTCACCGTCCCCGGCGCCGAGCGGGGCATCACGGTGACGTCCGCCTCGAAGGCGTGGAACCTCGCCGGCCTCAAGTCCGGCCTCATCGTTCCCGGGGCCGAGGCCGGTGCCGCGGTCGGCCGTCTCCATCCGTTCGTCACCTTCGGCGCGAGCCACCTGGGTGTCATCGCACACACCGCCGCCTGGACCCACGGCGGCGACTGGGTGCGGCGCCTCGTCCAGGAGCTCGACGCCAACCGCCAGCTGCTCGCGGAGATCGTCGCCGACCAGCTGCCCAGGGTGCACCTGCAGCTGCCGGAGGCGACCTATCTGGCCTGGCTCGACTGCCGGGCACTCGACCTCGGCGACAACCCGGCGGCGTGGTTCCGCAGTCATGGGCGGGTCGCCCTCTCCGAGGGCCCGAGCTTCGGCGAGGGTGGTCGCGGCTGCGCCCGGCTCAACTTCGCCACGTCACCGGAGATCCTGCACGAGGCCGTCCATCGGATGGCCGGCTCCCTTGGCTGACCAGCAGGCCGGGCGACCTTCCGCCCCAGCCCTTGTCGCGCTCGTGGTGGGCACCACCGAGGCGTATGCCGCTGGGCCCGGTCTCGACGAGCCGTGGCCGCTCGCCGAGGTGGCGTCTCACGTCGCCAGGCTGGTCGAGTCCGTCAACCCCCGCTGGGTCGTCTGGTCGGCCGGAAACGGGCTTCGCGGGGTTGTCGCCGCAGGCGTCGAGGTTCCCCGGACGTGGGACCTCGCCGAGGCCCATCGGCTGCTCCACGGCGGCTGGTGGGCCACACCGGGCCACGTCGTGGCCGGCTGCCGCGGACTGCCTGCGCGGGAGGTCCCGCTCCCCCGGCGCGGTCTGCAGGCCGGCTTCGAGGCCGATCTCTTCGACGTGGCCGGACCCGGTTCGGACGACCTGTTCACAGCCACGGGGCAGCTCCGAGCCGACGCACTCGAGGGCTGGGCATCGACCACGGCCCGCCTCGCCGCCCTCGCCCACCTGGCCCTGGAGTGTCAACGCGAGCAGGACGAGTCCATGCGGCGCACAGCCGGACCCACCGCCGAGCGGCTCATCCGGACGGTGTGGTCCGAGTCCGCCGCGGCGGTGCTGTGCCTGGAGCTCGAGCGCGACGGCCTGCCCGTTGACCGTGACGCGGCCGAGGACCTCATCGGGGCTGCGGCTGGACCCCGACCGCAGGACGACGCGGACGCGGCGCGGATCCGCAGGCACCGAGACCAAGCGGTGTTGCGTCACGCACCCGGGCGCGAGCGGACCGACCTGCGCAATCCGGCCCAGGTCCGCGACCTGCTCTCCTCAGTCGGCGTCGACGTGCCCAGTACGAGGGCCTGGCTCCTCGAGCCCTACCGGCACACCCACCCGCTCGTCGACGCCCTCCTGACGTGGCGCAAGGACGAGCGGATCGCGACGACGTACGGTTACCGCTGGCTCGACGAGCACGTCGGCGCGGACGACCGACTCCGGGGCGCGTGGACCGCCTGCGACGGGGCCGCTGGACGGATGACCGCGCAGCACGGCCTGCACAACCTGCCTGCCCCGCTCCGCCCGGCCGTCTGCGCCACACCCGGGCACGCGTTCGTCCGCGCCGACCTCGGACAGGTCGAGCCGCGGGTCCTGGCGGTCGTCAGCGGCGACCGGGCCTTTGCCGAGGCCACCCGCAGCGACGACCTGTACGCACCGGTCGCCGCCAAGCTGGGGGTCGAGCGCCCGGTCGCCAAGGTGGCCGTGCTCGCCGCGATGTACGGCCAGCGGTCCGGTGCGGCGGGCGAGGCACTCGAGGACCTTGAACGCGCCTACCCGGTCGCGATGAGCCTGCTCGACCGGGCCTACGCCGACGGCATGGCCCGCCGGCCGCTGCGAACGTTTGGCGGTCGCCTGATTCCCTTCGAGGCGCCGGTGGCTCGTGCCGGCCCTGCCACCACGCAAGAGCAGGATGCCGCCGGGAGCGCGCCCAGCGGCATACGGTCTGATGGCGCTGCCGACGCAGCCCGGGGACGGTACGCACGCAACGCGATCATCCAGGGGTCCGCGGCGGAGCTCTTCAAGGCGTGGGCGGCAACGGTGCGCCACGAGGTCCGCCCACTGGGCGGGCAGATCGTGCTGTGCCTGCACGACGAGCTCCTCGTCCACGTGCCGATGGCGCGCGCCGACGAGGCGCGACGAACCGTGGCGGAGGCTCTCGCCCGAGCGTCACAGACGTGGGCGGGCACGGACCAGGTGCGGTTCGTTGCCGAGACGAGTGTCATCCGCCGATGGAGCGAGGCCAAGGAGTGACCCGTCCCACCCCCACCACCTGACCGAACACCGACCGACCACCGGACCGATCCGAAGGAGACCCCATCAACCCCCGCGAGACGTACCAAACGCTCAATGACAGCGTCTTTCGCCTCTACGCCGAGCACCGGCACAGGGAGGCCATCGACCTGATCACCGAGTCGTCCGCCGAGCTGCACCCCTGGCGTGCCGAGCTGGCCCACCTCCGTGCCTGCCTGCTCGGCTCCCTGGGCGACCACGACGAGGCGCTCGACACTCTCGCCACCGCCCAGGCCGCCGGCGCCTGGTGGGACCCCCGAATCCTCGTGGACGACGACGACTTGGCGGGCCTGCAGGCGCTCGAGCCCTTCACCCGCCTCGTCGACCGCTCGCGCGTCCAATGGGAGCAGGCCAACGCGCACCCGGACCGCAGCGGTGACCGCCTGGCACGGCCCGACGCTGCCCCACGGGGCGTCGTCGTCGCGCTCCACGGAGCCGAGGAGGACGCCGACGACGCGATGGCTGCGTGGCGTCCGGCGACGAACCACGGCTTCGCGGTGCTGGCCATCCGCTCGTCGCAGCGGACGTCGCCGCACTACCGGTCGTGGCCGGACCCGGAGCGCGCGGCCGCTGAGATCGCGGAGGCCCGCCAGCTGCTGCCCGAGCAGCTCCGGTCGTTGCCCACCGTCGCAGCCGGCTTCTCCGCGGGCGGCCGGATCGCCCTCCAGTGGGCCCTCTCCGGCAGCCCGGGCCCGGTCTCCGGGGTCATCGCCGTGGCCCCGGCCGCATCAGCCGGCTCTCTGCCCCGACGCGCGTCGGGGACCGAGCTCAGCCCGGCACTCCTCATCGTCGGAGCTGACGACGAGCTCGCCGATGACGTGGTCGGCGTGGCGGAGGAGCTCGGCTCGGGGAGCGGCGGCTTCAGGCTCGACGTGGTCCCGGGGCTCGGTCACCGCTTCCCCGATGACTTCCCCGAGCGGCTCGCGGCAGCCCTGTGACGGCTCAGCCCTGGGGGCCGTCCTCGCCGCCCCTCCCGCCGACCTCGCGGCCATCGTCGCCGTCGTCGCCCTCGTCGGCGACGTCCTTGAGGAAGGCCTCGAACTCGGCGCCGATCTCGTCGGCCGTCGGCAGGTCGGACAGGTCCGTGGCGAGCAGGCTCCGGTGTCGACGACCCTCGAGGAACGTGTCGTACTGCTGCTCGAGGGCTCGCACGACCGCCGAGATCTCGTCGGACTGCTCCATCTGGCGGGCGATCTCGGCGCGGTCGCGACCAGCGGCGGCGGCGAGCGCCGTCGTGTCCAGGTCGAGTCCGGTGGCGGCGATGATGCGCTGCAGCCCGAGGAGGCCGGCATCGGCGAACTCGCTCTGGCCGAGGTAGTGCGGCACGTGCACGGCGAAGCCGATGGCATCGCGTCCTGCCTCACCGAGGCGGAGCTCGAGCATGGCGGAGAAGCTGGCCGGGACCTGCACGGTGCCGAAGGGAGTCTCGTTGCCGGACAGCAGTCGCGGGTTCGTGCCGTGCGTGGTGAAGCCGAGCGGGCGGGTGTGCGGCACGGCCATGGGGATGCCGTGGACGCTCACGGTCAGCTCCACCTCGAGGGCGCGGATGAGGATCATGACCGCCTCGGCCATCCGGGCCCACTGGTAGTCGGGCTCGGGCCCCGCCAGGAGCAGGAAGGGCACTCCCTCGCGGTCGATCACCCGGTACAACAGGAGGCTCGGGTCGGCGTAGCTCTCCCAGTGGTCACGGTCGAAGACCATGGGCGGCCGCCGGCCGCGGTAGTCGAGGAGCTGGTCGACGTCGAACGATGCGATGACGCGGGACTCGTGAGCCTCCAGCACGTGCTCGGTGAGCAGACGCTGCGTGTGGCCGGCGTCGACGAACCCGCCCAGAGCAAGCACGAGCACCGATGCGTTCACGTCCTCGGCGGACAGCGAGGCGTCGGTCTCAAACTGGAAGAGCTCGGTGGGGTCTTGCACGGAAAAGCCTTTCGTGAGGGCGTTCACCGGGTCCAACGCGGTGCGCTGCACCATGATTCCCTGTGTCGCGGCCACCCACGCTCGCGGGGTCAGGGCGTGACCTTGGCGATCGCCTTGAGGATCCGCTGCGGCGAGACGCTGTAGGCGGTCCCGAGGGACTGGGCGAAGAGTGACACCCGCAGCTCCTCGATCATCCAGCCGATCTGCACGATCTCCGCCGCGCCGCGCTGGCTCGGGCGGAGGGCGTGCAGCAGGTCCGCGTAGCGTCCTTCGATGACGTCGACCTGGTCGAGGGCCTGGGCGTCCCGGGCGAGGTTGGCGGGAGCCTTGTCGAGCCGCTGCGCGGCCGCACGGAGATAGCGGTCGAGGTCCGGCAGCCGCGCGATGCCCGTCTCGGCGACGAAGCCCGGACGGATGAGCTCGGCCAGCTGGGCCCGGACATCGGCGACCAGCGGCCGGATCGCCGGATTCGTCGAGCCATCGAGCTCGGCGAGCCGGGTCGTCAGGGTGAGGTGACGAGCGAGGATCGGCTCGACGAGGGCGACGACCTGGACCACGCGTGCTGTCGTGTGCGTGCGCACGGCCGAGAGCGCCCACTCGAAGTCCTCACGAGTCCGTATGCCGCTGGGCTCGCTCCCGCGCGCGTCGCCCCCTTGCTTCGTGGCCGCTCCACGTACCCCGGGAGTGTGCACGACCTCCTCGCTGATCGAGTCGACGGCAGCTGCGAGGCAGTCGTCGAGGAGTGCCGGAACACTGCCGTGCGGGTTGTGGCCGAGGGCGAGCTTCTGGGCATTGGTCAGGCGCGCGAGGATCTGCTTCCACGGCGGGTTGATGCCCAGGAGCAGGAGACGCCGGACGCCGAGCCGGTGCTCGGCCTCGGCCTCCGCCCTGGTCGGGAGGACCCGCAGGTCGACCGCGACTCCCGTGTCCACGAGCGCCGGATAGCCCTGGACGCCCGAACCGCTCTCGAAGGTCTGCGGCACGACATCGACGTCCCAGCTCGTCAGGCCGGTGCGTTCCAGGCCGGTGCTCGCCGCCCGGACCTGCCGGCGCAGCTGCGGTGTCGCGGCTTCGCGGACGGCTTCGAGGTCCTTGCCCGTCGCAACGGGCTCGCCGGTGGGCGAGTCGACGCTGAACGTCACGCGCAGGTGGCCGGGGACCCGATCCCAGTCGAAGTCGTGGGGCTCGACCGGGACGCCGGCCCGGCGGCGCAGCGCCCTCGCCAGCGTGCTCGCGAGGGGCCCGTCCGCCGGGTTGAGCTCGGGCAGCACGGCTCGCGCGTGGTCGGGCGCGGGCACGAGGTGACGGCGGACTGTCTTGGGCAACGACCGGATGAGCGCCGTGACGAGCTCCTCCCGGAAGCCGGGCACCAGCCAGTCGAAGCCATCGGCGCTCACCTGGTTGAGCCGGTCGACGGGGACGTGGACGGTGGCGCCGTCCAGGTCGGAGCCGGGGTCGAACTGGTACGTGACGTCGAGGTCGAGGTCGCCCTGGCGCCACGTCGTCGGGTACTCCTCCACCCCCAGTGCCCCTGACCGGTCCCGGAGGAGGAGGTTCTCGGTGAAGGTGAGCAGGTCCGGTGTCTGGCGCCGAGCCTTCTTCCACCACGCGTCGAAGTGCCGGCCGGACACCACCTCTGCGGGGATCCGCTTGTCGTAGAAGGCGACCAGCACGCTGTCGTCGACGACGAGGTCACGCCGGCGTGTCCTCGCCTCGAGCTCGCCGATGCGCTCGAGGAGAGTGGCGTTGTCGCGGAGGAAGGCGTGCTCGGTGGGCCAGTCACCCTCGACGAGCGCGTGTCGGATGAACAGGTCCCGGGCCAGCTCGGGGTCGACCTTCGCCAGCCCGATGGTGCGGCCCACGACGAGCGGCACCCCGTAGAGCGTCACTCGCTCCGTGGCAACGGCTGATCCTCGGCGGCCGGACCATCGTGGCTCGGAGTACTGCCGCTTGACGAGGTGGGCACCGAGCTCTTCCGCCCAGGCCGGGTCGATACGAGCGGTGATCCGGGCCCAGAGCCGGGTCGTCTCGACGAGCTCCTCCGCCATGACGAACTGCGGCTGCTTGCGGAAGAGCGCCGAGCCCGGGCTGATGCCGAAACGGGCCCCTCGGGCACCGAGGTACTCACGGCGCTGTTCATCGCGGACACCCACGTGCGACAGGAGGCCGGCGAGCAGGGCCTGGTGGACGGCGTCGGTGTCGATCTCCCCCTCGCCGGTGCGGACGCTCCCCCGCGACACGTCGAGCCCGGCCTGCTTGGCCGTCTGCTTCAGCTGGGCGTGCAGGTCCTGCCACTCGCGCACCCGAAGGTAGTGGAGGAACTCCGACCTGCACATGCGCCGGAAGGCGCTCGAGCTGAGGTCGCGCTGCTGCTGCCTGAGGTAGGCCCAGAGCTTCAGCCAGGACAGGAAGTCACTCGTCTCGTCGGAGAACCGCTTGTGGGCGGCGTTGGCCAGCTCCTGCTTGTCCTGGGGCCGCTCGCGCGGGTCCTGGATCGAGAGGGCCGCGACGATGACGAGGACCTCGCGGAGCACCCCCCGGCGGTCCGCCTCGATGACCATCCGGGCATGCCGGGGGTCGATCGGCAGCGCGGCAATGGTCCGGCCGTATGCCGTGAGCCTGCGTCCCGGACGTCGCCGCCCCCTTCCCGCAGGCTGGCCGTCGTCCTCGGGCGCGAACGCCTGCAGCTCCTCGAGGAGGCGGACGCCATCGGTGACCTGCCGGCTGTCCGGAGGGTCGAGGAAGGGGAACCGGCCGATGTCACCGAGCCCGAGCGAGGTCATCTGGAGGATGACGGAGGCCAGGTTGGTCCGCAGGATCTCCGGGTCGGTGAACTCGGGCCGGCTCTCGTAGTCGGCCTCCGAGTAGAGACGGATGGCAATGCCCTCGGAGACCCGACCGCAGCGGCCGGACCGCTGGTTCGCTGACGCCTGGCTGACCGGCTCGATGGGCAACCGCTGGACCTTGGTGCGTTGGCTGTAGCGCGAGATGCGCGCCGTGCCGGTGTCGATGACGTAGCGGATGCCGGGGACCGTGAGCGAGGTCTCGGCGACGTTGGTGGCCAAGATGATCCGACGGCCGGTGTGCGGCCGGAACACGCGATGCTGCTCCGCGGCCGAGAGCCGAGCGTAGAGCGGGACGACTTCGGTGATGGGCAGCTTCATCCCGTTGAGCGCGTCCGCGGCGTCGCGGATCTCGCGCTCGCCTGACAGGAAGACCAGGATGTCGCTGCTCGGCCCGGAGTGCCGCTCGGTCCAGAGCTCCTCGACCGCCTCACAGATGCCGGTGATCATGTCCTTCTCGTCGCCCTCTGGCCGGTCCGGATCCACCAGCGGGCGGTACCGGATCTCGACCGGATAGGTCCGACCCGACACTTCGATGATGGGTGCCGGCTCCCCCGTCACCGGGTCGGCGAAGTGCTGCGCGAACTTCTCCGGGTCGATGGTCGCCGACGTGATGACGATCTTGAGGTCCGGGCGACGCGGCAGCAGCGCCTTGAGGTAGCCGAGGATGAAGTCGATGTTGAGGCTGCGCTCGTGGGCCTCGTCGATGATGATCGTGTCGTAGCGCCGCAGCTCGCGGTCCCGCTGCAGCTCCGCGAGGAGAATCCCGTCGGTCATGACCTTGACGAGCGTGTCCCGGCTCGACTGGTCGGTGAAGCGGACCTGGTAGCCCACCGTCGTGCCGAGGTCCACTCCGAGCTCGTCGGAGAGCCGCTCCGCGACCGCCCTGGCCGCGATCCGGCGCGGCTGGGTGTGGCCGATGACACCGTCGAGCCCGCGACCCAGCTCGAGGCAGATCTTCGGCAGCTGGGTGGTCTTGCCGGAGCCGGTCTCACCCGCGATGACGACGACCTGGTGGTCCCGGATCGCTGCGGCGATGTCCTCCCGCCGCTCGACGACAGGCAGGTGCTCCGGAAAGCTGATCGGCGGGACCAGCCCGGCCCGAGCGGCCCTGCGGGCCTCGCGCTGTTCCGGGCTCAGCGGCATACGGCCTCGTGGTCCCCCGGCACCCGGGGAGCGGCGCCGCACTCCGCCGCCGCGACGGTGTCCCCCGGACGGCCCACGCGGGCGGAAGGTGCGAGGGTCCTCGGGCATGGGCGACAGGATATGCGCGGAGCAGATGCGGTCCGAACCGGTTTCCGACGGAACCCAGCGCATCGGCGTAGGGTCGGATTGGGTGAAGCACAGCCTGAGAGGGGGACGGATGACCACGAGGCCAGCGGCTCCCGACCCGCAGAATGACCGTCACGTCGCCTTCCCGGGTGACCCGCCGGCAGGAGGCCTGCCGCCTACCGCGTGGGCCCCGGATCCCGGCACCCGCGTGCCCGGACCGCGGCCACGCCGGAGCAGCGCGGGGTGGTGGGTGGTCGCAGCGTTCTTCGCGCTACCTGTCGTCGGTAGTGCGATGCACAGCGATGGCATGACGAGCGATCGGTTCGCGCAGATGCCGATGAACCAGGACCGGGGCGCGGCCTACGTCGACCTGACCGAGATCCATGGCGCGAAGGTCTCTGGCGTCTCGCCAACCGACCTTCCGACCCATGCCGTCCCGCCGGGGACGAAGCAGTTCCGGCTCGAGGTCGTCGGCGGCGACCCGCGCGCGACGATCACGGTGGACAGTCAAGGTCCGGGACACGGTGCAGGCACGCAGGCTCCGGACGTCACCTTGCCGTACTCGGGCCTGGTGACCTTCGATGAGCCGCCCGAGACGCTCATGGTCGGCGTCGCCGGCGCGGATGGCCAGTACACGGTCCAGTGCCGGCTCTACGCGGACGACGAGCTCGTCGCCATCCAGTCGGGTGACGGTGGGACCGAGTGCGTCATCCACCAGTCGTGACGCCGCGCTAGACGTCGGCGTCCGGGGTGGCATTGGCTCCGGCCCGGCGGTTGTTGATGGCAACGCGCAGTGCCATGGCCTTCTCGAACGCCGTGTGCCAGAAGCGGTTCAGGACCAGCTCGCGCTCACCGACGAGCTCGACGACGTCGGCGCCCGCGCCGAGCTTGAACAGGAGCAGGCCGATGAGCGGCGACGTGGCGCCCAGCGACGTGTTGAAGCCACGCAGGTCATAGGCGGTGCAGCCGGCGTCGATCGCGTCCTGGATCGCCTGCCACTGGAGGGCGTTGCTGGCGCGAGCGTCCCGGTTCCGGCTCGTCGAGCCGCCGTAGAGGTAGGAGAACCGGTCCCCGACGCGAACCATGAGGGCCGACGCGAGGATGTCCCCGTCGACGTGCGCCTCGTAGATCCTGCCCGTGACGTGCTCGCCGCCCTCCGAGAAGGACCGGACCATCTGCTCGAAGTACGACCTCGCCCGGGGGACGAAATGGTCGCGCTCAGCGGTCTCCACGTAGAGCTGGTGGAAGGTGTCGACCCCGTCGACCCCGACGGACCGGACCGTGACGCCCGCCTTGTCGGCCTTCTTGATGTTGCGGCGCCACTGCTGGTTCATCGCCTTGAGGACGGCCTCGCTGCCTCGGCCGTCGAGGTCGATGACGCAGAGGTAGCGCGGCTGCCCCACGGCCGCAGAGCTCCCCCAGCCGATGGGTCGCCAGCGCCGGCGGTCGAGCCACGTCTCGAGGCGGCGCGCGTCTGGGTTGTCGATCGTGGGTGGGAGGGCCGTGAACGACATCAGCCCACCCTCGCTGATCTGCTTCTTGACCACATCGGGCTGCCACGAGCGGGACACGACGGGGAAGCCCAGCCGCAGGGCGAACGCTCCCTCCGACGTCGCCCAGGCGACGAGCGGGTCGATCCACGCGCCGGGGTCGGACGCGACGGCGTCCCACGGCAGGGCCGGGCCCTCCGGGAGGTAGGCGAACGAGCGCCGCAGTCGCGGAAGTCTGCGGGAGAGCACGAGACCGGCACCGACCCGGGCGCCCGTCGCGTCGAACCAGCCGAGATGGACAGCCGTCCAGCCGGGCTTGGTCCGTGCCCACGCCGGCGTCTGGAGGAAGCTGCCGCCGAGCCGGACCACGGTCGCCTGGGCCTCCTCCGCCGTGACCGGCCGGACGGTGAGCGGGCCGCTGGGCAGCGTCGGCTCGGTCGGCTCGGTCGGCTCGGTCGCCTTGCTGGGCCCGGTCGCGGCGTCGTTCATGGCGGTCACCCTATCGACGCGGTCCGGGGGACCCGGTTGCGGCGAATCCACAGCAGGCCGAGGACGGGCAGGACGAGCGGCACGTAGCCGTAGCCCTGGCCGAAGTGGGACCACACCGTCTTGTCCGGGAACGCCTCCGGCGCCACGTAGGAGACGGCCCCCACGACGAGGACGCCAATGAGCTCGATGACGATGGCGACGGAGGCGATGCGGACGGACACTCGGTCACCCCGCGCCAGACCGATGGTCGCCACGATGTAGATCAGGGCGGCCAGAGCCGAGAGGAGGTAGGAGACCGGGGCCCGGTCGAAGTACTCGACGATCTGGAGGACGCTGCGGCCGGTCGCGGCAAGCGCGAGCAGCCCGTAGAGCGCGACGATGAGACGTCCGGGTCCCCGGCCGGTGTGGGAGGCCGGGCTCGGGTCAGGCATTGAGACTCCAGATCTGCTGGACGCGGGCGATGAGAATGGCGACGACAAGGGCTCCCCCGAGCACGACGGCCATGGCCCACTGGGTCTTCTCCTTGATCGCGATGTAGATCGTGACCGGCAGGACGACCAGAACGGTGAACAGGTAGGCGATGAAGGTCGCCCGCTCGGCGCCGTCCCCGATCGCACCAGCCTGCGTCAGGCCGTAGACGAGCTGGACGACGAGACCCAGCTCGATCGCGGCGCCCACGAGGATGAGGGGGTCGTCGACCCGGCGCCTGCGGACCAGGTGGTGCCCGGCGATGAGGCCGAGCACTCCGGACGCGACGAGGAGCGAGACGGTCAACGGGGCGAGCACGCCGGAATCCTACGGCGTGGGGCCCACGGCCACCGAACCGGCCATCGGCCGTAGATTTCACCTGACCGTGCTGCCGTCCAAGAGAGGCCAACCCATGGTTGCGGACCGCCCCATCACCCTCGACCGCGCTGCCGGCGTACTCCTCGGTGGCGCCTGCGGCGACGCCTTGGGCGTGCCCTACGAGATGGCCGCGCCCCCGGTCGGCGAGGCGGTGATGAAGGGCGGTGGCCTCGGCCCCTACGAGCCGGGCGAGTGGAGCGACGACACGCAGATGACTCTCTGCGTCGCGGACGTAGCAGCTCAGGGCGTTGACCTGACCAGCGCCGAGGGCCTGGACGCCGTCGCGGACGCGTTCTCCGCCTGGCTCGTCGGCGGGGCAACCGATGTCGGCGCCCAGACCAGGACGGTCCTCGCCGAGGCTGAGCGCCTCGCGGGGCGGCCCCACGAGCGCCTGACGGCGGCCAGCCAGGCGCTGCACGAGCGCACCGGGCTCACCGCAGGCAACGGAGCCCTGATGCGCACGTCGGTCGTCGGCATCTGGAACATCGGTGACCGTTTCGCAACCGCACGGGCCGCACGCGCCATCGCCGAGCTGACCCACGCCGACCCGTTGGCCGCGGACTCCTCCGTCCTGTGGTCCGAGGCCATCCGCGTGGCCACGACCGAGGGCCGACTCGACCTGGGGGCCGGACTGGACCTGGTCACCCCGTCGCACGGGGACTCGTGGGCGCAGTGGATCGAGGAGGCAACCGGCGAGGACCCCAAGCGCTTCGTCAACAACGGCTACTCGGTGACCGCGCTCCAGGCGGCCTGGGCCGCCATCACGACGACCGATCGGGGAGATGCGTCGGCCATGCACCTGCAGCGTGGGCTGCAGGCCGCCGTCGGGGCCGGTCATGACACCGACACGGTGGCCGCCATCGCAGGCTCCCTCCTCGGGGCCCGTTACGGCGCCTCGGCTGTCCCCACCCAGTGGCGCCGCGTGGTCCACGGCTGGCCGGGCTACCGCGCCCATGACCTCGTCGAGATCGCGGTGTGCACGTGGTCCGGCGGGCGGACGCCCGGGACATGGCCCTCGGTGGCGACGATGGCCGATCCGGCGATCGGGCAGCTCGGCCTGCCGCACCCGATCGACCCGGACATCGTGCTGGGCACGATGAGCGATCTCGCCCGCACGGCGGAGCTCGGTGTCCAGGCAGTCGTGTCGCTCTGTCCGCTCGGCCTGGAGGACGTCCCGGCGGCTGGCATCCCGCCCCGGGACCACCTCGAGGTCTGGATGAACGAGGACGACTCCGAGGACTCCAACCCGCATCTCGACTTCGTCCTCGACGACGTGTCCTCCGCCCTCCGCCAGTTCCGCGCCGAGGGCAAGCGGGTCCTCGTCCACTGCCGCGACGCGACGCACCGCACCCCGGCCGTCGCCCTGCGGTACGCCGTCGATCTCGGCGTCGCGCCGGAGCTGGCTGAGCGTTCCATCCTGCAGGCCATGCCCGGGATCCGGGGCGAGGGTCGGCTCTGGCACGTGGCCGCCCATGGCATCAGCGGCTGAGGCGCCGCCAGCCCGCTCAGCCGGTCAGCCCAGGTCAGCTGCATCATCGCCTGGGCATACGTCAGCGACCGCCCCCAGGGATAAGGGCGGTCGCTGTGGCAGGCCCGTCAGTCACGGGCCAAGTCGGTCTCGGTCACCGAAGGATGCCGTTGCCGACGTGCCGTCCCCACCACTTGCCGATGCCCCAGGTGTCGCCCGCGTAGGTGGCGGCGACGACGATGAGGGCCAGAGCCTCGATCCAGTGGGAGTCGGTGATCGGGTTGGTCGCTCCGTCGGTGGCGTACCAAGGCAGCTGGGCCAGGTACATGAAGAGCAGGAGCGCCGTGCCGGTCCAGGCGGCGATCTTGAGGCCCGCGCCCGTGAGGAGCGCGAGGCCGATGCCGAACAGGCCGATCATGAACAGCCAGTCGGACCACGGGCCTGCGATGTTCGCGAAGAACTGGGCGAACGGGTTGTCGCTCTCTGCGCCGGCCTTCATGAAGCCCTGCGCCGGCGTGCCGCCGTTGATCCAGGCGCGCGCGGACGGGGTTGCGTAGCCGAGGCCGAAGAGCTTGTCGACGAAGGCCCACATGAAGGTCCAGCCCATGACGATGCGCATCGCGGCGAGGAACCGGCGTGCCCATGCCGAGCGGACGATCTCCTCCTCGAACGTGACGATGCCGTCGGCGGGGTGCTTGGTGTCGACGTCGTGAACACGACTGACGTCGTTGTGGTGGATGGTGGCCATGGATCTCATCTCCAGCTTGTGTTGGTGATCCGGCAGGCCCTTTGCTGTCGGTACTACAGAGTGTAGTAGTTGACCGGTCACCTCATTCAAGAGGACTCTGTGTGATCTGCGAGTCATTCGTCCCCGGTGGTCACCTACGGTGGGATGCATGGCTCTGGCGACCTACAAGGACCTCTGCATCGACGCGTCTGACGCACCCGCGGTCGCGGCCTTCTGGGCTCCGCTTCTCGGCTGGGAGGCCCACGTCCACGACGACGGCGACGCGAGCCTGCGCCGAGGGCAGGGGCACGACGACGTGATGGTGTGGGTCAACCACGTGCCGGAGCCGGTGACCGTGAAGAACCGCCTCCACCTCGACGTCAACGCCACGTCGCTCGAGCCGGCCCTCGCCGGTGGCGCGGTCGTCGTCGACGACACCCAGCGGTGGACCGTGATGCGGGATCCCGACGGCCAGCTGTTCTGCGTCTTCGTCCGTGACAGGCCGGTCGAGCGTCCCTTCTACGAGCTCGTGTGGGACGTGACGGGCGGCACCGACGAGTGTCGCGAGCTCGCCGACTGGTGGGCGGGGGCGTTCGGCATCACGGCGCACCACGACTCAGAGGCCAGCTGGCTCGAGCACGTGCCCGGCGCCCCCTTCGAGCTGTTGGTCTTCGGACCAGTGCCCGAGGCGAAGACGACGAAGAACCGCGTGCACATCGACGTGACGACCGCCGACGTCGGTGAGCTTCTGGCAGCTGGAGCGACTCGCCTGCGCAGGAAGGGCGAGGACGGCCTGAGGTGGGACGTTCTTGCCGATCCTGCGGGCAACGAGTTCTGCGCGTTCACGCCGGGCTGAGCCCAGCGGCATACGGCAGCTCGTGGCTCACCGAGGGGAGGCTCAGCTCAACGCACGCCGGTGCCGAGCATCTCGGGGATGACGAACTCCCCCGGGAACTCAGCCAGCTCGCGCACGAGGTCGGCCAGCGCGTCGATGGAGCGGGAGACGCCGGTGTAGGACCCGTCGAGCCGGATCGGCCGGCAGAGGATGCGCGTTCCCGCGTTGCGGATGACGATCTCGTTCTCCGGCGCACGATCCGAGTTGCAGTGCACGAGCAGCCCGGTCGGGATCCCCATGGCGGAGGTGTAGGCGACGAGGTTGAGGTAGTCGCGGGAGGCGAGATAGCCGTCGGCGCCCATCGAGTAGGACGCGTCGCCGACGAGCACGACCTGAGCGCCTCGGCGCACGATGAGATCGGGCGCCATCGTGACGACCCGTCCCTCATCGAGCCAGACGTCCTCGTCCGCGTCGATCCGCAGGTCCGGCGCGAGGCGGTGGTCGAGCTCCTGGACGATCCACCGCCGGAAGAGGTCGTCCATGTCCACCATGAGGCTGTGGGCCTGCTGGTCCCCCGCCTCGTGGCTCAGCGACATCGCCTGGAGGACGAGCCGCGACAGTCGCATCGCGTCGGCGTAGTGCTCGTTGAGCCGGGTGATGGTCACCGGTATGGCGTGCTTGGTCGCCGGCGTGTCCGAGACGCCGTCAAAGCGCCCCAGGACGCGCAACGCCTCGCGACGCACGTCCGGCGCGAGCTGCGGCCAGGCCAGCATCGCCTGCAGCGTGCACCGGAAGAGCTGGTTCTCGGCGATGTCGGACGTGAAGTCGTCATACCGACACTGGGGCTCCGAGGCCGTCCAGGGGCGGCGGGCGAACTCCTCGACGAGCAGGCGCCCGCGGATGGTCCGGAGCTTCTCCTCACGTGCCACGTAGCCGAAGACGAGGCCCCGCATCGTCGCTGCGTCAATGAGCCGGATCGCGAAGTACGCGACGCCGTCGATGAGCTCGTCCGTGTCGGACCACGTGACCTGCTCGTGCTCGAACTGCTCGGCCGACACACCGGCGCTCAGCATCGCGAAGAAGTTCGCGACCGAGACCCGAGGCATGACGCGCACGACGAGACCCGGGACCGCCAACGCACCGACCCAGCTCGTCGCGCCGATCGTCACGACGTCGGGGTCGGCCGTCGCGTGGATGACCAGCCGCTCGCCGGCGGCCGCGACGAGGGCACCGCGCGTCTCCCGGTCGAGTCGGACGGGGCCCGAGCGACCGTGCTCCGGGATCGGCGGGAGCTCGATCGTCATGAGGTGTGGCGATGTGCGGTGGACGGGATCGCGAGGTCGAACTGCCCGTACCGGGCCCGGACGTTCTCCCACCGGAACTGGGCGAGCTCGTGCTCCCGGCCGTAGAGCTGGTCCTCGATGAACGGGTACACGTTGTAGTCCCAGATGCGGCGCAACGTCGTCTCCTCACCGTCGAGGCCCGGGCGCATGAAGTACGAGTGTCCGATCTGCAGGTGCGGGCCGCGGAGGGCGCGGCGCAGGTCCTCGTTGACCCGGTCGACGAGGTCGGCGACCCAGACCGGGCCGTCGTTCGCCTCGAGCCAACGGCGGAGCAACCCCTCCATCGGACCGTCGTGCGGCATGAAGGGCACGAAGTCGAACCGCCGGCGCAGGGCGGCGTCGACGAGGGCGATGGAACGGTCTGCAGTGTTCATCGTGCCGATGAAGTAGAGGTTCGGGGGCAGCTCGAAGCCCTCGTCCGGCCGATAGGACGTCTTGACCGAGTGCGACCGGTACTCGAGCAGGAAGAGCAGCTCGCCGAAGACGCGGGGCAGGTTGGCCCGGTTGATCTCGTCGATGATCATGATGTGCGGCGTCAGGGGGTCCGCCTCCGCAGCCTCCGCCAGCAGCGCCAGCGGACCCTTGCGCAGCTCGTAGACCATCTGGCCCTGGTGGTCGATCTGCGGCCGGAAGCCCTCGAAGAAGTCCTCGTAGGAGCTACTCGGGTGGAACTGGACGATGTCGCGCTTGGCCGGGTCCGGCTGCAGGGCCTGCGCGAAGCGCTGCGCGAGGAAGGTCTTGCCGGTGCCGGGCGGCCCGTAGAAGATGACCTGCTTCTTCTCCTCGAGCAGCGCACGGATCTCGCGGAGGAACTCCTCGTCGATGAGCAGCTCCTTGGCCGCCTCGCCGAGGGCGTCGTGGTCCGGCATGAGCGCCTTGTCGGAGCGGCGCATGAGCCAGTAGGCAAGCTGTGCCTGCCCCCAGGGGTCCTCCGGGAGGAGGGGGTCGAGCACCTGGCGCAGCAGCGCGTTGGTCTCGACGTGCATGCGACCTCGCGACTTGCCCTCGGTCCACCGGGCCGGGCCGCCGAGGCGCGCCAGCATCGCGATCTTGCCCGACTCCCCCGCGAGGGTGAACAGGGGCAGCCAGTGCTCGGGATGGGCGATGGAGAACAGCTTCATGACGACGCTCTCGCTGAAGCCCTGCACGGGGAGGTCGTCGGCGGCGAGGACGGAGTTGATCCGCTCCTCGTCGCGTCCCTCGCCCCAGAGCAGCTCCCGGACCATGAGGCGCAGCTCGTCGATCCCCGCGGCGTCGAGGGCGTTGATGGAGCTGATGAGCACCGACTGGGCGCCGATGTCGCCGTAGCCGCGGGTCGACACGATGCGCTTGAAGGTCGGCAGGTCGAAGTTCTCGAGCCCGTCCCTGGACAGCGCTCCCGCGAACACCCGTCGCTGTTCCTGGTGCCATGCGTCCCGCTCGTTGGGGTACGGGCGCTCGGCCTTGAAGACCTCGACCTCGGACTCGAGGTCGGCCATCGGGTTGAGCTCGAGGTTAGGGTCCTCGGTGCCACCGCGCTGGCTCGAGGCCATGAACCGCAGGAGCGGCGTCAGCGCCCGCGCCGTCGTCGCGATCTCGTCGGCGACGTCGGCCCGCCCCAGGGCGCTCGAGTCCTTCCACCACGTGCCGACGAACGCCTCGCCCCCGGGGTACTCGCGCCCGACCGGCTCGATCCGGCCCTCCGTGGCCGGCCGCGCGTCGTCGTGGACCCGCAGGAAGCTCACCCCGCGAGGGAGGTGGGACTGGAGCAGGGCACCGATCTCGCGGTGCTGCTCCTCGCTCTCGCCCTCCCAGCCGCCGTGGAGGCCGAAGGCGACGCCGGACGGAGTCACCCAGAGCCGGAAGCCCGGGGCGCCCGCGCCGCCGACGAGGATCCACGAGGCGTAGAGGTCGGAGCGGTAGGCGGAGTCGTCCGTGGCGTACTGCTGGAGCGCGAGCGTGGGCGCCTCCAGGTAGAGGCCAGTCTCCGCCGACAGACGCTCGATGAGGCTGTCGGAGATGTGGTCGGCCTCGCCCCGCAGCTGCCGGGCGAGGTCCGCCGCACGGTCCTCGTGCTTCCCGCTGGCATACCCGGTCGCGGGACGGAACTCTGCCGCGAGCTCCGCTGCCTCGACGCACACGTCGATGGCCTTCGGCGCGATGCCGACAAAGGCCTCGGTCTCCTTGAACCACCAGAGGATCCGGGACGCGTAGCGCGGGTCGTCGGGACGCAGCGACGCGCAGAGGGCGGCGAACGCCGTGTAGCGCTCGGCGTGGGACAGGCCGCGCTCGAGCCAGCCGAGCCGCTGGAGGGTGTGGGGAGCGTTCTCCCACATGAGCGGCCACTCGCTGCCGTCGTCGGTCGACCAGAAGAGGGAGAGGACGTACGCGGTCTGGGCCGGGCTCGGACCGCGCTGCCCACGACCGCCCGACCGGGCCAGGAACGCGTCGACGGCGTGAAGGCGGTCGGCCGCAGCCTGGGGAGTCGGCGGGGTCTGGAGCGCGTCCACGAGCAGCTCGACGACCTCTGTGTGGTCCTCCTCGGCGCGCCGGACGAGGGCCGCCACCCACGGACCGCCGACGGGGCCGAAGCCGACGTACGGCCCGTCCTTGCGCGCCCAGTGGCCGATCGACTCCTTGAAGGCAACGAGGTCCTTTGAGGCGACGAGGTCGGCGAGGATCTCTCGCAGCTCGCCGTTGCGCGCCGTGCGCTCCGCGTCCATCTCGGCGAACAGCGCCTTGGCGTCCTGGTCCGCCTCGGCCGCTCGCTCGATGAGCGCGTACTTCGCGCGCCAACGCTTGACGTCGACGCTGTCAGTACGTGTCATGGTGCTCCCTCACACGCCCCGCGGGCTGGGGCGCTCTTGCTGCTGCACGTGGAGGTAGGTGCAGGACCGCCGGTTAGGTTACCTGTCAGTCCCGCAGAGACGAAACGCTGAAGGGTCCGTTTTGCCCCCAGACGGAGAAGGGCACCGTCACGATGTCCTCCGGCCAATCCGTCGAGTATGCCGCTGGGCCCGGTGAGCGCGCACGTCGGGGTGGGGTGCGCCGGCCTCCTCGCCGGCTCAGGCCGCCTCTGTCGTCGATGTCGACGTCAGGTCCACCACCGCCCCGGGAACGGCGAGCGCCGCCCCGAGCAGGGTGATCCCACTCGCCTGGCTCGCCCGCACGAACGCGTCTCGCAGGTCCCTGTCCCGGTCGCCCGCCTTCGCCGAGCCGGGGCGGGCGACGACCATGACGACGGCCGGCACCCCACGCTCGACGATGTCGGCGAGGATCGCGGACAGCCGGGCCTCCGCCTCGGCCGGCGGCGAGGCCGCGTTGACGGACTCCACCGGGACCGGTTGCATGAGGCGACCGTCGGCGTGGCAGAGCAGGAGCACGACCCCACCGATGGCCCGGAACGCCTCGAAGACCGCGAGGTCGACCACGCCCTCGAAGAGGTCCGGATCGGTCATGGGGCGCCGTGCCCAGTCCTCGGGAAGCCCGCGGAAGGCTGCTGTCGTCATGGCAGGAGCATGGTCACTCCACCTCGACGGCCGCGGACGTTGTCCACAGCCCGCACGGCGATCGCCGCCAGCCCCTCGGGGGCCGGTCATGGACTGTCGGTGACACGGGCCGCGACGTACCATCGAGTCACCCGAGCCGTTGTTCTGCATGGATAACCAGCGGTTCGGAGCCAGCCGCAACCATGCATGCAGGCCGATCGTGCGCGATTGGCCCTTGGTGCGGCGCCCGCGCGGCGCCCAGGGAGGCACGATGGCGTCCTTCAGTGTTGCGGACACTGCCGGTGGTGAGCCGAGCAGCGGGGCGCCCAAGGCGTCCGTCAACGGCCGCTCCATACCCCTCGATGGGGTCACCCCGCACCTGTCTGCCCTCGACTGGCTCCGTGAGCAGGGGTTGACCGGCGCCAAGGAGGGGTGCGCCGAAGGCGAGTGCGGAGCCTGCGCCGTCCTCGTCGCCCGACCGGACGGTCCGGGACGGTCGCAGTGGACTGCATTCAACGCCTGCCTCGTGCCGGCCGCTTCGCTCGACGGCCAAGAAGTCGTCACGAGTGAGGGGCTCGGTTCGCCAGACTCACTCCACCCGGTCCAGCACGAGCTGGCCGTCCGCGGCGGGTCACAGTGCGGCTACTGCACGCCTGGCTTCGTGTGCAGCATGGCGGCGGAGTACTACCGCAGCGGCCGCTCTGCCGCGGCCGATTCAGGTCCACGGCCGCAGCCTCAGCACCCTGACGGCACCGAACCGACCGGCAGCGACCCGACCGGCGGACACGAGGTCGGCCCCAACGGCTTCGACCTCCAGGCCCTGTCCGGCAACCTGTGCCGCTGCACGGGCTACCGCCCGATCCGGGACGCTGCCTTCGCCGTGGGCGCGCCGCCGCCCGAGGACGCGCTCGCCGCCCGTCGGGGTCGTGCGGCACCCACGACGCCGCTCACGCGGATCACCGCGCCCACTGGAACCTATTCCCGGGCCGCCGACCTCACCGACGCCCTTGCGCTCCTGCGCGAGACCCCCGAGGCCGTGGTAGTCGCCGGATCGACCGACTGGGGCGTCGAGGTCAACCTCCGAGGAGCCCGCCCGCCCTTCGTCATCGGCATCGACCGCGTACCCGAGCTGCGGACGCTCGACGTGGGCCCGGACGGCATCGAGATCGGGGCAGCGCTCACCTTCTCGGAGATCGAGACTGCCTTGGACGGGCGGGTCCCCCTGATCGCGGACCTCATCCCCCAGTTCGCGTCCCGGCTCATCCGCAACACCGCCACCATCGGAGGCAACCTCGCCACGGCCTCCCCCATCGGCGATGCGGCGCCGGCGCTCCTCGCCCTGGAAGCCACCGTGGTCCTCACGTCCGAGCGAGGAGAGCGAGAAGTCCCGCTCGCCGACTACTTCACCGGCTACCGGGAGACGGTCCGGCGACCTGACGAGCTGATCCGCGGGGTGCGGATCCCGCTTCCCCTCAGCTCCGTCGCCGCCTTCCACAAGATTGCGAAACGTCGCTTCGACGACATCTCGAGCGTCGCCGCGGCCTTCGCGCTGGCCGTCGATGACGGCATCGTGACGCGCGCCCGGATCGGGCTCGGCGGGGTCGCCGCCACCCCGATCCGGGCTTCGGCAACAGAGGCGGCCCTGGAGGGACGACCCTGGACCGCCGAGACCGTGCGGGCGGCAGCAGCGGTCATGCGGAGCGAGGGGACGCCGCTGGACGACCACCGCGCCAGCGCGGCCTACCGGAGGGCCATGCTCGGCACGGCGCTGCTCAGGCTCCACCACGCCCACCCACACCCCGAGGAGTCGGGCTCGCGGGAGGTGGGCGCATGAGTTACCTGTCCGATCACCCGAGCAACGCCGCCATCGGCCTGGCCATCCCCCACGAGTCAGCCTCCCTGCACGTGACCGGTGCCGCGCTCTACACCGACGACCTGCTCGCCCGGATTCCGGGGATCCTGCACGCCCACCCGGTGCAGGCCCCGCACGCCCATGCCCGCGTGAGGCGGCTCGACCCGTCCGCCGCGCTCACTGTTCCCGGCGTCGTGCGGGTGCTCACGGCCGCCGACGTGCCAGGGCTGAACGACTCCGGAGTCAAGGGTGACGAGCCGCTCTTCCCGGCCGAGGTCCGGTATTACGGCCAGGCCGTGTGCTGGGTCCTCGGAGAGACGCTCGAGGCCGCCCGCATCGGGGCCGCCGCAATCGCGGCGGACGGCGTCGACTACGAGCCGCTGCCGGCGATCATCACGCTCCGTGAAGCGATCGCTGCTGGAAGCTTCCAGGGCGCCGCCCAGCACGTCCATCGCGGCGACGTGGACGCCGCCCTCGCGACGTCGGCCCACGTCTTCACCGGCGAGATCGAGTTCGCCGGGCAGGAGCACTTCTACCTCGAGACCCAGGCCTCCATCGCCCTCGTCGACGAGTCCGGGCAGGTGCTCGTCCACAGCAGCACCCAGCACCCGAGCGAGACCCAGGGCATCGTCGCCCACGTCCTCGGCGTGCCGGACCACGCGGTGACCGTCCAGTCTCTGCGCATGGGCGGTGGCTTCGGGGGCAAGGAGATGCAGCCGCACGGCTTCGCCGCCGTGGCGGCGCTGGGCGCAACGCTGACGGGTCGCCCGGTCCGGGTGCGGCTCACCCGTCCCCAGGACATGTCGATGACGGGCAAGCGCCACGGCTTCCATGCCACGTGGCGGGTCGGCTTCGACGCGGAGGGGCACTTCACCGCGCTCGACGCCACCCTGACCTCGGACGGCGGTTGGAGCCTGGACCTGTCCGAAGCGGTCCTGGCCAGGGCCCTGTGCCACGTCGACAACGCCTACCACCTCCCCCACGTCAGCCTGCATGGACGGGTCGCGATGACCCACAAGACGTCCCAGACGGCGTTTCGCGGCTTCGGCGGTCCACAGGGCATGCTCGTCATCGAGGACCTCCTCGGACGCTGCGCACCCCAGCTCGGCCTGGCGCCTGACGAGCTCCGGCGGCGCAACCTCTACACCACCGGCCAGAGCACCCCGTACGGCCAGGAGGTTCGCCACGCGGACCGGCTCGTGCGCGCCTGGGACACCCTGTCCGCGAGGGCGCGGCTCGAGGAGCGCCGCGCTGAGGTCGCCGCCTTCAACGCCGCGCACCGGCACACCAAGCGCGGGCTCGCGGTCACGCCGGTCAAGTTCGGCATCTCGTTCAACTTCACGCCCCTCAACCAGGCGGGCGCCCTCGTGCACGTCTACAAGGACGGCTCGGTCCTCATCAACCACGGCGGCACGGAGATGGGCCAGGGGCTGCACACGAAGATGATCCAGGTCGCCGCGACGGCGCTCGGAGTGCCGCTGTCCCGCATCCGGCTCGCCCCCACCCGGACCGACAAGGTGCCCAACACCTCGGCCACGGCAGCGAGCTCGGGCGCCGACCTCAACGGCGGCGCGGTCAAGGATGCCTGCCGACAGATCCGCGCCCGTCTGGACGGCATCGAGGGCGGCGCGGACCTGGGTTGGGAGGACCTCGTCGCCAAGGCCTACCTCGAGCGGGTCCAGCTCTGGGCGGCCGGGTACTACCGGACCGAGGGACTGCACTGGGACAGCTCCTCGATGCAGGGGGCCCCGTTCAAGTACTTCGCCTACGGGGTGGCCGCCACGGAGGTGGAGGTCGACGGCTTCACCGGTGCCTACCGGACGAGACGGGTCGACATCGTCCACGACGTCGGCGACAGCGTGAGCCCGCTCGTGGACATCGGTCAGATCGAGGGCGCCTTCGTCCAGGGCGCCGGCTGGCTCACCCTCGAGGACCTGCGCTGGGACGAGAGCGATGGCCCGACACGGGGCCGCGTCGCCACCCAGGCCGCGAGCACCTACAAGCTGCCCTCGTTCTCGGAGCTGCCCGACGTCTTCAACGTCACGCTCCTCGAGCACGCCTACGAGGAGGGGGCGATCTACGGCTCCAAGGCGGTCGGGGAACCGCCCCTCATGCTCGCCCTCTCCGTGCGGGAAGCGCTCCGGCAGGCAGCGGCAGCGTTCGGCCCCCCTGGGGTGAGCATCGACCTGGCCTCCCCCGCCACGCCCGAGGCGGTGTACTGGGCCAGCGAGCTGGCCCGCAGCGCCGTCCCAGCCGACACCACCATGGCGTATGCCGCCGAGCTCGCTCCCGGCAACGGCTCACCGGGTGCCCCTTCCCTTTCCGGCAACGGGTCCGGGCGCACGACGCAGGTGACGTCGTGAACTGGCTTCGGGCCATCGAGCGGCTCCGGGCCGACCGGCGCCCCGGCGTCCTCGTGACTCTGACCAGCGTGCGCGGCCACGCGCCGCGTGAGGCCGGCGCCAAGATGGTCGTCACCGAGGACGGCGCCTGGGACACGATCGGCGGCGGGAACCTCGAGGCCACCGCCATCGCGCGGGCCCGTGAGCTCATCGCGGGCGGTCGGCGGGAACCGGAGACCCTGACCCTGACGCTGAGTGACAAGGCGCCGTCCGAGCACGGCCAGCAGTGCTGCGGCGGCGTCGTCTCCCTCCTGCTCGAGCCGCTGCTCGTCGTGCCGTCGGTGGCGATCTTCGGCCTGGGCCACGTCGGCCTCGAGCTCGCCCGCATCCTCGCGCGGCGAGACCTCGAGCTGCACCTGGTCGACTCCCGGGCCGACCTGCTCGAGCCGGAGCGGCTGCGGCCCCTCGACGACGCGCTGGCCCGCGTCCACGTGCACCACGCCCCCGTGCCCGAGCTCGTCCTCGGCGAGGTCCCTCCCGGCACGCACGTGCTCGTCATGACCCACGACCACGCCGAGGACGCCGCCCTGTGCGACGTCGCGCTGCGCTGCGGTCATCTCGGGTCGATCGGGCTGATCGGCTCGGCCTCGAAGTGGCGACGCTTCCAGACGATCCTCGCCAGCGAGGGCCACACGCCCGAAGCGATCGCTCGGATCACCTCGCCGATCGGACTGCCGTCACTGGTTGGCAAGGACCCGTCCACGGTGGCGATCGGAGTTGCCGCCGCGCTGCTCCAGGTGCTCGAGAGCGAGGCCGCCGCCCAGCTCGGCGGTGCCAGGGAGCGTTCCCGGTGACCGTCTTCCGCGGCACGGTCCTGGACACGCCGGGCGACGGCTCACTCGGGAGCATCAGGCTCCGTGCCGAGGCCGACATCGCGCTCGTCGTCGACGACGGCCGAATCTCCGCGCGCGGTCCCTTCGCCGAGACGGTGCGCGGCCACCCGGGACACGAGCTGGTCGACCTTCGCCCGGGGCTCATCCTGCCCGGCATGGTCGACACCCACGTCCACTACCCCCAGGTCCGGGTCATCGGGGCCCTGGGGATGCCCCTGCTCCAGTGGCTCGACGACTGTGCCCTGCCGGAGGAGGCTCGCCTCGAGTCGACCGACTACGCCCGCCAGGTCGCCGACGAGTTCGTCCAGGGGCTCATCTCCGCCGGCACGACCACCGCGCTCGTCTTCGGTTCGCACTTCGCGACTGCGGTCGACGCGCTCTTCGAGCGAGTGGCCCGCGCGGGGCTGCGCGTCACGGCCGGGCTGGTGGCGAGCGACCGATCGTTGCCGGAGCCGCTGCTCAGCACGCCCGATCGTTTCTATGCCGAGTCGATGGCCCTCGCTGCGCGGTGGCATGGAGTGGGTCGCACTCGCTACGCAGTCACACCTCGCTTCTCCTACTCCGCGAGCGAGGACCTGCTCGACGCCTGCGGCTCGGTGCTCAAGGACGTCGAGGAATCCTGGTTCACGTCACACGTCAACGAGAACCTGGCCGAGGTCGCCGCGGTCGCCGAGCTCTTCGCCGCGGCTGAGCACTACGTCGACACCTACGACCGACATGGCCTCGTCGGCACCAGGACCGTCCTGGCGCACAACGTCCACGCCAGCGACCCCGAGGTCGCCCTCCTCTCGGCACGCGGCGCTGCCGTGGCCCACTGCCCGACGAGCAACTCCTCGCTCGGCAGCGGCACGTTCCCGATGCGACGCCACGTGGAGCACGGCGTCCGCGTCGCGCTCGGCTCGGACGTCGGCGCCGGCACCGGGTTCTCGATCTTCAAGGAGGCCCTGCAGGCGTATCTCATGCAGCAGCTCCTGGGCGATGACGGACTGACGCTCACCGCCCCGGACCTGTTGCACCTCGCGACCCGGTCCGGCGCGCTGGCCCTCGGCCTGGGCGACGACGTCGGTGACCTCAGCGTCGGCAAGCAGTTCGACGCGCTCTGGATCCGGCCGGTCGCCTCCGACCCGCTCGATGTGGGGCTCCGGCACGCAGCAACGTGGGAGGACGCCCTCGCCAAGACGCTCGCCCTGGCATCCGCGGCCGACATCGCCGACGTCTGGGTCGGTGGCCACAGCGTCCGCCCATCGTGAGCCGCTTGGTCTGACTCGACGAGGAGGAATGGATGCGGGTGCTCTACTTCTATCTCATGAAGGCGGCGCCGGACCGTGTCCAGGCGGTCGCGCCCGCTCATGCCCAGTACTGGAACGGAATGGGGCTGGGCGAGTACCTCGGAGGACCCTTTTCCGACAGATCCGGAGGGCTCATCGCTTTCGAGGTCGGTTCGGTCGCCGAAGCTGAGCAACTCGTGACGCGTGACCCGTTCGTCCAGGAGGATCTCTTGGAGCGCCGATGGGTGAAGCAGTGGCTGATCGATTGAGGGATCATGCTCACGTATCCCGAAGACCCGCGCCGCGCTTGCGATCGCATCGAGTCGTTCCCGACGAGAGGGCCCGACACTCGCTTCGAGACGATCGGGTGATCGGGTTCTCAGCTGCCGCCTCGAGCCACACGCTGTCGGCGTGGGAGGCGGAGAAGGTGGCTTGACTGCACTGGGGCGCAGTGGAATTGACGCGCTTCCTGCCGATCGCCGGTCAGGTGCAAGAGGCGCTGTCGGTGGTCGCGTCTAGGGTTTTCACATGAGCAGCGGACAGGCAGCGAGGGGCGGGGTGTCGCCGGGGGTGCCTGCGCTGGCCGCCGTCTCGGACGAGGCTCGTGTTGACCTGC
>NZ_JBEDUL010000180.1:0-5967 GCF_040414665.1 Intrasporangium sp.
GACGGCCAGACGGTCACGGTTGACCTCGACCCGGCCGGGGAGTCCCTCACGTTGGGGTGAGTGCCACCTCAGTGAGTGCCGAACGCGCGGTATGTCGCGCGTTCGGCACTCCTGTCGTATGCCGCTCAGCCCGCTCCCACACGCGCCTGGCCTCCCGTGCCGGTCGGCCACGGGATCTCGATCGCGGTGAGGTCCTCCATCGTGACCAGGCCGAGCTGCACCGCGTGCCAGCCGGCGCCCGAGCGGGACCTGGCTCCGAGCTTCTGGAGGATATGCGACACATGGGCCTCCACGGTGCGAGGCGAGATGCGCAGGGCCGCAGCGATGTCGCGGTTCCGCTCCCCGGACACCACCCGGCGGAGGACGTCCAGCTCGCGATCGGTGAGCTGGATCGCGCTACGAATGGGGTGGTCGGCCTCATTGACGATGCTGACGACTGGCGGGTCGTCCATGCGGACATGATCCTTTCCGTGGAGTCGTGACGTACGTGTTTTCACTGATGTGGTGCCGCCCCGGACGGCGGATGCTGGTGTTCCGCGATATTCGCAAGGGGAGGGAACACCGATGAAACACATTCGCATCGCAGCGATCGCGGCCGCCACGATGATCGGGCTCACGGCCGCGCCGGCCCATGCGGCGCTTCCGCCTGTCTCGACGTTCGTCGTGGTCACCTCGTTCGCCGGCGGGAGCCCGATCATCGAGGCCGACGGCGTGTGGACGGGTTGCACGGAGGTGCGCGACATATCCAACGTGGGGAACCAGGTCTCGCCCAGTCGGGTCGTCTTCTCCGGTGTCAAGGAAGTGGTCTGCCCGGACGGCAATGTGCTGATCCAGTACGCAGCAGAGCTGAACTTCCGCTCCGCCGAGAACTCGTTCGGCAAGACGTCCGGCACGTGGCAGCTCATCGATTCGGACAACCCGGGGATCAACGAAGGCGCCGGGACCGTTCGCGGCACGAGTCGCAACTGCGACGGGTGCATCGTTGACACGTTCTCCGGCCGGGTCGTCTGAACGGACCGACAACCCGGTCACTCGCTGAGCCCGTACCCACTGGGGAGCGGGCTCAGCGGCATACGGACTCATGTCGCTCGAATCGATTCACGCCGGGTGCAGGGCGGCGTGGCGACGGCGGGAGGCCACCGCCATCCCGGCTCCCGCGAGCGCAAGCCCGGCGAGGATGCCGGCGCCGAGCTGGGCCGGCTCGAGCGCGTTGTCGTCGACGGGCACCTCGTACGGCTTCGTGACCGTGGTGGTCTGCGAACGGCCGCCCGGGCCCGGCTCGACTTCGGCCAGCGCGGGGCTGGCCAGTGCGAGCCCGAGCGCCGCTGTGGCTCCAAGTGCGCAGAGGCTCCGGCGGAGCGTGGTGTGTGCGTTCATCGTGGTCATCTCCTTCTTGGCGGTGCTGGACGGGTTGTCCGCAACCAGGTGTCCCACGAGGCGGTAACGGGCCGTCGCCAGTCCGGTATCAGCCGGGTATCAGGCCCGTTGACCGCCCTGCGGGGCGCGAGGATATTCAGCGGTATGCGGGTGGGGGTACTCGGACCTATCGAGGTCGATGGGGGAACCGTCGGCCTGGGGCCACGCGATCGCGTGGTCTTGGGAGCTCTCGCCGTGCGGCCGGGTCAGAACGTCACGGCGGAGGCCATCGCGGAGGCACTGTGGGGTGATGACCTGCCGCCCTCGTGGACCAAGGTCGTGCAGGGCTGCATCTCGCGGCTGCGCAAGGTCCTCGGCCCGACGGCGATCGAGACGACCCCAGCCGGCTACCGGCTCCGCCTCCATCGCGACGAACTGGACAACGAGCTCCTTGAACACCACCTCAGCCGGGCGCGCGAGCTGCTGTCGGCCGGAGAGCCGGACCGGGCGCTCTACCTCGTCGAGCAGGCCCTCGCCCTCTGGCGCGGGGATCCCTTCGACGACCTCACCGAGTGGGAGCCGGGGCGTACTGCGGCGGAGCGACTGGTCGAGCTGCGTCGCGACGCTGAGGAACTGCGCGGGGAGGCGGCGCTTCAGGCCGGGCACAGCGATGACATCGTGCCGGACCTGCGTCGTCTGGTCGCCGAGCAACCGACGAGGGAACGGCGATGGGGACTGCTCGCCCTGGCGCAGTACCAGGCCGGGCGCCAGGCCGACGCCCTGCAGACGATCGGTCGAGCCCGTGCGGCGCTCGTCAACGACCTGGGGCTCGACCCTGGCCCAGAACTGGCCGCGCTCGAGCAGTCGATCCTGCGTCAGGACTCCACACTCGTCGCCCAGGCGGCATTCACGCCGGCGAGTGCCACCTGCCCCTACCTCGGTCTGCTGGCCTATGACATTGGAGATGCGGCTGCGTTCTTCGGGCGCGAGACCGACGTAGGGGCGGCGTTGCGCCGGCTGGACCAGGTCGGCGTGCTCGCCGTTGTCGGGCCGTCCGGGTCCGGCAAATCCTCGCTGGTCCGGGCCGGTGTCTCAGCCGCCCTCGAGCGGGACGGTCGCCGGGTGTCGATCTTGACCCCGGGCCAGCTGCCGTTGGCGGCGCTCGATGCCGCGCGGCCCCAGGCAGCCGACGTGCTTGTGGTCGACCAGTGCGAGGAGGTGCTGGCCCTGTCCGAGGAGTCCGAGCAGCGGGCGGACTTCTTCGAGCGTCTCGTCGCCCATGTCGCAAGGCCGGGAAGCCAGCTGATCATCTCGCTCCGCGCCGACCGGCTCGGAGACCTGTCCATCCACACGGACTTCGCCCGGCTCGTCGAGCCGGGCCTCTACCTGCTCGGCCCACTTCGGGAGCCCGACCTGCGCCGGGCCATTGAGGGACCGGCCGCGCAGGCCGGGTTGCGCATCGAGCCAGGCCTGGTGGATCTGCTCGTCCGTGAGGTCCTGGGTGAGTCCGGGGCGCTCCCACTGCTTTCGCACGTGCTGCGTCAGACGTGGAAGCGCCGGGAGGGCAACACGCTGACCGTCGCGGGTTACACGGCAACGGGCGGGATCCGCGGCGCGGTGTCGCAGTCGGCAGAGGGACTCTTCCGCGTGCTGAGCAGCGAGCAACAGGTCATGGTGCGCGACCTCATGGTTCGCCTCGTCTCCGCGGACGACAAGGGTTCGCCGATCCGCCAGCGGGTGCTGCGGAGGAACGTGTTGACCAGTGCAGAGCGTCAGGACGTCGCCGAGCGCCTCATCAGGGCACGCCTGCTCAGCAGCGACGGCGACAGCCTGGAAGTCGCCCATGAGTCACTCGCCGTCGCGTGGCCGCGGTTGCGCGGCTGGCTCGATGACGACGTCGACGGGCTCCGGATCATGCGCCATCTCGCTGTGGCCGCGACCACCTGGGACCAGCTCGGGCGCCCGGAGAGCGAGCTCTACCGGGGAGTGCGGCTGGCGCGAGCCGCGGAGTGGCGCAAACGGTCCAACCCAACTCTCACGCCCGTCGAGGACGAGTTCCTCACGGCGTCGACCGCCCTCGACGACCGGGAGAGGCGTGCCGCAGAAGAGCAGGCGCGAAAGGACCGCCGGTCCAACCAGCGCCTGCGCGGCGCCCTGGCCGCGACCGCCGCGTTGCTCGCCGTGGCCATCATCGCCGGGGTCGCGGCCTTCACCTCGGCGGACCGTGCGAGCAGCAACGCCTTGACATCGGACTCGCAGCGCCTGGGCGCTGAGGCCGCCCGCGTCGAGACCATGGACCTGTCGTTGCTCCTGGCCGCCGCGGGACAGCAGCTGGAGGACTCGGTGGAGACGCGCACGAACCTGCTCGACGCGATCAGCCGAGTACCCCTCCTCGTCCGGGCGACGGTTGCGCCGGCCTTCGGCATGGCTGTCCTGCCGGATGGACGCATCGCGCTCTCGCACCTGGGGCAGGGGGTGCGCGTTTATGACCCTGACACGCTGACGATCACAGCCCGCAGCGACGCGGCCCAGGGTGCCAACGTCGTGGCGAGCCCGAGCGGCGAGCTGCTCGCCGCGGCAGTCCAACCTGGCCACAGGACCGCCGCCACCCCGCCCGTCGTGCTGCTACGCCCGGACGGCAGCCATGCAGCGAGCCAGCTCGGTGGCCTGTCCGAGGCGGATACCGTCTTCCACGACCTCAGCTTCGACTCGACGGGTCGTTGGCTCGCGGTCGGCGTGCAACCGAAGGACGGTTCGGAGGGCACCGTGCTCGTCTGGGACGTCGAGCGTCCCTCTCAGCCTGTGGCCACGCTGACGACGGGTCAGTTCTCCTGGCCAGTTGTCTCCCGGGACGGACGGACCCTGTACTCACGCGACGACGCCGGCATCCTCGTCACCAGCCTGCCCGAGGGCACGACCCGTCGTGTCGTGACGGCAGAGGACCTGGGCGTGCGGGGGCTGAGCGGACAGCTGCTGCTCACGCCGGACTCGTCGACGCTTGTCGTCGGGGGCGGGGCCGAGGCCGTCGTCGTCGATACCGCGACTCTGAGGCCCACCGCGTATCTCTACGATGGACAAGCGTGGTCCGGCTATCTGTCGCTCTCGCACGACGGGAGACGGCTGGCCGTCGTCGGAGACCGGGTCATCGTGTGGGACCTCTCCGGCGCTACCCCTGAGATCGTCGCGAACGAGGGTCTGGCTGGCAACAACGTCGGGCTGAGCCCTGACGGGGAAACGCTCTACGTCACTTTTGACGAGAACCTCGTCGCCCTCGACCTGACCGGTGACCGCAGCTTCCTTCCCAGCAACGCCGGGGACCCGTTGGGTCCCGGTGACACGCCATTCGTCCGGTTGTCGCCCGACGGGACCAAGGTGGCCTATCACTGGGCCGGTCACCCCGCCGTGAACCAGGTCAGGGACCTCACCACGGGTCGCCTCGGACCCCGCATCGACCTCGGCCTCAACTCAGTGTCCAACACCGATGTCGTCTGGAGCCCCGATGGCCGCCTGCTCAACAGCACGACCGGTGCCCCGGAGGTGGGACTGTGGGATGCGACCACTGGCCGAGAGGTCGCCCGGACGTCCTTGGCGCCTGAGGCGGCGATGATCGCGGCATTCTCACCGGACGGCACGTCACTGCTCGTCGGCACGAACACAGGCATGGTCCACGTCCTCGCTGTGCCGAGCCTCGAGCGGGTCCGGGAGCCCATCCAGGTCGGGGTCGGCGCAGTCGGGGGGTTGGCGGTCAGCCCGAAGGGCCATGACGCGGTCGCCCAGGGCGAGCGGAGTCGGATGTTCGACTACGGGACCGGCGAGTTGGGGGCGGCGATTGGGACGACGGACGACGCGCTCAGCGTTGGGGAGTTCTCCCCTGACGGTGGTCGGATCTTCACGTTCGCGGACGGGCGGGTCCGATTGCTCGACGTCGAGACGATGACGTGGGTCAGTGGCCCGGTCACCCCCGAGGTCTACGAAGGGGGCGGCATGGCGTGGTCCCGTGACGGTGCCTTCATCGCAACGTCAGGGCAAGGCCGGGTCGCCGTGTGGGACGGTCACACGGGCGCGATCATCGGCGCAGTCGGGGCACCATCCGGGGACGTCGGGTTCACGGACGACGGCACGGTCGTTGTCGCCGGTGCCGACGGAACGGTGCGGACCTGGGATCCACGCCCGAGCGCGTGGGTGGCCGCCGCGTGCCAGATGGCCGGGCGGGACCTCACCGAGGCCGAGTGGCGGGACTACCTGCCGGATCGCGAGTACAGCCCCGTCTGCTCGTGAACGCCACCCTGCGCTCAACAAGCGTTCGCTGGGGGCCAGCTCAGCGGCATACGGAAATGTCGTATGCCGCTGAGCTGGGTCCGCGCGCCCCCGCGGACCCGCTGCGGCTGGGTCAATGACGGAACAGTTCTGCGTCCCAGCCGAACTCTAGGGCCGCGTCGACGTTGTCGGGCCGGTCGTCGGTGAACCACACGTCGCTGCGCGCCACCGGGTGACCGACGTCGACCTCGATGACTCTGTGGGCCGCCGCAAAGGCCCCGCGATCCGGCTTGGCGACGCCGAAGTCGGCGCTGTTGAGGATCCGGTCGAACAGCGGCGTCAGCCCGAGCAGCT
>NZ_JBEDUL010000181.1:0-6226 GCF_040414665.1 Intrasporangium sp.
CGGCGAACGCGTCCAGGGCGCGGGAGACGGTCGGACACCGCGCGACGACGGAGGCCTGACCATGTGCGGGATCGCCGGTGCCTTCCAGCAGCCGGACGGCAAGACTGCGGTCAGCACGATGACGGACCGCATCGGCCACCGGGGGCCGGACGCGAGTGGCGTCGTCGAGCTGGTGTCCCCGGAGAGCGCGGTCGTCCTCGGGCACCGGCGCCTGTCCATCATCGATCTCTCCACCGCAGCCGATCAGCCGCTCGCCAAGAATGGCCTGACGCTCACCTACAACGGCGAGATCTACAACCACCGGGAGATCAGGCGAGAGCTCGAGGCCGGCGGTGTCCGGTTCACCACGCGCTCCGACACCGAGGTCGTCCTCGAGGCGTGGCGACGCTGGGGAACCGAGTCACTGAGGCGCCTCCGGGGGATGTTCGCCTTCGCGATCCACGATGAGGCGTCCGGGACCCTGGCGCTCGCCCGGGACCCGTTCGGGATCAAGCCGCTCTACGTCATGCCCAGGGGAGAGGGCATCCTGTTCGCCTCCGAGCTCAAGGCGCTGCTGGCTGCAGTGGGTAGCGAGCTGGTCATCGAGCCGGCGGCGATGGTCGCCTCGGCGCTCTACTACTGGGTGCCGCAGGAGTACGTTCCCGTGCGTGGCGTGCACAAGCTGCCTCCCGGGACCTGGGCGGAGTACCACCGCGACGGCACAGTGACATCCGGGACCTACTGGGACGTGGCCGCGGAGGCGGCACTCGCGGCCCATGGGCCCCGTGTCGACCTGCGCGAGGTGCTCACCTCCTCGGTGGAGGCACACCTCGTATCGGACGTTCCCGCCGCGTGCTTCCTCAGTGGCGGGCTCGACTCGAGCATCGTCACCGCGCTCGCCCATCGTCGCGATCCCTCGATCGAGGCGTACACGATCGCATTCCGTCCGGAGGACAACCGGCTCGAGGCGATGCCCGACGACGCTCGCTACGCCCGGCAGATGGCCGCACGCCTGGGGATGCCGCTCCATGAGATCGAGATCTCGCCCGACGTCGTCGAGCTGCTGCCTCGCATGGTCGATGTCCTCGACGAGCCGATCGGCGACCCCGCGGCGATCAACACACTGCTCATGTGCGAGGCCGCACGGCAGGCCGGCGTCAAGGTGCTCCTCTCGGGCATGGGCGCCGACGAGCTCTTCGGTGGCTACCGCAAGCACCTGGCCATGCTCATGAGCGCTCGCTACCGTCGAGTCCCCGCGCCCGTCCGCTCGCTTGTCGGCCCGGCGGTGCGGGCACTTCCGGTCGCGGTCGCCGGCCGCGGGTTGCGCACGGTGCGGTGGGCCCACCGATTCCTCACCTTCGCAGAGCTGCCCGAGGAGGACGCCTTCCGGCGCAGCTACACCCTGTACGACCGGGACGAGCTGGCGGACCTGCTCGACCCGTCGCTCGCGGTGCACGTCGACGGGGTGATCGACAGCCACCGCCGCATCTACGAGGACAACAGCCTGGCGGACGAGGTCGCCCGCATGTGCCTGGCCGACACCCGGATGTTCCTTCCCGGTCTCAACCTCGCCTACACCGACCGTGCGAGCATGGCCGCCTCCACGGAGGTCCGCGTGCCGTTCGTCGACCCGGCTGTTTTCAGGGCGGCGTTCTCGCTACCCGCCTCCGAGCGGATCCGCGGTCGCCAGCAGAAGGCAGCGCTCAAGGACGCCGCTCGTGCATGGCTTCCCGACGAGATCATCGACCGTCCCAAGGCGAGCTTCGGTGCGCCCCTCCGGGCCTGGGTGGCCGGTGACCTGCGGGAGCTCGTGGACGACGTCCTGGTCGGTGGCGAGCTCGTGGCGACGGGTTTCCTTCGGCGCGAGCCGCTCCGGCGTCTCGTCGAGGACCAGCGTGCCGGTCGCCGCGACGAGGCGAAACAGGTGTGGCAGCTGCTCAGTCTCGAGCTCTGGTACCGCAACGCCCGCGCTGCCGGTGTCTCCGTGGGCTAGGGAGGAGACGCGGATGATGCAACGGCAGAAGACGGAGGGTGAAGTCGCATGAGGCAGGTGGCCCAGAACTACCGGTCTGGCGAGCTGAGCGTGCTCGACGTGCCCCCACCCGCCTGCAAACCAGGGGGCGTGCTGGTCCGGACCACCTACTCGCTCATCTCGACCGGCACCGAGCTGATGAAGGTGAGCGAGGCGCGTCTCTCCCTGCTCGGCAAGGCCCGGGCCCGGCCCGACCAGGTCAGAAAGGTTCTCGACACCGCCGTCCAGCAGGGCCCCGTCGCGACCTATCGAAAGGCCATGAGCAAGCTCGACAGCTACACCCCGCTGGGCTACTCACTGTGCGGCGTCGTCGTCGAGGTCGGTTCCGGTGCCGAGGAGTTCGCCGTCGGGGACGTCGTGGCGGCGGCGGGCAACGAGTTCGCGCTCCACGCCGAGCTGAACTGGATCCCGACCAACCTCTGCGTGCCGGTCCCCTCCGGCGTCGTGCCGCAGCACGCCGCGTTCGCGACGGTTGGAGCCATCGCCATGCAGGGCGTGCGCCGGGCCGAGGTGCAGCTCGGCGAGACAGCGTGTGTGATCGGTCTCGGACTGATCGGGCAGCTCGTGGTCCGGCTGCTCGTTGCCTCCGGTGTCCGCGTCGTCGGCGTTGACACGGTGCCTGACCGCTGCCGTATGGCAGAGGCAGCCGGCGCCGTGGCCTGCGCCGCACCCGACGACGATGGAACCACGTATCTCGAGCAGGTGCTCGACGCGACGACCGGCGGCATCGGTGCCGATCACATCTTCCTGGCAGCCGGAGGGGGCAGCAACGGCCCGGTCGAGCTCGCCGCCCGGCTCGCGCGGGATCGAGCGCGGGTCGTCGACATCGGCAAGACCCGGCTCGACCTGCCATGGAACGCCTACTACGAGAAGGAACTCGACGTCCGCTTCTCGCGCTCCTACGGTCCCGGTCGCTACGACGACCGCTACGAGCTGCAGGGGATCGACTACCCGGTGGGCTACGTGCGCTGGACGGAGCGACGCAACCTCCAGTGCTTCCTCGATCTGCTGTCAACGGGCTCGATGGAGGTCGGCTCCCTCGTCTCCGGAACCCATCCCGTGGCTGAGGCCGAGACCGTCTACGCGCAGTTGCGCGACGGAAGCCTCCATGGCGTGGGACATCTTTTCGAGTACGACGAGTCCCGTATGCCGCTGAGCTCGGCGGGTGCCGACGTGTCGTTGTCGTCCGGCGTGCTTCCTCCGCCGCAACGCAACGGACACGTCAGCCGGACCGTGGCCCAGCCCGCAACGGCCGCCAAGCGGGCCACCGTGCGGCTCGGCTTCATCGGCGCCGGCAACTACGCCACCTCCATGCTGCTGCCCCACCTCGCCGCGGACCCCTCGGCCACGTTGGGGACCGTGGCGACGACCAGGTCCCTGTCCGCGGTGAACGCACAGCGCAAGTTCGGCTTCGAGCACGCCACGACTGATGCCGCCGCCGTGCTGGACGACTCGGCCATCGACGCGGTCTTCGTCGTCACGCGTCATCATTCGCACGCCGACTTCGTGTGCGCCGCGCTCGAGGCCGGAAAGGCTGTCTTCGTCGAGAAGCCCTTGGCGCTCATGCGGGCGGACGTCGACCGGGTCCTCGAGGTTGTCGAACGAACCGGCAACGACCGAATCATGGTGGGCTTCAACCGCCGCTTCGCACCTCTGTTCACCCATCTTCGCGAGCGCTTCGGCCCAGTGGTCGGCCCGATGAGTGCGCGCTATCTCATCAACGCGGGACGGCTCGACCCGTTGAGCTGGTACCTCGACGAGGGACTCGAAGGTTCGCGCTTCCTGGGTGAGGGCGGCCACTTCATCGACACCGTGAGCGCGTGGATGGGTCACGCGCCCGTCGAGGTCACCGCGCAGCAGACGTCGAACGCCCTGGACCTCCACATCGTCCTCCGCCACGCCGGCGGCTCGCTGGCCACCATCACCTACGGGACGGATGGCGACAGCCGGTTCCCCAAGGAGACCTTTGACGTCTCCGGCAACGGCCGGAACGCGCGACTCGACAACTTCTCCCGAGCCACGGTGTGGAGCCGCTCAGGCAAGGACGTCAAACGATCGCTCGGTCAGGACAAGGGCCAACGCCACATGCTGCGGGCGTTCCTCGAAGCAGTCCGAGAGGGGGCGCCGATGCCGATCGACGTGGAATCCATCGTCGCCACGACCCGAGCCACCATCGCCGTCGGGGAGAGCCTCGCCTCCGGGAGGCCGGTGGCTCCATGAGCAGGTCACTCGGGTGGTACGCGCGCCGCCTCAGCCGGATGTCCCCACGCGAGGTCGGGTGGCGGGTCGGCGACCGCCTGCGGCACGTGTGGTGGGTGAGGCGGCAGGTGCATCCCGGAGACGGTTTCCCGCCGCCCCCGGGACTGCTCGCGTCCAGGGTGTTCGCCAGCATGGTCCCGCCGCCCGCGCGGGAGCGAGTGCCGCCCGAGGCCGCACGGCAACTCGTCGCAGCAGCGGACCGGCTGCTCGCGGGTGAGTGGGACGTCCTCGGCACGCCTCGGCCCGATGTCGTGGACCCGGACTGGTTCCTCGACCCGGTCACCGGCAGGCGGGCCCCTGATGCCGCGCTGGCGTTCGGGATCGATCACCGAGACGAGACGGTCACCGGTAATGTCAAGTCAGTGTGGGAGCTGTCCCGTCACCACCACCTGACGGTGCTCGCTGCCGCATGGTGGCTCACAGGGGACGACAGGTATGCGGACGTCGTTGCGGCCCAGCTGCGCTCGTGGTGGGCCCGCAACCCGAACTTGTCCGGCATTCACTGGACGAGTGGGATCGAGCTTGGTGTCCGACTGACGAGCTGGGTGTGGGTTCGGCGTCTCCTCGACGGCTGGCCGGGCGTCCGCGAGCTCTTCGAGGACAACCCCCAGGCACTGGCCCAGCTGCACTGGCACCAGGAGTACCTCGCTGCCTTCCGCAGCCGTGGATCGTCCGCCAACAACCACGCCATCGCAGAAGCCTCCGGTCGGCTGGCGGCGGCATGCGCCTTCCCGTGGTACGACGAGAGCGACGACTGGCGCCGGGATGCAGCTGCGCAACTCGAGACGATGCTCGCGTTGAACACCTTCCCCAGCGGAGTGAACCGAGAGCTTGCCACCGACTACCACCGGTTCGTCACCGAGCTCGGGCTCGTGGCCCTCGTGGAGGCGGAAGCGGCGGGGCATCCGGTGGGCGAGGGGATCCGCACCTTGCTCGCTCGCTCTCTCGACGCCGCCGTCGCCATGCTTGACGTAGCAGGCCATCCGCCGCGGCAGGGAGATGGAGACGAGGGCAGGGCGCTGGTCCTCGATGACCCCGACGCCGATCCGTGGTCCGTCCTGCTGGCGTGCGGCGCGGCCACCCTCGGAGCCAGCGACTGGTGGCCCCCGGTCTCCCCGGGCGTCATGAGCACTCTCTTGGCTGAGGTCGCCCCGACGAAGGCGGTTGTCGACCGTCCGGCGGAACCTCCCCGGGCGTTCGCGGACGCCGGGCTGCACATCCTGCGCACGCCCCTCGGCGAAGGCCCAGAGATCTGGTGCCGCTGTGACGGCGGCCCGCACGGGTTCCTCTCCATCGCCGCGCACGGCCACGCCGACGCGCTGTCGGTCGAGGTCCGTCACGACGGCGTCGAGCTGCTGGTCGACCCCGGCACGTACTGCTACCACGGGCAGCCCGAGTGGCGGAGCTACTTCCGGTCGACCCGCGCGCACAACACCATCGAGATCGACGGCGAGAACCAGGTGCACGAGGCCGGCCCCTTCATGTGGGCCGGACATGCGGACGCCGTCGTCGACGGGTGCGACGTCGACCCCGCTGGCCAGCAGAAGTGGACGGCCCATCACACGTCCTACTCGCGGCTGGACGCGGCGCTGCGCCATGCACGCGAGGTGGTGCTCGACGGCGTCGGGGCGCGGATCACCGTGACCGACACCCTCACCGGCAGCCGAGCGCACCGGCTCCGGATGTTCTGGCATCTCGGTCCAGAGGTCACGGTCGAGCTCATGGGCGCCGTCGCCGATCTGAGCTGGGCAGGTCGGGAGGGCGAGCTGCGCCAGGCGCAACTCGTGCTCCCGGTTGCGCTGGAGTGGGCCGCCCGCCGCGGCGAGACCGAGCCCCAACTGGGTTGGCACTCACCCCGATTCGGGGAACGGGTTCCTACGACGACCCTCGTCGGGATGGGCGAGTGGTCCGGGACCCTTGACCTCCGGACCGACCTCCGGCTGCCCTCCTTCACCA
>NZ_JBEDUL010000182.1:0-13398 GCF_040414665.1 Intrasporangium sp.
AAGGGCGGTTGGACGAACAGCAGCTCCAGAATTTCCGCCAGGAACTTGCCGAAGGCGGCGGGCTGTCGTCGTATCCGCATCCGTACCTGATGCCGGAATTCTGGCAATTCCCCACGGTGTCGATGGGCCTCGGCCCGATGAACGCGATCATGCAGGCGCGCTTCAACCGCTACCTCGGCGACCGCGGCTTCAAAGACACCTCCGACCAGCACGTGTGGTGCTTTTTGGGCGACGGCGAAATGGACGAACCGGAAAGCCGGGGGCTGTTGCATGTCGGGGCACTGGAGGCTCTGGACAACCTGACGTTCGTGATCAACTGCAACCTTCAGCGCCTCGACGGCCCGGTGCGCGGCAACGGCAAGATCATCCAGGAGCTCGAGTCGTTCTTCCGGGGCGCGGGCTGGAACGTCATCAAGGTCGTGTGGGGCCGAGGCTGGGACCCGCTGCTCGCGGCTGACCGTGACGGTGCGCTGGTCAACATCATGAACCAGACGAGCGACGGCGACTACCAGACGTTCCGGGCGAACGACGGCAAGTACGTCCGGGACCACTTCTTCGGGCGCGACCCGCGGACGCTCAAGATGGTCGAGAACTGGTCGGACGACCAGGTCTGGTGGGACCTCAAGCGCGGTGGCCACGACTACCGCAAGGTCTACGCCGCGTACAAGGCTGCGATGGAGCACACCGGTCAGCCGACCGTCATCCTCGCCAAGACGATCAAGGGCTACGGGCTGGGGTCCCACTTCGCTGGCCGCAACGCGACCCACCAGATGAAGAAGATGACCCTCGAGGACCTCAAGCAGTTCCGCGACTCGCTGCGCATCCCGATCACCGACGAGCAGCTCGAGGCCGATCCGTACCGCCCGCCCTACTACCACCCGGGCGCCGACCACGAGACGGTCCGCTACGCCATCGACCGCAGGCAGAAGCTCGGCGGGACGCTGCCGCACCGCAAGGTCGACTTCGAGCCGATCAAGCTGCCGGGCGACGAGGCCTACGCCCAGGTCAAGAAGGGCTCGGGCAAGCAGGAGGTCGCCACGACGATGGCGTTCGTCCGGCTGCTCAAGGACCTCCTGCGCGACAAGGAGTTCGGCAAGCGAGTCGTGCCGATCATCCCCGACGAGGCCCGCACCTTCGGCATGGACGCGTTCTTCCCGACCATCAAGATCTACAACCCCAACGGGCAGAACTACACCCCGGTCGACGCCGAGCTGATGCTCGCCTACCGCGAGAACGAGCAAGGGCAGATCCTGCACCTGGGCATCAACGAAGGCGGGTCGGTGGCCGCGTTCACCGCTGCGGGAACGTCGTACGCGACCCACTCACTGCCGATGATCCCGGTCTACGTCTTCTACTCGATGTTCGGCTTCCAGCGCACCGGCGACGGCCTGTGGGCGGCGGCCGACCAGATGACCCGCGGCTTCCTCATCGGGGCGACCGCTGGGCGCACGACCCTGACCGGTGAGGGACTGCAGCACGCCGACGGGCACAGCCCGCTGCTCGCCTCGAGCAACCCGGCCGTCGTTCACTATGACCCGGCCTACGGGTACGAGATCGCGCACATCGTCCAGGACGGGCTCCGCCGGATGTACGGCGAGGGCCAGTCGGGCGATGCGGCCAACCTCATCTACTACCTGACGGTGTACAACGAGCCGATCGTCCAGCCGGCGGAGCCGGAGAACGTCGACGTCGAGGGCATCCTCAAGGGCATGTACAAGCTCTCTGCGGCACACACCGAGGGCTGGCAGCACACCCCGGCTCGAGCGCAGCTGCTCGCCTCCGGCGTCGGGGTGCCGTGGGCGCTCGAGGCCCAGCAGCTGCTCGCCGACGACTGGGGCGTGGCGGCCGACGTGTGGTCCGTGACGTCGTGGAACGAGCTGCGCCGGGACGGCCTCGCGGCGGACGAGCAGGCGTTCCTCCGTCCCGAGGAAGAGCGCCGGGTGCCCTGGGTGACCCAGTGCCTGCAGGGCACAGAGGGCCCGGTCGTCGCCGTGTCCGACTACATGCGGGCCGTGCAGGACCAGATCCGCGAGTGGGTTCCCGGCACGTATGCATCCCTGGGCGCCGACGGCTTCGGGTTCTCGGACACCCGGCCTGCCGCTCGCCGCTTCTTCCACATCGACGGCCCGTCGATGGCGGTCCGCGCCCTCCAGCTGCTCGCTGCGGAGGGCAAGGTCCCGGCCGACGTCCCGATGCAGGCAGCGCAGCGCTACCGCCTCGACGACGTCACGGCCGGCACGTCCGGCAACGCCGGCGGCGAGTCCTAGAGGCTGGGTAGATCCGGCCGACCCGCTGAGCCCGCTCCCCGCTGGGAGCGGGCTCAGCGGCATACGGACTCCTTGGATAACTATGCGCGACTATGCATATACTTGCAGGCGTGTCCAAGGTATTGACGTCGCTCCCTGTCGGTGAACGAGTCGGGATCGCCTTCTCGGGCGGCCTCGACACCTCGGTGGCGGTCGCGTGGATGCGCGAGAAGGGCGCCGTCCCCTGCACCTACACCGCGGACCTCGGGCAGTACGACGAGCCGGACATCGGGTCCGTCCCCGGCCGTGCCGGGCAGTACGGCGCGGAGATCTCCCGCCTCGTCGACTGCAAGACGGCGCTCGTCGAGGAAGGCCTGTCCGCGATCGCCTGCGGCGCCTTCCACATCCGCAGCGGCGGGAAGACGTACTTCAACACCACTCCCCTGGGCCGCGTCGTCACGGGCACGCTGCTCGTGCGCGCCATGCACGAGGACGGCGTCTCCATCTGGGGTGATGGGTCGACGTTCAAGGGCAACGACATCGAGCGGTTCTACCGCTACGGCCTCATGGCCAACCCCGAGCTGCGCATCTACAAGCCGTGGCTCGACGCGGACTTCGTCAGCGAGCTCGGTGGTCGCCAGGAGATGTCCGAGTGGCTGACCGCGAGGGAGCTGCCCTATCGGGCCAGTGCGGAGAGGGCCTACTCGACCGACGCGAACATCTGGGGCGCCACCCACGAGGCGAAGACCCTCGAGTACCTCGACGAGTCGATGGAGATCGTCGAGCCCATCATGGGCGTGCGTTTCTGGGACCCGTCTGCCGAGATCGAGACCGAGGACGTCACGGTCCGGTGGGAGCGGGGCCGGCCGGTCGCGGTCAACGGCGTGGAGTACCAGGACCCCGTCGCCCTCGTGATGGAGGCGAACACCATCGGCGGCCGCCACGGGCTGGGCATGAGCGACCAGATCGAGAACCGGATCATCGAGGCGAAGTCGCGGGGCATCTACGAGGCTCCCGCGATGGCCCTGCTGCACCTCACCTATGAGCGCCTGCTCAACGCGATCCACAACGAGGACACGATCGCCAACTACCACGCGGAGGGACGGCGGCTGGGGAGGCTGCTGTACGAGGGGCGCTGGCTCGACCCGCAGAGCCTGATGATCCGGGAGTCGATCCAGCGGTGGGTCGCCTCCGCCGTCACGGGGGAGGTCACCGTGCGCCTCCGGCGTGGCGACGACTGGTCGATCGTCGAGACGACCGGCCCCGCCTTCAGCTACCACCCCGAGAAGCTGTCGATGGAGCGGACCGAGGACGCCGCCTTCGGCCCGGTCGACCGCATCGGTCAGCTGACGATGCGCAACCTCGACATCGCCGACTCGCGCGCCAAGCTTGAGCTGTATGCCGCTCACGGCCTTCTCGGGGAAAGGTCGGCTCAGCTGGTCGGCGAGCTCTCCCCCGGTGGCGCCGTCGCGATCTCGGCCAACCCGGCCGCGGTCGACGTGGACGCCCAGGACGACGCGCTGGACCGCGCCGCGATGGAGTTCGGCACCGACTGAGACCGCCTCGCGAAGCTGCGGGCCAGGAACTCGGCCTTGGCGGCGACGCCGACGTCCGCGTGGTCCGTGAAGAGACCGTCGATCCCCGCCTCGAGGTAGGTGACCTGCTCCTCGACGGCCCGTCCGAACGCCGTCGGGCCAGCCCCGGTGCGCAGCCCCGCGGGCAGGAACGCGTTCTCCGCACGAAACGTCCACGGGTGGACCGTGAGCCCCGCGGCGTGGGCGTCCGCGACCAGGCCCGTCGGGCTCCCCAAGGTCCCGTCGCGGTTGCGCGGGATGACGAGCGACTTCTCCGGGCCGATGCCGTTGATCGTCTTGCCCAGCTCGAGGAGGCTGTCCCGCTGGATGAGGTCGCGGTACGTGCGCGGGTCACCCTTGGCGACGAGGTCATAGGGCGCTCCGCTCGTGACGAGCAAGACGAGCGGAGCACGAACTCCGTGCTCCTCGCGCAGCTCGAAGAGGGCTGACAGCTCGAACGACTGGATGAAGATCGGCGCGTTCCGACGGTCGAGATGGTGGCGGCGCACCGCGTCGGCGACCTTGGCCTCGAGGTCGAGACCGGCCTCGACGAAGAAGGTCGGGTGCTTCGTCTCCGGGTAGACGCCGATCTCACGCCCCAGCTCCTTGCTCAGCCGCTCGCGCAGCTCGAGCACCTCGTCGAACGTGGGCACCTCGAACCTGCCGTCCCACCTCGTGCTCTCCCGCCGGATCTGCGGCAGTCGCTCCTTGGCGCGCAGCGACTTCAGCTCGGCCAGGGTGAAGTCGGTCGTGAACCATCCGGTCACCCTGCGCCCGTCGATGTGCTTGGTGGTCCTCCGGGAGGCGAACTCGGGCTGCTCGGCCACATCGGTCGTCGCCGAGATCTCCGGCCCGTGGCGAGCGACGAGCACGCCATCCTTCGTCGAGACCAGGTCCGGCTCGATGAAGTCCGCCCCCAGGCGCGCTGCGAGCTCGTACGCGGCGAGGGTGTGCTCGGGACGGTAGCCGGATGCGCCGCGGTGAGCGATGACCAGGGGCGGCGCGGAGAGGTCGGGAGGGGCCGCGCCCGAGGCGAGGGCCGCCGTGGTGAGCACCGGGCTGAGTCGCTTCATGACGACCATTCACCCGGGGGTGTGCAACAGCCAAGAGGCCGTTCATCGACGCCTTGGTGACGTGTCGGTGAAGGAAGCGCGGCGCGCCGCGACATCACGCCCGGTATGGGCCGGTATGTTCGCGCGGGTGGACTCGATGACCGAGCAGGTGCAGGTCACCCGGCAGTACGAGCGAACCGACACGCTCCTGACCCGCGCCGGGGTCTGGGGACCGGGACCGGAGGGTGTCACTCCAGTCGACGTGCTGCTGACCGCCGTCGTCTCGGCCCGCCCACGAGAGATTCTCGAGATCGGTTGCGGGACGGGGCAGTTCGCAAGACTCGTCATGGAGACCATGCCAGAGTGCGACTACCTGGCGACGGACCAGTCAGAGGCCATGGTCGCCGCGACCAAACGCCGTGGCGTCGCCACTCGACTGGTCGACGCCATGCAGCTGCCCTTCATGGCCGAGACGTTCGATGGCGTGGTCGCCGCGTGGGTGCTCTACCACGTGGCCGACCTCGATCGTGCCATTCGAGAGGCCCGCCGGGTGCTGCGGCCCGGAGGGCAGTTCGCCGTTGCGACCAACGGCGACCGCCACCTGGCCGAGCTCCTGCGCGAGGCCGGCGGGGAGCCCCTCGTCACGCAGTTCTCCTCCGAGAACGCGGCGGCGGCACTGCGACGTCGATTTCGCCACGTGACCCAGCGCGACATCGAGACTCGCGCGACCTTTCCGGACCATGCCTCTGCCGTCGCCTATCTCGCGACATTCTCCGAGGAGCTCGCCGCAGGACTGCCCTGGTTCGACGGTCCTCGGGAGTACGCGGGTTTCACCTCGGTCCTCACCGCGCGCTGAAGGGTTTGTCCGCCGCATACAAAGCAGCGGCTCGAGGATGTGGGGCCCGACCGTAGGCTGGGGTCGTGACTGCAGCGGACCGGCGCCGACCGAGCAGCGAGACCTCGCGCGCCGTCGATCGCAGCGCAGGCGAGCTCGCGACCCTCGCCGCTCGCCGCATGGAGGAGAAGCTCGCCTGGTACCGCGAGCTCCCGGCAGCCGAGCGGTCCCAGGTCGGGCTCGTCGCCCAGGCCGGCATCTCCGAGTTCATCGCCTGGTTCAGGGGCAACGAGGACAGCGCTCCCTCAGCCATCTCCATCTTCGCCAACGCGCCGCAGGAGCTGACCCGGACGGTGAGCCTCCGACACACCCTGGACCTCGTCCGGACCGTCGTCGAGGTCGTCGAGTCCCGCGTCGAGAGCCTGGCCGGCCCGGGGGACGAGCAGCTGCTCCGTGAGTCCGTGCTGCGATTCAGTCGGGAGATCGCCTTCGCCGCAGCAGAGGTGTACGCGGGCGCAGCCGAGGCGCGCGGGGCCTGGGACGCACGGCTCGAGGCCCTTGTCGTGGATGCCGTGCTCCGAGGCGAGGCCGACGACTCGATGCAGTCCCGCGCCGCGGCGCTCGGTTGGGACGAGGTCGGGCACGTCACCGTTGTCGTCGGAACCACTCCCCTGACCGATGGTGGGGCCGCCGCGTCGGTGGACGCCCTGCGACGGGCTGTGCGACACGAGGGCGGCGAGGCGCTGGCCATCGTGCAGCGCACCCGGCTCATCGCGATCCTCGGCGGCATCGAGGACCCCTTGGCCGTCGTCTCGTCCGTGTCGGACCGCTTCGGGGAGGGCCCGATCGTCGTGGGTCCGACCGTTCCCCATCTCTTCGCCGCGGGCCGGTCCGCGCGGGCGGCGCTGAGCGGGCTCTCCGCCGCCCCCGCCTGGCCCGGTGCGCCGCGGATCGTGGAGTCGCACGCCCTCCTCCCGGAGCGTGCCCTGGCGGGCGACGTCCCGGCGCAGCGCCGGCTCGTGGACCAGATCCACCGACCCCTCGCGCGGTCGGCTCAACGGACCCTCCTCGCCACCGCCGAGGCCTATCTCGAGAGCGGTCGCTCCCTCGAGGCCACCTCCCGGGCCCTGTTCGTGCACCCCAACACGGTCCGCTACCGGCTGGGCCGGATCGAGGACCTGACCCATTTCGACCTGACGCAACCGCGCGACGCCTGGGCGGCCCGGATCGCCCTGGCCCTCGGCAGGCTCTCCGACGCCGATCGGGCCAGCCGAACGAGCCCCCGACCGCAGTTGGAGGAAACCTCCAAACCAGTCCGATCGAGTTAGTGACCTTCGGAGTCTCCATTCGCGCCCTGGATCGGGGAGGCTGGAGGGGTGCTAGCGATCGTGTGCCCCGGACAGGGCTCCCAGTCACCCGGCTTCCTCACCCCTTGGCTGGAGGTCGACGGCGTCCGCGACCAGCTCGTCCGTCTGTCCGACGAGACCGGCATCGACCTCGTCGCCCACGGCACGACCTCCGATGCCGAGACCATCAAGGACACCGCGATCGCCCAGCCCCTCATCGTGGGAGCCGGGCTGATCTCGCTCCCTCCCCTGCTCGGCGACGCCGCCACCACCCTCGACGGCGTCGGCCTCGTGGCGGGCCACTCGGTGGGCGAGATCACCGCCTCGGCCGCAGCGGGTGTCCTCGACGCGGGTGACGCAGTCGTCTTCGTCCGTGAGCGCGGTCGGGCCATGGCCACCGCCAGTGCCGCAGCCCCGACCGGGATGGCCGCGGTGCTCGGCGGAGACCCGGACGACGTGCTCGCCACCCTCGAGCGCCACGGCCTCACCCCGGCCAACGTCAACGGAGCCGGGCAGACCGTCGCGGCCGGGACTCTTGAGCAGCTCGAGGCCCTCACGGCCGATCCCCCGACCAAGGCACGCGTCATCCCGCTGCAGGTCGCCGGGGCTTTCCACACCCACCACATGGCGCCCGCAGTCAGCGTCCTCGAGGAGCTGGCCGGGACCCTGCAGACCCAGGCGCCGTCGGTCACGCTGCTGTCCAACGCGGACGGCCAGGCCGTCAGCGACGGCCGTGAGGCCCTCGACCGCCTCGTACGCCAGGTGAGCAACCCGGTCCGCTGGGACCTGTGCATGGAGACCATGCTGGGGCTCGGCGTCACCGGCGTCATCGAGCTGCCGCCGGCGGGGACCCTCGTCGGTCTGGCCAAGCGGGCGATGAAGGGCGTCGAGACGCTCGCCCTCAAGACCCCGGACGACCTCGAGGCCGCCCAACGCATGATCTCGGCGCACGCGGGCACCCCCGCGACGCACGCCGCCACCCTTTCCACACGAGTCGACGACGAGTGAGGCATCACCTGTGACTTCATCCACCACCACTCCCCAGCCCAAGGGCACCGGCGCGATCATCGACCCGGGCAGCCCCCGCCACTCACGCATCGTCGGGGTCGGCGCCTACCGGCCGGCTCGCGTCGTCACCAACGCCGAGATCGTGGACAAGATCGACTCGAGCGACGAGTGGATCCGGGAGCGCTCCGGCATCGTGAGCCGGCACTGGGCGGCCGATGACGAGAGCGTCATCGACATGGCCGAGCACGCGGCACGGCAGGCTCTCGACCACGCCGGCATCACACCCGACCAGCTCGGTTTCGTCCTCATGGCGACGGTGACCCACCCCTACCAGACGCCTGCCGCCGCACCGGAGCTCGCGGCCCGGCTCGGCTCGACCGCTCCAGCGATGGACATCTCGGCCGCGTGCGCCGGCTACTGCTACGGCATTGCGACCGCCAGCGACATGGTCAAGGGCGGATCGGCCGACTACGTCCTCGTCATCGGCGTCGAGAAGCTGACCGACTTCACCGACCCGTACGACCGTGGCACGGCCTTCATCTTCGGCGACGGCGCCGGAGCCGCCATCATCGGCCCGTCGGACACGCCCGGGATCGGCCCGACCGTCTGGGGCTCCGACGGCGGCCAGCGCGACGTCATCTCGAACCGGCACTCCTGGCTGGAGGTCCGTGACCGCTTGGGTGACGGCAGCGCCGAGGCCGCCCAGGCCGACGCGACCGAGGCCGCCACGGTGGAGGGAGCGTCGAGGAAGGGCTGGCCGATGCTGACCATGGCCGGCCAGAGCGTGTTCCGCTGGGCGGTCTGGGGCATGGCACCGATCGCGCAGCAGGCGATCGACCGGGCGGGCATCAAGGCCGACGATCTCGACGCCTTCATCCCGCACCAGGCCAACATCCGGATCGTCGACGCCATGGTCAAGCAGCTCAAGCTGCCCCCGGACATCCCCGTCGCGCGCGACATCGTCACGACGGCCAACACCTCCGCAGCCTCGATCCCGATCGCCACGACCCGGATGCTCGCGGAGGGCGAGATCCCCAGTGGCGGCCTCGCCCTGCAGATCGGCTTCGGGGCCGGCCTGGTCTACGCCGCCCAGGTCATCGTCCTCCCCTGAGGACTCGTCGTTTCCCGCTTGTCCCGACGGGTACTCGGGGCCACATCACCAAGTGAGCACCATCACATCACCGCCAAAGGAGCAGACAGATGGCTCAGTCCGAGCAGGAGATCCTCGAGGGTCTTGCCGAGATCGTCAACGAGGAGACCGGCCTCGACACCTCGTCGGTGGAGCTGGACAAGTCCTTCACCGAGGACCTCGACATCGACTCCCTCTCGATGATGACGATCGTCGTCAACGCCGAGGAGAAGTTCGGCGTCCGCATCCCCGACAACGAGGTCAAGAACCTCAAGACGGTCCGCGACGCCGTCAGCTACATCGGCAGCGCCCAGGGCTGAGCGACCCTCCCGAAACCCGCCTGGCTGGGTCCCGCCGAGTGGCACGGACCCAGCCCAGCGGCATACGGAATCTCACGAACGCACGAACCACCCGACTTCACCTGACGAGGAGCACCTCACCATGACGTCCAACCGACGCGTCGTCGTCACCGGCCTGGGCGCCACGACGCCTGTGGGCGGCACCGCCCCTGAGACGTGGGAAGCCATTCTCGCCGGACGCTCCGGAGCCCGCACGATGGACTTCGACTGGGTGGCCAAGTACGAGCTGCCCGTGACCTTCGCCGCCACGATCGCGACCAAGCCGGCGGACGTGCTCGCCAAGGTCGAGACGAGGCGACTCGACCCCTCCAGCCAGTACGCCCTCATCGCGGCCCGGGAAGCCTGGGCCGACGCCGGCACACCCGAGGTCGAGCCCGAGCGGCTCGGCACCGCGATCGGGTCCGGGATCGGTGGCGTATGGACGCTGCTCGACCAGTGGGACACCCTCAAGGAGAAGGGGCCGCGCCGGGTCTACCCGCTCGCCGTCCCGATGCTCATGCCCAACGGCCCGTCGGCCGCTGTCTCGCTCGAGCTCGGCGCCCGCGCCGGGGTCCACACCCTCGTCAGCGCGTGCTCGTCCGGTGCGGAGAGCATGGGCTATGCGATCGACATGATCCGCACCGGCCGGGCCGATGTGGTCGTCGCCGGCGGCACCGAGGCGGCAATCCACGCCATGCCGATCGCCGGTTTTGCTGCGATGCAAGCCCTCTCGACCCGCAACGACGAGCCGGAGAAGGCGTCCCGGCCCTACGACACGGAGCGTGACGGCTTCGTCCTCGGTGAGGGGGCCGCCGTCATCGTCCTCGAGTCCGAGGAGCACGCCCGGGCCCGCGGCGCTCGCATCTATGCCGAGCTGGCCTCGGTCGGCCTGTCCGCCGACGCGCACCACATCACCGCCCCAGAGCCGCAGGGATCGGGCGCGTCGCGCGCCATGGTGTTCGCCGTTGAGGGCGCCGGCCTGTCCCTCGGCGACATCAGCCACATCAACGCCCACGCCACGTCGACCCCCGTCGGTGACGTCGCGGAGTACAACGCGATCAAGCGCGCCTTCGGCGACCTGACCGACAACATCGCCGTCACGGCGACGAAGTCCATGACCGGTCACCTCCTTGGTGCGGCCGGTGCGCTCGAGGCCGTCCTCACGATCCTCGCCGTCCACCACCGCACCGTGCCGGCGACGATCAACCTCGACCAGCAGGACCCCGAGATCCCGCTCAACGTCGTCACGGGCGAGCACCTCACGCTCCCCAAGGGCGACGTGGCTGCGCTGAACAACTCGTTCGGCTTCGGCGGTCACAACGTGGCCCTCGCCATCAAGAGCGTCTGACGACGCAAACAACTCTTGGCCGTATGCCGCTGGGCTGCGTCCGCGCCATCGCGCGGTCCCAGCCCAGCGGCTTTGGGTCAGGCGGTGCGGGGCTGCTCGCGAGGTGAGGGGCGGACGTTGCCCGGCAGGTCCGTCGTGACGCGCCCCTTCGCCAGGAGCTGCCCGCCCCAGACACCCCACTCCCCACGCTCGTGAGCGATCGCGAGGCAGGACCGGACCAGCGGACAACCGCGACACACCGTCTTGGCCAGCGCGGCTTCCGCCTCCGTCGCGGGCCAGAACAGCTCCGGGTCCTCGTCGGCACATGGCGGCGTGACGTCGCCGAGCTCGAATGGGTGGTGCGTCGCCGCGGTGAACGCCTTGGAGTCGAACAGGTCCCGGCCGAGCGTCCGCGGGTGCGCCGCCTCTGCGGCGCGCGATGTCGTCCTGAGACGGAGGCCGTGCCTGGTCATCCAACGAGGTCCTTTCCGGGTCGCGTTCGGGTGTGAGGTGTTCTGTCTGGATTGGCGGCACGAGAAGAGCCGCCGACCGGCAATCCCGGCGGCGGCTCCCGTCTGAGCGCTGGGGGCTCAGGTCGGACCGGCTTCGCGGTCGGGACGACGACTGATGTCGCACAAGGGCTTCGCGCCCCACGGCTGGGCGAGGCTGGGGTAGAACCGGGTGACATCGCGGCGTTCGCGATTCGCCTGCGAGGTGAGAGCCGTTGCCATGACGGGCCTTCCGGGACGGTCGAAGGGCGGCGTCGCGCGAGCGCGGCTCCGCACCGGTCAAGCGTCGCACGTGGAGGCCGTTGCCGCACAGTGGTTTTCCACAAGCAGATCGGGGCCCGGACGCACGAACCGTCCGGGCCCCGGGGAAGCCCACTCGCGACGCTGGAGACGGGCGTCGGAGTGGGAGCCGTCAGCCGACCTTGTGCAGCCACCTCACAGGTGCGCCCTCGCCGGCGTAGCGGAACGGCTCGAGCTCGTCGTCCCACGGGACTCCGAGCAGCAGGTCCATCTCGTCCTGCAGCGCGGCCGCGTCGCCGCGGCTGCGGATCAGCGCGTCACGGAGCCGGTCCTCCTGGACAACCGCATCGCCGCTGACGCTCGTCATCGTGTGGTGGATGCCCAGGCTCGGCGTGAAGGACCATCGCGACCCGTCGGAGACGGCGGTCGGATCCTCGGTCACCTCGTAGCGCAGGCCTTCCCAGCCGCGGAGGGCACTTGCCAACTCGGCGCCAGTGCCCACCGCGCCCGTCCAGGACAGTTCCGTGCGCACCGTGCGAGGCAGGATGGGCTGCGGGATCCAGTCGAGCGAGATCCGCTGGTCGAGGACGGCCTCGATCGCCCACACGATGTGGGGGCACAGTGCCGTCGGGGCACCGTGGATGAACACCACCCCGCGCGTGGTGTAGCGCGGGGAACGCGGCATCGCGACAGACATCCTGACCTCCTCACGTGCAAGGGACGTCTTCCCCAACGACCTCGCGCATGCCGGTCAGCTCGTGCTGTCGGACTCAGATGAAGTTGTATGCCGCTGGGCTCACTTCCGTGAGCCCGTGACCCATTGTGCACCAGCAGACCCATGCGTACCAGCACTTCCCGGCACTCCGATGCCAGTCAGGGCGTCAGGCGTCGTTGGGAACACCCGGGAACAGGTAGATCTCACCGTCGCGGATCTCGAGCTTGTGGCTGGCCACTGGCTTGGTCGCTGGGAGGCACAGCACCTCACCGGTGCGCAGGCAGAAGCGGCTCGCGTGGAGGGGGCACTCCACCTCGCCGGCTTCGATCCATCCCTCGGCGAGAGAGGCGTCCTCGTGCGAGCACGTGTCGTCGAGGGCGTAGTAGCTGCCGTCGTCATCCCGGAAGAGCGAGATGGGCTCGTCCGTCCCCGTCAGGTCCTCGGGCAGGACGAGCGCTTCGCCCGGCTCGACATCGTCGACCGCCGCGACGCGGATCCCCTCACCCATGCTGCTCCTCACGTTGCGTTTCCCGGTCGAGCCTAGGACGTCGGGGACGGGCGACCGCGCCCGGGTGGGTAGACTCACTGCGCCCACGATCCAGTCGTGGCGTCCGGGGCAGTAGCTCAGCCGGTTAGAGCAGCGGACTCATAATCCGTCGGTCCAGGGTTCAAGCCCCTGCTGCCCCACACACTTCGCGCCGTCGACAGCGGCGGCGGCGTGCCTGACGCGACGTGTGGCCCGGACACCTCTCGACCCAGCGGATCAGGCGGGGAAGGGATGCGGGCCGAAGCGGCCCCACGCGACGAAGATGGCCAGCGCGAGATACACGAGGTCGGGCACCACCGTGGCCCGCTCCCCGCGGCGGAGGCGCATCGTTGCCGCTCCGACGAACAACAGCGCCACACAGCTGGCGGTGACCGGCACGAGGCCGGGCGCGATGCCCAGCGCAGCAGGCAGGATCAGTCCGGCTGCGGCCAGCAGCTCGAGGGCCGCGATGGCCCGGAGCGTGCCCGGACTGAAGTCGAGCACCCACTCGGCGGCATGGCCCGCCGAAGCGATTCGCTCCCTGGGCACGAAG
>NZ_JBEDUL010000183.1:0-30234 GCF_040414665.1 Intrasporangium sp.
GGCCGAACCAGGTCTGGAGCAAGGCCCCGGCGCCCGAGAACCATTCGTCGGTCCGGCCGTCGTGCTCGGCAAGCAACGAGAGCATCTCCGGCTCCTCGGTCGCGATCCGCTCCCACTCGCGCGGGACCAGCGCAACCGCGGCGTCGAGTGTGCGCTCCGAGGTCGGCAGGTCGAAGAGCCGCTCGAGCACCGCGTGCACGAGCGTCCCACGGGCCGTCGCGGCGGTCGGGGGCGAGGGGAGCTTGTCGATGACGCGAAAGCGGTAGAGCATCGGGCACGTCATGAAGTCCGAGGCTCGGCTCGGCGACAAGGCGGGGAGCATGAGGCGACTGTATGACTCCCCTCGGACAGTGCCGCCCCGGACGCCCCCGGATGCGCACATAGGCTTCACCTCATGACCTCACCTGCGCCGGACGAGTCCCGACGCCACGGCTGGCGCATCGGCAGCATCGCCGGTACGCCGGTCTACATCGCCCGGTCCTGGCCGGTCATCGCCGTCATCATCATCGCCGTGTTCGGGCCGGCGCTGGGGCGAGCGGACCGGAGCCCGTCGTACGGCTACGTCGTGGCGGGCGGCTATGCGGTGCTGCTGCTCGTCTCGGTGCTCGTCCACGAGGCCGCACACGCCCTCGCCGCTCGGGCCCGAGGGCATGCCGTGGGACGCATCGTCGCCGACGTCTGGGGCGGCCACACCGTCTATGACGCGACCCGTTCGACGCCGGGAACCACCGCCCTCGTCGCCGTCGTCGGCCCGCTGTCCAACCTCGTCCTCGCTGCCGTGGCCTGGCTCGTCGAGGCGGGTGTCACCAACGAGACGGCCTCGACGCTGCTCGTCATCGTGGCGCGCGCCAACTTTCTCGTCGGCCTCTTCAACCTCCTCCCGGGCCTGCCTCTAGACGGTGGCCAGATCGTCAGTGCCCTCGTCTGGCGCCTGACCGGACGCAAGGGGTCCGGGCTCGTCGCGGCCGGCTGGCTCGGCCGGGTCATGGCGGCCGGCACGGTCCTGTGGTTCGTCGGGCGTCCCCTGCTCGAGGGCCAGAGCATCACGATGTTCGGAGTCGTCTGGCCGGTGGCCATCGCGTTCTTCCTCTGGCAGGGAGCCACCCAGGCGATCCGGGCCGGCGCGATCATCGACGCGACGGCCGGGCCGGTGGGCGACGTGCTCGAGCCGGTGCTGCTGCTCCCGACGACGGCGACGCTGGGCGAGGCGGCCGCGTTGGCGGGGCCGGCCGACACCACCTCGGCGTGGTTGGTCGCGACGGACGAGGGAGGGTGGCCGTTCGGACTCCTCGACCCCGCCGCGGCAGCCGAGGTTCCCGCCGGGGCGCGGGCCACGACACCCCTCGGCGCGGTCGTCACCTCCCAACCGGCTGAGTGGGTGGTGGCGCTGGGGACGGACGCCGTGCTGACGGACCTCGTCCGGGAGATGAGCGAACGCAACCTGCCCGTCATCGTCGTCGTCGATGCCACGACGCGACGAGTCGCCGGCCTCGCCACGGCGGAGCGGGTCAACGAGGTCGTCGGCGCCGCCCTCGCACGCCGACGCCGGAGCTGAGCTGCGTCGCGAGCTGGGCTGCGTCGCGAGCGCGACGGCTGAGGGCCTTGTCCCCAACCCCCCGCGCACAGGTCCGGTCGTCCACAGGCACGGCGGCGATCCGGCCGGCTCACCGTCTGGTGTCGGAGGCTGCTGGCGAGGTCCCGTGCACGACGGGTCACGAAGGGAGCCGGGTCATGTCACGAGGTGCATCGACCACACCACCGCGAGCCAGCCCGACGATCGATGAGGGGGCAGCCGGGGACGTGCGCAACGAGGTCCGTCTCTGCGGACGGTTGAGCGCTCCGGCAGAAGAGCGGACGCTGCCGAGCGGGGACGTCATCGTGACGCTGCGCGTCATCATCCCGCGGGCGCGCCCGGCCCGGAGAGCGGGCTCGGTCGAGGGAGAGCCACGGTCGGGACAGGTCGACACCATCGACGTGGTGTGCTGCAGCGCGGCCACGCGCCGTGCCGCGCTGCGACTCGACGCCGGGGCCACCATCGAGATCGAGGGGTCGCTGCGACGCCGCTTCTTCGCGACACCGGGTGGGCGCCAGAGCCGCTACGAGGTGGAGGCCCAGACGGTGCGCCGACCGGGCAGGAGGCGGGCTGCCGGCACCTAGACTGTGCTCCCATGACCCACGCCGCCCGGCCTACGCAGGAGCCCCAGCGCACCACCGCGCACCACCGGCGCGGCGTCTTCGAGGTGGGCGAGCGCGTGCAGCTGACCGACCCGAAGGGGCGTCTGCACACGATCACCCTCGAGCCGGGGCGTGAGTTCCACACCCACCGCGGCTACCTGCGCCACGACGACCTCATCGGCGCGCCGGACGGCTCCGTCGTCACGAACACGGCCGGCGTCGAGTACCTCGCCCTGCGGCCGCTGCTCAGCGACTACGTCATGTCCATGCCCCGCGGCGCCGCGGTCGTCTACCCCAAGGACGCCGGCCAGATCGTCCAGATGGCGGACATCTTCCCGGGGGCCACCGTCGTCGAGGCCGGTGTGGGCTCCGGCGCCCTGTCGATGTCGCTCCTGCGTGCCGTGGGCGAGCACGGCCAGCTGCTCTCCTTCGAGAGGCGGGAGGACTTCGCCGAGATCGCGCGGGGCAACGGCCGGGCGTTCTTCGGGGGCGACCACCCCGCGTGGACCATCACCGTCGGCGACCTGGTGGAGGCGCTGCCGCGGACCGTCGAGCCTGCCTCGGTCGACCGCGTGGTCCTCGACATGCTCGCACCGTGGGAGTGCCTCGACGTGGTCGCCGAGGTCCTCATCCCCGGGGGCGTGCTCATCTGCTACGTGGCGACGACGACGCAGCTGAGCCGGATCGCTGAGGGGATGCGCGCGCACGGCGGGTTCACCGAGCCCAACGCCTGGGAGTCGCTGGTGCGGGGCTGGCACCTCGAGGGCCTCGCCGTGCGGCCCCAGCACCGCATGCACGGGCACACCGGCTTCCTCGTCACCGCCCGCCGCCTCGCCCCGGGTGTCGTCCCGCCCGAGCGCAAGCGGCGGCCGGCCAAGGGTGCCTACGGACCGAACGAGGGTACGGGAGAGACGTCATCCGACGGCTTCGACGAGTCCGGCGGCCCTGTCGAAGCCATCCCACCAACGCAGGTGCCTGGGTCGACGCCCTCGACCGAGATTCCCGCGGAGGCCTGGACGCCCGAGGCGCTGGGGGAGCGGGTGAAGAGCGACAAGAGGATCCGGCGGCTGCGCCGTTCGGTGACAGAAAGGTCCGACGACTTGTGACCCGTCGGGGTTAGGGTCGAATTGTCACGGCCCCTTCGTGGGGTCGTGCTGACACCCGAGGAGGGCCCGCGATGACCGACGAGAGCAGGAACGAGGAGGCCCGCGCGCGCGGGCTCGGAGATCTCGGATCGGCTGCGGAGACGAGCCCGCGATCCGAGCCGATCAGCCCCATGGGCGGCGCACGCGCCGCGTCGGCCGCAGGCGGTCCCGGGCAGGTGGACCGTGAGCTCGAGGCGCTGAGGGCCGAGGTGCGGGCGCTGCGCGAGTCGTCGAGGACCACCCCCCAGCAGACCCGCGAGCTGGAGGCGCGCCTGAGCCACCTGCAGACCTCGCTCCAGTCCCTCTCGACGCAGAACGAGCGCCTCGTCCGCACGCTCAAGGAGGCCCGGGAACAGATCGTCAACCTCAAGAAGGAGGTCGATCGGCTCGCGCAGCCGCCGAGCACCTACGGACTCGTTCTCGACGAGCCCCAGGAGGGCTCGGTCGACATCCTCACCGGGGGCCGCAAGATGCGGGTCGCCGTGAGCCCGTCGGTGGATTCGGCCGAGCTGGCCCTGGGGCGCGAGGTCATGCTCAACGAGGCGCTCAACGTGGTCTCCGTGCACGGCTACGAGCGGGTGGGTGAGGTCGTCACCGTCAAGGAGAAGCTGGGCGAGGACCGCGTCGTCGTCGTGACGCACGGGGACGAGGAGCGCGTCTGTCGCATTGCCACACCCCTGCTGGGCGAGCGGATCCGTGTCGGGGACTCCCTCGCGCTCGACCCGCGGTCCAACTTCGTCCATGAGCTCATCCCCAAGCTCGAGGTCGAGGAGCTCGTACTCGAGGAGGTCCCCGACGTCGGCTACGAGGACATCGGCGGGCTCGCGGGCCAGATCGAGCAGATCCGCGACGCCGTCGAGCTGCCGTTCCTGCACCCCGAGCTCTTCCGGGAGCATGCGCTCAAGCCACCCAAGGGCGTGCTGCTCTACGGGCCTCCCGGCTGCGGGAAGACGCTCATCGCGAAGGCGGTGGCCGCATCGCTGGCCAAGCAGGTGGCCGAGCGATCCGGCCGTGAGACGGGGAAGGGCTACTTCCTCAACATCAAGGGTCCGGAGCTGCTCAACAAGTACGTCGGCGAGACCGAGCGGCACATCCGCCTGATCTTCCAGCGAGCGCGGGAGAAGGCGTCGGAGGGCAACCCCGTGGTCGTCTTCTTCGACGAGATGGACTCCCTCTTCCGCACCCGCGGGTCCGGCATCTCGAGCGATGTCGAGACGACGATCGTCCCCCAGCTGCTGGCCGAGATCGACGGGGTCGAGCGCCTCGAGAACGTCATCGTCATCGGCGCCTCCAACCGCGAGGACATGATCGACCCGGCGATCCTGCGACCGGGCCGCCTCGACGCGAAGATCAAGATCGAGCGCCCCGATGCCGAGAGCGCCCGCGACATCTTCAGCAAGTACCTCACGGCATCGCTCCCGCTGCACCAGCACGACCTTGCCATCCACGGCGGGGACCGCGAGGCGACCGTGGAGGCGATGACGACGGCAGCCGTGGAGCGGATGTACTCGGAGATGGAGGAGAACCGCTTCCTCGAGGTGACCTACCAGGGCGGCGACAAGGAGATCCTCTACTTCAAGGACTTCAACTCCGGCGCGATGATCCAGAACATCGTCGACCGGGCCAAGAAGCTGGCGATCAAGGACTTCCTCACGACGGGGCAGAAGGGCATCCGCGTCGAGCACATCCTCGCCAGCTGCGTCGACGAGTTCAAGGAGAACGAGGACCTGCCCAACACGACCAACCCGGACGACTGGGCTCGCATCAGCGGCAAGAAGGGCGAGCGGATCGTCTACATCCGCACGCTCATCAAGGGCAAGGACGGCACCGAGCCGGGCCGGTCGATCGCCACGGCCAACACCGGACAGTACCTGTGAGCGGGCGTCGTGGACTGCCTTGGCGCTCAAGGCAGTCCACGATGTGAAGCCAGCTCGGCGGCATACCGGAAATCACGTCGTATGCCGCTGAGCTCGCTCTCCGGGTCGCGCTGAGCGGGTGCCCGCCCGGCTCGCGAGTGCGCGCCACCCGATGAGCAGCACCGCGAGCACGGTCGCGGCCACGGCGAGGAAGGGCCACGCGAAGCTGCGGAGCACGACCGCGCGCAGCAGCATCCCGACGAGCACGGTCGAGAACCAGACGGTGATGCCCGGGCCGACCTCGAGCGGCCAGGCGCCCCGTCGGGCACGCACCACGAGCCACCCGATCGCCGTGCCGGCGAGGAAGGGGGTCGCGGTCGCGAGGACGCCCGCGAGGGTGAGGCTCTCGTCGTGCGAGGACCTGCCGATGGCCGCGAAGGCCACGACGAGGACCACGTCGGTGAGGAAGGCCACGGCAGGGTTGCGCCAGCTGGTGACTCGACGCGTCATGCCATCGTCTCGAAGGGCAACCTGGCCTGTGGGGGAGCATAGGTGGGGTCCACGCCCTCGAAGAGCGAGGACACGGAACGGCCATGGTGGATCCGGTCGATCGCCTCGGCGAACAGCTCCGACACGGAGCGGACCCGCAGCTCCGGCCAGCCTGACGGTGCCGGCACGGTGTCCGTGGTCACCACCTCCGTGACGAAGGGATGCCCACGGAGGCGCTCGACTGCCCGGCCCGCGAAGAGCCCGTGCGTGCACACGATGGTGGCCTCCGTCGCCCCCGCGTCGCGGAGGCGGTCCATCAGCTCGACCATCGAGCCCCCGGTCGCGATCTCGTCGTCGAGGATGATGACCCGGCGCCCGGCCACGTCGCCGACGATGGAGTCGACGACGACCTGGTCATCGGAGATGCGCCGCTTCGAGCCCGCCGCCACGGGTAGTCCGAGGAGCCGCGCGAACTGTGTCGCGACCTTGGCGTTGCCCAGGTCCGGACTGACCACGATGCAGTTCGTGAGGTTGGACCCACGGAGGTGGTCGGCGAGGACCCCGATGGCCGTCAGGTGGTCGACCGGCATGGAGAAGAAGCCGTGGACCTGCGGGGCGTGCAGCGCCATCGTCAGGACCCGATGCGCTCCGGCCGTGCCGATCATGTCGGCGACCAGACGCCCCCCTAGGGAGATCCGGGAGGCGTCCTTCTTGTCGGAGCGGGCGTAGGCGTAGTGCGGCATCACGGCCGTGATCTGCGCCGCCGACGCTCCACGGGCCGCGTCGATCATGAGGAGCAGCTCCATCAGGTGCTCCTGGGTCGGCGGCACGAGGGGCTGGACGATGTAGACATCGCGCAGCCGGCAGTTCTCGAGCAGCTGCGCCTGGAGGCAGTCGTTGGCGAAGCGCTTGATGTCGACGGGGGATCGGGTGACACCCAGATGCGCGCAGATCCGGTCGGCGAGCGCTGGGTGAGCGGAGCCGCTGAAGACGACCACATCTTTCACGGGTGATCCCCTCTCGAGGTTCGCGTCACTGTTGACGATAGTCGACCTCGTCGCTCACGTCCTGCCCCATGTGGCTAGGGTCTCGACCATGACGGTTCGGCGGATCATGGGTCTCGAGACGGAGTTCGGCATCTCCGTGCCCGGCGACCCGCTGGCCAACCCCATGTTCCTGTCCGGTCAGGTCGTCAGCGTCTACGCCGCGGCGCACGGCGTGCGCTCGAACCAGTCGAGCTGGGACTACGCGTTCGAGGACCCCCTCCAGGACGCCCGCGGGTGGCACGTGGACCGGGACACCGCCGACCCCAGCCAGCTGACCGACATCGAGGATCCCACGCTGGCCAACGTCGTCCTGCCCAACGGCGCCCGCTACTACGTCGACCACGCGCACCCCGAGTACAGCTCGCCCGAGGTCACCGTGCCCCGTGCAGCCATCCGCTGGGACCGCGCCGGGGACGCCATCGCGCTCGAGTCGGTGCGCCTGCTCGCCTCGCGTCCGGGGCAGGCCCCGGTCAACCTCTACAAGAACAACACGGACGGCAAGGGCCAGTCCTACGGGACGCACGAGAACTACCTCATGCCGCGCCGCACGCCGTTCCCCGACATCGTCCGGCACCTCATCCCGTTCTTCGTGACCCGGCAGGTCGTGGTCGGCGCCGGGCGGGTCGGGATCGGGGTGGACTCGCGCGGAGCCGGCTACCAGATCTCTCAGCGGGCGGACTTCTTCGAGACGGAGGTCGGGCTCGAGACGACCCTGAAGCGCCCCATCATCAACACCCGCGACGAGCCGCACGCCGTGGCGGACCGCTATCGGCGGCTGCACGTCATCATCGGCGACGCGAACCAGCTCGACGTCGCGAACCTGCTCAAGGTCGGGACCACCTCGCTCGTCCTCGGCATGATCGAGGACGGGCACCTGCGTGAGGACTGGTCGATCCGCCGACCGGTGGCCGCGCTGCAGGCCATCTCCCACGACCCCACCCTCCGCACCGTTGTCGAGCTCCAGGACGGTCGCACGATGACCGCACTCGACGTCCAGTGGCTCTATCTCGAGGCGGCCCGCGCCTGGCTCGACGGACGTGGCGACGACCCGGTGCCCGAGGCGACCGAGGAGGTCATGCGCTACTGGGAGGACGTGCTGACCCGGCTCGGCCGGGACGTCATGGCCGCGAGCGGCCTCGTCGACTGGGTCGCCAAGCTGCAGCTCCTCGAGGGGTACCGGTCCCGCGACGGGCTGGGCTGGGAAGACCACCGGCTGGCGGCGATCGACATCCAATGGGCCGATGTACGCCCCGAGAAGGGCTTGGTCCATCGGCTCCGGGATCGCGGGCGGCTGGTCGAGCTGACGACGTCCGACGAGATCCGCACTGCGCAGTCGGCGCCACCGGAGGACACGAGGGCCTGGTTCCGCGGCACCTGCGTCAGCCGCTTCACGCCGCAGGTGTTCTCGGCGAGCTGGGACTCGGTCGTCTTCGATGTGCCCGGGCGACCGAACCTCCAGCGCGTCCCCATCCTCGAGCCCGAGCGGGGCACGAGGGAGCAGGTTGGATCGCTGTTGGACCAGAGCTCCGACGTCGAGTCACTCCTGCGTGCCCTGGCCTCTCCCGACTGACCCGGGAGCGCGGCTGGTCCGGCCCGTCGCCACGGGGAGAGAGGGCCGCAGCGTGGAACCTCGACGCAGCGAACGGCGTGACGGGTTAGGGTCGAGGTACACGTGATTCGCGTTTTGGAGGTAGTCATGGCCGGCCAGGAGCACACCCGACCGCAGCGCAGGGACGAGGAGCCGCCGGAGGCCCCCGACACCCCACCACCGACCCCGTCCGGAGCCGCCGTCAAGGAGAACCTGGACGAGGACATCGACAGCGTCCTGGAGGAGATCGACGGAGTCCTCGAGTCGAACGCCGAGGAGTTCGTGCGTGGGTTCGTCCAGAAGGGCGGCCAGTGACCGGCGGACCCAGCTCGCGTGCGCCCAGACTCGACGACGCGTTCCTCGCGAGCGGGTCGTCGTCGTTCACGGAGTTCGTGGCCGGGTACCGACCGGAGCTGCTGCCTTCCGGACGCCCGCTCCCCGTGGGGGCCAGCATCGAGGCGCCGCACGGCACGACGATCGTGTCCCTCCTGCACCGGGACGGCGTCATCATGGCGGGCGACCGCCGCGCGACCATGGGCAACTTCATCGCGAACCGCGACATGGAGAAGGTCTTCGCGGCTGACGGCTACAGCGTCGTCGGCATCGCCGGGACCGCCGGGATCGCCGTGGAGCTGATCCGGCTCTACCAGGTCGAGCTCGAGCACTACGAGAAGATCGAGGGCGCCATCATGTCCCTCGAGGGCAAGGCGAACCGGCTCGCTTCCATGATCCGGGGCAACCTCGCCCTGGCGATGCAGGGCCTCACCGTCGTGCCGACCTACGCCGGGTACGACCTGGACGACGGTGCCGGTCGCATCTACTCGTACGACGTGACCGGCGGGTGCTACCTCGAGGGCGGCCACCACTCCAGCGGGTCTGGCTCGGTCTTCGCCCGGGGCGCGCTGAAGAAGCTGTGGCGGCCCGGCCTGGGTGAGGAGACCGCCGTCGCTGTCGCGCTCGAGGCGCTCTACGACGCGGCCGACGACGACTCGGCCACCGGCGGTCCCGACCTCGGCCGACAGATCTGGCCGACCGTGGCGGTCGTCGACCGGTCGGGGACCCGCTTCGTGCCGGCGGACGTCCTCGAGCGCCAGGTGGCCGCCATCGTCGAGTCCCGCCGCGGCAACCCCGGAGGTGCCCGATGACCATGCCGTTCTACGTCCCGCCCGAGCAGGTGATGAAGGACCGCGCGGATTTCGCCCGCAAGGGCATCGCGCGCGGTCGGTCCGTCGTCGTGCTGGACTACGACAAGGGCATCGCCTTCGTCGCCGAGAATCCGTCCCGGGCGTTGCACAAGGTCTCCGAGATCTATGACCGGATCGCGTTCGCGGCCGTCGGGCGCTACAACGAGTTCGAGTCCCTGCGCGTCGCCGGGATCCGCTACGCCGACCTGCGCGGCTACTCCTACGACCGCACGGACGTGACGGCGCGCGCGTTGGCCAACACCTACGCCCAGACGCTGGGGGCGGTCTTCACCCAGGAGTCCAAGCCGTTCGAGATCGAGATCGTTGTCGCCGAGGTCGGCGAGACTCCCGATGAGGACCAGATCTTCCGCCTGACCTACGACGGCTCAGTCGCCGACGAGCGCGGCTTCGTCGCGATGGGCGGGGCGAGCGAGCAGGTCGAGGCCGCCCTTTCCGAGCGCTGGCGACCCGGACTCAGCCTCGGCGAGGCCCTGCGCCTCGCGGTCGAGGTGCTGGCCATGGCTCCCGAGGGAGGCGAGCCCCGTGAGCTGGGCCCGGACCAGCTCGAGGTCGCCGTCCTTGACCGGGAGCGCCCCCGTCGCACCTTCCGCCGCGTGCTCGGAGGCCTGCTCGCCCGTCTGCTCAGCACGGAGGACCCGATCGCGGACGCGCCGGTGGACGAAGCCCACCCCGGGCACCCCGAGGTGCTCAGCGGCGAGCCGAACAACCGCGCTGCCGGCCCGGTGGACGCCCAGGAGGGACCGGGAGACGCCGGTCCGCCTCAGGACGGCCAGGGTCGCGACGACGGGCCGACACAGCGGACCTGACCAGCACTCGACCGGAATGACGATGCCGTCCGACCCCAGGGCCGGACGGCATCGTCAGCGCTGCACCGAGAACCGTCAGTTGGTCCGCACGGGCTCCTTCGAGGACGTGCCCTCGACGCTGCGGTCTTCGTGGTTGGTCGGAATCGCCTGCATCACGATGGTGGTGTCGGACGGGGCGGGGTCGACCGCGGCGCCGCCCTGCTGTGAGGCAGGCTGCTCCGCTGCCGCTGCCTGGGGTGACTCGTGCTGCGGCTCGGCCGGCCGGGTGGGCTGCTCGGCGGCCGGCTGCGGCTGGGCGCCGAGTGCGTCCGCCGCACCGCCACCCAGGGTGGCGAGCATCTGACGGACGTTGGCCAGCTGAGAGGTGATGGCATCGCGCTGGGCAGTGGAGGCGGCGAGCTCGCGCTCGGACTCCTCGCGCACCCGCGCTGCGTGGTCGCGCGCCTCGGCGACGATGAGGTCGGCCTGGGACTGGGCGCCGTTGAGGATCGCCTGGGCCCGGCCACGCAGCTCGACCGCGTCCTTCTCCGACCGCTCGCGCAGCTCCCGAGCCCGGCGGTCGGCCTCGGCCAGCGTGGCCTCGACGGCCGCACGACGCGTCTCGAACTCCTTGTCGGCCTGCTCACGCCGGGTGGCCAGCGTCGTCTCGAGCTCCGCCGTCGCAGCGCCGGCCTTGGCCCGGTGGGCCTCGTACTCGGCCTGGGACTCCTGCCGCTGCGCCGAGGCGACACTCTGTGCCTCGGCGATGATCGCTTGTCCCTCTCGGTTCGCCTGGGCGATGACGCGCTGCGCCTCCTCGTCGGCCCGGACCTTCGCCTGCTCCGCGTAGGCGCTCGTGGTCGCCTTGAGCTCGGCGGCCGCGTTGTTTGCCCGCTCACGGATGTGCTCGGCCTCCACGGCGGCGCGGTTGCGCATCTCGGCGGCCTCTGCGTCGGCGAGGGTGAGGATCTGGCCGACGCGCTCGCCGAGCTCGGTGTAGGTCTGCGCCTGCGAGGGTGCCGACTTCTTGAGGTCGGCCATCGCACGGGTCTGCTGTCCGAGCTGGCCGCGCAGGTCGGCGAGCTGGGCATTGAGCTTGGTCAGCTCGACGCTGCGCTCGGAGGCGTCCTTCTTCGCGGCCTGGAGGGTCCGGTTCTGCGATTCAAGGAACGCATCCACCTCCTCGGGCTCGTAACCGCGGCGGGAGAACTTGAAGTTGGGTCTGTCGATCATGGCCATCCAAGGGAGAGATGTGGAGGATTGCGTCGGAAGGGGGGCGGGCCCCATTGTTACAGGCCCCACCAAATCGAGACAGGCCTGTCCAGCCTCAATCGGGTATCGAAAGCCCCTGCGCTGCCAGCGACTCGATCATCGCGAGCTCGTCCACGCGGTCCAACCCGGCTCTCGACCGCTTGCGAGCGGTCCCGAGGGTCTGTTCCCACGCGAGTGAGTCTGCCACGGTGTCCTCGAGAGGACGGGGCGCGAGCCCGGCGGCAGCCGCTGATGCCCCGCTGCGGTCCATGAACGCCTGCCAGTCCGGGTCGCGCAGCCACAGGGGCAGTGAACGCGGGCCCATGAACTCCTGGACGTCGAGACGCGCAAGCGTGTCGCCATCCGCCCGGGCGACCTCGCCGGCGAAGCCCGCCACCCGAGCCGCCGTGTCGAGGACGTGCTCGAAGGTCACGGCCGGACCGACGGCGTTGTGCACCCCTGTCGTCCCCGACAGCCCCGCGGACACCAGCCACGCGGCCAGATCCACGACGTCGACCCACTGGATCCTCTGGTCAGGGCAGTCCGGCACGAGCACGGCGTGGCCGTCCTGCCTCGCCTGCGCGAACCGCCCCGGCCAGTAGCCGAATCGCTCGGACGGGTCCCCGCCACCGACGATGAGTCCGCTCCGTGCGACGAGTGCGCGCCCGCCACGCCCCTTGAGCACGGCCTGCTCACAGGCCACCTTGCCCTCGCCGTACTGCTCTGGCGTCGCCTCGTCTGAGTCCAGCGCGGGAAGGAGCGCGGCGGACTCGTCCGCCCCCGGCTCGTCGTGCCTGGCGTAGACCGAGCACGAGCTGACGAAGGCCCAGTGCGCGGAGCGCTCGGCCAGGGCCGCGACCGCGCTGCGCACCTGACCGGGCTGGCGAGCGACGTCGACCACGAGGTCCCACGAGTCCCGGGCGGGCAGCGCCTCGTAGGCCCCCGGGTGAGTGCGGTCCGCGCTCACGAGCCGGGCTCCCTCGGGCGCCTGCCCCGACTCGCCCCGCGCGAGACACGTCACCTCGTGCCCGAGCGCAAGGGCACGGGCAGCGACTGCACCGCCGAGCCAGCTGGTTCCGCCGAGAACGAGGATGGAGGCCATGGGGCCCAGCAGAGCACGGCCACCGGGCCCCCGTCACGCTCCTACGCCCGCGGCATAGCGACGGGTGCTTAGAGTTGATCCATGGAGCGGCGGATCTTCGGGATCGAGAACGAGTACGGCGTGACCTGCACGACGCAGGGCCAGCGCCGGCTCACTCCCGACGAGGTCGCGCGCTACCTGTTCCGGCGGGTCGTCGCCTGGGGGCGGTCGAGCAACGTCTTCCTCGGCAACGGCGCGCGTCTCTACCTCGATGTCGGGTCCCACCCCGAGTACGCCACCGCTGAGTGCGACTCGGTCCGCGAGCTCGTCATCCAGGACAAGGCGGGGGAGCGGATCCTCGAGGGGCTCGTCGAGGACGCACAGGCCCGCCTGCGTGACGACGGCGTCGACGGCGAGATCTTCGTCTTCAAGAACAACACCGACTCGGCCGGCAACTCCTACGGGTGCCACGAGAACTACCTCTACGGCCGCACGAGCGACTTCCAACGGGTGTCGGACATGTTCATCCCGTTCCTCATCAGTCGCCAGATCACCAGTGGCGCAGGCAAGGTCGTCGCCACCGCGCACGGCGCCAGCTATGCGGTCAGCCAGCGCGCCGACCACATCTGGGAAGGTGTGTCGTCCGCCACGACGCGTTCCCGCCCGATCATCAACACCAGGGACGAGCCGCACGCGGACGCCGAGCGGTACCGCCGCCTCCACGTCATCGTGGGCGACTCGAACATGTCCGAGACCACGAGCCTGCTCAAGGTCGGGTCCGCGGACCTCGTGCTGCGCCTCATCGAGCAGGGCGTCGTGATGCGGGACCTGGCGTTGGAGAACCCGATCCGGGCCATCCGCACCATGAGCCACGACCCGACGGGCCGGGCGACAGTGCGTCTCGCCAATGGACGTGAGCTCTCCGCTCTGGACATGCAGCGCGAGTACTTCGAGAAGGCGTCCGACTTCGTGGACCGCGAGGGAATGCCCTCGCCCGACACCAAGCAGGTCATCGACCTGTGGGGGCGGACCCTCGACGCCATCGGCTCCGGCGACCTCGACGCGATCGGCACGGAGATCGACTGGGTCATCAAGCTGCGGCTGATCGAGCGGTACCGCGCGCGGCACGGGCTCGGTCTCTCGGACCCCAGGATCCTGCAGCTCGACCTGGCCTACCACGACATCAACCGGGCCCGCGGCCTGTTCTACCTGCTCCAGAAGCGTGGCCACGCGGCCCGTGTCGCCTCGGACATCGAGGTCTTCCGGGCCAAGGTCCGTCCGCCCCAGACGACCAGGGCGAAGCTCCGGGGCGACTTCATCCGGGCGGCACAGGCGCACGGCCGCGACTTCACCGTTGACTGGGTGCACCTCAAGCTCAACGACCAGGCCCAGCGCACCGTGCTCTGCAAGGACCCGTTCCGGGCCGTCGACGAGCGGGTCGAGCGCCTCATGGACACGATCTCCCGGTCTCCGTCTGTGCCTCGCTCACTCTGACCCGTCGGGGGCCGGCGCCCCTTCGGGGACGGCCGTCACAAGATCTGGGGTTACAGTGGCCGGGCCCGCCCTCCGGCGGGCGACCTGTGTCCCCCTCTCCACGACCCGGAAGCGTTCCTGTGCGAATTCGATCAGTCGCGACGGCCGCCGTCGCCGTCCTCGGCCTGTCCGTCCTGTCTGCCTGTGGTCAGGCAGGGCCCAGCGGACCCGCGCCCACGGGCACGAGTGCCAGCGGAGGATCCACGGCGACGTCGGCCCCTGCACCCGCGCCGGCCGACGACGTCAAGGCGCTGGCCAGCCTCACTGCTTCCGGTCCGGTCGACCTGAAGACCGCGCCCAAGGTCGACCTCGGCTCGCTGCCGATCTCGACGGCCTCGGTCCAGCGCAAGGTCCTGGTCCCCGGCACCGGTCCTGCAGCGACGAAGGAGCACACGGTCCGGATCAAGACCCAGATCTACAACGGCACGTCGGGCAAGCTGCTCGATGACGGTTATGCGAAGGGTCGTGGCGAGGAGGGCTACCGGCTCGGTCGCACCGACGTCATCGCCGGCTTCACCGAGGGCCTCATCGGCGCCAAGCAGGGCGGACGAGTCGCCTTCACCATCCCGCCCGCGAAGGGCTTCGGCGACAGCGGCAACGCGCAGCTCGGTGTCGCACCGACCGACACCATCGTCGTCATCGCGGATGTGGCCGAGGTGCATCAGGGACTCAGCTCGCTCGAGGGCGAGGGCAAGCCGAGCCCGGCGGGCTTCCCGACGGTCGAGTTCCCCGAGGGCAACGCCAAGGCGCCGAAGGTGACCATCGCCAAGGGAAACCCCCCGACCGAGACCAAGCAGGCCACCCTCATCGAGGGTGACGGCCCGGTCGTCAAGGCGAACCAGTTCATCGCCGCCCACTACCAGGGCGTCCTGTGGAAGGACGGCAAGGTCTTCGACTCGTCGTGGCAGCGCGGCGCGGCTGCAGACTTCCCGATCGGTGCCGGCGCGGTCATTCCCGGTTGGGACAGCACGCTCGTCGGCAAGAAGGTCGGTAGCCGGGTGCTCCTCGTCATTCCGCCCAAGGACGGCTATGGCGAGCAGGGCAACCCGCAGGGTGGCATCAGCGGCACGGACACGCTCGTCTTCGTCGTGGACATCCTGGACGCGTACTGAGAGACCGCTTCGGCGCCGCCCGCCGCAGCGAACTGCTGCTGCAAGACTGGAGGCCGTGCCGTCCGGCACGCTTCGACGAAGGGAATCCCCATGGCACTCGACCCAGACCGCACCAAGCCGGAGATCGACTTCCCCGAGGGTGACACGCCCGCCGACCTGGTCATCGAGGACCTCATCGAGGGCGACGGTCGTGAGGCCAAGGCCGGTGACACCGTGAGCGCCCACTACGTCGGGGTCGCGCATTCGACGGGCGAGGAGTTCGACTCGTCGTGGAACCGTGGTGCGCCGCTCGACTTCCGGCTCGGTGTCGGCATGGTCATCCCCGGCTGGGACAAGGGCATCCAGGGCATGAAGGTCGGCGGCCGCCGCAAGCTGACCATTCCAGCGCATCTGGCCTATGGCGACCGCGGAGCGGGCTCGGCCATCGCTCCGGGGGAGACGCTCATCTTCGTGGTGGACCTCGACGAGGTGCGCTGACGCAGGCGCCGCCTCACGCACCGACTCAGGAGGCGAGCAGGGCTGCGGCATGGCGACCGGCAACGGCCGACGCCAAGAAGGAGAGGCGGTCGTCGTCGAACCCGCGTCCCATCGTCGACAGCGGCACCGGCGTGGCTCGGAGGGCGTCGTCCAGACCCTTGCATCCCACCTCGACGAGGGTGAGCCGCCCCCCGGTCGAGTCGCACAGGGCCTGTGCCTGGCTGTGGACGTAGCCGGCCAGATCCTCCATGAGATCCGGGACGGGGACGTCGGCGGGCACGAGCGCGACACGCCCGTAGGCGGTCGCGCTGTGGTGCGACAGGCCACGGTGCCTCGGCCGCTGGTCCGCCTCTGAGACCCTCAGCGAGGCGATGGGTCGGCCACCGAGGACGCCGGCCGCGTTCACGGCCTCACCGGCCGAGGTGCCCGAGAAGCCCCATCGCGTTCCGGTGCCGAGATTGCCCGGCCCCTGGGCGACCACTGCGACGTCGGCGTCGACGACGAGGTGCGCGGCCAGCAGCCCGGTGTGCACGTTGACGGCCTCGAGGTCGCCACCGTAGGCCTGGCCCACGGTGATGCAGGCCGCGAGCCACCCGGCCTCCCGTAGCCCGGCCACCGTGCGTGAGAAGTCGGCCGGGAGAGCCCCGCCATCCGTCATGACGTAGGCCACCCGGGCATCCGGAGCCGACTCCCGCACCCCAGCGATGATGGCCGGCAGGGCCGAGTGGAGGTCGGCGACGACGACGGGCATCCCCCCGAGGTCGTCGGCATCACGGAGTCGCTCGTGGTTGGGACTGCCCTGCTCGTCGACCCCGAGCACCATGGTCTGCCCCGGGGTGTAGCGGGCCTTGACGAGATGGCCGTCCAGCTCCCGGACGTTCACTGGCTCGGGCAGGTGGTCCGGAGCCGCAACGATGATGGCGACCCCACCTGTCCCCAGGCCGCGCTCGAGCGCGGTCGTGTTGAGCAGCACGCGCGCACCGGGCGGGAGGTCCCCGACGATGTCGGGGTAGCCCAGCGCACGGACGGCGTCCCCGGAAGCCAGCCGAGCGGCATACTCCACGGCCCCGGCCCATCGCGAACGCACCTCTTCGATGACTGCCGAGCGCCACTGGATCATGGAGGCGACCCTACCGACGACCCCTGTGCCCTGCTCACAAAAGGGACCAGCGAACGCTCACTCGACAGAGCTGGGAGTCGGGTAGCGTCGGACTGCGCCCGCGCGGGGCGAACCGGATCGGAGGAAGGCGGCCATGAGTGCATCATCCGCGTCGGCGGAGAAGACCGAGCGGCTGCTCAACCTGATCCTCGCCCTCAAGTCGACGCGTCGGCCGATCCCCAAGGACCAGCTGCGCAGGTCCCTGCCGGCCTACGCCGAGGCACCCTCCGTCGAGGCGTTCGACCGGATGTTCGAGCGTGACAAGGACGAGCTGCGAGAGATGGGCATCCCCATCACGACCACCGTCGTCGACGTCCTCTTCGACGACGAGGTGGGCTACCGCATCGACCCCAGCGAGGCGTCCCTGCCCGAGATCAGCTTCGAGCCCGACGAGGTGGCGGCCCTGGCGCTGGCAGCGCGCGCGTGGTCCACGGCCAGCATCTCCGGCACGGCCACCGCCGGCCTGCGCAAGCTGCGCCTCGCGGGCGTGGAGATCGACGAGTCCCTGGCAGCGGGCGTCGAGCCGCGGATCCGGACGACCGAGTCCGCCTTCGAACCGGTCCGTGCCGCCCTCTCGGCTCGTCAGCCGATCACCTTCGACTACCGGAAGAACGACGGCTCGGTCAGCACTCGGCATGTCCGGCCGTGGGCTCTGAAGCACTGGCACGGCCGGTGGTACCTCACGGGCCACGACGTCGACCGGGGCGCGGAGCGCGCCTTCCGACTCGGCCGGGTCGTGGGCCCGGTCCGCAAGAAGGGGCGAGCCGGGTCTTACGCGATCCCGGCAGACCACGTGCCCGAGGTGTCCCTCGCCGCACAGGTGCCGGAGCCGCAGGGATCCGCCATCATCCGGGTGCGCCATGGCCGCGGTCACGTCCTGCGCCGGGGGGCGACCAGGACGCAGGACCTCGACCACCGGTGGGCCGAGATCGAGGTGCCCTACGAGCGTGGGCGCACGGAGCGGGACATCGCCGCGCTGGGGAGCCACGCGATCGCCGTCTCGCCTCCCGAGCTCGTCGACGGCGTCCGCGCGGCCCTGCTGCGCACCATCGAGACCCATGCCACCGGCGCCGGGGGAGCACGTCAGGAAGGCCCTGCCGATGAGTGACAAGCGCGTGGCTGACCAACGGGCGTCTGCACCGACCGCCACCCGGGCCCCGGCGCGGTCAGCCGCCGAGACGGCGACACAGCGGCTCGGCCGACTCCTGGACCTCGTTCCCTGGCTGCTGCGCCACCAAGGCGTGAGCATCGACGAGGCCGCCACGGAGTTCGGGGTGGCGCCGGCGCAGATCGAGTCCGACCTCGAGCTGCTCTTCGTGTGCGGCACGCCCGGCTACACGCACGCCGAGCTCATCGATGCCCAGTGGGACGACGGCCACATCTACGTGTCCAACGCCGACGACATCGCCACGCCCATGCGACTCACCCGCGACGAGGCGGTGACGCTCACGGCCGGCCTCCAGGCGCTGGGATCGACGCTCGTCCACTCCGAGGTCGTCGAGCGGACCCTGGAGAAGCTGCGCAAGGCCACGACGGCTGCCGACCCGGGTGGAGGGCAGATCGCCCTCGACCTCGACGACGGCAGCCAGCACTCGGTCATGACCGAGCTCAAAGGGGCTCTCGCGGCCCGACGGCGCGTGCACCTGACGTACTACGTGGCGACGCGGGACGAGACGACCGAGCGGGACGTCGACATCATGCGCATCGTCAACCTCGACGGGCAGTGGTACCTCGAGGGCTGGTGCCATCGGGCCAACGGCGTGCGGTTCTTCCGGGTCGACCGGATCGAGGCCGCGAGCGTGCTCGACGAGGACGGCACGCCGCCTCCGGAGGCAACCCCCCGCGACCTCGACGACGAGCTCTTCGTCCCCAGCGAGAGCGACCTCACCGTGGTCCTCGAGGCCGCCCCGCAGGCGGCCTGGATCGCCGACTACTACCCCAACGAGGGAGTCGTCCGGAACGCCGACGGATCGGTGCGGGTCACCCTCAAGGTGGCCGACCCTGCCCTCGTCCGTCGCCTCGTGCTGCGGCTGGCCGGTGACGTCCGGGTCGCCTCGCCGTCTGGGCTGGCCAGCGCGGTGGCCGACGAGGCGCGAGCCGCGCTCGCCGCCTACGGCGAGACGGGATGACGCGGACGCTGATCTGGCGCGAGGTAGAGTGGAGGACCAGCGGGCGGCCGCAATGTTCACGTCGCCCACGTATGCTGGCCTCTGCAGCATCGATGCTGCCAGCGAACGGCCCCCTGTGAATGCGGGTCCCTGACGTCTGAGGAGACGACACATGGCAGGTCTGGGTGCCCCCGAGCTCATCATCATCGCCATCATCATCATCGCCCTCTTCGGGTGGAAGAGGCTTCCCGACATGGCGCGCAGCCTGGGTCGGTCGGCCCGGGTCTTCAAGTCCGAGGTCGACGAGATGAAGAAGGACGGCAAGTCCCCGAGCGAGGCTTCGCAGTCGACCGTTGCCGGCGACGTCGTCGAGAACGATGCCCAGCGCCGCGTCGCCGATGCGGAGGCCGAGGCCAGAGCTGCGGAAGCTCGGGCCAAGGAGGCCGAGACCCGCGCTGCTCAGGCACGTGCGGAGGCCGACCGGTTCCGCAGCGACCCCTCGCTCTGAGTGTTCCCGCTGACCGCTCCTTTCTGAGACCCCTACCTGCCGACCGAAGCTCCAGCCACCAATGCCGTCGTTGTTGCGCAAACGCAATCCCGAGGGACGGATGTCCCTCGCCGACCACTTCCGCGAGCTCCGCAATCGCGTCGTCGTGGCCGGGCTCGCCATCCTCGCTGGTGCGGTCGTCGGCTGGATCTACTACGACCCGATCATCAACCGGCTCATCCAGCCGCTCAAGGACGTTGCCGCCCAGCGCGGTGACACCGGTCTGGTCAACATCAACTTCGGGACGATGACCGATGCGTTCGCCATCAAGCTCACCGTCGCGCTCTTCGTCGGCCTCATCCTCGCCTCACCTGTCTGGCTCATGCAGATCTGGGGCTTCGTCGTCCCGGGTCTGACCAAGAAGGAGAAGCGGGTCACGCGCCTGTTCGTCGTGGCGGCCGTGCCGCTCTTCGTCGCCGGTTGCGTCGCAGCCCTTCTCATGGTGCCCAAGGCGGTCGCGGTCCTGCTCGACTTCACCCCGGTCGGTGCCTTCAACATCCAGGACGCGTCCCTCTACCTGTCGTTCGTCCTCAAGTTCATCGTCGCCTTCGGGTGCGCCTTCCTGCTTCCGGTGTTCCTCGTCTGCTTCAACATCATCGGCCTTCTCTCGGGACGGGCCATGCTCAAGGCGTGGCGGCCGGCCGTCATGGTGATCTTCGTCTTCGCGGCGATCATGACGCCGACCCCCGACGCGTTCACCATGCTCTTCATGGCCTCGCCGATGATCGTGCTCTACTTCGCGTCCGTCGGCGTCGCCTTCATGTTCGACCGCAAGAAGAAGGAGAACCTGCCCGGCTGGCTGGACCTTCCCGACGACCAGGCGTCGGCCCTGTAGCGTTCGGGTGTGTCCGACCGCGTCGCCCTCATCGTCAACCCCACTGCCGGCAAGGGAGCCGGACGGGCGCTCGGTGAGGCGACCCGGCGCCTCCTCCTCAGCCGCGGGCGGGACGTCGTCGACGTCTCCGGACGGACGTGGGCCGAGGCCAGGGACCGGGCCGAGGATGAGGTCCGCCGAGGTGTCGACGCGGTCGTCGTCGTCGGAGGGGACGGCCTGGTCCACCTCGCGGTCAACCTCGTTGCCGGTTCCACCACGCCGATCGGAGTCGTCGCCGCGGGCACGGGCAATGACTTCGCCCGCAACCTGCGCCTGCCCATCCGCGACGCGGCGCGCGCTGTGGACGTCATCACCCAGGGCACGGTCCGCACCATCGACCTGGGGCGCGTGACCGGACCCAGCGGCGAGACGAAGTGGTTCGCCGGCGTCCTGGGAGCCGGTTTCGACGCCATCGTCAACGCGCGGGCGGCGCGGATGCGCTGGCCCAAGGGCCAGATGCGCTACAACCTCGCGGTGCTTCGCGAACTGCCGCTCTTCAAGCCGATTCCCTACGTCGTCGAGCTCGACGGCCGACGCATCGAGACCAGTGCGATGCTCGTCGCGGTGGCCAACACCCCCTCCTTCGGCGGCGGCATGCAAGTCTGCCCGGACGCGGACCCTGCGGATGGCCTCTTCGACGTCCTCGTCGTCAGGGCGATCTCGGTGCCCGGGTTCCTCCGCGTGTTTCCCAAGGTCTACCGAGGGGCACATGTCACCCACCAGGCCGTCGAGATTCAGCGTGCGACGCGGGTGCGGCTCGAGGCGCGGGACATCCCGTCACAGGCTGACGGCGAGCCGTTCACGGGCCTGCCCCTCGACATCGACATCGTTCCGCAGGCCCTGCGGGTGCTCGCTCCGGAGAAGGAAGATCAGCGATGACGTCGCCAGCTGCGGAGAACGCGAGCGGTCCAGCGTTGCGGGAGTTCGCTGCACAGCTCGACTTCCCGATGGATGACTTCCAGGTCCAGGCGTGCCGGGCTGTCGAGGACGGGCGCGGGGTCCTCGTCGCTGCCCCCACCGGCGCCGGCAAGACCGTGGTCGGGGAGTTCGCTGTGAACCTCGCCCTCAAGGCCGGGCGGAAGGCCTTCTACACCACCCCAATCAAGGCGCTGTCGAACCAGAAGTACGCCGACCTCGTGCGGCGTCACGGGGTCGGGCGCGTGGGCCTGCTCACCGGTGATGCGTCGATCAACGGGGAAGCACCCGTCGTCGTCATGACGACCGAGGTCCTCCGGAACATGATGTATGCCGGCTCGAGCACCCTCAACGGGCTCGGCTGGGTCGTCATGGACGAGGTCCACTACCTCGCAGACCGGTTCCGCGGAGCTGTGTGGGAGGAGGTCATCATCCACCTGCCCCCCGATGTCAGCGTCGTCTCGTTGTCAGCCACGGTGTCCAACGCCGAGGAGTTCGGCGCGTGGCTCGAGGAGGTGCGCGGCGACACGGCGGTCATCGTCTCGGAGCACCGCCCCGTGCCGCTGTGGCAGCACCTGATGGTCGGCCAGTCGCTCTTCGACCTCTTTGTCGAAGAGACGGTCTCGCGGCGCGGGGGTCCCGCTTCCGCACCGGAACTGAGCGTCAACCCGGACCTGCTGCACGCCATTCGCGGCGCCGATGGCCGAGGTGCGTGGGACTCCCACTGGGCGGGCGACGGACGCGGCCGATCGCGAGGTCGCCGGAACGGCAGGGGAAACGGGAGGGGAAACGGCCGCGCCGACGACTGGAGCGGCCGGGGCCGTCGTGGTGAGTCGCGCGGGCCGGGCACGGGCGACCCGGGTCGCGGCTTCGCCCGCGGCGGGCGCCCCGGCGGTGGCGCGACCCGAGCAGAGGTCATCGACCGCCTCGACCGGGAGGGCCTGCTGCCGGCCATCACGTTCATCTTCAGCCGGGCCGGGTGCGAGGCGGCGGTCGGTCAGCTGCTCGCCACCGGGATGCGCCTCGTCACCGACGCGGAGGGGACCGCCAACCGGCGGTTCGTCGAGGAGCGGGTCCAGGGCATCGCCGAGGAGGACCTCGCGGTCCTCGGCTACTGGGACTTCGTCGAGGGCATCTCGAGAGGCTTCGCCGCTCACCACGCCGGCATGCTGCCGACCTTCCGCGAGATCGTCGAGGAGCTGTTCACCCAGGGTCGCGTGCGCGCCGTCTTCGCGACCGAGACCCTGGCCCTCGGGATCAACATGCCGGCCCGCACCGTCGTGCTCGAGAAGCTGGTCAAGTTCAACGGCGAGAGCCACGTCGATGTCACCCCAGCCGAGTACACCCAGCTGACCGGGCGGGCCGGTCGCCGCGGCATCGACATCGAGGGGCACGCCGTCGTCATCTGGAACCGGGGGCTCGACCCCGAGAGTGTGGCCGGCCTCGCCTCGACCCGGACCTATCCCCTCCGTTCCAGCTTCCGACCCACCTACAACATGGCGGTCAACCTGGTGCGCCAGTTCGGCCGGGGGAGCGCGCGGGAGATCCTCGAGACTTCCTTCGCGCAGTTCCAGGCCGACCGCGCGGTCGTCGGCCTGGTCCGGACCGTGCGACGTAACGAAGAGGCCCTCACCGGCTACGCGGAGGCGATGACCTGCCACCTGGGCGACTTCTCGGAGTACGCCGCCATGCGCAACGAGATCCGCACGATCGAGAAGGAGGGCGCGAAGGCCCGCTCCGCCTCGCTGCGCGCCGCCGCCGCGGTGTCGCTCGAGAACCTCAAGATCGGCGACATCATCCGCATCCCGAGCGGCCGTCACAGCGGCCTGGCCGTCGTGGTCCTGCCCAACCGCGGTGGCGGCCGGGGAGATGCACCGTCGCCGGCCGTCGTGACCGAGGACCACCACCTCCGGCGGCTGACCCTGCACGATGTCCCGTCGCCGGTCGAGCCACTCGGCACCATGCGGGTCCCCAAGCACTTCAACGCCAAGAACCCGAAGGCTCGCCGCGACCTGGCGGCCACCCTGCGCACGACGGTGCCGTACGACCCGCCGCGTCGTCGCCGAGTCGTGGACGAGGACGCCGCCGACGAGCGCATCGACGAGCTGCGTCGTCGCCTGCGCGCACACCCGTGCCACCAGTGCCCCGACCGCGAGGACCACGCGCGCTGGGCCGAGCGGTGGTGGCGGCTGCATCGCGAGACGGAGGGGCTGCAGCGCAAGATCGAGGGCCGCACCAACTCCGTCGCGAAGACGTTCGACCGGATCTGCGACCTGCTCGTCGACCTGGGATACCTCGCTGACGGCGGGGAGCGCGTCACCGAGCACGGAGAGCGGTTGCGCCAGCTCTATACCGAGAAGGACCTGCTCGCCGCCGAGTGCCTCCGCGAGGACGTCTGGCGCGCGCTCGACCCGCCCTCGCTCGCCGCCGTCGTGTCCACACTCATCCACGAGCCGCGGCGCGAGGACGCCGGCCTGGCGCCACGGTGGCCCACCGAGGACGTTCGCGAGGCGCACGACCGCATGGTCGCCATCTGGTCGGATCTCGAGGACGCCGAGGGGGCGCTGGCCCTGCCGACCACCGGCGCGCCGGATCCGGGGATCGCCTGGGCCGTCCATCGCTGGGCGAGCGGCCGACCCCTTGACGAGGTGCTGCGGGGCACCGAGCTCGCTGCGGGCGACTTCGTGCGACGGTGCAAGCAGGTCATCGACCTGCTGGGTCAGCTGACCGACGCCGGCGACCGGGACCTCCAGCGAGTCGCCAGGAAGGCGAGCGCCGCCGTCCTCCGCGGGGTCGTCGCGGCCGACCGGCTGGACTGAGCCACCCGAGACGGTGCCGTATGCCGCTGAGCCGGCTCAGCGGCATACGGCACCGTCTGTGGGTGGCTCAGCCCAGACCGAGGGCACTGACGACGCGGTCGAAGGGATTCGTCAGGCCGTGCTCGACGGCGAGACGGGACATCAGTGCGGGATCGGCCACCCGGGTCGGTGCGCTGAGGTCGACCTCGCCGACGGGTGCGTCCCGGACGACCTCGACGACCCTCGGCGCGGCATCGAGGTAGTCGGCCCCTGCCTCGAGCCGTGCCCGCTGGGCACCCTTGATCGCGGGGTCGCCCGCGTCGATCGCCGCCCGCAGCGCCTCGAGCGACCCGTAGGTCGTGATGAGCTTGGCCGCTGTCTTCTCCCCGATTCCCGCGACCCCGGGCAACCCGTCGCTCGAGTCGCCGCGAAGGACGGCCATGTCCGCGTAGGCCGCCCCGCTCGGGATGCCGTACTTGTCGAGGAGGAACGCCTCGTCGACGACGTCCGGGTTGCGCACGCCGCCGCGCGCCGTGTAGAGGACCCGGATGCCGTTGCCGTCGTCCACGAGCTGGAACAGGTCGCGGTCCCCGGTGACGATGTCGATCGGCAGCCGGCCCCGGTACAGGGTGACGAGGGTGCCGATGACGTCGTCGGCCTCGTGGCCGTCGACGCCGACCCGGGCGACGCCGAGGGCCGTGAGCACGTCGACGATGATCGGCACCTGCACGGCCAACGCGTCGGGAACCTGCTCCTCGACGACGCCATCGACGGTGCCCGCGACGCGGTGGGTCTTGTACGTCGGGATCGCCTCGACGCGGAAGGCGGGCCTCCAGTCGTTGTCCCAGCAGGCCGCCAGGTGCGACGGGCGCGAGCGCTCGACGAGCGTGGCGATCATGTCGATCAGGCCGCGGACGGCGTTGGTCGGGACGCCGCTCGGGCCGATGACCTCGGGGACGCCGAAGAAGGCTCGAAAGTAGAGCGAGGCCGTGTCGAGCAGGAGAAGGCGTCCGGTCGTATCGGTCATGCGGGCCATGGTGCCATCCCGCGCGGACGATGATCCCGATCTGTAACGCGCGTCGAGGGGGCGATGGTCTCGACTAGCCTTTCGCACATGGAAGACCTCGACCGTCGGCTCGTCGGGTTGCTCCTGGCCGACGGGCGCATGAGCTTCACGGACCTGGGCCGGGCGACCGGCCTGTCCACGTCAGCGGTGCACCAGCGGGTCCGGCGCCTCGAGGAACGTGGGGTCATCACCGGCTACTCCGCAACCGTGTCGCCAGAGGCCCTGTCGCTGCCACTCACGGCACTCATCTCCGTCACTCCGTTCGACCCCAGCGCCCCCGACGACGTTCCGGAGCGGCTCAGGGACATCGACGAGATCGAGGACTGCTACTCGGTCGCCGGCGTCGAGAACTACATCCTCAAGGTCCGCACCTCGACGCCCGGCGCGCTGGAGGACCTGCTCGCCCGGATCCGGACCAGGGCGAGCGTCTCCACACGGACCACCGTCGTCCTGTCGACGCCGTGGGAGGGTCGCCGCACCGCTGCGGAGCATCCGCCGGAGGACTGACCCTCCGCGCGACCCCGACCCTCACCCCGCAACACGCCCGGCTCCTCGAAACTGACCCTGTTGCAACAGGGGTGAGTTTCGAGGAGACGGGCGTGTTGCGGGGGAGGGAGGGCAAGTTCAGGGGCGGCCGATGGGCGCATACGAGCCACGGATGGCGCGCAACAGGTCGTCAGGGGTCAGCTCGACCTGGAACCCTCGGCGACCGCCCGAGACGTAGACGGTGTCATGCGAGCAAGCCGATTCGTCGACGACGGTGGGCAGCCGACGGCGCTGGCCGATGGGGGAGATGCCACCCAGGACGTACCCGGTGCTGCGGGCGGCGTCGGCTGGGTCCGCCATGCCAACCGCCTTGACCCCAAGAGCCGCCGCCGTCGCCTTGAGGTCCAGCTGACCCGCCACCGGGACGATCGCCACACCCAGGTTGTCGCCCGTGTCGACGAGCAGGGTCTTGAAGATGCGGTCCGCAGCAACGTCGAGCTCACGAGCGGCCTCCTGCCCGTAGCCGGTCGCTGCGGAGTCGTGCTCGTAGGTGTGCCCGGTGTACCTGATGCCCAGCGCATCGAGGGCCAGCGTTGCCGGGGTGGTTGGACCTGACCGGGAGCCGCCCTTCCTCGCTGAACGAGCCACGCGCTCAGGCCTTTTCGAGCGACGCCAAACCGTCCCAGGTCGTCGTGACGACGAGCTCGGCCGCCTCCTGCGCCGTCATACCGGGGCTTTCGCTGCGGTAGACCGCGAGCCGCTCGATGCCCCCGATGATGACCTCGACGAGTGGCACGAGGCGCCGAGACGGGAGCTCGGCGAAGCCCGGCAGCATCGTGATTCCCTCGGCCAGCGCCTTTGCGGTCTGCTGCCTGATGCGCTCCACTGACGCGGCCGCCTCGCCGATGAGGGCGCCCTCGGTGCGCAGCAGCGCGAAGCCCCGGTCGTGGTCGTCGATGAACTCGAAGAACGCGGTGATGACCTCGCGTACCCGAAGGCGTGGCGTCACGTCGGGGTTCGACTCCCACGCCGTGATGACGGCGGCGAGGAGCTGGTGTCGGGCGCGCTCGATGGTGGCGGCGAGCAGCCCCTCCTTCGAGCCGAAGTAGTCATAGATGAGCGGCTTGGTCACCCCGACCTGATCGGCGATCTCCTCCATCGTCGTCGCCTGGAAACCGCGTGAGCCGAAGACCCGCTCCGCCGCCTCGAGCATCTGCGCCTCCCGCTCCGCGCGCGGCATCCGGGTGCGGGACGGCGGTGGCTTGGCGGTCACGAGCGCAGTCTAGGGGTGAGGCGCGCGGGCGCGCCGACCTTGCCTGACACCTGAACCGTCCGACCGCGGGCAGGTCAGACGAGCTGGGACTCGGCTGCCGCACGGCTGGCGGCAGCTCGCTCGCCCGCGGCGGCGATGACCGTCTCATGGTCCACCGCGTCACGCCACCACTGCTGCCCCGACTCCGGGAGCGTGTAGATCGGGTCGTAGTAGACGTACTCGCGGGAGAGGGCAGCGGTGTCGGCTCCCTCGATGGACGTCCGATAGTTCTTGCGCCAGTAGGAGATTCCGCGCTCCGTGTCATACTCGTCCTGCTGGTGGACCCAGCGCTTGCCGACGAACGGCACGTCGCACACGATCCGCGGCGTCGCGAAGCCGGGCAGGTAGCCCAGGATCGAGTGCTGGAGGTGTTGCGCCTCCGCGAGCGACAGCCTCCAGTGCTCCGAGAACGGGATCATGTCGCACATGTAGAAGTAGTAGGGCGTGATCATCGCGCCGTCCGTCAGGGCGAAGCACAGGTCGAGCAGCTGCTCGGTGGTGTCGTTGACCCCGCGCATGAGAACGCCCTGGTTGCGCACGTCGCGGACCCCGGCCTCGAGCATCGCCTTCGACGCACGGGCCACCGAGGGCGTGATCGACTGGGCGTTGTTGACATGGGTGTGGATCGCGAGCGAGACCCCACGAGAGCGGGCCTTCGTGGCAACCCGGGCGACACCCTCGACGACGTCCTCGGCGAACCAGTGCTGGGGCAGGCCCATGAGCGCCTTCGTCGCCAGGCGGATGTCGCGGATGTTCTCGATCTCGAGGAGCCGGTCGAGGAACGACTCGAGGTTCTTCCACGGCATGTTCGCGACGTCGCCACCCGAGACGACAACGTCCCGCACCGCCGGGGTGTCGCGCAGGTAGGTCAGCATCGCGTCGTAGCGGTCGACCGGCTTGAGGTCGAACTTCAGCTTGTTCACCTGCGGCGTCGAGTTGCCGACGAGGTCCATGCGGGTGCAGTGGCCGCAGTACTGCGGGCAGGTCGGCAGCAGCTCGGCGAGGACCTTGGTGGGATAGCGGTGCGTCAGGCCCTCCGCGACCCACATGTCGTGCTCGTGCAGCGAGTCTCGCGAGGCGTGCGGGTGCGACGGCCAGTCGGTGCGACGATCTGAGAAGACCGGCAGCATGTAGCGCCGGATCGGGTCCGCGTAGAACGCCTCCGTGAAGTCGTGGCCCGCCGCCGGCATCGGCGAGTCGGTGCCTGGGACCATGGTGTTGAGCATCTGCGGCGGCACGAGCATCGACATCGTGGCGCGCTCGGCCTGGTCCCGCTCGAGGTCGGCGTAGAACCGGTCGTCGAGCAGGTCGCCCATGAGCGCCCGCAGCTGCTTGACGTTGCGCACGCACGCGACCCGCTGCCACTGGGCGCTGTCCCAGTCGTCCTGGGTCACGTCCCGCCAGCCGGGAAAGCGCGTCCAGTCGGGCTCCACGAGTTCGCGACGGTGGTACGCGTAGGGCTGCTCAACTTTGGTCATGGCCTCACGATACCGAAATTTCGTCATCGAATCTTCTATGCTTCCGGAGGATCTCCCGTTCAAGCCGCTTCAGCCCGAAGGATCGACCGTGAATCGTGACCTGCTGTCCTCGCCCGTCGGTCTGCATCGGGTGCTCGACCCGAGTGGGGACGAGATCACGCTCCCGCAGGCGGCGCGACGCCTCGACGCACGACCCGAGCTGTGGTCCGACGAGGTCCGGATCGACGTGGACACCCTCAACCTCGACGCGGCGTCGTACCGCCAGCTCGCCGAGAAGCACACGACGGAGGGCCGCCTCGACGGCGATGCGATCCGGTCGGAGGTGCTCGGCATCATCGCCGACCGCGGGAAGATGCAGAACCCGGTCACCGGCTCCGGTGGCATGCTCATCGGCACGGTGGCGCAGGTCGGGCCGGAGAGCCGAACCGGGCTGCGGGTCGGGGATCGGGTCGCCACGCTCGTGTCCCTCTCGCTCACGCCGCTCGCCGTCACCGACGGCCTCGCCCGCTGGGACGGGCGCTCGGAGCAGGTCCCGGCCGAGGGCCATGCCATCCTCTTCGGCCGCACCATCGCGGCGCGCCTTCCCGACGACCTCGACCCGCGGCTCGCCCTCATGGTGATGGACGTGTGCGGAGCGCCGGCCCTCGTCGAGCGCGTGGTGGGGGAGTACACGCAGTCGTATGCCGCTGAGTCCCGGCCGCTCACGGTCGCCGTTCTCGGCGGGGCCGGGAAGTCGGGCTCCCTGTCGCTCGCGGCGGCCCGTCGCGCCGGTGCCGGGCACCTCATCGCCGTGGTGCCGAACCAGCAGGAGCAGGAACTGCTCGAGCGGACCGGGCTGGCCGAGGCGGTCGTCGTGGCCGACGCGCGGTCTCCGCTCGGACTGGCCCAGGCCGTCGAGGCCGCCGGTGGACCGGCCGACGTGACCGTCGTGTGCGTCGACGTCCCGGGGTGCGAGCAGCCCGCGATCCTGGCCACCGCGCAGGGCGGCACGATCATCTTCTTCAGCATGGCGACCAACTTCGCCGCGGCCGCGCTGGGCGCCGAGGGCCTGGCCGCGGACGTCCGCATGCTCATCGGCAACGGCTACGTGCCCGGACACGCCGAGCTGGCCCTTGACCTCGTTCGCGACAACGCGGCCGTCCGCGACCTCTTCGAGCGCCGCCTCGCCCCCCAGCAATAATCCTCGGTCGAGTGGGCACTCTGCGCCCGAGCTCTGTGCCAGCCAGTCCTCCGACCCACACCCGGCGCGCGGAATTCATCGTCGACTGGCGGGTGGATGTCCCACTCGGAGTAGCGGTCAGTCAGGGACCCACGGGGTTGCCGCAGTGACTTCTACTCGCTATAGAGGCCTCCGGCGCTTGCCACCCATGCAAGGTCAGGTGGGCGGGGGAGCGAGCTCAGTGGCATACGACCTGACGCGGCGCGAAGTGTCCACTCGACCGAGCGGGGGCGCGTCAGAAGAGGGACTGAGTGATGGTCAGGCCGGGGTCCTGCAAGAAGGCCCAGAAGAGAACCAGTGCGCCGCCCGCGAGCGCCACGTCCTTGTTGAACTGGACCATCTCCATCTGCTTGGCCATCGGCTCGGACTCCTTCCAGAACGAGTGCATGAGCAGGGCGGTGGGCAGCAGGAAGATGACGAGGAACAGCGAGCCGAGGTCGCCCCAGAGGCCGAGCAGCACCGAGATCCCGCCGAGCAGGATGAGCACTCCGGAGACCTGCGTGGCGAGCACCGGTGACGGGACGCCCTT